>JAXIUI010000008.1:0-69808 GCA_034680725.1 Polynucleobacter sp.
CGCGTATTTAAGAACAAACCAGCCCCAGACAATATGGAAGTACCGCCACATATGTATTTGAGCGATACCAAGATTCTGGTTGGCGAAGATAAGAAGGCCTAAGGAGAGATAAATGGCATTTCACGAAAAAGAAGTCCCGGCAGACGCATCTTCAGCCCAGAAGCTTATGGCTTGGGTTGACTCACGTTTGCCTGTTACAGACGCATTTAAGCGTCACATGAGCGAATACTATGCGCCTAAGAATCTGAATTTTTTCTATATTTTTGGCGCGTTAGCGATTGTTGTTTTAGCGATTCAGATCATTACTGGAATTTTCTTGGTAATGAACTACAAGCCTGACGCTGCAAAGGCGTTTGAGTCTGTTGAGTACATCATGCGCGAAGTGCCATTTGGCTGGTTGATTCGCTATATGCATTCCACTGGCGCTTCAATGTTCTTTGTAGTGGTCTACATGCATATGTTCCGTGGCTTGATCTACGGCTCCTATCGGAAGCCTCGCGAGCTCATTTGGATCTTTGGTTGTGCAATCTTCTTGTGCTTGATGGGTGAAGCTTTCTTTGGTTACTTGCTCCCATGGGGTCAAATGTCTTACTGGGGTGCGCAAGTGATTGTGAACTTGTTCTCGGCAATTCCGTTGATTGGCCCAGACTTATCTTTATGGTTGCGTGGTGACTATGTTGTTGGCGATGCCACACTCAATCGCTTCTTTGCCTTCCACGTGATTGCGATTCCTTTGGTATTGATTGGATTGGTTGCCGCCCACATTCTGGCATTGCATGAAGTTGGCTCCAATAATCCAGATGGTATTGAAATCAAAGATACGCTTGATGCTAACGGCCATCCAGTTGATGGCATTCCATTTCATCCTTATTACAGCGTCCATGACGTCATGTACCTGGGTGGCTTTTTGATGATATTTGCGTGCATCGTATTCTTTGCTCCAGAGATGGGCGGATACTTCTTAGAGGCAAATAACTTCATTCCTGCTAATCCATTTGTAACCCCAACGCACATTGCACCGGTTTGGTATTTCACGCCGTTTTACTCTATGTTGCGCGCAACTACTACTAACTTCTTGTTGCCTTTGTGGATCTTCTTGGCAGTCATTTTGGCAATGTTTGCCTTCAAATCCAAGGACGTCAAAGTGAAGGGTGCTTGTGCGGCGATTGCACTAGTTTTGGCTGCTGGCTTTTATGCATTTGACGCCAAGTTCTGGGGTGTTGTGATTATGGGTGGCTCAGTCGTCATCTTGTTTTTCTTGCCTTGGTTAGATCACTCCCCAGTGAAATCGATTCGCTATCGTCCAAAATTTCATAAATATATCTATGGTGTATTTATCGTGAGCTTTGTAATCTTGGGCTACTTGGGTATCGAGCCACCATCACCCGTATTTGAAAAGATTTCTCAGATTTGTACGATTTATTATCTGGGCTTTTTCTTGGCCATGCCGTTCTGGAGCAAGCTTGGTACCTTCAAGCCAGTCCCAACACGCGTGACTTTTGAGTCTCATTAATTCAGATACCCGAGAAATTAGGAACTAGTATGAAACGAATTCTGCAAACTGTGATGGGTATTTGCCAGGCAACTGCTTTGGTTGCTGCCCTTGGTTTAGGTGCTAGCGCTATAGCGAGTGAAGCTAGCTATCCATTAGATCAAGCACCGGACCGTGTTAGTAACAATGCATCATTGCAAAATGGCGCAAAGATTTTTGTGAACTATTGCTTGAATTGCCATTCAGCAACAAGCATGCGTTACAACCGCTTGCGTGATATTGGTCTCACTGATCAACAGATTAAAGATAATTTAATTTTGACTGACGCAAAAGTGGGTGATCTCATGACGATCTCCATGACGCCAAAAGATGGCAAGGCGTTTTTTGGTAAGACTCCACCAGATTTATCTGTCGAGGCTCGTGCGCGTGGCAATGACTGGCTCTACACCTATTTCCGAACCTTTTATAAAGACGATACCACTCAAACTGGATGGAATAATTTGGTGTATCCAAACGTCGGTATGCCCCATGTTTTATGGCAGCTCCAGGGCGAGCGCGCAGCGAAGTTTGATGAGCGTAAAGATCCCCATGACCCCAGTCGCATTGAGAAAGTATTTGTCGGCTTTGAGCAGCTCACTCCAGGCACTATGAAGCCTCAAGAATATGATGACAACATGGCTGACCTAGTTGCATTTATGTCTTGGATGGCGGAGCCGGTGCAATTAGAGCGTAAGCGTCTCGGTGTTGTTGTCTTGATTTTCTTGGCGATCTTTACCTTATTGGCTTGGCGTTTAAATAAAGCGTACTGGAAGGATGTTCACTAATTGAGTGAAGTATTCTCAATTGGTTGAGTTAGATTAAAGCCGCAGTTTCTTGTGCGTTTGAAGTATTGAAGTAGATTTTTAAGGAAATAAATTTATGATGGTGTTGTACTCGGGCACAAACTGCCCATTCTCGCAACGCTGCCGTTTGGTGCTTTTCGAAAAAGGTATGGATTTTGAGATCCGTGATGTTGACTTGTTTAACAAGCCTGAAGACATCTCGGTGATGAACCCATATGGCCAAGTTCCAATCTTGGTAGAGCGTGACTTAATTTTGTATGAATCAAACATTATCAATGAATATATTGATGAGCGTTTTCCTCATCCACAGTTAATGCCACCTGACCCTGTAGCGCGCGCACGCGCACGACTTTTCCTCTTCAATTTTGAGAAAGAGTTATTTGTGCACGTTGCCGCCTTGGAAAACGAAAAGGGTAAGGCTGCTGAAAAGGCCCATGAAAAAGCACGTTTAGCAATTCGTGATCGCTTGACTCAGCTAGCCCCTATATTTGTTAAGAACAAGTACATGCTGGGCGATGAATTTTCTATGCTGGATGTGGCTATCGCACCTTTACTATGGCGCTTAGAGCACTATGGTATTGATCTCTCACGCAATGCTGCGGCCTTATTGAAATATGCTGAGCGTATATTTAGTAGGCCTGCATATATAGAGGCATTAACACCTTCAGAAAAGGTAATGCGCCGTTAAGCGGTGCATTACTCGGGCGGCTTCATGAGCATGTCTGACATACCTAGTAATAAACCTTATCTAATCCGTGCGCTACATCAGTGGTGTACGGATTTTGGTTTTACGCCCTTTATTGCCGTATTTGTCGATGAAAATGTCGAAGTTCCGATGGAATTTGTGAAGAACAACGAAATTGTTCTCAATTTATCCCTTGAGGCCTGCCATCAATTAAATATTGACAATGATTGGGTTAGTTTTCAAGCTAGGTTTAGCGGTATTCCTAAGAAAATTATGGTTCCAGTAAGTCATGTCCTTGCGATTTACGCTAGAGAAAATGGCCAAGGCATGTCCTTTCCATTTGATCCTAAATACCAGCATTCCAATAAGCAATCAACGGAAGATGGTTCAGATCAGGCTGAAAAGACAAAGGCAGGAAGACCTTCCTTGACGATTGTGAAATAGGTTAGAATATCAACCGTTGCCCCTTTAGCTCATCTGGTAGAGCAACTGATTTGTAATCAGTAGGTGGTCTGTTCGAGTCGGACAAGGGGCACCATCTATACTCCATGCTATACCTTCCGAACGTTACTTTACTAGCCGTCAGCTCCGTGGATTTAAGTGGGACTGAGCTTGCATTGCAGATTTCCTCTTGCGATATTGAGTTTGCATCCATCAAATTTTTTTCTTCGGAAGACTGGACGCCATCAGATCCCAAAATTGAAATGGTAAAAATACCGAGGCTAGATATCATCGGTTATAGCAAATTTATTCTCGGAGATCTTTGTAAGCATGTTGAGACTGAATTTTGTCTTGTGGTCCAGTCAGACGGCTTTGTTCTAAATGCAGGCAAATGGAATCCAGCATTTCTTGAATATGACTATATTGGCGCTCCATGGCCAATGAATCTAATGCTGCAGCCGGGCAATATTCCTTTGGATTTGAGTCGAAATAGTGTTGGTAATGGTGGCTTTTCACTAAGAAGCAAGAAGCTTTTACTTGAGTCATCCAAGATTGATTTCGATGCCCTATCTTTTCCAACGAAATCAGAAGATTTAATCTTGTGCCATTTTCTTTTCGATCAAATGATAAATGCAGGAATTAAATTTCCCATGCCTGAATTGGCTGCGCAATTTTCTGTTGAATCCCTCTCGGCATCATATGGCCAAACCCCAAAAACTTCGTTTGGATTTCATGGCAAAGAGCTGCGAGATATGATTTTTAAAAATATTCAGTAACTAGCATTACTTCACTTCTGAAGACTGACATCTCTAGTTTCAGGTAGGTAAAAAAAGGCGACTAAGGCGCTACTCGCTAAAAATAGCGTCGGATACCAAAGTCCTATAGTGTTGCTTCCCCAGTGCTGATTGAGCCAAGTGACAATCAGGGGAAGTAATCCTCCAATCCATCCAGCCGCAAGGTTATGGGGCAGCGTTGCCGCACTATTTCTGGTTTTTGCGGGGAAGAGCTCTGCTAGTAGAGCGGTTTGTGGTCCGACTACAAGCCCAAGGATCGCTGATAAGCCAATCAGTATTCCGCTAATGACGAATATGGAGCTTGTACTGTAATTATCAGTTTGGCCAATTTCTTGAAGTAGGTGAAAGGCTGGCAGTATTAAGGTGGCTCCTAGAATAAGCCCGGATACAACTACCGGTTTTCTGCCAATTTTGTCAGAGAGCCAGCCAGCAAAAATAGTCAGAGGCAGAAGGGCTAATGTTGCATAGACACTCAGTTGATCAACCAATTGAGGCGCCAGTTTCACAGTAGTTTTGAGAAATATTGAGGTGTAGACCTGTACGCAAAAAAATAAGACTGCTCCGCCTGCAGATATACAGAAAAATAATAAAAACATCCTTTTACGTGTTTCTGGGTCTTTGAAGTTGTCTCTTAGCGGTGTTTTAGATTGGGCTTTAGATTGACTTAGCTGCAAGAAGATCGGCGTTTCTTCTAAAGCCATTCGTACTTTAAATGCCACAATTAGCAGGATTATCGAAATCCAAAAGGGTACGCGCCATCCCCAGGATAAGAATTCTTCAGGACTGAGCCAGCTTTGCAGAATGGCAATTTGTAGGGTGGATACTAAAATACCCAATGGCCCCATGAGCTGAAGAAAGCTGGTTTTAAATCCACGACTGGAGTTGCCAGCATGTTCTGTGAGATAGACTGCGCTACCACCAATCTCTCCGCCTGCAGAGAGGCCCTGCAGCAGTCTGAGGCTAACCAACAGAATGGGTGCCCAAATACCAACTTGGGCATAGGTCGGCAAAAAACCAACGCAAACGGTTGCAAAACCCATGAGGGTGATGGTGATCATGAATACCGGTCGACGACCAATACGATCGCCAATGCTGCCAAAAATAGCTGCGCCAATAGGGCGCACCACCATGCCTACTCCGAAGGTTGCTAGGCTGGCCAATAGGGCCGTACTTGGATCGCTGGAGGGAAAAAAGAGGGGGCCAAACACCACTGCAAGTGTTGCAAATGTCAGAAAGTCATACCACTCCAGAAAAGTTCCAAAACAAGCTGCAACAGCTACTTTTTTGTAGGAATGTGCTGGTGCTTGAGAGTCTGATGCGGTGGCAGTCAATTGTATTCTGCGTTTATTCTGTATCTGTTGAAGATTCAATCAGGGGTGCAGGGATATTTTTACTGGGCTTAACTCCAAGCTCGCGAACTTTCTCAGCAGTACGGATGAGATTGCCTTTGCCAGATTTGAGTTTATTAAATGCATCGTGATAGCTAGTCTGAGCTTGATCTAAGCGTTGACCTAGTTTTTCAAGATCATCTACAAAGCCAACAAATTTGTCATACAGCGTGCCACACTGTTTTGCAATTTCCAAGGCATTACGATTTTGATGATCTTGCCTCCAAAGATGTGCCACTGTCCTCAGAGTCGCCATGAGCGTACTCGGGCAAACGAGAACAATATTTTTTGCTAATGCCTCTTGATACAGGTTGGGCGCTGTTTTGAGGGCTAATAGAAAAGCAGGTTCAATGGGTACAAACATCAGCACAAAGTCGACCGAGCCAATGCCATATAAAGAACTGTAGTTCTTGCTAGAAAGCCCTTGTATGTGCTGACGCAAAGAGAGAATATGTGCCGCTAACTCTTGCTCAGCAATTGCTGGATCCGAGGTGTCAGCATGGCGTGAATACGCAGTGATTGAAACCTTGCTATCAATAACCAGGCTTCTGCCTTCTGGAAGCTTAACTACAACGTCAGGCTGCAGACGTGAACCATCTATTTGGGTATGGCTATCTTGAACTAAGTATTCTTCACCTTTGCGCAAGCCGGAAGACTCTAGAATGGATTCAAGGACCAATTCACCCCAATTACCCTGCACCTTGGAGTCACCTTTGAGTGCTTGGGTTAGTGAGCGTGTCTCATCAGACATTCTCAGATTAAGGTTAGCAAGACGCTCGATTTCACTCTTCAGAGCAAAGCGCTCGCGGGCTTCATTGCCATACGAAACATTTACCTGCTCTTTGAATTCCGTCAGTTTAGTTTGCAGTGGTTTTAGCAGTGCATCGAGATTCGCAACATTCTGCTCGGTAAAGCGCTTTGACTTATCTTCTAAGATTTCATTGGCCAAATTCTTGAATTGGCTAGTGAGCGCCTCTTTGGCTTCATTCAGAGATTCGATTCTGCCAAGCCCTTGTTTACGCTCCGAGTCCAGCTCAGCCTCAAGTCTGATAGCATTTTGTAAGGCTTGGTCGCGTTCATTGCGCAGCGTAATGACTAAAGTCGATTCCTCTTGTTTGGCTTGTTCAGTACGCGCCAAAGCTGAGCGTAAGTTCAGCGCATAGACTAAAAGGCCTGCACATAAACCGAATGGCAGGCCGAATAAAATCAGAGAACTTAAGTCAAAAGACACTGATGCAATCTTCTTAATGAATCATCAAGGTCATTAGGCTTTGACGAGTTTTTGCAGTTCGCCGCTTTGGAACATTTCAGTCATGATGTCAGATCCACCAATGAATTCGCCATTGATATAGAGCTGTGGAATCGTTGGCCAGTTAGCGAATTGTTTAATACCTTGGCGAATGCCTTCATCTTCTAAAACGTTCACTGTGTGAAGCGTTTCTACACCGCTAGCACGCAAAATATTAATAGCATTTCCTGAAAAACCGCATTGTGGAAATTGAGCGTTACCCTTCATGAACAGAACAACTGGGTGACTAGAGACGATTTCTTGAATTTTTGCTTGGGTATCCATATCTTTTCCTAAATTTTGAAATTTCGAGACTGCTAAAACTATTAATAACTGACATTTGCTTCAATTTTAAAGCTATCCAAGAAAAAGGGTTAAACCCTTTTTGGTGATTTCAAGCGATTTTTCTAGCCGATACAACGCGCTGATGGCCTGCTAAATCTTCATAAATGTGGATATCTTCTAGGCCTGATTCTTTCATGAGGCAAACGACTGCTTCAGATTGATCAAACCCATGTTCGACGGCTAGAAGAGCCCCTGATCTTAGGTATGGCTTGGATCCCAAAATAATGGCCTTTAGACAGCTAAGGCCGTCGGCGAAATCCGTTAAGGCGGATGTGGGTTCAAATTGCAGGTCACCTTGAGTAAGGTGGGGGTCTGTATGGGCTATATATGGGGGGTTACTGACGATGACATCAAAGTGCATTGACTCAGGAAGTGCTGCATACCAACTCCCTTGAAAAAACTGGACACGAGTGTTGAGATTGAGGTTTTGGGCGTTCATTTTGGCAATAGCCAAGGCTTCTGCATATTGGTCTGTAGCAATAATCGAGCATTGTGCAGAGGCGCTGGCAATTGCCAGGCCGATTGCGCCAGAGCCAGTGCCCATATCTAGCACCTGACTTGGCCTGTCTAATGCGGATATTTCTTTTAAGGCAATATCAACCAAGAGTTCGGTTTCTGGGCGCGGTATTAATACGCCAGGCGCTACCATCAATTCAATTGCATGAAAGCCTTTTTTTCCAAGGATATAGGCAATCGGTTCACCATTCATTCTTCTGGAGACTAGGCTTTCCCATTCCTGAAAAACTTGCCCATTCAAGCTCATATCGTCACGAGATAGCAGGGCAGAGCGTGGGAGTTGATAGTGCTTCTCTAATAAGTAAGCCAGTAATATCCGTGCTTCATTGGCTGGCAATGCGCAGTTACTCATTAATTCACGTAAAGACTGGCTGTCGCTCATCCTGCTTATATTAATTGTCACCAAGCGCTGCTAGCAATTCAGCTTGATGTTCTGATGCTAAAGCATTACAAAGATCATCAAGATCGCCATCCATCATGGCATCGATCTTATAGAGCGTCAGGTTAATGCGGTGATCAGTAATACGACCCTGAGGAAAGTTATAGGTCCGAATGCGATCACTGCGATCACCAGAGCCAATCAATGATTTTCTCGTTTGTGCTTCTAGTTGATGTTTCTCTCGCTCTCTCGCATCCATAATTCGAGAAACTAATACCTTCATTGCTTGTTCGCGGTTGCGGTGTTGGCTACGGTCGTCTTGGCATTCCACCACCGTGCCTGTTGGTAGGTGGGTGATACGAACTGCAGAGTCAGTTTTATTAATATGCTGACCACCCGCACCGGATGCTCTAAAGGTATCAATCCGCAGTTCAGCAGGATTAATCTTTACGGCCTCTAATTCATCAGCCTCTGGCATGACTGCTACGGTACAAGCCGAGGTATGAATACGTCCTTGAGTCTCTGTTTGAGGAACGCGCTGTACGCGATGACCACCAGATTCAAATTTGAGTCGGGAGTAGACTGATTGACCTACAAGACGCAGCACCACTTCTTTGTAGCCACCCAAATCGGATTCTGCAGCATTCACTACTTCTACTTTCCAGCCTTGGCGTTCTGCGAAGCGGGTATACATTCTGAGTAGGTCGCCAGCAAAAAGAGCACTTTCGTCCCCGCCAGTACCTGCACGAATTTCTAAAAAAACATTGCGCTCATCATTCACATCTTTAGGCAATAGTAGTTTTTGCAGAACACTCCCAAGCTCTTCCATAGTCGCTTGAGCTTGCTTTTGTTCTTCATCAGCAAAGTCCTTCATTTCAGGATCTTTGCGCATCTCCTCAGCCGCTTGAGCATCTGCTTCAGCCTGTTTATATAGACCAAATTGCTCTACTACTGTTGCAATATCAGAATGCTCACGAGTGAGCTTGCGATAGTTGTCCATGTCCTTGGTGGACTCTTCGGTAGTTAATAAGGAATTGAGTTCGGCTAAGCGCGTATCTAGGTGTTCTAGCTTAGCCCGCATGCTGGGCTTCATCTAATGGTCTTCTGGCTTGGAGTGCGAGGCGAATAATTTGGGGAGTAACTTGATTAAGGCATCACGTTCAGCACCATTGGAATGCTGAAGGGCATGTAATGAGCCATGTAAAAACTTATTAGTAAGGCCTTGTGCCATTGCATTAAGGACTTCTTGAGGATCATCCCCTCGTATCAAACGTTTCATGGCGCGATCAAGCTCTAGCTGGCGTAGATATTCACCCTGTTGTTGAATATCTTGAATGAGGGGTACAGTTTTTCGGCTCTGCATCCAGTGCATAAAGTTACCGACACGATCTTCAATGATGGCTTCTGCTTGGCTCACTGCTGCCTGACGTAAGGATGCCCCCGTCTGAATCATGACCCCTAAATCATCTACTGTGTATAGATAAATATCATTTAAGCGAGAAATCTCGGGCTCAAAGTCACGAGGTACTGCTAAGTCGATCATCACCATAGGCTTATGGCGGCGCTGTTTCAATGCGCTCTCCACCATGCCTAGACCAATAATAGGGAGAGATGATGCAGTGCTTGAAACAATGATGTCAAATTCATGAAGTCGACCTGGAAGCTCTGAGAGCTTGAGTGATTCGGCCTCAACATCCTGAATCGAAATCGAATCTGCTAACTCTTGTCCGCGTTCGATTGTGCGATTGGCAACAGCAACGCTCTTAGGTTTGCGCGCTACAAAATGGGTGGCACATAAAGTGATCATCTCGCCAGCGCCAATAAAAAGAATGCGCTGTTCAGCAATCGATTCAAAAATACGTTCGGCAAGCCTTACTGAGGCTGCAGCCATGGAGATGGAGTGGGCACCAATTTCAGTGGAGCCACGTACTTCTTTGGCAACTGCAAAGGTTTTCTGAAAAAGCTGATTTAGGTAGGTGCCCAGGACGCCTGCATCATTAGCAGTGCGTACTGCATCTTTCATTTGTCCCAAGATTTGGGTCTCACCAATCACCATCGAATCTAAACCGCAGGCAACTCTAAAAGCATGGCGTACAGCATCGGATTGGGGCAAAGAATATACATGCGGCTCTAAACTGCTGGGGGCAAGCTGTTGGGTTTTAGCTAACCAATCAAAAGTAGCTTCATGTAAAAGACTGGCGGCATCGGCATCATTAGCTGCACAATAGACTTCAGTCCGATTGCAGGTTGACAAAATAGTGGCTTCAGGCAAGCCAGCCTGATTTGCACCAACGAGATGTTGGCGAAGATCATGTAATGCTTCTTGAAGGAACTCGGGGTCGAAGGCGACCTTCTCCCGAATGGCGACCGGCGCTGTGTGATGATTGATGCCGAGTGTCAACAACTTCATAATGGTTGATTATAGATTTGATGACGCTATTAATGGGGGTGCTAATGGGGTTTTTGGCTTTTTTTGTGCTTGGCGGCCTTTCTGGGGTGTTTGCCTGGATTTTTTATCCCGCAAACAGGATAGGCAAACCCAAAGCCAAAAAGTTCCTCATGGCCATATTGCTTGGGTTTTTGGCATCTGCAATAGCATCCTATGGAGGGCAGATAACAGGGCTATTCCAAGCGGGACAAATAGCAGAGTGGTTTAGTGCCATTGTTGTTGCAAGTTTGGCAGGCTGTATTTATGCCGCAATTGCAAAATGACTAGCTAAGCTAAACCAAGCCAAAGTGCTAGAGCTCTATTTACTCTAACCATCATGACATCACTGAGCTCTCCAATAATGGGGCCAATCTTTTCACTGCGAAGAGACATAATCTTATCGACTTGAATTTGAGAGGGCCTGGTGAGTCCATTGCTTGCGCTTGGTTCAATATCAAGGCGAAAAATAGGCGCCTGAACGATATCACTAGAAATCAATGCCACTGTCACGGTTGCATGAATATCAGAAAAGACATCTAACTGAAGAATCAGCGCTGGTCTGGGTTTTCCAAAATCGCCCTGCATAGCAACTGTAACTATGTTGCCACGCTTCATGCTTGATCCAGATCTGCCAGAGCCTCATCTAGGATAGACATGAGTGCGCTATCTGATCGATCTAGGGAGGCTACAAGCGCTGATTGTTTTCGACACTCTTCATAAAAGCCGGGTGCTTTGGTATCAGGGACCCATATTTGAATTGGCCTCAAGCCTGAATCCTTGAGCGCAAGCCTATGTTTTTGAACGCGTAGGGCGGTTTTTGAGGGCATTTTATAAATATTCTGATTTATGTTACATGTAACATTATAGCGACTTAAACCGTTACATGTAACGATAAATTAAACCCTTAAATTAAATAGGCCCAGTACGCTTGAATTGACTAGTGATTCCAAGCAATCGGTGTTTGGCCATGCTCCACTAGCCAGGCATTGGCTTTGGTGAAATGCTGGCAGCTTCCGGTATCTCCGGGCTGTAAAAATGGCCAAGCGGTTTTGTACACTCCCAGCCCTGAAGGGTGGGAGGATTGCAGAATGAGTTGGTTTGCTCCAGATTTAATCAGTGGCAACTTCGATTGAGCGTGACCGCCCCAGAGCAGCCAAATAAGGTTTGGTTTAGATTGAGCAAGATGCACAATCAGCTCATCAATCAGCGGCTTCCATCCTAAATGGACATGACTACCAGCTTCACCTAATTTGACGCTAAGAGCAGTGTTCAGTAGCAATACGCCTTGTTCTGCCCAGTGATGCAGATCACCGTTTTCTAGAGACCCAAAACCCTCCAAGCCTAAGGCTTTGCTAATGTTACGTAGTGAACTTGGAAATTGCCGAGAATTTCTTGGGATGCTACTTGGGATAGAAAAAGCCAGTCCCTGTGCAAGACCAGGAGAGTGATATGGGTCCTGGCCCAATATCACCGCCTTCACTTTGGAGAGTGGAGTAAGTGACAACGCCTTAAATAAATTCTGTGGTTTAGGGCAGATGAATTCATCACCCTCTTGAATGAGATCCTGAATATTTTTTTGGAGATGCTGCCAATCGCTTGACTCTAAATAGTTCCCTAATAGATGTCTCCAATCTGCTGGAATATCTGCTGCAGAAAATAGGGTCATTATGTTGCTGGGAGGAGATCGAACTGGACTGGCAGTTGCTCTGCATTCAGTACAGTCATGCACTCATGCTCTAGATCATCTCTGTAAAAACAAATCGTCAGCACTTGCTCAGGGATGAGGCTAGCAAGAACTTTATCTAAGCGTGTGGCAGTGATGCGCTCACCATTAATGCTGGCAAGCAAATCGCCAGGTGCTAGCCCAGCCAGTTGTGCTGCCCCACCATCTAAAACATGAGTTACCTTAAGCCAGCCATGAACTTCGGTATAGCGCATACCGAATTGTAGTTTCATTTTTTCAAGCTTGGAGTGGGATTTCGCTTTAGCGCTAATCGTGTTCGGCAGCCATTTTTGTATTGGAATATCTTCATTGCCAAATATGAAGCGAGATTTAAATTCATTCCAAGTTTTGCTAAACCCTTTGCCCAGCAATTGCATGATGATGTCATCGAGACCATCTTCAACAATTCCATCTTGAGTGACCCCATGCTTTTGCCAAATGGTACGCATGACGTCATCTAGCGACAGACAATTTTTTGTGAACTCACGAATTTTTAGATCGAGTCCGAGGGCAAGCAGTGCACCTTTCCCGTAGTAGCTCACTACGGCATTGGGCGTATTCTCATCGGCTTGGTAGTATTTTGTCCATGCATCAAAAGAGCTATCTGCCAAACTCTGTTTCAATCTGCCAGGGCCGCGCAAAATACCATTCCAGTTATTGGCAACCAGCTTAAGATAGGTTTTCAGATCAATACGCTTACTCCGAAATAACTGAAGATCGTCGTAGTAACTTGTAAAGCCTTCAAATAACCAAAGCAGACGTGTGTGATTTCTGCGATCGAGTTGATAGGGTTGAAAGGCTTTGGGTTGAATACGTTTTACTAGCCACGCATGAAAATATTCATGACTGCAAAGCCCCAGAAATTCACGATAGGAAGGTTCATCTAACGGCGTATTGATTTGCGGAATTTGATCACGCTTACATAGTAAAGCTGTACTGTTGCGATGCTCTAAACCGCCATAGCCAGCCAGGACGGCGTTGACTAAAAACAAGTAGTTCTGAAAGGGCGCCTTTTTTGTTTTGGGCTCAAATAAATGAATAATGCTAGTGCAGATCGCTTGTAGATCATCTTGTAATCGCTCGAGATCCGCCTCATGTATACAGCCTTGAATTGCCATTGCATGTGGGGTGCCATTTGACTGCCAGTGAGTAATCTGAAATTCCCCCATAGCAATTGGATGATCGAGGAGGTCGTCATAATCTTTGGCTAAATAAAAACCATAACCTTGCGCATCAACTTTAGCCGCCCTCAGACCTGTTTGAACCGTCCAAGATAGAGCACAAGTATCTTTTGGCGGAATCAGAACCAATGCGCAAGGTAAAGATTCATGGCCCTTTGCGGCGAGACACAAGCTACTGGGATTGATAAAGGCACGCTCAGTATCGAGATATGCCGCGCGAACCGATGAATCAAAAGCATATATTGTTGTGAGAATCTCAACGGGGCCTGTAATTTTGGGAAGGCGCCATTGGTCATTATCGAGGCGCTCCAATGCTAGTTTTTGATTTGGAGTGTTGACTGCATAGGCTTCGATAGATTCGATGTGTTTGCTAAAGTCCCTTATTAAATAACTACCTGGAATCCACGCGGGCATTTGTAAAACTTGTCCATCAGACGCGGGATTGTCAATTCTGAGCTTTACTCCAAAGCGATGACCATGCAGATCGGCTGACCAAATGGTGTATTGAATAGTTGGCAGATCCGAAGTTTGAATAGCATTCATAGTCTATTTGAGAGTGGCAAATTTCTTTTCAATATCGCTAATTTGTACTGCACCTGGGTAACGACTGCCATCCGTAAAAAAGATAGTGGGCGTACCAGTAATGCCATAGGTTTTTGCAAAAGCCATATTTTTCTCAAGTGGCGTGGCGCAATCTGCTTTTCCACTAGGCGAGATTCCATTGATCATCCAATCAACATATGCTTTTTGCGGATCTGCAGCGCACCAGATCTGCTTAGATTTTTGTGCTGAATCAGCTGACAGTATTGGAATGAGATAGGTATACACCGTGACATTATCTAGCTGCTGAAGTGATTTTTCGAGCCGCTTGCAGTAACCACAGTTGGGGTCTGAAAAAATAGCGATTTGTCGACTGCCATTTCCACGAACTGCCTTCAGGGCATTGCTGGGAACAAGCTCAGACCACTTGATGCGATTAAGATCAGTCTGCCTTTGCTCGGTAATATTTTTGCCGGTAGCAATTTCAATGATGTCACCTTGAAATAAATATTTACTATTGGCATCCGTATAAAAAACATCATTGCCAACCAAAACTTCATACACTCCCGGAATGGGAGAAGGGTTAACATTTTTTATCTTAGCGCCAGTGCCAATTTTCTTTTGCAGTTCAGTTTTAATTTGCTGCTCTGTTTGTGCGCTTGCTTGACCTGCTAGCAAAGAGAAGGCGCAAAGAAAAGCGGTGATCAAAAATGATTTATTCAAAATCAATATCTCCTAAAGCGCGCTCAATGAGGCGCTGTTTAATGAAATGACTGCGATTAACAATACCCAATCCCCAATTACGTAATTGCTTTTCGGTAGAGCTCGTTGCTGAAAAAAGTTTTTTGAGTTTGTCAGTAAGCCAAAGTAAGGCGGAGGTATCACCCTGACGCTGCCTCTCATAACGGCGTAGCAAGACCTTATCATTAATTGGTCTGAAAGATTCACGCTTACCAAGAATATGAAGTAGTGTTGCTACATCTCTTAATCCGAGATTTAAGCCTTGTCCTGCCAAGGGATGCATGACATGTGCAGCATCCCCAATCAGTACTACTTTGGGATTTTCATCTGGACCAATAAAACGACTGGAGCGCATTCTTCTCAATGGAAAAGCAGCTGGTATTGAGTTAAGGTCGAGTTGCCCAAGTGCCTGTGTAATTGCGCCATTAGCAAGAGTAGAGAGTTCGGCTACCCAGCCATTTTGATCAAGCTTTAAAAGATATGCGGCGTTTTCTGGTGAGGTAGACCACACCATAGAAACTTGCTGATTGGGTAATGGCAGCATTGCCACAATATCTCCCCCTGGTAAAAACCATTGATATGCAGTCTCTAAATGAGCGCGCGTGCAAATCCAATTGACGACCACAGCACTTTGTTGGTAACTCTCTTCGCTATGGCTAATTCCCAATGAAGACCGAATGGGTGAGTTTGCGCCATCAGCAGCAATCAGAAGCTTGGCGTGTAAGCAAGCGCCGCTTTGAAGGTGGAGCGTTACTCCATCAGCATCAATCTCAAGATTCTCTAGGCTCTCATCAATCCGATCTAGCTTATTCTGAAAGCGTGAGGCCTGATCAAGGGTATGTTCGATTAGATTGGATTCACCAATCCAAGCTAAAAGTGGTGTTCCCGCTTCAAAGGCGGAAAGATGGAGTGCATCATGCTTTTGCCCGCGATCTCCAAAAATGCGCATATCTCGCACAGCCTGCATACGGCTCTGATCGATTGCATCCCAGACTTTTAAATGACTGAGTAACTTTTGTGTACTTGGGGAAAAGGCGTAAATTCTTTGGCCCCATTGAGATCCTTGTGGAGCAGCGACTAGTTTCTCAATTCCTGGCGCTACTTGGGCTGTTTGCAGGCCCAGCTGGGCTAGGCCAAGGGCGCAGGCCTTACCAGCGACCCCACCACCCACGACCACAACGTCCATTGAGCGAATCGAAGGTGGTTTTTTAAGCAATTTAGCGGGCTGATGGTGTTGAACTTCTGACATATCTCGATGATATCGAAACTAGCCCTTTACAATACAGACATGTCTTTGAAATGTGGCATCGTCGGCCTGCCTAACGTCGGCAAATCTACCCTCTTTAACGCGCTTACCAAGGCTGGAATCGCGGCAGAAAACTATCCTTTCTGCACGATCGAGCCCAATGTAGGGGTGGTAGAGGTTCCTGATCCTCGTCTCGCCGCCTTGGCAGAGATAGTGAAACCAGAGCGTATCTTGCCGGCGGCTGTCGAATTTGTCGATATTGCAGGTCTAGTAGCGGGCGCCTCCAAAGGGGAGGGGCTTGGCAATCAGTTTTTGGCCAATATCCGTGAGACCGATGCAATCACCCATGTGGTGCGCTGTTTTGAAGATGCCAATGTCATTCACGTTGCGGGGAGGATTGATCCAATTGCCGATATTGGTGTGATAGACACAGAATTAGCTCTCTCAGACCTCGCTACCGTAGAAAAAACACTCAATCGCTCCAGCAAGGCCGCAAAGTCTGGAAATGATAAAGAAGCTGCTGCACTAGTAGCGGTTTTAACGAAGGTACAGGCGCATTTGGATTCTGCCCAACCGGTTCGCAGCATGAACTTGAGCCCAGAAGAGCAGGTATTACTAAAGCCACTGTGCCTTATTACTGCTAAACCAGCCATGTACGTAGCAAACGTCAAGGAAGATGGGTTCACAAATAACCCCCATTTGGATGCGGTTAAGGAGCATGCTGCTAAAGAAGGAGCCCCAGTTGTCGCAGTTTGCGCAGCAATTGAGGCTGAAATCGCTGATCTAGATGATGCGGATAAGGTTGAGTTTTTAGCAGACCTTGGAATGGAAGAGCCGGGCTTAGATCGTGTGATTCGAGCTGGATATGACTTGCTTGGCTTGCAAACCTATTTCACTGCTGGCGTTAAAGAGGTTCGGGCTTGGACTATTCATAAAGGTGATACAGCCCCACAAGCTGCTGGTGTCATTCACACTGATTTTGAGCGTGGGTTCATCCGGGCGCAAACCATTGCCTACGATGACTTCATGCAGTTTAAGGGTGAGTCAGGCGCTAAAGAGGCAGGAAAAATGCGCGCCGAAGGCAAGGAGTATGTAGTCAAGGATGGTGATGTACTCAATTTCCTGTTTAACGTCTAATTCAAGTTCAACACTAATAAAAAAGCCCTTAGTAAACGCTAAGGGCTTTTTTACTGCCATCTAGAGTTTGGGATGCCAGGATTAAGTTATCTTGACTGCTTTTTCTAGGCATTTAGAGAGTTCTTCGTAGCGCTTCAAGGCAATTTTGCTAGGAACAACTTCTTTTTTGCGACCATCTTCATTCGCAGCCATCTTGATATAACCTAATGCGCTCAAATTCTTGAGGCGTCCATGCAGGGTGGCTTGTGAGCCTAGCTCAGAGATGGAAATAAGATCGCCAACGAGAACCGACTGGTTTGCATAAAAGCTGAGAATAATTTTATCGAGCAAGCTTTCCTCTACAGCATCAAGCTTTTTCCCTGGATTCATTCGATCCAGCGCGTCTAGTAAATTCAGAAATCGAATGTAGCAAGAAGATTTAGTGGTTGGCATGCTCAGGCAATATCTCAATAGAGGAATTAATTACTAGCTTTAGGGCTAATTTTATTAGTATATTCCCTATTTAGGCGTCTATCTATATGTTTTCTATAGGCCAAGCTTGATATATTCATTTGCATGATAAAACTCTCCGCTGAAGCTGTTCATGGAATTGTGCTCAGCGCTTTAGCTTACGCCAGTATTTTTTATTTGAATGATTGGCTGACGTCTGGCCTCTCTTATGGGCTGGGGGTCAATTGGATCTACCTTCCAGCGGGCTTGCGTTTATTTCTCACTCTCATTTTTGGCCTGTCTGGAGCAATCGGCATTGCTTTAGCTTCTTTTTTTATTTGTTATTTTGGGCAATTTCCACCAGATCTGGTGACCTGTATTGGCGTCGGCTTCACTTCAGGATTTGCACCATATTTGGCAAAAATATTTGTATTGAGCAATATCAAAATATCACCAGATCTAAGCGACTTAAGCTTGCCTAAATTGACGGCATGTATTTTGATCTATGCCGTTTTAAGCGCAGGCTTGCATCAATGGTGGTTTGCTATCCGAGGCCTTGATGATGCAGGAGCCCTTAATCACTTTTTAGTGATGTTCTTAGGTGATGTATTGGGTACGGTTCTGCTAATTGGATTAACAAAGTTGGGCTTGCATTATCTTAAGGCCCTCAAAGTAAGCTAGTTAAATAGCTGGTTGAGGGCGGCGCCTGGGTCGCTAGCACGCATAAATGTTTCACCCACTAAAAACGCATTAATCTGGTGATCACGCATGAGCAGCACATCATCGCGAGTCGCTATGCCTGACTCAGTGACGAGTGTTTTCCCAGCAGGAACCATGGATAGCAAAGACAGTGTGGTTTGTAGAGTAACCTCGAAAGTTTTCAGATTGCGATTATTAATGCCCAGTAAAGATGTTTTGAGCTCAAGTGCCTGCTCAAGTTCTGGGGCATTGTGTACCTCAACAAGGACATCTAAACCAAGCTCATGTGCGCACGCCTCTAACTCTTTCATTTGATTGAGCTCAAGGCAAGCCACAATTAAAAGGATGGCATCGGCACCAATCGCCCGAGCTTCATATATTTGGTAGGGGTCAATCGTAAAATCTTTGCGTAAAACAGGAATATTGCAAGCAGCTCGTGCAGCCTGTAAGTAGTTATTGTCCCCTTGAAAGTAGTCCTTATCCGTTAGAACAGATAAGCATGCAGCAGCATTTTTTTCATAAGACTGTGCAATCTCTGCTGGTAAGAAATTTTCACGCAGGATTCCCTTGCTGGGACTCGCTTTTTTAATTTCAGCAATAACCCCGGCCTTACCAGCGGCAATCTTTTGGTCAATCGCTTGAATAAAACCACGGGGCTTTAATAAGGCATCGCGATTATTTTCTTGAGCCTGTTCGCGCAGATTTCCTAAGGAAACTTTCTTTGCATCTGAAGCAATCTCTAGCTTTTTGGTGGCAACAATTTTATCGAGAATATCGCTCATGAATGACTTTAATGACCTTGAGTGGCAGCAATGAATTGATCCAACTTTTCGCGAGCAGCACCAGAACCGATTGCGACTGTAGCCATCTGAATGCCTTCACTAATGCTTGGCGAAACCCCTGCAACATATAGAACAGCGCCAGCATTTAAGCAAACAATATCGCTTGCTGGACCTGGAACTTTATTGAGCACATCTAAAACGATGGCTTTAGATTCTTCAGCATTGGCGACTTTAAAACTACTCGTTGGCGCAGTCTTTAGACCAAAGTCTTGCGGATGAATTTCATATTCGTGCACGACGCCATCTTTGAGTTCGCCTACTAGTGTTGGACCTTCAAGAGAGATTTCATCTAGGCCGTCGCGACCATAGACAACTAGAGCGTGGTCCATACCCATGGCTTGCAAGACGTGGGCTTGAATCCCAACTAAATCAGCATGAAAAACGCCCATCAAAATACGCTTGGCATCTGCTGGATTGGTTAGTGGCCCTAGAATATTGAAAATGGTTCTCACACCCAAATCTTTGCGAATGGGTACCACGTTTTTCATAGCTGGGTGATGGTTGGGGGCAAACATAAAACCCGCGCCAACACTAGAAATACACTGCGCTACTTGCTCTGGAGACAGTGTGAGTTTTACCCCTAGTGACTCCAAAATATCAGCGCTACCTGATTTACTGCTAACGCTACGATTACCATGCTTGGCAATTTTTGCACCTGCTGCTGCTGCAACAAACATGGCTGCAGTAGAAATATTGAAGGTATGAGCGCCATCACCACCGGTTCCAACGACATCAACCAAGTTGGCTCTGTCTGTTACATGGACCGGAGTAGCAAATTCACGCATCACTTGAGCAGCTGCCGCAATCTCTCCAACAGTTTCTTTTTTTGTACGCAATGCAACCAAAAGACCTGCGACCAAAGTCGGTGGCATTTCGCCACTCATGATGAGCCTCATCATTGCAGTCATCTCATCATGAGAAAGCTCTCGGTGTTCAATGCAGCGTTGTAAGGCTTGTTGTGGCGTGATTGACATGGGCTAGGTATATTTTTATTTAGCTGTTAGGAAATTTTTCAATAGTGCATGACCGTGCTCTGAAAGAATCGATTCAGGATGGAACTGCACTCCCTCTACAGCGAATTTTTTATGGCGAACACCCATGATTTCATTATCGGATGAGGTCGCGGTGACCTCTAAATCTGCGGGCAGAGAGCTCTTATCAATCGCTAAAGAGTGATAGCGGGTCACTTTAAAGGGGTCAGGTAAGCCCTTGAAAACACCCATACCAGTATGGTGAATATCATCTGTTTTTCCGTGCATCACTTTTTGAGCACGAATAATCTTTCCGCCAAATGCCTCGCCAATAGCTTGATGCCCAAGACAGACGCCCAAAATAGGGATGTGTCCTGCATAGCGTTTAATGGTTTCTACAGAGATCCCTGCTTCAGTAGGACTACAAGGGCCAGGTGAAATACAAATCCGCGCAGGATTGATTTTGGCAATCTCATCAACAGAAATCTCATCATTCCGAAACACCTTAACCTCTTCACCCAGTTCTGCAAAATACTGCACAAGGTTATAGGTAAATGAATCGTAGTTATCAATCATGAGGAGCATCGAGCCCTCCTTGTACTAGATCGGCAGCCATCAATACTGCACGTGCTTTAGCTTCAGTTTCTTTCCATTCAGCAGTAGGATCTGAATCTGCCACAACACCGGCACCAGCTTGAGAATGCAAGACGCCATCACGAATCACGCCAGTGCGAATCGCAATGGCTACATCCATATCCCCAGAGAATGATAAATACCCAACCGCTCCGCCATATATTCCGCGTTTCACGATTTCCATTTCATCAATAATTTCCATAGCCCGAATTTTTGGGGCGCCGGATAAAGTGCCAGCAGGGAAGGTTGCCCGAAGAACATCCATATTACTCATGTTGTCTATTAACTCGCCCTCAACTGAGCTGACGATGTGCTGTACGTGGGAGTACTTTTCAATCGACATCGAGTCCGTTACTTTGACTGAACCCGTTTTTGCAATTCGTCCCACATCATTGCGCGCAAGGTCGATCAGCATCACGTGTTCAGCAATCTCCTTGGGATCAGCAAGTAATTCTTTGGCAAGTCGCTCATCTTCTTCTGGGGTTGCACCTCGTGGGCGAGTCCCAGCAAGCGGGCGAATGGTCACAATCTTTTGCGCTTCACGTTTTTCTTGACGCACTAAAATTTCAGGCGAAGAGCCAACCACCTGTAAGTCGCCAAAATCATAAAAGTACATATATGGAGAGGGGTTGAGAGATCGTAAGGCTCTATACAAAGCAAGCGGCGAGTCAGTAAATGGCTTGCTAATTCTTTGGCCAATCACTACCTGCATACAGTCGCCGGCCAAAATATATTCTTTAGTTTTTAGTACGGCATTCTCAAAATCTGCTGCTTTAAATTTGCGAACTAAATCCGTTTTGGTGCTTGGCAATGATGTTGGCATGCTGACTGGTTTGCTAAGGCAAGCAAGCAATTCTTTTAGTCTTGCCTGGGCGGATTCAAAGCTGTTGGTAGCGCTAGGATCGGCATAGACGATTAAATAAATACGGCCTGCAACATTATCGATCACGGCCAATTCTTCAGTCAGCATCAATTGAATATCGGGCACACCCAATTCATCTGGTAATTGATGTGTTGCTAAGCGAGATTCGATGTAGCGGACCGTGTCATATCCAAAGTAGCCAGCAAGACCACCACAGAAACGGGGCAGTCCTGGTTGTACTGCAACCTTAAAGCGCTTGAAATACGTGTCTACAAAGTCTAAAGGATTGTCGCGATTAGTCTCTATGACTTCCCCATTGAATACCACTTCAGTGATTGGCGCTGTAGGTGTTCCTATGGTTCTTAAAACAGTTTTAGCAGGTAAGCCAATAAATGAGAATCGGCCAAAGCGTTCACCACCAAGGACGGACTCCAAAAGATAAGTATTTTTTTGACCAAATGCCTGAGTTAGCTTTACGTAAAGCGAGAGTGGCGTCTCTAAGTCAGCCAATACTTCTTTGACCAACGGAATGCGGTTGAAACCCTGATTTGCTAGGGCAAGAAATTCCGAGTGTTGCATTACGCTTTTCCTGAGCTCGATAGTTCTGAGCGCATTGCTGTAATCACTTGGGCATAATTTTCTTTGCCAAAAATAGCTGAGCCAGCAACAAAGGTATCTGCACCTGCTTTAGCAACCTGCGCAATATTGTCGACCTTAATGCCGCCGTCAACCTCTAAGCGAATACGCCGACCAGTCTCTTGTTGGTGGCGATCTAAGCGTGCACGCACTTGGGTGATTTTATTGAGCGTACTTGGAATAAATGATTGACCACCAAAACCGGGATTGACAGACATTAAAAGAACGAGGTCTAGCAACTCTAAGGTATGGTCTAAGTGATCTAGTGGTGTGGCTGGATTAAGAACTAATCCCGCCTGACATCCTTGATCACGAATGAAGTTCAGAGTGCGATTGGCGTGAGGGCTTGCCTCGGGGTGAAAGCTAATTAAGTTGGCGCCTGCTTTCGCAAAATCAGGTACGAGTCGATCAACGGGCTCAACCATCAAGTGCACATCAATCATGGCTGGCTTGCCATCCTTGACTGCATAAGAACGGATAGCTTCACAAACTAAGGGGCCAATAGTGAGATTGGGGACGTAATGGTTATCCATTACGTCAAAGTGAATCCAGTCAGCACCCGCAGCAAGAACATCTTGAACTTCCTTGCCAAGGCAGGCAAAGTCAGCCGATAAAATAGAAGGGGCGATGACAAACTCGCTGTTTAGGGGTGATTTCTGGCTATCCATACCTAGATTCTAGCTTGCAGTTGGATCGAGGATGGCGCAGAATTCGAGCATGAATCCACATGAAATCCGCATTACGGTCAAAACGCAGTATTTGGCTGAACAATCAGACCCAGATAATCGGCAATTTGCCTTTGCATATACCGTCACAATCAAAAATACGGGCACTGCTGCTATTCAGCTGATTGCTCGCCATTGGTTTATTACCGATGGAGATAATGATGTTCAGGAGGTTCGTGGCTTGGGAGTGGTGGGCCAACAACCCTTATTAAGGGGTGGTGAGCAGTTTGAATACACCAGCTGGGCTACTTTACCGACTCCAGCCGGCACAATGCGTGGTGAATATTTCTGCGTTACAGAGGAGGCACAGTTTTTCCAGGCTCCCATCCCCGAATTTGCCCTAGTGATGCCCAGAACCTTGCATTAAGGGTGCTATCAAGGGTCAATCTAGGCCTATTTTTTGCCCTTACCAGTCCAAAGGACAATAAATAAAAGCAGTGCCAAAGCTAGGCCTCCTTCCAAAACAAACAGGATCATTGGGTATTCATCGAGTAAATTGGCAAACATGATCTCTAAATCCAATATTTTCAAAAAATTAAAGAGTGGGCGGTCCTTAGGGTGCAGTGTATTCGCTATATCGATTCTTGGCTTTATTGTGGGCTGCTCTACTCCGCCAACTCGGGGGACGGCTTATCGATCCAGTGTGGCCACCCCCTCAGAGGCTTACAGCTCATCGATTGCTAGTTTTCGAGCGGTTTCTTGGCAGGCCTTGCCAGGCTGGCAGGAGGATGATTTAGCGCAGGCATGGCCAGCGTGGTTGAAAAGTTGTGATGCTTTGCGCAAGCGCAATAGCGAGATTAACTGGCGACAAGTCTGCGCCCAAGTAAATTCGATATCGGATCGTGATGGACGGGCTATCCGTCAGTATTTTGAGACCAATTTTCAAGCGTATGAGGTGCGTAGTACTGCAAATGGCAGCGATAAAGGTTTAATTACTGGCTACTACGAGCCCGTGATGAATGGCTCCCTGACGCGCACTGCCACTTACGCTGTGCCGCTATATGGTCTTCCCAAGGCCTGGAGGGGTAATAAGCCTTCCCCTGGCCCTACGCGAGCAGAATTAATGAGTTCAGGGTTACTGCGCGGTGCTGAGCTTGCCTGGGTACAAGATCCAGTAGCGGCTGCATTTATGCAAATTCAAGGATCCGGAAAGGTTCGCCTTGAGGACGGACGAGTATTGCGCCTAGGCTATGCGGGTACGAACGACCAACCCTTCAAGTCCTTTGCCCAATGGTTACTGGATCGCAAGGAGATTACCCGCAGTCAAGCAACCATGCAGGGAATCTCTGCATGGGCAAAACGTAATCCTGATCGCGTGGAGGAAATGCTCAATGCGAATCCCCGTTTTGTATTTTTCAAAGAGTTGCCTAGTAATGTGAGTGCAGATTTGGGCCCCACTGGAGCTCTAGGCGTTCCATTAACCAGCGAGCGAAGTATCGCGATCGATTTGAAGGCTATGCCTTTAGGTGCGCCAGTGTTTTTGAGTACTACGAGACCTTTAAGTAGTCAGATTTTGCAAAAACTAGTGATGGCGCAAGATACAGGCAAGGCCATTGTCGGTGGCGTGAGGGCAGATTACTATTGGGGATCGGGAGATTCTGCTGGTGAATTGGCAGGCCGAATGAAGCAAGATGGCAGGATGTGGTTATTGTTACCGCGCTAAATAAAGAAAGATATTGATGAGTTACAACACCATATTGACTGAAGTAGATGGCAAGATTGCGGTCATCACCTTAAATCGTCCGCAAGTTCTCAATGCCCTCAATGATGAGTTAATGGATGAACTGAGTGGAGCATTATTGGGTTTTGACGCTGATGACAACATCGGCTGCATCATCATTACTGGTAGCGAAAAGGCATTTGCAGCTGGGGCAGATATTGCGACTATGGCGAAGTATGGGTTTAAGGATGTTTATCGTGCCAACTTCATTTCTCGTAATTGGGAAGAAATTAAGCGGGTTCGCAAGCCAATCATTGCAGCTGTATCGGGCTTTGCTCTTGGCGGCGGTTGTGAGTTAGCCATGATGTGCGACACCATTATGGCTGCTGATAACGCTAAGTTTTCTCAACCTGAAGTAAAGCTAGGCATTATTCCTGGCGCAGGGGGTACCCAACGTTTGCCTCGTGCAGTATCTAAAGCAAAGGCAATGGATCTAGCCCTCACAGGCCGAATGATGGATGCTGTTGAGGCAGAGCGCTCTGGCTTGGTTGCCCGTATTTTTCCGCAAGCAGAGCTTTTAAAAGAAGTCAAAGCCATTGCTAAAACCATTGCCGACATGCCGCTATTGACAGCGATGATGGTGAAGGAGGCAATTAATACGGCTTATGAAACCACTCTCTCAGAAGGTATTCACTTTGAGCGTCGCTTATTTCATGCCTGCTTTGCTACTCATGACCAAAAAGAGGGAATGGCTGCTTTTTTGGAAAAACGTCCCGCTAAATTTACGAACTCGTAAACCGCCAGTCTGACAGCGCTTAATTAGATTACTTTTCGAGATAGCGCTGGGCTAATTTGACCCAGTAGCTCACACCCACTGGAATCAATGCATCATTAAAATCATAGGATGGGTTATGTAAGTGACATGGACCCATGCCATGACCAAGGGCGCGGTGATCACCATCACCATTACCTAAAAAGACATAGCAGCCCGGCTTTTCGAGGAGCATGAAGGCAAAGTCTTCAGCACCCATAGTGGGGTCAATCGAAGTATTCACGTTTTGCGATCCCACTAATTCACTCATAACAGCACTGGCAAACTCAACCTCTTGATCATGATTAATCAATGGTGGATAGTTGCGATCAAAAATAACTTCAGCCTGGCAATCAAATGCACTGGCAATGCTATGGGTAAGTTCTTTGAGTCGCTGCTCAATTAAATTAAGAACCTCTAATGTGAATGTGCGTACTGTGCCGCCAATAAATGCGCTATCAGGAATCACATTACTCGTCTCACCAGCATGAAATTGCGTTACTGATAAAACTGCTGCATCAACAGGACGTTTATTGCGAGTAATAATGCTTTGCAGGGCTTGGACAAGCTGTGCTCCTGTTAAGAGGGGATCAGCACTATTGTGCGGCAAAGCAGCATGACCTCCTTTGCCGCGAATCGTAATTTCAAAAGTATTGCTTGAGGCCATCATGGGGCCTGATGTCACACCAAAATGACCTTCAGCAAGTCCAGGCCAATTATGAAGACCAAAAACAGCATCGCATGGAAATTGTTTGAATAGCCCATCATGAATCATTTCTTGGGCGCCAGCACCACCTTCTTCGGCAGGCTGAAAAATGAAAATCACAGTCCCTTTGAAATCTCGATGATTTGATAGGTATTGGGCGGCTCCTAGAAGCATCGCTGTATGGCCATCATGGCCACAGGCATGCATCTTCCCAGCATTTTTTGAGGCGTGTTCAAAACTGTTGTGCTCTTGAAGAGGAAGTGCATCCATATCAGCACGTAGGCCAATCATCTTCCCTGGACCTAAGTCACCCTCTAATTTACCAACCACACCTGTTTTCCCCAAGCCACGATACACAGTAATTCCCCAGCTTGATAGTGCCTCTGCTACAAGATCGGATGTGCGATTTTCTTCGAAGCGTAATTCGGGATGTGCATGAATATTGCGTCGAATAGCTTGTATTGCGGATGCTGAGTCGATGATTTCAGGAAGTAATCGCATAGCTTCATCTTATCCGAAATTACTCAGGTAGCTTTATGTGCTGCGCAGCAAATCTCAAAGCTTCTATGGAATAAGGGGCATTTTGGGGTTTCGCCATTTGCTCTGGAAGGTAAGGGATCGCTCCAAGATAGGGCGCAAAAATCCTCTCCTTTAGGGTTTGCAGATTTGCTTGAAATAAAGGCATTTCTTCAGAAGTGGTGTTAGCAACCCAGCCAGCGATCATGAGTTGACGTGATTGAATTGCTTCACACGTAAGAAGTGCATGATTAATGCAGCCAAGCCGCATACCAACTACCAGAATCACTGGAAAGTCGATAGCTTGTGCCAAATCCCCCAAATCTTCTAATTCATTTAAGGGCACTAAGAATCCCCCGGCACCTTCAACTACCATTGACTGAAATTGTGACTGCAGTGCTTGTTGGGCATTCAGAATGGCTGTGCAATCTAGGCGTAGACCTTGATTTTTTGCTACTAAATGAGGGGCGGCCGGCTCATCTAAGACATAGGGGCATAGAGAGATTTCTTGGGGTGCAAGACCTGAGGCAATCCGGAGTGTTTCCAAGTCTTCGTTCAGCTTATATCCGTTGGCATCCATGTACGTTCCCGCAACGACGGGTTTAAATCCCACTACATCAACGCCCGCATCTCTCAGCTTTACTATTAGCGCACCAGCCACCAAAGTTTTACCAACCTCAGTATCAGTGCCTGTGACGAAGAAATTGATTGGCGTCTTCAAGCGAGGTTTTCCTTGATCACTGACTGCTCAATTTCTTTTAATGTTCGAATGAGTTCGCGCAAATCATCAACATGGTGATTTGCAGAAAAAGTAATTCGTAGGCGCGCACTACCTGCAGGAACTGTGGGTGGTCGAATGGCTGGAATCCAGTATCCCGCCTCATCTAATTGCTTTGCTGCTGCTAATGCGCTTGCATTACTCCCCAAAATAACAGGCTGAATAGGGGTGTTAGATTCTATTTTTTGCCAGCTAAGGAAATTCATTTCTGTACGCCAAATATCAATTAATTGATTTAGGCGATGACGCCGATGCACTCCTTCATCACCTTCAATCAGTTCTAAGCTTGTTAGCAGTGCGTGTGCGATTGCGGGTGGCGTTGCGGTACTGTAAATATACGGACGACCTTTTTGGATCAGCCACTCAATAAAAGGAGCGCTTGCACAAATAAATGCACCACTCACTCCGGCTGCTTTACCAAGTGTGCCAATATAAATAATTCGCTCAGAGCACACTTCTAAATGCTCAAGGATTCCATGACCTTTCTGACCAAGGACACCGAATCCATGGGCATCATCAATCATCAGAAGGGCATCATAGGTTTGAGCAATATCAATCAACTCTTTTACGGGTGCAATATCTCCGTCCATACTGAAAACACCATCGAGCACAATTACCTTTAGGGTGTGCCTATCTTGGCTTATTGAAGTACGTAGAGATGCTAAATCTTGATGGTCAAACACGGTTACTTTTGCCTTGGATTGTGCACTTGCTAATTTGACGCCATCGATAATCGAAGCATGATTGAGTGCGGCAGAATAAATACATGCTTGGCCTTGATCGACGAGCCTGACTAAACTAGTAATTGCAGTGATATTGGCAAGATAGCCGGTGCTAAAGAAGAGCGCTCTTGCGTCTGGAATATGAGCACTTTCAAAGTTGGCCAATTTCTTTTCTAGCAGGTCATGAGCAATACTATGACCACTAATCAAGTGAGATGCGCCACTACCAACACCATATCGTTTTGCGCCGTCGCCAAGGGCAGCAATGAGTTTGGGATGATTTGCAAGACCAAGATAGTCATTGCTACAAAAAGCCTTTAACTGTCGATGACCTATATTTGCTTTGACATCGCATGCGGTATGTATGGTGCGTAATTTACGCCGTAATAATTGAGCATCCAGATCTGCAATCTGATCATGGGCCATATTGAGTGCGTGGAAATATTTACTCATGCGAGGACTCGATTTAAAGCACTCTGCATAGAAGCGCCCATCTGCATTGCTTCTTGAGCTGACAGTATGTAAGGGGGCATTACATAAATCGTATTACCTATTGGTCTTATGAGTAAACCTTCTTTAAGGCTGGCTGAAAACATTTCACGTGCAAAGCCGGTCTGATTTTTAAGATACTCAGATTGAATATCAAAAGCAAGAATCATGCCTTGCTGTCGCCAATGCGCAATTCGAATATCTTCTTTTGCCCAAACAAATGCTTTTGCAAGATCAGCACTACGTTCAACATTCTTTTCGAGCACCTTATCTGTTTCAAATATTTCTAAGCAGGCTAGTGCAGCTGCACAGGCTAGTGGATTGCCAGTATAGGAATGTGAATGCAAGAAGCCCTGCTGTATTTGATCGCCATAAAAGGTGCGATAAATTTTATCTGTCGTCATCGATAGAGACAGAGGCAAATATCCACCGCTGATACCTTTGGATAAGGTTAAAAAGTCTGGCCATATACCTGCGTGCTCACAAGCAAAAAACTTCCCAGATCTTCCACATCCAACTGCAATTTCATCAGCAATTAAATGAATATCAAAGCGATCACAAAGAGCCCTTGCTAACTTTAGATACTCAGGTGAGTGCATGGCCATTTGCCCCGCGCATTGCACTAGTGGTTCAATAATCAATGCGGCAATATTTTGGTGCTCTGTTTCAAATAGCTGCTCTAATTTTTTAGCGGCCTGCTTGGCAACATCCTCAGCACTCTCACTTGCTTGTGCTTTTCGTATATCAGGTGAGGGGACGGTAAATACATTTTGTAAAAGTGACCCATACGCTTCGCGGAAAATGGCGACATCGGTTACTGCTAGTGCGCCTAATGTTTCGCCGTGATAGCCATTTTCTAAGCAAACAAATTTTTTCTTTTGGGGTTTGTCATGGAGACGCCAATAGTGATGACTCATTTTCAATGCAATTTCTACTGCAGAGGCACCATCAGATGCGAAAAAAACATGACCTAAGTGACCTTGAGTGAGCGCAGAGAGTTTTTCAGAAAGTTCGACTACCGGTGGATGTGTGAAGCCTGCCAGCATCACATGCTCAATTTTTTCTAGCTGTGAATTAATAGCCTTGTTGATACGAGGGTTTGAGTGTCCAAAAAGATTTGTCCACCAAGAGCTAATGCAATCGAGCAATGGATTCCCCTGCTCATCAAATAGATATGCACCCTTACCACGCGTGATGGCTATTAAAGGCAAGGACTCGTGATGCTTCATCTGAGTGCATGGATGCCAAACGGCATCTAGGCTGCGATCAACCAGGGTGGTTTGATTGGGATCAGAAATTGACTTCATCTTTACTATTTGACCACTAGTTTTTCCTAATACAGGCCTGTATCTGTTATGTTTATGGCTTGAATCGATCTATTTTCTGGAATTTCACCATGCAGGCCACTCAAACTACTGAAAAACCACTGACTCAATTTAAATCTAAGGCGGATTTAAATGCGGGAAAAGACTTGGGAGTTGATGTGTCCAGTGCATGGACGGTACCTCAAATTGAAGCGCTTTTTGCCCTGCCATTTAATGAATTATTGTTTAAGGCTCAGGAAACCCATCGTGCTTACTTTCCGGATGGCGATGTTGAATTAGCTACTTTGCTATCCATTAAGACGGGTGGTTGCCCCGAGGATTGTGGCTATTGCCCCCAAGCTGCCCGCTATGACACGGACGTTAAAGCCAATAAATTAATGGATTTAGATGAGGTTTTGGAGGCTGCTAAAGCCGCTAAAGCCGCTGGCTCGAACCGCTTTTGTATGGGCGCTGCTTGGCGTGAGCCAAAGGATCGTGATATTGAAAAAGTGACTGCGATGATCAAGGGTGTTAAGGCCCTTGGCCTCGAAACCTGTGCTACTTTGGGTATGTTGGAGGCTGATCAGGCGCAAGCCCTGCAAGAGGCTGGCCTAGATTTTTATAACCATAATTTAGACACAAGCGAGGATTTTTATCGTTCTGTGATCTCTACAAGGGGTTATCAGGACCGTTTAGACACAATATCCCATGTTCGAGCCGCGGGGATGTCAGTATGTTGCGGTGGCATTGTGGGTATGGGTGAGTCACGAGAGCAGCGTGCAGCTTTCTTGGCGCGTTTAGCCAATCTCAGCCCTTATCCAGAATCAGTCCCAATTAACCATTTGGTGCCTGTGGCTGGAACGCCTTTAGCTGATCAGAAGCCCTTAGACCCCCTCGAATTTGTGAGAACCATTGCGGTAGCCCGCATCACGATGCCGCGAGCAAGGGTGCGTTTATCGGCTGGCCGACAAGAATTGGGAAGGGCTGTTCAGGCGATGTGTTTTCAGGCTGGCGCTAACTCTATTTTTTATGGTGAGCAACTACTCACTACCGGTAATCCTGAGGCAGAACAAGACCGTGAGCTCTTGGCCGAGCTTGGTTTGAAGACAAAGCAAAGCTCCAAAGCCGAAGTATTGGTCTAAGGATTTAAGGATTTATGGCGCTCATCGATCAATTCATTGTTGAATTTGATACTGCCCTGCGATCGGTAGTTGGCGGTGCCCATGCCCATCGTTTGATGCCTGGTTCAAAACTATCCTCAGTAACTGCGCTAGATCCTGCTGAGCGAGAACATGCCGCTGGACTGATGCGCGTAAACCATGTTGGTGAAGTGTGCGCGCAAGCTCTGTACCAGTCGCAAAAATTAGTGGCTCGCAACTCAGAAATAGCTCAAATGTTAGATCATTCAGCTCAAGAAGAAATGGATCACTTGGCATGGTGTGAAACACGCCTTCAGGAGTTAGGTTCGCACACTAGTTATCTCAATCCAATTTGGTATGCTGGATCCTTTGCAATCGGCTTAGTTGCTGGCTTGGCGGGTGATCGCTGGAGTTTGGGTTTTGTTGCTGAAACAGAAAAACAAGTCGAGAATCACCTCGAAAGTCACCTCAAACAATTGCCTGAAGAAGACCATCGTTCGCGCGCAATTGTTGATCAAATGCGTATCGACGAAATTGAGCACGGTCAGGCCGCAATTTCTGCTGGTGGAAGTCCGCTCCCAGAGGCGGTAAAAAAGATAATGCAGTCCATGTCAAAAATCATGACCAGTACTGCTTACAAAATCTAGCTTTAAATCCTATTTTAAAAACATTTTATTTATAATACTGTTTATTAATACAGTATATTTTTGGGATAATTAGCTTAATAGCTAAGACCTATTCTTAAGTATATTTTCCAAGCCCTTGTTTCAAGTAGTATTTTTATAGGTAGCATTTTGTGAACACATCACGCTAAGTGTTTGTAATCACTAGAGAATTTCCTAAAAAATTACTTAAAAACGCTTGACCCCCTTATTCCAATCCTCTAAAGTGGGAGGAAGTGTGAAAAAGTGGGGTAAATGGTGTTTCAAGGTGCGTCAGCTCTCAATTTAGATGCAAAAGGCCGCATGTCTGTGCCGGCGAAGCATCGTGACGCCTTGTTGGTGCAGGGTGAGGGTCGAATTACGCTGACTAAGCACCCCGATGGCTGCCTGCTTTTATTTCCGCGTCCCGAGTGGGAAACTTTTCGCGCACGCGTTGCTCAACTGCCGATGGATGCACACTGGTGGCGCCGAATTTTTTTGGGCAATGCGGCAGAAGTCGATTTAGATAGCGCCGGAAGAATTTTGGTTAGCCCTGAGTTGCGTGCTGCTGCTGGTATTGAAAAAGAAGTGATGTTGCTCGGAATGGGAAGTCATTTGGAATTGTGGGATGCGGCTACTTATGCTGCGAAAGAACAGGCTGCCATCGCGCAGGGTATGCCTGAAGCACTGAAACAATTCAATTTTTGATGACAGGGTGCCATGAACATAACTCATCGCCCAGTGTTACTGGCCGAGGCGGTGACGGCGCTGATCAGTGGACCGCTGATTACATCTTCAGACCCCTCAAAAAATATTCTCATCATCGACGGTACTTTCGGTCGTGGTGGTCATACGCAAGCGCTACTTTCTCAATTGGGTGCAAACGCACGCATGATTTCTTTCGACAAGGATTTAGAGGCTATAGCAGTTGCGGAAAAAATCAACGACTCCCGTTTGCGAATCGTGCACGACAGTTTTGCGCAAATGGATCAGTACGCACAGCCAGAATCAGTCGATGGAATTTTATTGGATCTGGGTATCAGCTCGCCTCAGGTAGACGAAGCGCACCGTGGGTTTTCTTTTCGCAAAGATGGCCCACTGGATATGCGCATGAATACAGATCATGGATTAACTGCAGCGCAATGGTTGGAGCAGGCTCCGCAAGAGGAAATCACCCGCGTGATTAAGACTTATGGTGAGGAACGCTTTGCATCTCAGATCGCTAGAGCAATCGTAGCTCAGCGGGAAGAGGGTGCATCACCCAAAACAACCTTGCAGTTAGCAAGCTTGGTTGCCAGTGTGGTGCGTACTCGTGAGATAGGGCAGGACCCCGCTACAAGAACATTTCAAGCTTTACGTATATTTATTAATCGCGAGCTAGAAGATTTAGAGATTGGTTTAAAAGCAGCTTTGACATTATTAAAGCCAGGTGCACGCTTGGCAGTGATTAGCTTTCATTCTCTAGAAGACCGTATTGTGAAGCAATTTTTGCAAGCAAATGCCAAGGTGGACGTGCCACGTGGATTGCCTGTTCGTGACAAAGACTTGCCATTTAGCCCTCTAGAAATCATTGGTCGCGTTAAACCGAGTGATATCGAAGTTCAAGAAAATCCTCGTGCTCGCTCCGCGATTATGCGCGTTGCCCAGAAGCGCTTAGGAGCATTAGCTTGAATCGCGCTACTTTGACTTTGCTTGTCTTGCTGCTAGTGTGTGCATTATCTTTAGTTGCCGCTCAGCAGCGTGCTCGAAAGCTATTTATCTCCTTAGAGCGCGCACAAATTGAAGAGCGCAAGCTTAATCAAGAATGGTTACGTCTTGAATATGAGCAGCGGAATTTATCAAAATCTGCACGCATTCGTGATGTAGCTCGAAATCAGTTACACATGGTCCCCATTTCTCCAGATCGTACTTTGTACCTGAAGGAGGCAAGATGAGGCCGGTAGGATTCTCGACTACACCAAATCTTGTGTTGCGCTTGCCAATGTGGCGGTCACGCTTGATGTTGTTTATGTTGTTCTTTGTATTCATGTTGCTATTGATTCGTGCCTTTTGGATCCAAGGCCCAGGAAATGCATTTTATGAAGCCAAAGGGGTGCGTGGTACTCAACGAGAGCTAGAGTTACCCGCCTATCGCGGAAAAATTCTCGATCGTAATGGACAAGTGATTGCTACAAGTCTTGAGGCTAAGTCCGTGATTGCTTATAACGACACTGTTCCGGATGATTTATCAGCTGAAAAGATTCAAAAGTTAGCGAGTCTCTTGCAAATTAGCGAAGCTGAAATACGTAGAAAATTAAAAGAAGAGCGTAAGCAGGTTTTTCTGAAGCGCCAGGTTGAGCCTGCGATTGCTCAACAGATTAAACAATTAGAAATCCCTGGTATTGGACTAAATAATGAATATCGCCGCTTTTATCCAGAGGGTGAGGCGATGGCACATGTCGTTGGCTTTACCAATGTTGAGGATCGCGGTCAAGAGGGGATGGAGCTCTCTCGCGAGAAAGACTTAGCTGGACATCCAGGACAGCGGCGAGTTGTAGTAGACCGTCTGGGTAGAGTCGTTGAAGAAATTGCTATTTTGCAACTTCCTCAAAATGGGAAAGATTTGCAGTTATCCATTGATAGCAAGATTCAGTTCTTGGCATACAACGCTGTTAAGAATGCTGTAGAGCAACATCGCGCAAGCGCAGGTGGTGCTGTGGTTTTAGATACGCAGACTGGTGAAATATTAGCCTTAGCCAATTACCCAAGCTATAACCCCAATGATCGTAAAAAGTTAACTGGTGAGCAGCTACGCAATCGCGTGCTGACCGATACATTTGAGCCTGGCTCTACGATGAAGCCATTAACGGTTGCAATTGCCTTAGAGAAGGGCGTGGTTGCGCCAAATACCAATATGGCAATTGGCGCAAAATATTTAGTAGGTCCTAAGCCAATTACTGATACTCATCCCTATGGCAACCTAACGGTTTCACAGATTATTCAGAAATCGAGCAATATCGGCACTGCCAAAATTGCAATGAATAATCTCTCTGCTGAGGAGATGTGGAATTTCTTCACCTCAGTTGGTTTTGGTCAAGCGCCAAAAATTGGCTTTCCTGGAGCAGTTGCAGGCACGGTGCATCCGCATAAGAAATGGATGCCAACTGATCAAGCACGTATCGCATTTGGTTATGGTATTTCTTCATCGTTATTTCAAGTGGCACGTGCGTACACCATTTTCGCTCGTGATGGTGAATTAGTGCCTCTGACGATTGAGCGCAGCCCTGAATTTAAGCCGGGCACTCCGGTCATTTCAGCAAAAACAGCCATTGATATGCGCAGCATGATGGAGACAGTTACAGAGCCTGGCGGCACTGCGATCAAAGCTCAGGCTGAGGGATATCGAGTTGGTGGCAAAACGGGTACAGCACATAAATTAGTCGGCAAAAGTTACGCTAATAAATATCGTGCTTATTTTGCTGGCTTAGCCCCAATTAGCGCACCACGAATTGTGGTTGCCGTCATGATCGATGAGCCTACTGGTGGTAGTCATTACGGTGGCGATGTAGCAGCCCCCGTATTCTCCACGATCGTTAGTGAAACATTGCGTACTTTAAATGTTTTGCCCGACAACAATATGAAGCAAATGGTATTGCAGGATAAAAACTCCATTGACATTCAGAGTGCATCTGCAAAAGTGCAGCCGGTGGTACTCAAGAGATGATGACAATCATGATTACAGATCCTGATCAATTGATTTCTCATTTGCGTGATATCACTAGTCATGGTGCCCAAATTTGCGCTGATAGTCGGCAAATCACCAGCGGGGATATTTTCTTTGCATATCCCGTTGGAAGAGGTGCAGCATTTAGAGATGGGCGTGACTATATTGCTGCTGCATTGGAAAATGGCGCTGCGGCAATAGTATTTGATCCAGCAGACGGAATTGCCGATGAATATATAGATCATCCAAACTGTTTTGCAGTCTCCCGTTTGGCCGCCCTGGCTGGTAAGTTGTGTTCACAGTGGTATGGCTGCCCTAGTAAACAGTTAAATGTCATTGGCGTAACAGGCACTAATGGAAAGACAAGTATTACTCAGTGGCTTGCACAAGCATTAGATACAGAAAATCATCGGAGTGCTGTAGTGGGTACCTTGGGAACGGGTTTTCCTGGGGCTTTGGCTTACTCTGGCTATACAACTCCAGACGCACCTCGTTTGCAAACAGAGTTGAAAGGGCTATTAGATCAAGGTGCTCAGCAAGTAGTCATGGAAATTTCATCGCATGCTCTTGATCAAGAGCGTGTAGCAGGTTTGGATGTCTCCTGTGCAGTCTTTACAAACTTGACTCAGGATCATTTAGATTATCACGGCACTATGGCTGAGTATGCGCAAGCCAAAGAAAAACTGTTTTCGATTCCTACTTTAGAAAATGTTGTCATTAACTTTGATGATCCATTTGGACGTGAGTTAGCAGTGAAGCTGTTGGCAGCAAATAAGTTGAGGGTATGGGGATATGCTTTAACAGACAAGGCCTTTGCTGGTTTCGAGAATTTTGGCGATCGTCTTAACTCCATCTATGTAAAAAACTTCAAGATCACTTCGACTGGATACGACGCGGTATTTGCCAGCAAAGATTTTGAATCTTCCGTACTGCAGTTGCCAGTGCTAGGCGAATTTAATCTTAGTAATTATTTGGCGGTATGGACGGTATTGATTACCGAAGGATTTAGTCCGGCTCAAGCGTCTGAGCGCATGGAGAGGTTAAGTCCAGTTCCTGGCCGAATGGAACTCATTCAGCTTAATAGAACCCAAAGAACTGATGGTCCTTTAGTGGTAGTTGACTATGCTCACACCCCGGATGCACTTGCTAAAGCTTTGGCTGCTTTGCGGCCAGTCGCCACTCAACGGGGTGGCAAGGTGTGGTGTGTATTTGGTTGTGGTGGCGATCGTGATTCGGGTAAGCGGCCACAAATGGGTCAAGTGGCGCAAGAGTATGCGGATCACATTGTCTTAACGAGTGATAATCCGCGCTCAGAAGAGCCTGAGGCCATCATCGCAATGATTCGTTCTGGAATAACGAAGGAATCTAATAATATTCAATCCTTGCCAGATAGAGCTGCGGCAATCATGGCTGCAGTTCGGCACGCTGATCTCAAAGATGTCATCTTGGTTGCTGGTAAGGGTCATGAGTCTACCCAAGAAATCAAAGGAAAGAAATTTGATTTCTCAGATCAAGAGCATATTCGCTTAGCTGCGGGGGGTGCTCTATGAGTACCTTCATGACAACACTCGCTCATATTCATGACATGTTGCCTGGAAGCAATCTACTGAACACTTCAGAAGAGGCCGCAAAGTCTCTAAAGATTTCGAGTATTGGCAGTGATAGTCGCCAGGTGCAAGCGGGTGAACTATTTGTTGCTTTATCAGGCGAACGCTTTGATGCTCACCAATTTCTATCCAGCGTTGTTCAAGCGGGAGCGAGCTCAGCCCTGATTAGCGATTCACATCAGTGCCCGCCAAATCTACCAGCTGTTTGTGTGAGTGATACTAAAAAAAGTTTGAGTCAGCTAGCGCATGCATGGCGTAAGCAGTTTTCTATTCCAGTGGCTGTTGTAACTGGCTCTAATGGCAAAACTACCGTAAAGGAAATGATTGCCTCTATTTTTAAAGCCGCGGTTGGCGAGAATGCGACTTTAGTGACTAAAGGTAATCTCAATAACGACATTGGTTTGCCGCTGACTCTATTGCGCATGCGTTCAAGCGACCGCTTGGCTGTCATAGAGCTTGGCATGAATCATCCTGGTGAAACTGCTGAGCTTGCTCATGTTGTCCAGGCCAATATTGCATTAATTAATAATGCCCAACGCGAGCATCAGGAGTTTATGGCGAGCGTGGAGGCGGTGGCAAATGAGCATGCAGCAGTGTTAGCCGCTCTACCGAAAAATGGTGTGGCAGTATTTCCTGCGGATTCTGATTTTTGTCATGTTTGGCGTGTGGCTGCTGCAGGACGAAAGATTGTGGACTTTGCTTTCATGTCATCAGGCAACGCCATTTCAGCCTCAGTAACAGGTCAAACTCTACCTAATGGAAAACTCCAAATTAAGACTGAAAAGGGAAGTATTGAAGTTCAGTTAAATACACTGGGGCAGCACAACTTAGGTAATGCTCTTGCAGCAACTGCTGTAGCTTTAGCTGCAGGCCTTGAACTTCAGAATATTCAGTTGGGATTAGAGTCATTTACGCCTGTTCATGGCCGAATGCAAGTAAAGATATTGGCCTCTAATCGCAGCTTAATTGATGATAGTTATAACGCTAATCCTGATTCTGTCAGAGCGGCAATTGATGCGCTTAAGCAGTCTGGAAATGCTGCTTGGTTGGTCTTGGGTGATATGGGCGAGGTAGGTGAGCAAGGTCCTGCTTTTCATCAAGAAGTAGGAGCTTATGCTGCTGAGCAGGGTATTACTAAATTATTTACGCTTGGTGAGCAGTGTCAATTTGCAGTACAAGGTTTTAATGATGCGCTAAATAAACAAGCGCTTACTCAAAGTGCGCTGCATTTCAAAGATGTTGATCAGTTGTTGGAAAACCTTAACCATGCTCTCGGCACTCTAGATGCTGATGATTCCACGTATTTAACTATTTTAGTTAAAGGTTCCCGTTTTATGCGCATGGAGCGTGTTGTGCAGGCCTTATTAGAGGAGGCTAAAACATGCTCTTGATCTTGGCTCAGTGGTTACAAGACGACTTTGGATTTTTCCGCGTCTTTAATTACATTACTTTTAGGGCGGTAATGGCCACTGTTACTGCACTTTTAATTGGTCTGGCTGCTGGTCCTTGGGTCATTCGAAAGTTAGCTGCGCTCAAGATGGGTCAGGCTGTACGTACAGATGGTCCACAAACGCATTTAGTGAAGTCCGGAACGCCGACTATGGGCGGCGTATTAATTCTTTTAGGTATTTTTATCTCCTGCATGCTTTGGGCAGATTTAAGCAATCGCTTTATTTGGATTGTGATGATTGTGACCTTTGGATTCGGAATGGTGGGTTGGGTAGATGACTACCGTAAAGTGGCTCGCAAAGATCCGAAAGGAATGGCTTCCAGAGAAAAATTCTTCTGGCAAACATTAATCGGCCTATTTGCTGCAATCTATTTGGCATTCTCAGTTTCAGAAGTCAATAATCTCAAGGTGTTGCAACTTTTCTACGATTGGCTCAAAAGTGGTTTTGCTTTAGATCTGCCGGCAAAGTCAAATCTATTGATCCCATTCATGAAAGAGGTTAGCTATCCCTTAGGAGTAATGGGTTTCATTATCTTAAGTTATCTAGTGATAGTAGGTAGTAGTAACGCTGTTAATTTGACTGATGGGCTCGATGGTTTGGTGATCATGCCAGTCATTTTGGTGGGTGCCGCATTAGGAGCCTTTGCCTACGTAATGGGTAATGCTATCTATGCAAAGTATCTTTTGTTCCCCTACATACCAGGTGCTGGTGAGTTGATGATTTTCTGTGGAGCAATGGGGGGCGCTGGATTGGCATTTCTTTGGTACAACACTCACCCTGCACAAGTATTTATGGGTGATGTTGGTGCACTAGCATTAGGTGGCGCTCTTGGCACAATTGCCGTCATTGTGAGACAAGAGATTGTTCTCTTTGTCATGGGGGGAATTTTCGTAGCTGAAACTTGCTCAGTCATGTTGCAAGTAGTCTGGTTCAAATTTACCAAGAAACGTTTTGGAGAGGGCCGTCGTATTTTTAGGATGGCTCCACTGCATCATCATTTTGAATTGGGTGGTTGGCGTGAAACACAAGTAGTGGTTCGCTTCTGGATCATCACTATTTTATTAGTCCTCATTGGCCTCTCTAGCCTGAAATTGCGATAAGCCAAAGAATATGCATAACCTCGATCTCGCCTTTGCCAATCCTGCACTCCTTGCGGAGCATGAATACACTCAGCCTCAAAAGTTTCTGATTTTAGGTTTAGGTGAATCTGGATATGCCATGGCCAAGTGGTGCCTACGAAATGGGGCCCAAGTAAGCCTGGCTGATACACGCGATCGCCAGCAGCTCACTGATCGTCAGAAAGCTTGGTTAGCTGAGCTTGAATTTGCAGGACTCAAAGAGGTGAACTTTGGCCCACTTGAAGTGGCTCACCTAATGCATATTGATGTGATTGGTATTAGTCCTGGTTTATCGCCTATTCAAGAACCTATTCGATCCTTCTTAACCAAAGCTCAAGAGTTGGAAGTTGATGTTTGGGGTGAGATGGAATTTTTTGCTCGAGCAATTGCAGCCTTAGATCGCATGGCTCAAGTGGATAACTCACAATATCAGCCAGCAGTGTTAGCTATTACGGGCACAAATGGCAAGACAACGACAACTGCCCTCACCGGCCAATTGTGTGAACGGGCTGGTAAGCGTGTTGCAGTAGCGGGCAATATTAGTCCGGCAGCCTTAGATAAATTGATGTCTTTTTTAGATGCAGCAGATCAAGTGGTGGATATGCCTGAAGTTTGGGTGCTAGAGCTCTCCAGTTTTCAGTTGATCTATACAAGCACATTCAATGCAACAGCTGCGACTGTACTGAACATTTCGCAAGATCACCTTGATTGGCATGGAGATATGCAAGCGTATATCGATGCCAAGGCCAATATCTTTGGTTTAGATACTGTTTGTATTTTGAATCGTGATGATCCACAGGTTATGGGTTTGCTTTCGGAGGAGCAGAAAGTAAGCAAATCGATCATTACCTTCGGAGCTAATCGTCCAGATGAGCAAGGTGCATTTGGAATCGAGCATGATTTGCGTGCTGGTGGAATTGATTGGTTGGTATGGGCTGAAGTCGATGAAGATCAGGAGCCCCAACCGAAGCGTCGCCGTAAATCTGCAGTTATTGAGGATGAGCCACTCAGGTTAAAGCGTTTAATACCAGCAGATGCCTTACGTATCCGCGGTCGGCACAATGCCTTAAATGCATTAGCTGCTCTTGCTCTGGCTAGAGCAGCAGGTTTACCAATGAATATGTTGTTACATGGATTGCGTGATTACCATGGTGAACCTCATCGGGTGCAGAGTATTGGAATCGTTGCAAATGTTGAGTATGTTGATGATAGTAAAGGTACTAATGTTGGTGCAACCGTTGCAGCGTTAAATGGTTTAAGTGCAAATGAATCAGGCAAGCGCATTTGGTTAATTGCTGGTGGAGAAGGTAAAGGTCAGGATTTCAGTCCCTTACGGGAGCCTACATTACGATTTGTAAAGGGTGTTTTTTTGATTGGTAAGGATGCGCCCATCATTGCCCAAGCACTTGGTGATGCAGTCCCCTCAGTGATGAGTGAGACTTTGCATAATGCCGTTTCTGAAGTTGCAAAAAGAGCACAGGCTGGAGATATTGTCTTGCTATCACCTGCATGTGCAAGTTTTGATCAGTTCAAGGATTATGTAGCGCGCGCTGAAGCCTTTGTCGCTGAAGTTCAAGAGCTAGAAATGCAATTTGAGGGAGTTCAAATATGAGTTTGAGGGAAAAACTGTTTCCTGAAAATCGTTTGGGCTTAGGCCGCTTTTGGAATTTTTCCCGAGGTGGTATTGATAACTTCCGCACTGGACTTAGGGATGCAGTGTCTGGTGTGGAGCAGACTCGCTCGCGCATGATGGACTATGACCAGTTATTAGTTTGGGCTGTCTTGTCTCTAGCATTAATTGGTCTGGTGATGGTCTATTCGGCATCAATTACTTTGGCTGACGGTCCTAAGTATGCTAATTACAGCAGTAATTTCTTTCTGATTCGCCACTTAATTTCGTTAACCATTGCCATTGTGGTCGGTATATGGGCGTTTAAGATTCCAAGCGCGGTATGGGATCGCTACTCACCGCTCATTTTTGCTTTTACGGTGTTGTTATTAATAGCCGTGTTAATTCCAGGCATTGGCAAGGGTGTGAATGGAGCTAAGCGCTGGATACCCTTGGGTTTAATGAACTTTCAGCCATCAGAGTTAATGAAGTTTGCTGCAGTGATCTTTGCAGCAAGCTATACCGTTAAACGTCAGGAATATCTTCATTCATTTGTGAAGGGGATGTTGCCAATGGGTATTGCGGTTGCTCTGGTAGGTGGTTTATTAATGGCTGAGCCCGATATGGGGGCACTTGTTGTTATCTCAATCATTGCATTTGGAATTCTATTTTTAGGTGGAATTAACGCCAAGCTATTTGGCGGACTCTTGGCGGTGGGCATCCTAAGTGCTGTCACGATTATTGCCTTATCTCCATTTAGACAAAAACGCATCATGGCTTTTATAGATCCATGGCAAGCAGAAAATGCTGCTAACAAGGGCTACCAATTAACCCATTCTTTGATGGCATTTGGTCGTGGCGAATGGTTTGGTCTCGGTTTAGGAGGCAGTGTTGAAAAACTGCACTATCTCCCAGAAGCTCACACAGATTTCATCATGGCAGTGATTGGTGAAGAGCTTGGGTTTGTTGGTGTTGTGGTCATTATTTTCTTGTTTTATTGGATCGTACGTCGTGCATTTCTAATTGGACGTACTGCATTACAGTTGGATCGCAGTTTTGCCGGCTTGGCTGCAAAAGGTGTGGCTATTTGGATTGGCTGGCAAGCTTTTATCAATATGGGTGTGAACTTGGGTTTGCTTCCCACCAAGGGATTAACCCTGCCTCTGGTTAGTTATGGTGGCTCAGGCATTCTCATGAATGCGATTGCAATAGCAATGCTTCTGCGGATCGACTATGAAAATCGCATTCTGATGCGGGGAGGTAAGCTGTGACCAAGCCTTCTATCTTAGTCATGGCTGGAGGAACTGGGGGACATATTTTCCCAGGGCTTGCGGTTGCTGAATATCTCAGGATATGTGGTTGGAATGTATCTTGGCTTGGCAATAAAAATGGTATGGAATACCGTCTAGTACAGGCGCGTCAGTTTCCATTTGAAGCAGTTGATTTCAGTGGCCTACGTGGCAAAGGAATTAAAGCGCAACTCATGTTGCCGATTAATTTGACCAGAGCCTGTTTGCAAAGTTGGAAGATTTTGCGTCGGCTCAAGCCGAACGTCGTATTGGGAATGGGTGGTTACATTACCTTCCCAGGTGGATTAATGACTAAGCTATTGAAGAGGCCTTTAGTATTGCATGAGGCCAATTCAGTGGCTGGTAGCGCTAATTTAGCATTAGCCAAAATTGCAATGCGTACCTTAACTGGGTTTCCCGATACGATGCAGCATGCTGAGTGGGTGGGCAATCCTATTCGTGAGGCATTTGATGCCATTGAAGCGCCATCTAAACGCTATGAAAAACGTAACGGAAAATTATCAGTTTTAGTAGTTGGTGGCAGTTTAGGAGCTGCAGCCTTGAATGAGGCAGTCCCTGCGGCACTAGCCTTGATGGACAAAGAGGCGCGTCCCCACATAATTCATCAGGCAGGTGATAAGCACTTGGCAGATCTTGAGCAGCGCTATGCGCAGTTAGGGGTGCAGGCTGATATTCGTGCATTTATAGACGATATGCCGGCAGCTTACGCACAAGCTGATCTAGTTATTTGTCGTGCGGGAGCAATGACAGTCTCTGAAATTGCAGCATGTGGGGTCGCTTCTTGCCTTATTCCATTCCCTTATGCCATTGATGACCATCAGACTGGCAATGCGCGTTTCTTAGCTGATGCAGATGCTGCGGTCTTATTGCCTCAGACAAATCTTCACCCGCAAGATCTTGCCCTAATGATTCAAAACATGAGTCGTGACGATTTAAGGTTGATGGCTGAGCGTGCGCATGCACTGGCAAAGCCGCATGCTACAAGACGCGTTGCTGAAGTTTGTGCTGATTGTGCGGGAGTGGGCATATGAAACATATTGTTCAGCAAATTCATTTTGTGGGTATTGGTGGCGCTGGCATGAGTGGTATTGCCGAAGTGCTCTTGAACTTGGGGTACCAAGTATCTGGTTCTGATTTATCCGAAAGCGCTACAACGAAACGTTTGAGTGAGTTAGGTGCTCTCATTCATATTGGACATGACCCAAAAAATATTGGCACTGCCGAAGCAGTGGTGATCTCTACTGCAGTGGCTGGAAATAATCCAGAGGTTTTGGCTGCTCGGGCAGCAAAGGTGCCTATTATTCAGCGCGCTGTCATGCTTGGCGAGCTAATGCGCTTAAAGCAAGGCATTGCCATTGCTGGTACACATGGAAAAACAACCACGACGAGCTTAGTTGCATCTGTATTGGCTGAAGGCGGCCTAGATCCTACGTTTGTTATTGGTGGAAAGTTAAATTCTGCGGGCGCTAATGCACGCTTAGGTCAGGGTGATTTCATTGTGGTGGAGGCGGACGAGTCAGATGCTTCCTTCTTGCAGTTATTCCCTGCTATGGAGGTGGTGACTAATATCGATGCTGATCATATGGATACTTACCAGCATGATATGGCGCGATTAAAGCAAGCATTCGTACAATTTATTCAGCGCATGCCTTTCTATGGCGTTGCCGTGCTCTGTGTGGATGATGCGAATGTGCGAGATATTATCCCTTTTGTTTCGCAACCCGTTCTGCGTTATGGCTTATCGGATGATGCGGATATTCGTGCGAGCAATATTCGTGCGCAAGGTACTCGTATGCATTTCCGTGTAGATCGCAGAACGGTTCGAAGGCACGGTAATAAGCCAGGCCCACTGGAAGTGCAATTGAATTTGCCAGGTTTGCATAACGTACGAAATGCATTGGCAGCTATCGGTATTGCAACCGAATTAGGTGTTGGTGATGAGGCGATTGTGAAAGCCTTATCTGAATTTGGTGGAGTGGGACGTCGCTTTCAAAGGTATGGTGATATTCCATTGGCAGATGGTGGAAGTTTTACGCTGATTGATGACTATGGCCATCACCCAGTAGAAATGGCTGCTACCTTGGCTGCTGCTCGCGGAGCTTATCCCGAGCGTCGATTAGTTTTAGCATTCCAGCCTCACCGATTTACGCGTACTCGAGATTGTTTTGGTGAGTTTGTTCAAGTGCTCAAGAATTTCGATGCCTTAGTTTTAACCGAAGTTTATCCGGCAGGTGAAGCCAAAATTCCTGGTGCTAATGGACAAAGCCTCCTGAAAGCTGCTCTAGCGATTGATAAAAATGCTAAGGCCTTATTGGATAGTACTTCAGTAGCGTTTGCTCCTACGGTAGCGGATATGCCTGAGAAGTTGAAAGCCCTATTGCGTGATGGCGATGTCTTAATCACGATGGGTGCCGGTTCTATTTCTGGGTTGCCGCATGTATTAGCGGAGGCGAAAAATGCCTAAGCAAATTGAGCAAATCCTATCTTGGGGAGAGCGGGTCAAGCAAGACCTAGCAAAACTTGATGTTAAATCTTTAGGCAAAGTAGGCGTATTGCTAGGCGGACGTTCTGGTGAGCGTGAGATTTCTCTAATGTCAGGCGGTGGCGTTTTAGATGCCTTATTGTCTAAGGGTGTGGATGCCCATGGTTTTGATCCGGGCCTACGCTGCCCAACTGAGCTTGCACAAGAAAAATTTGATCGCGTCTTCATTTCTTTGCATGGACGGTATGGAGAAGATGGCACTATCCAGGGTTTGTTAGAGCTATTGGGATTGCCATACACCGGAAGTGGAGTATTGGCATCGGCATTGGCGATAGATAAGATAGCCACAAAACGTATCTGGATCAGCAGTGGTTTATCTACCCCTGAGTTTGAAGAACTTAAAGCAGACAGCAATTGGGATGCAGTGGTTAGCAAGTTGGGCTTGCCATTAATTGTGAAGCCTGCCCATGAAGGTTCTTCCTTGGGGCTGACAAAAGTGAAGTCGGTCGATGAGTTGCCTGCTGCCTATCAACTTGCAGCGGCAATGGATAAAGCAGTGATTGCAGAAACTTGCATTATTGGTGATGAGTTAACTTGTCCCTTGGTAGGTTTTGGTAAAGATGCGGAAGCATTGCCCGTAATTAAAATTATTCCGCCGCAAGCCAACTATGACTTCCACAATAAATATTTCTCTGATGAGACGCAATATTTATGCCCAACTGGCCTAGCTCCAGAAGTCAATTTAGAAGTTCAAGAATTAGCCTTGGCAGCCTACAGGGCTCTTGGTTGCAAGACTTGGGGTCGAGCGGATGTCATGTTAGACCAGAAGACGGGCAAGCCCTATTTATTAGAGATGAATACGTCTCCGGGAATGACATCTCATTCATTAGTGCCTATGGCAGCTAAAGCCGCCGGCGTCGAATATGCCGAATTGGTTTTATGGGTCATTAGTAAAACACTGAACACCCAAGGGGAAGCTCGAGCATGAATCGTATGAGCAATTTCCTTTCTGGATTCGGTGAAGTGTGTGCATCACTAGCATCTCCTATTTGGAATCACCCTGAGCGTATGAAAAAACTCACGCGCTTTCTGATGCGTTTATTTGCACTGATGCTATTGGTGGGTATTTTGCTTTGGTTGAGTCAAAGACCGGTGTTTGCTTTGCGTCAAATAGTGATAGAGCCAATTGCGGGGGAAACGCTAAAGCATATTAGTAAGCCGATAGTAAAGCAGCAAGTTATTGAAACTGTTAAGGGAAATTTTTTTAGCGTGAGATTAGAGGATGTTAAACGAGGCTTTGAGTCAATGCCTTGGGTACGACACGCCAATGTTCGTAGGGTTTGGCCAAATGAATTGGTTGTGAATATTGAAGAGCAAAAACCTTTTGGAATATGGGGTGGAGTTGATAGTCACCGTTTAATGAACACCCATGGTGAGATTTTTGTAGGGCGAGTTTCAGAGGTTGGTGATGGTATTCAATTAGTTGATTTTTATGGACCAGATGACTCCAGCAAAGAAGTGATGCGGCTCTATGAAAAAGCAAATGGATGGTTCAAGCCATGGGATGCAGAGGTCAAGAGTCTCACTCTATCTGATCGCTACGCCTGGAATGTCAAGTTGTCCAATGGAATGAGGGTCGAGTTTGGTCGTGATGAAGAGAACTCGGACAAAACCTTAACTGAAGATCGTGTAGCACGACTCTTTAAATATTGGCCACAGGTTCAAGAGAAATGGGCTAATCGTGTAGATGCGATCGATTTGCGCTATGCCAATGGTTTTGCAGTACATCTCGCATCTACGGGTCAAAAAAAGAATGAAATAGAAGCTAAGAAAAGTGGGCGTAAGCAATGAGGATTGAGAATGAGTAAGGACAATCGCGATTTATTGGTAGGTTTAGATATTGGCACTTCTAAGGTAGTTGCCTTGGTCGCAGAATTGTCACCTGATGGCGAATTTAATGTGGTTGGCGTAGGGCAAACTGCTTCAAAGGGTCTCAAAAAAGGTGTTGTCGTCAATATTGAAGCAACAGTCCAGTCAATTCAGAAAGCATTAGAAGAGGCTGAAGTAATGGCTGATCGTCAAATTGCTCAAGTCTTCACTGGAATTGCTGGTAACCATATTGTGAGTTTTAACTCTAGTGGTATGGTGGCTATTCGGGATAAAGAGGTTAGTGCTGGTGATGTAGAGCGTGTTCTGGAGACCGCTAAGGCAATCAATATTCCAACGGATCAACAAATTCTTCATATCCTTGTTCAAGAATTCATTATTGATGGACAAGAAGATGTCCGTGAGCCTATCGGCATGAGTGGGCTTCGTCTTGAAGTAAAAGTCCATATCGTCACTGGCGCAGTTAGCGCAGCACAAAATATTGTGAAATGTGTTCGCCGCTGTGGCTTAGAGGTAAATGACCTGATATTGCAACCGCTCGCATCTAGTTTGGCTGTCTTAACTGAAGATGAAAAAGAACTTGGTGTTGTATTAGTAGATATCGGTGGTGGTACAACAGATATTGCTATTTACTGCCAGGGATCTATTCGGCATACCGCGGTTATTCCCATTGCGGGCGACCAAATTACCAATGACATTGCAATGGCATTGCGTACCCCAACGATTGATGCTGAAGATCTCAAGATTCAATATGGCATCGCACGCCAAGATATGGCTGATCCATCAACCATGATTGATGTGCCAGGGGTTGGAGATCGCGAGCCGCGTCCAATGTCAAAGCAGGCATTGGCTGCAGTGATTGAACCCCGAGTTGAAGAGCTGTTCACTTTAGTGAGGAGTGTGGTGCGCGATTCTGGTTACGAAGATATGGTGTCTTCAGGAATCGTACTGACTGGTGGCACCTCTTTAATGCCGGGCATGGTCGAGCTAGCAGAGCAAGTTTTTTTACGCCCAGCACGTATTGGCACTCCTGAATATCGTGGTCATTTACATGAAGTATTACGTAGCCCACGTTTTGCTACCAGCATCGGTTTATTAATGGAGGGTCAAGCACAGTTATTGCGTGGCCGTCGCGTATCCCAATCAGGCTCATTGCAAAGTGTTATTTCGCGCATGAAAGAATGGTTCGCAGGAAATTTTTAAGTTTTTCGTCGTCGTTAATGTAGTACTTATTACCTAGGAGGGTATATGGAATTTGAAATGTTAGATCAAGAAACAGCCGGCAAAACCATTATTAAAGTGGTTGGAGTTGGTGGTGCAGGTGGTAATGCAGTTCAGCACATGATTCGTCGCGGTGTAAATGGCGTAGAGTTTATTTGCATGAACACCGATGCGGGCGCTTTACAGCGTTCTGAGGCATCTGTGAATTTGCAACTAGGCTCTAGCGGACTCGGTGCTGGCGCAAAACCTGAAATCGGTGCAGCTTCTGCTCAGGAAGCTCGTGCACGTATTGCCGATACCTTGCAGGGCGCACACATGGTGTTTATTACTGCAGGCATGGGTGGCGGTACTGGTACGGGTGCAGCTCCAATCGTTGCGCAAGTTGCTAAAGAGATGGGCATTTTGACTGTTGGTGTGATCAGTAAGCCATTTGATTTTGAGGGCGTGAAGCGTTTGAAGGTTGCTGAAAACGGCGCTGCTGAGCTCGAGTCATATGTTGATTCATTAATTGTTGTTCTCAATGAAAAGCTCTTCGAAGTGATGGGTGAAGATGCAGAGTTTGACAAGGCATTTGCTTGTGCTGATGATGTATTGCATAACGCTGTTTCAGGCATTGCAGAAATTATCAACGTACAAGGCTTAATTAACGTCGACTTTGAGGACGTGAAAACTGTGATGGGTGAGCAGGGTAAAGCGATGATGGGAACGGCGACTGTTTCAGGCATGGATCGTGCCCGTTTGGCTGCTGAAGCTGCTGTTGCTTCACCACTGTTGGAAGGCGTTGATCTCTCTGGTGCGCGTGGCGTACTAGTAAATATCACTGCTAGCCGCTCATTGAAATTATCTGAAACTCGTGAAGTAATGGCTGCAATTCGTGGCTATGCTGCTGATGATGCTACTGTGATTTTCGGCACTGTTTATGATGAGAGTTTGGGTGATGCATTGCGCGTAACTGTAGTTGCAACTGGTTTGAATAATCCACAGGCTCGTCAAAGTCATCAACCTGAAGTTGTTTGGAGACAAGCTACTGGTACCCATGATGCAATGCCAACGATGGCCGATCTCAATAGTTTTGCGCCAGCAAGTGCCTCCGCGGCGATGAGTAAGGTGGGTTTAGACTCAGCTTTGAGCGTTAGCGCTGGATTAGCGCAGACAGGCGCTGGTGGCATGCCATCAATGACTAGTCAGGCAGCAGCGGGCAGTGTTGATTACAGCCAATATGATTTGCCACGCGTATTCCGTAGCTCTCGTGAGGCTGTGCAAGCCCCTACATTGGGTGCTGATAGCTCTCCTCAGGCAAAAACCATGTTGGATAAGGGGGCTGATTATTACGAAATCCCTGCTTTTTTACGTAAGCAAGCAGACTAAAACACTGCTCAATACAATAGTAGATTGAAAGTGCCAGCGCGGCGCCCCTCCGGACGACGAATCCTGCGCTAGCGTTGGCATACTCATCACTACTATTTAATGATTAACGAATTGGAGACTTTATGATTGCCGTCGGACAAAAATTACCAAATGCCACCTTGTATGAGTTTTTAGATGAAGCTACTGAGGGTTGTTCTGTTGGCCCTAATGCATTCGAAGTAGAAAAACTGGTTGCTGGTAAGAAAATTGTGATCTTTGCTTTACCTGGTGCATTTACACCAACCTGTTCAGCTAAGCATGTTCCTGGATATGTAGAGCACTATGATGCTCTTAAAGCCAAAGGTGTTGACGAGATTTGGTGTATTTCTGTTAATGATCCATTTGTAATGGGTGCTTGGGGTCGGGATCTGAAGGTTGGAAAAAAGGTTCGTATGTTTGGCGACGGTAGTGCAGAATTTACGAAAAAATTAGGTATGGAGTTTGATCTCACTGCACGTGGTCTAGGTGTTCGCTCACAACGCTATGCCATGATTGTTGAAGATGGCACAGTAAAAACCTTGGATCTCGAAGCGCCAGGCAAGTTTGAAGTTAGTGATGCTGCTTCTACATTAAATAAGCTGTAAGAACATCTTTCTGAATTTAAAAACATGATGAAGCAACGCACAATCGCTACTCCGATTAAAACCGTGGGGATTGGCTTGCATTCAGGGCGTAAGGTGACTTTGTCTATTAAGCCTGCGCCAGTTAATTCAGGGGTTTTATTTGTTCGTATGGATACGCCGGAGCAAGCAATTGTTCCGGCTACTGCTTTAGCTGTATGTGATACACGTCTTGCATCAGTTATTCAAAAAGATGGAGTTCGCGTTTCTACAGTTGAGCATTTGCTCTCCGCTTGTGCTGGTTTGGGACTGGATAACCTTTTGATTGAATTGGATGGTGAGGAAGTGCCCATCATGGATGGTAGTGCTGCTTCATTTTTATTCTTAATGGAATCAGCTGGCATTACAGAGCAAGAAGCGCCAAGACAATTCTTGGTGATTAAAAAATCGATTGAAGTGAGAGATGGCGATAAACTTGCGCGCCTAGAACCCTTTTTTGGATTTAAGCTGGATTTCACGATCGACTTTAAGCATCCTGCAGTTGATAAAACTGGGCAGCGCTTTATCGTTGATTTTGCTGAGCATGCCTATCGCAGTGAAATTGGGCGTGCACGAACTTTTGGTTTTGCCCACGAAGTAGAGGCTTTAAGAGAGATGGGTTTGGCCCGGGGCGGAAGTTTAGATAATGCAATTGTTCTGGATGAACATCGTATTCTGAATAACGAAGAGTTACGCTATGAGGATGAGTTTGTCAGGCATAAAATTTTAGATGCCATTGGCGATCTCTATTTAGTTGGGCATCCCATTGTGGGAGCTTACATTGCAGAAAAATCGGGACATGCTCTTAATAACGCTTTGTTGCGTAAATTACTTGAAGATCCTTCTGCCTATGAAATTACGGGTTTTTCAGAAAATAAAGCCCCTGCAGCCTATTCAAAAGAGAGTCAGCCCCTCTTTTTCTAGTGCTGACTATTTCGGCTTATTTCGAAGTAAACGTTTAACTGCCTTACTCAGCTCCGAATCCGGAGCTATTTTTTTGAGCAAATCCTCCCAAGAATTCCTAGCGGCAGCATTTAAACCTTTTGGTTTGATAGCTGTGTTCGCATTTTCCCTAGGCTTTACTTCCCATTGGGGCGGGTTAGGCTTGAGACGGACTTTGATGCTAGAGCAAATCACCCCATTTTTTCCTAAGCCATTGATTAAGCTAGGTAAAATCTGCTGCAGACGGGTTGCAATAGTGGCTCCACTGACCAGTAAAAAGAGCTCATTTTGACCCCCAGACCGCCAGCCAGCCTCAATCTTGGGCGCTAAATGCTCCAAATCAAGCTCATTTAATGCTGCCCTAAGGGAGTTTCTTAATTTGGCTAAATCTTCAGTTTTAGCCAAAATACCCCCGAGACCTTCAGAATCGCGCAGAAAATCCTGCCAATCATGGGCAACATTCTTGCGGGAAGGTTTTGGGGCAAAGTTCATAAAAAAGAAGGTGCGGGTGATAAACTCAGGTACTTAATTTACTTCAATATCCCATGGTAATCGGTCTTTTCAAAACCCTGGTCGGCAGTCGAAACGACCGCCTTTTAAAACAGTATCGCAAGGTGGTTGCCAAGGTAGGCTCTTTTGAGTCTAGTTTGCAGGCCTTAGATGATGCTGCACTTCAAGCAAAAACGGCTGAGTTTAAGTCGCGCTTAGCTGCGGGTGAGTCCCTCGATGACATTGCGCCAGAGGCATTTGCAGTAGTTCGAGAAGCGAGTTCTCGCGTAATGAAGATGCGCCATTTTGATGCACAGATCATGGGTGGTCTAGCATTACATCAAGGCAAGATTGCGGAAATGGGAACGGGTGAAGGTAAAACCTTAACAGCGACCCTGCCTGTTTATCTCAATGCTTTGACAGGCAAAGGTGTTCATGTTGTCACAGTCAATGATTATTTGGCTCAGCGCGATGCTGAGTGGATGTCAACTCTCTATAACTTCTTGGGTATGAAAGTTGGGGTCAATCTCTCGCAGATGGACCATACAACTAAGCAAGCAGCCTACGTTGCTGATATCACCTATGGAACCAATAACGAGTTTGGTTTTGATTATCTGCGTGACAATATGGTCCAGGATGTTGGTCAACGTGTACAGCGTGGCTTAGCCTATGCCATCGTTGACGAAGTCGACTCCATTTTGATTGACGAAGCACGTACACCTTTGATCATCTCTGGCCAAGCAGAAGATCAGACTGATCTGTACTTAAAGCTAAATTCTTTGCCTTCTTATTTAGAGCGTCAAATTGGCGAGGAAAAATCCGACGGTACTGGTGTTGAAAAGCCTGGCGACTACTGGGTAGATGAAAAAACTCAGCAGGTTTATCTCACCGAGCGGGGGCATGACAAGGCTGAGGCTGCTTTGGTACAGCTGGGTGCTCTGAATGATGGCGCATCTTTATACGCTCCGCAAAATATTACTTTGATGCACCATGTCTATGCTGCTCTGCGTGCGCATGCTTTGTATCATCGTGATCAGCACTATGTAGTACAAAACAAAGAAGTCATCATTGTTGATGAATTTACAGGCCGCTTAATGCAAGGGCGTCGTTGGTCAGATGGCCTGCATCAAGCAGTGGAGGCTAAAGAAGGTGTGGCGATTCAGAATGAGAATCAAACGCTAGCAACGATTACGTTCCAAAACTATTTCCGTATGTACGGCAAGTTAGCTGGCATGACGGGAACTGCGGATACTGAAGCATACGAGTTCAAGGAGATTTATAACCTTGAGACTGTGGTAATTCCACCAAACCGAATCAGCCAGAGAAAAGATCGCCAAGATCAGATTTATAAAACTTCTCGTGAGCGTTACGATGCGGTAATTAAAGACATTCAAGATTGCTATGAGCGTGGTCAACCTGTATTGGTTGGCACTACCTCGATTGAGAACTCAGAATTAATTGCAGGCTTATTAGATCAGCGCAAACTGCCACATCAGGTCTTAAACGCCAAGCAACATGCGCGTGAGGCAGAAATCATTGCTCAGGCGGGACGACCCAAGATGATTACGATCGCCACCAATATGGCTGGTCGTGGAACTGACATTGTGTTGGGTGGTAATGTCGGAAAACAGTCTGCCTTGATTGAGGCGGATGCCAATTTATCCACTGTAGAAAAAGCTGCCAAGATTAAAACCTTGCAAGATGAGTGGCAAAGTTTGCATGATCAAGTGCTTTCCGCAGGTGGTTTACATATTATTGGTACTGAGCGCCATGAGAGTCGTCGTATCGACAATCAGTTGCGTGGTCGTGCGGGTCGCCAAGGCGATCATGGATCTTCACGCTTTTATCTTTCGCTAGACGACGCGTTACTCCGTATTTTTGCGGGTGATCGTCTACGCGCAGTCATGGATCGTCTCAAAATGCCTGACGGTGAGCCCATTGAAGCAGGCATGGTGACACGTTCAATCGAGTCAGCCCAGCGTAAGGTAGAAGGCCGTAACTTTGATATTCGTAAACAATTATTAGAGTATGACGATGTCGCAAATGATCAACGCAAAGAAACCTATCGCTTAAGAAATGAAGTACTAGAAAGTAGTGATGTTGGTGATTTGGTTGCCAACTTGCGTGAAGACGTCTTGCGAGGTATTTGTGCTTTATATGTGCCCCAAGAGTCCATGGAAGAGCAGTGGGATTTGTTGGGTTTAGAGAATGTTTTATCCAGTGATTGGGGTCTTGCGGTAGATCTGAAGAATTGGGTAGAAAATGCTGAATCAATAGAAGACGAGCAGATTGTAGATCGCGTATTGGAAGTTGCTCAGAAGGTTTACGACGCAAAAGTTGAGCTCTCGGGCCGTCCCTCTTTTGCTGGGTTTGAGCGCTCAGTATTGCTCTATAGCTTGGATACCCATTGGCGTGAACATCTAGCCGCCCTAGACCATTTGCGTCAAGGCATCCATTTGCGAGGTTACGCGCAAAAAGATCCTAAGCAAGAATACCGCCGTGAGGCGTTTGAGTTGTACGGTGAGTTACTGAATGTCATCAAAAATGATGTTGTGAAAAACATCATGACAGTACAGATTCGCAGTGCAAGCGATTTAGATGAAGCATCTGAATCCATGAATGAAGACCTTGCGAAGCTTTCAGATCTTCAGTATCAACATGCTGATGCCGAGAGTGAGTTTGCTGAGCCTGCCGCTAGCGATCAGGAAAGTGAAATCAAGGTAGTGGCAGCCCCCATTCGATCTGGCCCTAAGGTCGGTAGAAACGACCCATGTACCTGTGGCAGTGGTAAGAAATATAAAAACTGTTGCGGTGCATTAACTTGATATGGTGACTTTCTAAGGAGTTCTGGAACGCAAGGACTCTATAAGAAGTCTCCTCTACAATTGTCAGATCATGACAGTTAATCTACCCCTCCCCCAAAAAGACCAATTAAAGCCTGTCAAAGGCTTTGAAATGGGTATAGCCGAAGCAGGAATTAAGAAGGCAAATCGCAAAGACGTTTTAGTAATGACCCTAGCTCCTGGATCACAGCTTGCTGGCGTATTTACTTTAAATCGGTTTTGTGCGGCTCCTGTCCAAGTATGTCGTGAGCATTTGGCCTTGGGTGATGCCAAAGGTGGAATCCGTGCCTTGGTGGTCAACACTGGTAATGCCAATGCGGGAACTGGAGAGCGGGGAATGCGAGATGCTTTGGCAACCTGTGATGCACTTGCTAAGGAGCTAAAGTTAAATCCAGAACAAATCCTGCCATTTTCAACGGGGGTGATTCTGGAGCCGCTTCCTATTGAAAAGTTGATTGCTGGCCTACCTAAGGCAGTTGCTAATTTAAATGCAGATCATTGGTTAGATGCTGCCGAGGCAATTATGACGACCGATACTCAGCCCAAGGCAAGCTCGGTATCCATTCAAACGCCGGCTGGTGCAGTAACGATTACCGGCATTTGTAAAGGTGCTGGAATGATTCATCCTAATATGGCAACCATGCTTGGGTTTATTGCAACTGATGCTGGCTTTGCTCCTGGCCTACTCAGTCAGTTGACGCAAGAGGTGGCCGATCTTTCATTCAATGCTATTACGATTGATGGTGATACTTCAACAAATGATTCCTTCATCATCATGGCTACAGGGCAGTCTTCAGTTCAGGTACAGTCTGCTGATGATCCAAATTATGGTGTGCTGCGCAAGGCATTAATTGATATTTCTCGTCAGTTAGCTCAAATGATTGTGAGAGACGGTGAGGGCGCCACTAAATTTATGACAATCGAAGTTTTGGGTGGCAAAACCAATGAAGAATGCCGCTTGGTCGCAGAGGCTGTAGCACATTCTCCATTAGTGAAAACGGCCTTTTTTGCAAGTGACCCGAACTTAGGGCGGATTCTTGCGGCAATTGGTTATGCTGGTATTGCAGACCTCGATGTTAATCAAGTCCAGATGTGGCTTGGAGATGTTTGGGTGGCTAAAAATGGTGGGCGCCACCCTGACTACCAAGAGGCTGATGGCCAAAGAGTGATGCAGGCACCCGAAATTACGGTCAAGATTGATTTGGGGAGAGGTACTGCATCTCAAACGATGTGGACTTGTGACTTGTCTCATGACTATGTTTCTATTAATGCAGATTACCGCTCATAGGAAACTAGAATATGAATGAAAAATTAGATCGACTCTTAAGTCACCTTGAAACATTTCTACCTAAACCGTTAACTGAAGAGCAGTGGAAATCCTCTACTGCATTTAGGTGGCGTCGCCGCGACAGTATTTTTGGTAGCATCGGTTTTTTGCAGCCAGTCAAGCATGTGGCTGACATTAGCTTTGAGGATTTGCAAAATATCGATCGTCAGCGTGATGCAATTCGTGACAATACCAAAAACTTTATTCAAAAAAAGCCGGCAAATAATATTTTACTAACCGGCGCGCGAGGCACCGGAAAATCTTCCTTAATTAAAGCTAGCCTTCATGAATTTGCGAGTCAAGGTCTTCGCTTAGTTGAAGTCGAGAAGGAGCATTTAGCCGATCTGGCCGACATCACTGAGTTACTGGCTGATAGACCAGAACGTTTTATTATTTTTTGTGATGATCTCTCTTTTGAGGATGGCGAGTCTGGATATAAAGCCATGAAATCTGCCCTGGATGGATCGGTGTCTGCTCAGGTTGACAATACTTTGATCTATGCTACTTCGAATAGACGTCATTTATTGCCAGAGTACATGAAAGATAACGAGGGCTATGTTCATAGCGATGATGGTGAAATTCATCCTGGTGAAGTGGTTGAGGAAAAAATTTCTTTATCTGAGCGCTTTGGTTTATGGCTTTCTTTTTACCCTCCCAAGCAAGATGAATATTTAACAATCGTGGCACATTGGTTGCGCCATTTTGGTTTGAGTGATTCGCAAATAGAAGCTGCTCGAGCAGATGCATTGGTTTGGGCCTTAGAGCGGGGTTCTCGTTCTGGTCGCGTCGCTTGGCAATTTGCTAAGCACTGGGCTGGCTCGCATGCGAAGTAAAGCATTACTGTAATGACTCAGCTTGATCGGCCCATTACTGAGGTTGCCGCAGGTATTTTGCTCGACTCAACCGGGCGCTATCTTTTAGGCCAACGACCTGAAGGCAAGCCCTATGCCGGTTACTGGGAAGTCCCCGGTGGAAAAATTGAGGCTGGCGAATCTGTATTTGATGCGCTTAAACGTGAGCTCCAGGAAGAACTTGGTATTGATATACAAGAGAGTGAAGAGCTACTGGTTTTAGAGCACGACTATCCTCATGCATATGTACGCTTACATGTCAGCATCATCCGACAATGGCAAGGTCTTCCTCAGGGGCGAGAGGGTCAGGCTCTATCTTGGGAAATACTTACAGCAGCAAAGCCCAGTGTTGAGCCTTTATTGCCAGCCGCATGGCCAATGCTTGAGAAGCTAAGATCACTAAAGATTTAAAGCTGGCAGAGGGTGAGCCTAAAAGGGACATCCACATTAACGATTTGTGGCTTCTTATCTCGATCAGATTTCAGAAAACGAATCGACAGCAAATATTTGTTTGCACTAATTTCTGAGAAGAGTAAATCATCTTCAATGGAAATACGCATGAGTTGGTAAACTTTTCCTGAAGGCGCTTGCTGAAAAGATCCTTTATGCGCTACAACATCTTTTGCTTCACCAGATTGGCGCAGGAGGCGCAAAAATATTTGACATGCTTCCTGCCATGGCAAGAGAGGAGCAACATAATTTTCTAATAACTCTCTACGCTGATGTGAAGGACTATTTTTCCAAGCATGATAACTAGGCAAATCAATCGGACTAGTGCCCCCTGGAATATTGAGGCGAGTACGAATGGCATTAAGCCATTCACTTTCAGTGATGATGGAATTTGGTTTGCCCAATGATTGATTGATATTGAGTGCAGCTTTATCAATTTCAGAGAGGGTTTGTAATAAGGCTTCTTGATCGACCTTCTGAGAAGACCGTAAACCATTGAGGGCGTATTTTTGACGTTCAAATTCTTTTAGTAATAAAGACTTGATGTCGCCACGAGAGCCGATATCGCCTAAATCAAATAGTATGGCAATTGCATTGTGATGAAGTTCAGGATCATCGGATCTTAAGAAATGATTAAAGCGAGCGAACAAATACTCAAGCCGAAGCATGCTTCGAACTAATTCATTGAAGGGGTATTCGTAGACGATCACAAGCCTATATTCTATGACGAACTAGGCGACTCTTTCCCAATTTTCAGTATTTTTTGGTGCAGATTGAAAACGGCTGTTTTCAGCATCTCTAAATCACCCTCATTTTCGATAACAGCATCTGCAGAAGCAAGCCGTGTTGCGCGGCTAGTTTGCGCATTCAAAATGCCCATGACTGCTTCACGAGGCATATTGTTGCGGTGCATCACGCGAGCAATTTGAGTTTCTTCTGGGCAATCAACTACAACAAGGTAGTCGATAAGATTGAGCCATGAGCCTGATTCAATGAGGAGGGGAACAACAAAAACAAGATAGGTGACGCCTGATTGTGCCAATGAAATAGCTTGTTTGACGGTCTCTTCTCGAATGAGAGGATGGGTAATTTGTTCCAGTGTTTGTCTAGCACCAGAATCGCCGAATACTAGGGCGCGCATTTTTGGGCGATCAAGGGCGCCCTGGGAAGTCAGATATTCATTCCCAAATGCATTTTGAATACCGGCAATTGCGCTACCACCAGCGGCAGTGATTTCATGTGAGATCAAGTCTGTATCGATAATTCCTGCGCCAAGCGTATCGAGTAGATCGCTCACAGTAGTTTTGCCAGAACCGATACCACCAGTTAATCCGATGAGGGGGAGCATCCCTTTGAGGGAGGCTAAATCAGTTTGGCAAGAAAGTTTTGAATGAATTGAGGCCATAACAACTCAATAATGCCAGCAATGGCCAAAAATGGGCCAAATGGAAAAGTTTGATTCAATTTTTGTTTGTTCAATTTTAGCCAAGCAAGGCCACCCATAAGCCCAAAAAATGAAGCAATCAAAAGGATATTGGGGAGCGCGGCCCATCCCAGCCATGCTCCAAGAGCTGCCAGGAGTTTGGCATCGCCCATACCAATTCCGTTACGCCCTTTTATAGTCTGATACCCAGTATTAAGAGCCCATAAAATCCCATATCCAAGAATTGCGCCAAGCAAGGCGGATGAGATTTTAGTAAATCCTGTGTCGCTGATAGCGTTAAAGATAATCCCGAAGCAGATTAAGGGTAATGTGACATGGTCAGGTAGACGAAAGGTGCGCCAATCAATATAGGCCAGGTACAGTAAGCTCAATATCAGCAATACCTTTGCTATGAAATGAATGAATTCTGTATTCATCAAACTATTTGCCCTAAATTGAAGATGGGTAGATACAGAATTATGACTAATCCACCAATCACAAAGCCAACAAAAAGAATCAGAAAAGGCTCTAAGTTATGGCTCAGTAAATTGAGTTTATTGCTCAGTTGTTGATCTAGAGTATTTGCGCGTTTGCCTAGAATCTCAGACAGGGATCCACTTTGTGCGGCAATATGCAGTAGCAATAGGGTTTCAGTATCCATTAAAAGGGAATGAGGATCTGATTTTTTGAGCGCCTCACTCATCGGAGAGCCACGAGTGAGATGTTTAAATATTTCAGCGCTAAAGTCATGACTGACCCAATGGTTAGAGGATTGCGCCGTTACTCGAAGTGCATCAGGAAGTGCTAGTCCTGCATTAATGAGATGTCCTAAAGTTCGACACCAATGGCCTAGTGTAGCCAGTCTAAATAAATTCCCTAGCAATGGTATTTTTAAGATGAGGCGATCGCAATATCGCTGTACGGTAATGAGCTTATGCCATGAAAATACGAAAGAAATCATGATGCATACGCTGATGCTCAATAACTCAATACAGTACTGTTCAATAGCTTCAGAGATCGAAATCAGAATCAGCGTCGGCGCGGGAAGTTCTGCTTGAAAATTAGCAAACACTTCTTTGAAGACCGGAACTACCCAAAGCATCATCACAATCACTAAAGCACCCGAGGTCCCAAGCGTGATGAGAGGATAGCTGAGAGATTGAGCTATTTTGCGACGTAATTCAATTTGAGCCTCTAACTGTTTTGTGATCGTGGCGAGCGCTAAACCCAGATCTCCAGAGCGTTCACTGACTCGAATCAGATTTGTAAAATCTTGAGAAAACTTTCCAGTTTTGCTTCCCAAGCAATACGAGAGGCTATTGCCATTTTGTAAGTGGAGGCGAACTTGCTTTAACCAGCCCTGCCAAGACTTGGGGCTAGACTGGGTGATTATTTCAATAGCGTTGAGTAGTGGTAATCCTGCTTGAATTAAGGAGAGAAGTTGCTGCGCAAAATTCAGTTGCTCAAGCTGGCTGAGCTCCTGATTTGAAATGAAATTTTTCAATGCCATGTACCCACCTCAGAATCTAAGGTGGCTTGATCAATCAATCCTGCTTTTACAGCTTGAATTCCCGCGGAATAAAGATTTAAATAGATGGCCGATGAAAAAATTTGTTGGCCCTCTAATACTTCATGAACTCCTATTCGACCAAAATATCCCGAACCATGACAATGAGGACATGGAGTAACTTGAGACGGGTTAATGCACTGTGTGCAAAGCTGGCGAACAAGTCTTTGGGAGCTAACACAGCGCAGGCAAGATTCGATGGCCTCGAAATCAACCCCTAAGTTTCTGAGGCGAGTCAATGCACCTGAAGCATTACGAGTATGCAGAGTGCTAAGGACAAGGTGCCCCGTTTGAGCAGCTTGAATTGCCAATTGAGCACTAGCAGCATCGCGTATTTCACCGATCATGATGACATCAGGATCTTGTCGTAGCAAAGCGCGAATGATCGTAGGAAAGTCTAAACCAGCACGCGGATGGTAAGCCACTTGATTAATCCCTGATAGTTGAATTTCAATAGGATCTTCAATTGAGCAAATATTGCGATGTACTTGATTAAGTTCATGCAGACAGCTATATAAGGTGCGTGTTTTACCGCTTCCCGTAGGGCCTGTGACCAGTATTAAGCCGTTGGTTTGGCGGAGCGCATTGCGAAATATATAAAGCTGTTCTGGTAATAATCCAAGCTTTTCAAGAGATAGATTTTCTAAATTATTCGGCAGTATACGAACAACCGCTTTTTCGCCATGAAGCGTCGGAATGATGGAAACTCGGCAGTCGGTATCAGGTTTACTGAAATCATGACCAATAGATAAGCGACCATCTTGAGGAATTCTTTTTTCAGCAATATCTAGGCGCGCCAATATTTTGATGCGCGTAATTAAGCGCTCGTGTAGGTTAATGGGGTATTGGCCTTGTTTAATGAGTTGCCCGTCAACTCTCAGACGTACTTCAGTTTTTAGAGCCCGAGGCTCTATGTGAATATCGCTTGCCCTGGAGCCTAAGGCATTTATAGTAATTTCATGCCAGGTGCGAACAATGAGAGAATCATGCTGTAAATCGCTCAAGTAATATTGGGCTGATTATTTGGGCGATAGAGTTTGACGGTTTTAACGCTATGCTCATCAAACTGCACAATTTCCATAACAACATCAGCAATGCGAATGCTAACGTCATGATCTGGGATAGCTTCCAATTTTTCTAAGATGAGGCCATTTAAAGTACGTGGCCCATCTAAAGGTAAATCTAAATTGAGCAGACGATTTAAATCACGCAGGGCTGCTGTACCACTAGCGAGATACGTTCCATCTGCCAGCCAGTGTGGCTCGTTAGAGAGATTAGAAAACGAGGTTGTAAATTCGCCAATAAGCTCTTCAACAATATCTTCAAATGTGACTAGTCCAAGAACTTCACCATATTCATTGACAACTAAGCTTAAGCGTTGCTGATTATCTTGGAAGAACTGCATTTGCTGTAACACTGGAGTTCCGCTCGGAATAAAGTAGGGTTCATTGAGTAGTACTCTAAAGTCTTCATGGCAAAGCTCAGCATTACCGAGTAGGGATAGCGCTTTTTTGACGGAAAGAATTCCGATGATCCGCTCTGCATCCCCATCACAAACGGGCAGTTTATTGTGGTAACAAGTTTCGAGTTGCTGTACTACCTCATCAATAGGTCTTGAGAGATCTAGTGCCTCAATTTTTGATCTTGGCGTCATGATATCGTCGACAAGAATATTTTCTAGATTAAAGAGATTTAGCAAAATATTACGATGATGAGTCGATACAAAGCGATTTGACTCAAGGACTAAGCTTCGCAATTCCTCTTTACTCATCGCTCTATTTTCTGTAGATGTTTCAAGTCGCAAGGCTTTCATCAGGCCAGAGACAAAGCTATTGATAAACCATAGGAGTGGTTTGAGAATATAGGTCAACGGCAGAATAATCCAGCCAACATTACTGGCTATCTTTTCCGGAAATGCAGTGCCTATGACCTTTGGAGTGATTTCACTGAAAATGATGATCAGTAAGGCCACTGTTAATGTAGCGATGGATAAAACGAGACCGCTATCACCAAAAATATGCAAAGCGACGCCTGTTACCAAAATAGGCAAGACGGTATTGATCAGATTATTTGAGATCAGCAGAACTGAGAGAAGCGAGTCAATGCGCTTTAATAGTCGCTCAGCAAGGGCTGCGCCACGATTGCCGTTATGGGCCATGGCGCGCAGGCGATGGCGATTGGCTGAAAGCATACTTGTTTCAGCCATGGAGAAAAAGCCAGAAAGAGCAAGTAAAAACAGGACTAAGGCGATTTGACCGATGAGGGGCCAATCATCAAAAAAAGTGTCCATTCAGTACGCCTACAAAATAATCAGAAGAATCAATATAGCAAAGTACGGTTTGACTAGCTATCGCAATGGCTGAGATGGATCGGAATGTATTCCGATATTCATGTCAGAATCTTCAACATGAGCTGCCTCTAAATTAAAAAATGACGACCAATTTAACGGAATATTGCGCGATATCTGCTCCTTTTGGGTGTTTGGGGGTAGAAACAGAGTTGATCGATGGTAGTTTGATTATTTCCAGGGTGGATTATTTGCCACCCGATACTGTTTTAGTGCGCCCAGGTAATGATTTAGCCAAGTTGTTTGCAATGCAGTGCGAGCAATATTTTCAAAATCCAGCCTTTGTGTTTGATTTGCCAGTAAAGCCTGCTGGCACGATGCATCAGCAAAAAGTATGGCGTGCTGCGCAAGATATTCTGGTTGGCAAAACCCAAACTTATGGAGCGCTTGCTAAAAAAATTCGCAGTGGACCTCGCGCGGTGGGTACCGCTTGCGGTGCTAATCCGTATCCCTTAATTACGCCTTGTCACCGAGTTGTCTCAGCGCAGGGTATCGGGGGTTTTATGAAAGAAGATAATCCTGGTTTTTATCGCCAAGTGAAATTGTGGCTTTTAAAGCATGAAGGTGCACTTTAAGGATTAAATGCAGCTATTTTCCTGAGTTGTCGTGAGCTTAGGTAGAAAAACATTTTCATTAGCAGGTCGCTGTGGGTGGCAATCTTGGTATAGCCATAGAACACCCAGACTGCATTTCTAGAGAGCTTCAAAGAGGTTTGATGAGGAAATCGCTCACGATTGGCAATTTTTTCCAGAGTCATTACAGCCAGCCCAAATGCTAAGAAACAAAATTGTCTGATGCCATTTTCACTTTTGGGCACTAGAAAAATATAGCTAAGAGAGTTCTGGAGCTTTTTATATGCAATACCCAGTAAGGCTGTTTGCGTCATATTGGCCGGCATCCAAGAAACGCCACGTGCGCGATCTTCGGGGGAATCTTTGAGGATATTGGTCATTTGAAGTGCCTGACCGAAATCAATTGCTAAGTGATGTTGCCCGTCAATTTGCTTGGCAAACTCAGGAGAGTAGTTGCTAAAAATGGTAGTGAGCAGCTCGCCAACAACTCCTGCAACAACATAGCAGTACTTTTCAAATTCCTCCAGGTCCTTGAGCCCAGCTGCAGATTGTCGATTATGAAAGTGGGACATTCCCTCGGACATGATGGAGACGCAACGACTGATTGCAGTCTGATCCTGATCTGGGAAGGTGTGCAAAATACGCAATACAGTTGGTGTGTGGGAAATCAGATCAAGCTCGTCAACGTTGGAATGTGTTTTTAAGGCATCCAGACAGGGCTCAACAAATGATGCAACTGGACTGGAGCCAAGAACGGCCTCTAAAAATAACTGAGAGAGCCTTTGTTTGGTGCTGGGTGTGAGATCAGGCGCATCTTCAATCGTGTCAACAATACGACACAGCAGATAGGTGTTACCAACGGCAGCTTCAATTGCCGAAGGCAATAAGGGGATGGTGAGTGCAAAAGTTCGTGATACCGAACCCAAAATAGCCTTTTGATAGGCTAAATCACTTTTTTGACTCTCGATGGGGTGCTGATCTGCTGAATTCACCTCTGAATTATGTCAGACAGGAAAATCATCCCTTAACCCACTTTCATTTAATGCCATAAGTAACAAGGCCATATAATTTGACCAAATTCATGAGGGAGCGATTGGGCGATGCTGATTTGGTTTGTCATCATCTATTGGGTGGTATCGGTCGGCATTGGTCTGTGGGCCGCCCTCCGAGTAAAGAATACTGCCGATTTTGCTGCGGCCGGCCATAGCCTTCCTCTCCCGGTTGTCACTGCTACTGTTTTTGCCACTTGGTTTGGATCAGAGGCTGTTCTAGGGATTCCCGCAACTTTCCTGCAAGAGGGTTTAGGCGGCATTGTTTCCGACCCCTTTGGATCTTCTTTATGCCTGATCTTAGTCGGCCTTTTTTTCGCCCGGCATCTCTATAACCGCCGTATGTTGACGATTGGTGATTTCTTTCGGGAAAAGTATGGTCGCACGGTTGAGGTCTTAGTCACTTTATGTATCGTCGTTTCTTACCTTGGCTGGGTGGCAGCGCAGATCAAAGCGCTTGGCTTGATATTTAACGTAGTTTCAGATGGTGGCATTACTCAAACTGCTGGGATGCTGATTGGGGCAGGAAGTGTATTGATTTACACCTTATTTGGCGGCATGTGGTCTGTAGCCATCACTGATTTTATTCAAATGATCATTATTGTTATTGGGATGCTCTATATCGGTGGAGAAATCACCTCTCAAACTGGTGGAATTAGTGTCGTGATAGAGCATGCATCAGCAGCTGGACAGTTTTCTAATTTTTGGCCTGATATGAATCTAGCCTCAATCTTGGGATTTACAGCTGCGCTTTGCACCATGATGCTAGGTTCAATCCCGCAGCAAGATGTATTCCAGCGGATTACTTCCTCTAAAAATGTCAATATTGCTGTTCAGGCAGCCATCTTGGGAGGGGTGATGTATTTTATTTTCGCATTTGTCCCCCTGTATTTGGCCTATTCAGCTGTCATTATTAGCCCCGACTTAGTCAAGCAGTATTTGAATACGGATCCCCAAATGATCCTACCTAAGTTGATTTTGAATCATGCCCCATTAATTGCCCAGGTGATGTTCTTCGGGGCCCTGCTTTCAGCAATCAAGAGTTGTGCAAGTGCAACCTTGCTGGCGCCCTCGGTAACCTTTGCTGAAAATATTGTCCGTGGCTTCTTTAAGCACTTATCTGATCAGGATCTTCTAAAAGTCATGCGAGTTACCGTCCTTTGTTTTACGGGCGTAGTCACTTTCTTTGCGATTAATTCACAATTATCCATCTTCAAGATGGTTGAAAATGCCTACAAAGTGACCCTGGTTGCCGCATTTGTCCCTTTGGCGTTTGGTGTTTACTGGTCTAAAGCAAATTCTTTGGGTGGCTTATTGGCGGTTATAGGCGGGCTGACGGTCTGGATTAGCTGCGAAGTGTTGTCTCCAAACGCCATTTTGCCCCCTCAACTGGCCGGTCTTTTTGCCAGCATTATTGGAATGTTAGTGGGTGGTTTTGTGCCTAGAGCAAAGCTAAATCTCATCTAAGGGTAAGTACCTCTTAAATTTGCTCAAAAAATAGGCAAAATTATTATATTGCACCGCAAAATATTCTCATCTAATATTGCCCTAATTCAAAATTTTTTATCTTTATGGAGTTCTTATGAAAATCTGTGTGATCGGTGGAGGGGGCGCTATTGGCGGTTACCTTGCTGTGATGTTGGCGCGTGCCGGCAATGATGTAACAGTAGTTGCGCGAGGGGCAACCTTAGCGGCTATTAAAGAGCGTGGTCTTGCATTAATTATGGATGACCAGCCAGAGCCATTGGTAGCTCAAGTAAAAGCGGTAGAGAAAATTACTGATGTTGAAACTCCTGACGTGGTTATTTTGGCTGTCAAAGCCCATCAGGTTGAGCCAGTCATTGATGACTTAGCTGCGATCATGGGCCCAGAAACCATTCTCATTCCAATGCAAAACGGAATTCCTTGGTGGTATTTCCAAAAGCTGGGCGGTGAGTATCAAGATCATTCAGTGGAGACTGTAGATGCTGGTGGTGCGGCCAAAAAGGCCATTAATCCAAATAACATCATCGGTTGTGTTGTGTACCCTGCAACCTTTACTCAGGCGCCAGGTGTCATTCGTCACGTTGAAGGCAATCGCTTCCCATTAGGCGAGTTGGACGGCAAACAAACAGAGCGTATTCAGAAAATGTCTGAAATGATGACTGCTGCTAGTTTTAAGTCACCGATTTTGGATGACATTCGCTCTGAAATTTGGTTAAAGCTATGGGGCAATATGACCTTTAACCCAATTAGCTCTTTGACACATGGCACCTTGGAAGGTATTTGCCAATATCCATTAACGAAAGAGCTAGCTCGCAACATGATGGCCGAAGCGCAAACGATCGCAGAGAAGTTGGGCGTTACTTTCCGCGTGGATATTGAGCGTCGTATTGCAGGCGCTGAAAAAGTGGGTAAACATAAAACTTCCATGTTGCAAGATTTGGAAGCTGGCCGCAGTTTAGAGATCGATGCTTTGTTGGGCTCAGTTATTGAGCTTGGCAAAATTACTGAAACTCCAACTCCATGTCTCAACACGGTTTTTGCCTTGACAAAGTATCTTGATGAGAATGTTCAAGCCTCTAAGGGTAGCTTAGCTTTACCATCCGTTTCAGGCTACTAAGCAAAAAGTAGGCTAACACTTTTCTTTTTAGAAGCATCAGCAATAAAAAACCCTCACCACGAAATATGGTGAGGGTTTTTGTTTTTGGGGAAATTGTTCTGAATTTACTCGAAGCGATTATCTAGTCTACCTACACCATCAATGATGATGCTGACGTTACTGCCAGGTTTCATGGAACCAACGCCTACAGAGGTTCCACAGGCGATGATGTCACCTGCTTGTAGTGGTACATCCTGAGAAATGAGGCTGACTAACTTTGCTGGTGGAAATACCATATCCGCCACAGGATAGTTTTGACGCTCTTGATCATTAAGGATTGTTTTAATAGTCAGCTTGCTAGGATCAACATCAGTAGTGATGTAAGGACCAAATACACCAAAAGTATTAAAACTCTTGGATCGAGTCCATTGCGCATAACCTGGATCACGGTTGAGAATCTCAATTGCTGTTACATCGTTAATGCAGGTGTAGCCAAAAATGGCTTTTGCTGCATCAGCTTCACTCGCCTCGTGACATGGTTTGCCAATGACGATACCCAGTTCGCCCTCATAAACCACTTTTCCGGAGTATGACTTGGGCGTGCGGATAACTTGGTTTGCTGCCAGAAAGGAGTTGTTGCCCTTCAGGAAGTAGAGTGGTTCAGCTGGTACTGCATGTTCTAGCTTAGTAACCAGCGCATGGAAGTTATCAACCATCGCAACCATCTTAGATGGAACGCAGGGGATATCAATCGTGACATCGGAGAGTTTTAGAGTTTCGCCAGTAGCTTGGGGATTATTAAATAGGTCTCCCGTAAAGACTGCTACTTGATCGCCTTGCACTTGCCCTAAACTTGTTTTACCAAGATGTTGAAATCTGAGCCATTGAGCCATAATGAATTCTCCTAAAGAAGTTAATATTTGATAAACAATATCTTACAGGGATGTATTGATGAATAAGAGTTCCGAGCTGATATTTGCTCCAGAATTGGATCAGCCCGTTCGATATATTGAGCGGACTCGTAACTACTATCTTGGCTTGGGATATGAAAAACCCTATGTTTGGGCTCATTACCTTGCAGTTCCCTTTGCCCCTCTAAAAAAACCCTTGAATCAATCCGTCTTGGGGTTGGTGACTACTGCAGTGCCGTTTGATCCCAGTAAAGGCGCTCAGGGTCCCGGCGCCCCCTACAACGCAACTGCTAAGTTTTATGAGCCCTATGCCCGATCAATCCAAGAGAATGCTGATCTACGCATTGCTCATGTGGGAGTTGATCGGAAAAACGCCAATATGGAAGATAGCAATTGCTGGTTTCCATTGGATGCAGCAAAACGTGCTTTAGCAAAAGGGCGCGTCCAAAAAATCGCTGAGAATTTTTATGGCTTGCCAACCAATCGGAGTCAAAGGCATACCCTTGAAATTGACGCGCCACTGATCTTGAGTCAGTTACGTTCAGACGGTGTGGATGTTGCTGTGCTCATTCCAAATTGCCCTATCTGCCATCAAAGTCAAAGCTTGCTGGCGCGTTATCTAGAAGAGGCCGGTATTCCAACAGTAGTGATGGGCGCGGCAAAAGATATTGTTGAATATTGCGGGGTACCCCGTTTTCTATTTAGCGACTTTCCTTTAGGTAATGCCGCCGCTTTACCAAATAATCTTCAATCACAGGATCAGAATTTTGAATTAGCATTGCGCCTTTTAGAAAGTGCTCCAGCACCTCGCACTACAGTTCAGTCACCATTGATTTGGTCAGAGGATCCGGTCTGGAAATTGGATTATTCGAATCTTGAAAGACTATCGGCTGAAGAAATTGTCCGCTTACGTGAAGAGGCGGAGGCAGTACGTATTACCGCGCGTGAGCTAAGAATAAAGAGCGTAGGCGCTTAGGTTTGTCTAGATAAGGAATATTTGCATAGCGCATGAAGCGCATTGCTGGCTTCATTTTGTGGGAATTTTTCGAGGAATTGAATAGCCAGATCAACTTCTCTTTTTGCTGCCGCTTGTGTGTAATCAAGTGCACCTGAGTTTTGTACCGCACTCAGAATTTGTGCAAAAACATCTTCTGGTAAATCTTGATTTTGCTCGATGGCGGCGCGCACTAAAAGCTGTTCTTCAGTGCTGCCATGCTCCAATAAGTAGATCAATGGAAGGGTAGGCTTGCCCTCTCGTAAGTCATCACCGGCATTTTTACCCATTTGAGAGGCTTGTGCGGTGTAATCTAATAAATCATCCATGAGTTGGAACGCTGTGCCAATATGACGACCAAAAGCAGCAGCTTCTCGTTGGCGCTCAATATTTGCTTTTGCCAGAATTGCTCCAAGCTCAGTAGATGCTTCAAATAATTTTGCGGTTTTATAGCGAATGACTTGTAAGTAGCTCTGCTCATCTACCTCAGGGTCATTCATATTCAGAAGTTGTAAAACCTCGCCTTCAGCAATCGTATTGGTCGCATCTGAAAGAATTTCCATGACCCGCAAGTCATTTGGCTTAACCATCATCTGAAAAGCCCTGGAATAGAGAAAATCTCCCACTAAAACGCTAGCCGCATTGCCAAAAGCCGCATTGGCAGTCTCGCGACCTCTTCTGAGAGTAGATTCATCCACTACATCATCATGCAGCAAGGTAGCGGTATGGATAAATTCCACTACGGCAGCTAGTTCTAGGGCATGAGGCGTTTCTTGACCATTTGCCAGTGATTTATTGACTAAAAGCAGTAGCGCCGGCCTAACCCTTTTCCCGCCTGCCGAGATGATGTAGGACGAAATCTGGTCAATCAGGGCGACTTTTGAGGCCAGGCGAAGACGGATAAGCTCATCTAAGGCCTTGAAATCTAAGGAGATTGGGGCCAATATTTGGCTTAATTCATTGGTTTTGACAGTGCTCGTCATGCAAGATATAATAATCGGCTTAGCTCATCCAGGGTGGATTAGCTTCATTGTAGATATTAATTGAGGTTTCAAACCATGTACGCGGTCATAAAAACCGGTGGCAAACAGTATAAAGTTGCTGCAGGCGAAAAATTGAAAATAGAACAGATACCAGCGGAAATCGGCAGCGAAATCACTCTTGACCATGTCCTCGCCGTAGGCGAAGGCGCGTCACTGAAATTGGGTGATCCATTGGTTAATGGTGCAGCTGTGATGGCCACTGTCGTCTCCCAGGGACGTCACGATAAAGTGACAATCTTTAAGATGCGCCGTCGCAAGCATTATCAAAAGCACCAAGGCCATCGTCAGAATTACAC
>JAXIUI010000009.1:0-62172 GCA_034680725.1 Polynucleobacter sp.
AGGAGGGTGACTTTCAGGCCGCGGGATTCAAGAATCGCGGCAAGCGAGGCAGCTGCGATTCCTTTCCCTAAAGAAGAAACCACACCACCAGTGACAAAAACGTATTTGGTCATCGCTTAAGCTCTGTTGGAAAAAGTAATTATAACGATAGCGTCTTCGCTTGGAAAATTTCCCTCTAAGGTAATGATATGCATGACTTAGCTGGAGATTGACTATTTTTCTTCCAACCCAAGCAATCCAAAATACTCCATCCCCCCTCTTTTTCTGTGCTTATAGATGCATTTTTAGACAGTTTTTGCCTATTTCACCTGTTTTTTAAGAAATTGGGAAATTAAGTCTTATATAAGACATGATTTCCGAATTACAATATTGTTAATAAGGTAAAAAACCTGTATTTGCTGTACTGTCGATAACTCTTACCCAATAGGAAACACGATGCTAAAAGCCTATAACGCCCAAGTTGCCGAGCGCGCTACCCTTGGAATTCCTGCTCTTCCGCTAACCAAGGACCAAACAGCTGAGTTGATCGGTTTGCTCAAGAACCCGCCAAAAGGAACTGAAGCGGAATTACTGGAGCTTATTACCCATCGCGTGCCAGCGGGTGTGGACGAGGCGGCAAAGGTTAAAGCAGAATTTTTAGATGAAGTAGCTAAAGGAACTGTCAAATCTCCCCTGATTTCTCGAGTGAAGGCAACAGAACTCTTGGGTACGATGCTAGGCGGCTACAACATCAAACCATTGGTAGAGTTATTGAGCGATTCTGAGTGCGCAGCAACTGCCGCCGCCGCACTAAAGAAAACCCTGCTCATGTTTGATTACTTCCATGACGTCCAAGAGTTAGCTGAAAAAGGTAATGCTCAGGCTAAGGAAGTCATGCAAAGCTGGGCGAATGCTGAGTGGTTTACTAGCCGCCCTGCCGTTCCAGAGAGCATGAAACTCACGGTTTTCAAGGTGACTGGTGAGACCAATACTGATGACCTGTCCCCCGCTCCAGATGCATGGAGTCGACCTGATATTCCTCTGCATGCCACCATCATGCTCAAAAATCCCCGTCCAGGCATCGAGCCTGATGAAGTAGGTATTCGCGGACACATGAAGCAGATTGAGGCCTTGCAGAAAAAAGGTAACCAGATTGCGTATGTTGGTGATGTAGTTGGTACTGGCTCTTCACGCAAATCTGCTACCAACTCTGTCTTATGGTGGACCGGGCAAGATATTCCGTTTGTCCCTAACAAGCGTTTTGGTGGCGTATGTTTAGGCACCAAAATTGCGCCAATCTTCTTTAATACGATGGAAGATGCGGGTGCTCTACCCATTGAACTCGATGTATCTGATATGAATATGGGCGATGAAATTGAGTTGCGTCCATACGAAGGTAAAGCATTTAAGAACGGCAAGGAAATTGCTTCCTTTACCTTGAAATCCCCAGTGATTTTGGATGAGGTGCGTGCTGGTGGTCGCATTCCGTTGATTGTTGGCCGTGGCTTAACTGCTAAAGCACGTGCAGCACTTGGTTTACCAGCCTCGACTGAATTCCGTGTACCGGTGAGCCCACCAGATAACAAGAAAGGCTTTAGCTTGGCCCAGAAGATGGTAGGTCGTGCCTGTGGATTACCAGAAGGTCAAGGCGTTCGTCCAGGCACTTACTGTGAGCCACATATGACTACTGTAGGTTCACAAGACACCACCGGTCCAATGACTCGGGATGAATTAAAAGATTTGGCTTGCTTAGGCTTCTCTGCAGACTTGGTGATGCAGTCCTTCTGCCACACCTCTGCTTATCCAAAGCCAGTGGATATTCGTACGCACCATGAGTTGCCAGCATTTATGACTAACCGTGGTGGCGTTGCCCTGCGTCCGGGCGATGGTGTCATTCATAGTTGGTTAAATCGCTTACTCCTTCCCGATACTTGCGGTACTGGTGGCGATAGCCATACTCGCTTCCCGATTGGTATCTCTTTCCCTGCAGGTTCAGGCTTAGTTGCCTTTGCTGCCGCTACAGGCGTGATGCCTTTGGATATGCCAGAGTCAGTTTTGGTTCGCTTCAAAGGCAAAATGCAACCAGGTATCACTTTGCGTGATTTGGTAAATGCAATTCCTTTGTATGCCATCAAAAAAGGTTTGCTCACGGTTGAAAAGCAAGGCAAGAAGAATGTGTTCTCGGGACGTATTCTCGAGATTGAAGGGTTGCCAGATTTGAAGGTAGAGCAAGCTTTTGAATTATCGGATGCGTCTGCTGAGCGCTCTGCTGGTGGCTGCGCAGTACAGCTTAATAAAGAGCCCATCATTGAGTACATGCGCTCTAACATCACTTTGATGAAATGGATGATTGCTAATGGCTATGAAGATAAGCGTACATTAGGTCGTCGTATCAAAGCGATGGAAGCATGGATCGCTAAGCCTGAATTACTCAAAGCCGATGCTAATGCAGACTATGCTGAGATCATTGAAATCGATATGAACGAAATCAAGGAGCCTATCCTTGCCTGCCCTAACGATCCAGATGATGTGAAGTTCCTTTCCGAAGTTGCTGGCGAGAAAATTGATGAAGTTTTCATTGGTTCTTGCATGACCAATATTGGACACTTCCGTGCTGCTGGTAAGGTCCTTGAAGGCAAGACGGATATGCCTACCCGTCTCTGGATTGCTCCTCCAACCAAGATGGATCAAATGGTCCTAACTGAAGAGGGCTACTATGGCGTGCTCGGCCGAACTGGTGCTCGCATGGAGACTCCAGGCTGCTCACTGTGCATGGGCAATCAAGCGCAAATTCGTAAGGGTTCTACTGCGGTTTCAACATCCACGCGTAACTTCCCCAATCGTTTAGGTATTGATACGCGCGTCTATCTCGCATCCGCTGAGCTTTCTGCTGTAGCAGCGCTCTTAGGTCGCATTCCAACCATGCAAGAGTACCTTGATCAATTGGGTGCATTAAATGCGAATGCCGAAGAGGTATATCGTTACATGAACTTTGACAAGATCAAATCATTTAGCGATGTAGCTGACACCGTCACAGTCTAAGTATTCAATCCCGTTGTTTAGGGCAAAGAAAAGGCGATCTGTTGATCGCCTTTTTTATTCCTTTAATTCATCCCTTAAATGGAGAGCTTATTTTCTTGATGGGCATTTTCACGGTTCAAACCCGCTGCCCAGGTATTCGTGGGTAAGCCTGTCTTTTCCATAATTAACTTAGCGCGCTTAGAGACTTCTTGCCACTCCACATTAAGGTGTGGACCTTTAAAGGCAATCGCAACAATATTGCAATCATGAGATTCTGGAAACAATAAGACGCGATTGTCAAAGGCCTCACAGATGTTATTCAGATTGATATCAAAGCTTTTATGACGTGAGAACAGATTCACGGTTAGAACGCCTGGGCTCTTTAAAATATCGTAGCAACCACGATAAAAATCTAATGAGCTGGCCGAGGGACCATCGCAAATTGCGTCATAAAGATCCACTTGAACTGCATCAAAGTAAGTCTGGTACTTTGCACTTTGGACAAATGCCTTGGCATCCGTCTCGAGCGTTTCTAACCTGCGATCATCGTCGGGGGTCATAAACATGCTGCGCGCGGAAACAATCACCGCAGGATTGAGCTCAACAACAGTGCTTTTCACAGCGGAACAATAACGATGGGTGAATTTAGTTAAAGCGCCGGTACCAAGACCGAGTTGAGCAACCTTCATACCAGGTTTGGTTTCTAAAAAAAGGAGCCATGCCATCATCTGCTGGTTGTATTCGAGGTAGATTTCATCCGGATCTCGAATACGCATGGCACCCTGGATCAACTCGCTGCCAAAATGGAGGTAGCGAATACCGCCGCTCTCAGAGAACGTCACCGGCTCCATCAACATCACTTCAGAACTAGGCAATTTAGTTAGCCCACACTCGAGCATTACGGAATAAGCGCATCCAAGGGCTGGCACCGTCAGGGGTATCTAACCATTCCGGTGGGCACCAACTCATTTGTACTGCTCTAAACACGCGCTCTGGATGCGGCATCATGACGGTAAACCGACCATCAGGAGTGGTAACCCCTGTTAGACCACCTGGCGAGCCATTGGGGTTCATTGGGTAGGTTTGGGTTGGATTACCTTGATGGTCAACAAAACGCATTGCCGCTAAACCTTGCTGTGTGAGGGCCTCAAGATTGCCCTGTTGGCTAAAGTTGGCAAAGCCTTCACCATGCGCAATAGCGATCGGTAGATGACTACCGGCCATGCCTTGGGTAAAGATTGACGGTGAATTCATTACTTCAGCCATGACCAGGCGAGCCTCATACTGCTCGGATTGGTTACGGGTAAATTTAGGCCAGTTTTCAGCGCCAGGAATAATCCCGGACAGATTACTCATCATTTGACAACCATTGCAAACACCTAAAGCAAAACTATCTTGACGCTCAAAAAATATGGAGAACTGGTCACGCAGTTGGCTATTGAAGAGAATAGTTTTAGCCCAGCCCTCACCCGCACCTAATACATCTCCATAACTAAAGCCACCGCAGGCAATCAGGCCACGGAAGTCTGCTAATTTTGCTTTTCCAGAAAGCAAATCAGACATGTGCACATCATATGCATCAAAACCAGCCCAGTTCATGGCATAGGCCATCTCTACATGAGAGTTAACACCCTGCTCTCGCAAAATGGCAACCTTAGGATGAGCGTTCTTGTTGATGAACGGCGCCGAGATATCATCTGCCACATCAAATGTTAACTTGGGTGACATTCCTAGATCAGCCACGTTTTCAAGCAAAGCAAACTCGCTATCAGCACAGTCAGGGTTGTCTCTTAAACGGGCAATTTGATAGCTCGTATTGGTCCACATCTTCTGTAGAACTTCTCTGGGTTGCGCAAAAATGGATTTGGCATCACGCCAAATTTCAATGCGACCATTAGTATTGGGTTTGGCAATCACATGACTGCATGCGCTTAAATCAAGCTTTCGCAAAGTAGCAAAGACCGTATCACGATCTTCCTTACGTATCTGAATAACAGCGCCTAATTCTTCATTAAATAAAGCGCGCAAGGTTTGCTCATGACGACGTCCAGATACCTGCTGAGCCCAATTCTTAGCGTCGCCCCAATCCGCTTCTTGACCAACATCAACAGCAATCATGTCAACATTAATAGAGACACCACAATGGGAGGCAAAGGCCATTTCTGCAATACACGCCAATAAGCCGCCATCAGAACGATCATGATAGGCCAGCAATTGATTATCTTTACGTAATTGAATGATGGCAGATGCTAAAGCCTTGAGGTCCTCTGGACGATCTACATTGGGAGCTAACTTACCAGATTGATTGAGCACCTGCGCCAAAATGCTACCGGCCATTCTATTCTGACCACGACCTAGATCAATCAAGATCAGTTCAGTATCAAGCGCTTTACCTAAGGCATCTTTTAATTGAAGCTCTGGCGTGATGGTCTTACGAACATCTTGCACAGAAGCGAAAGCAGAAATAATCAGCGAGACCGGAGAGATAACCTTCTTATCCTGACCATTGTCTTGCCACGCACTAGCCATTGACAAAGAATCTTTACCAACAGGAATAGAAATTCCCAACGCAGGACATAAGTCCATACCAATTGCTTTAACGGAGTCATAGAGTTTCGCATCTTCGCCGGGCGATCCGCACGCAGCCATCCAGTTAGCGGAAAGTTTGACATCTTCCAAGCGGGCAATATCAGCAGCCAACAAGTTGGTGATAGCTTCACCAACTGCCATTTTGGCCGCAGCAGGAGCATCAATAACGGCTATTGGAGTGCGCTCACCCATAGTCATGACTTCACCACGGTAGCCCTTGTAATCGATCAGAGTGACAGCACAATCAGCTACGGGGACCTGCCATGGACCCACAAAAGGATCGCGCGCATTTAAACCCCCTACTGTACGATCGCCAATTGTAATCAAGAATGATTTGCTGGCAACGGTAGGTTGTTGTAAAACCCAAGCTATACAGTTATCTAAATTAGCATCCGTAACATTGAGCTCATCAAAATGCTGGGAAATGCGTTTGACATCGCGGTGCATTCTTGGAGGCTTACCAAGTAACACCTCCATAGGCATGTCAATTGGCATCGATGCATCAGCGCCTAAAGCTTGTTTGGAATCACTCAGTTGCAATTGACGCTCTGCGGTAGCTTGACCAACCACGGCATATGGGCAGCGCTCACGTTCGCAAAGCGACTTGAACAAATCGAGATCTTTCGATTCGATGGCAAGCACATAACGCTCTTGAGATTCATTGCACCAAATCTCCGCCGGACTCATACCGCTTTCCTCAAGCGGCACACTACGCAAACTAAATTGAGCGCCTAAACCAGCACCATCGGCAAGCTCTGGAAAAGCATTCGAGAGTCCGCCGGCGCCAACATCATGAATAGAAACGATGGGGTTTTTCTCACCCATGGCGCGGCAAGCATTTATCACTTCTTGTGCACGGCGCTCCATTTCAGGATTACCCCGTTGGACAGAATCAAAGTCCAAATCCGCAGTGTTGGTACCGGTAGCAACAGAGCTGCCAGTTGCGCCACCCATACCAATGCGCATACCCGGCCCACCAAGTTGAATGAGCAAATGCCCTGCTTGAATTTCTTTTTTGGCCGTATGAATGGAATCGATGCTACCAATACCGCCAGCAATCATGATGGGCTTGTGATACCCGCGACGCACACCTTCCAGGGTTTGCTCAAATACTCGGAAATAACCACCCAATATCGGACGCCCAAATTCATTATTAAATGCAGCGCCACCAAGCGGACCCTCAATCATGATTTGCAGAGGTGTTGCGATGCGCTCAGGCTTGCCATACTGCTCTGACTCCCATGGTAATTCTGTGCCGGGAATGTTCAGATTCGAAACCGAGAAACCTGTTAGACCTGCTTTTGGTCTACCGCCAATACCGGTAGCTCCCTCATCACGAATCTCACCACCAGCACCAGTAGAGGCACCTGGAAATGGCGCAATTGCAGTGGGATGGTTATGAGTCTCCACCTTCATTAAGGTATGAACTAAACGGGTATCTTTTTGATAGCGATGACTTTGGCCTTGTGGCACCCAGGTTTCTGCTTCACAGCCAACCATGACAGCAGAGTTATCAGAATAAGCAACAATCGTGCCCTCGGGCTGCAATTGATGGGTATTGCGAATCATGGCAAATAAGGACTTTTCTTGATCATCGCCATCAATCGTCCAACTAGAATTAAAGATCTTATGACGGCAGTGCTCGCTATTAGCCTGAGCAAACATAATGAGTTCAACATCACTGGGATTGCGCTCTAGACGAATAAAATTTTCGGTAAGATAGGCCACCTCATCATCAGATAAGGCTAGACCTAACTCTTGATTCGCTGTATCAAGTGCTGCCTTGCCTTCACTTAAAACAGGAATTCTTTCAAGAGGACGATCTTCTAAAGTTTGATAGAGTGCGCTGGCATCATCAATCTTGCTAATCACGGCTTCAGTCATGCGATCATGCAAGGCAGATAAGACCACTTGCATCTGCTCAGGGCTAAGAGGTTTTTTACTGTAGTAAGTAAATTGAATGCCCCTCTCAATACGCAGAATATCTAAGCCACATTGACGCGCAATATCACTCGCCTTACTGGCCCATGGAGATACTGTGCCAAAACGCGGTATGGTAATTGCATATTGCTTTACGGCGCCTTTGCCAAACCAAGACTTTCCTTCCTCTAGCAACTCAAATGGCTGCCCATAGGTCAGCAAACTCTCCAGAACCTCTCTACTTTTGGCGCTGAGTTCAGACTTGGGCCAAATAAAATGAAGGTACTGAGCCTGTATAGACTCAAGTTGAATTCCTTGGGCTGCGAGCGAGGCTAAAAGTCGCTGTTGGCGGAAGGCTGAAAGGGCATTTGCCCCGGGCAAGCAACAGAATGATGACATCCTCAGATTATAAGGTTTTGCCTAAACCAAGCGACCGCCCTGCAGGGTCAATTGACGGCTACACCGTGCAGCCAAGGCAGGATCATGAGTCACCAAGACCAAAGTGGAAGAATTTTCCGCATTTAGCTCAAAAAGGAGCTCAATTACTCGGTTTCCACTGCCTTCATCTAGGCTTCCTGTCGGCTCATCTGCAAACAAGATGGCGGGTTGGTTTACAAAAGCTCTAGCTAAAGCAACCCTTTGCTGCTCCCCCCCTGAGAGGGTTTTGGGGAAGTGGTTCAGGCGATGCCCTAGCCCTACCTTATCAAGCCAAACCGCCGCCTTGTCCTTGGCCTCTGAAAGACTCATGCCTGAGAGCTCGAGGGGCAGCATGACATTTTCCAAGGCATTTAATTGGGGTAGCAGTTGAAATGACTGAAATACAAAACCCACAAATTGTCCGCGTAATTGAGCGCGTCCATCCTCATCCATTGTTGATAGATTTTGACCCATAATTTGCACATGACCACTCGAGGGTAAATCTAAGCCGGCTAGCAAGCTTAATAAAGTACTTTTACCGGATCCTGATGAGCCAACGATAGCGACACTTTCTCCTCGACTAATGACAAAGTCAATATCGTGCAAAATACTTAAATCTCCATCGACAGTCTTTACCAGCTTAGCAAGATGGTGGGCAACGATGGCTTCTGTTGATGTATTCATGTGGAATCTTTATAAGATCAATTAATGCGAGATCAGTCTTTCAATTTCAAAAGGACATTAATGCTGTTAACAGGCTTATTTTGCCTGTTTATGAGCATTCCCACTTGGTCACAAACCCATCCCGTGATTTTGGTGCTAGGTGATAGCCTTTCAGCAGAGTATGGACTTCCCCGAGGTTCAGGCTGGGTTGCCCTACTCGAAGCACAATTGAAGAAAAATGCGAGCTCCTCAAGCGTTTTTAATGCCAGTATTAGCGGGGAGACCAGTTCTGGCGGCCTCTCACGCCTACCTGCACTTTTAAATAGCAAGAAACCAGCGATAGTGATGATCGAATTGGGTGGGAACGATGCATTGCGTGGCCTACCTATTGCAGAAACAGAATCTAACTTGCGCAAAATGATTGTGATGAGTAAGCAAGCTGGTGCAAAAGTATTACTCTTTGGCATGCAAATTCCGCCCAATTATGGTCAAGCCTACACAGGACAATTTAAAGCACTCTACTTCACCTTAGCCAAAGAGGAAAAGATTGAGTTAATTCCATTTTTTCTAGAAGGCGTTGCGACCAGACCCGATTTATTTCAGAGTGATCGCATTCATCCTAATGTGGATGCGCAAACCATTCTTTTTAAAAACGTATGGGGCGCAATGGCCCCCTATCAAAAATTACTCAAGTGAATCTAGCTGCCAGAGCCAGAGCTTGCTGCCTTTAATGGATTGATGACTTTAACTTCAGCGCTATTGCGCCAGTAGCCCATAAATCCTGCAAACTCTGATTGAGCGGCAAGCGCTTGAATTTGCCCAGCTTGGGCTTTCAAAATCTTGGGATCTGAACTGCTGGGTTGACGAACTTGATCAATTCTATAAATTGTCATACCTATACCCGGGTTAGAAACCGATACCAGCGCCGGTAATTTATCAGGATTTGCTGTCATAACCTCATCAAGAGATGGACCAACAAGACTGCCAGGTTTATTACGGGAGATCCAAATAGGACTGGTAAAACCGCTAGTATTCTTGGGATCCTTCTCTAAAGAAACCAGCTTGTCATTGGCCGCTGTAATAGCAAGTTTTTCAGCAGCTCGCTGACTCACTTGGCGTTTCACTTCAGAAGATACTTCCGCAAACGGCAATACTTGGGCAGGATGCATAGTCACTACGCGCGCAGAAACGAAAACACCTGGAGAAATTTGAACTGCTTCAATATTTCTCTTGTTATTACGAGCCTCATCACCATAAAGGGCTTGGACCACTTTAGGATTGGCCAGTGGATGATCTTTAGAAACACCAATAGCGCCGCTACGAGTAACCCCTTTTTGCGTTTGAATGCCCAGCTTGAGTTTATCGGCAGCTGGCTTCAGACTATCTGACTGGTCATAGGTCATATTGGCAAAGAGATCTGCTTTCTCACTAAAGAGTTTAGGGTCTTCTTTGGGATCCGCCCTTAAAACAATGTATTCAACATCAAGATATTCTGGCCGCTCAAATAATTTCGCATTGGCTTCATAAAAAGCCTTTAATTCTTCAGGGCTCGGATTAACCTTTGATAGATAATCCTTGGCATTAAATTGCAAGGTTTGGACTTGTCTTTCTGTCTCGTAAAGTGACGAGATAATGCCCGCTAATTTTGGATTAGCTAACTCAGTACGAGCGACAGAATTGACGAGTTGCGCAAGCTTAAGCTCAAAGCTTTGACCGGCGTAAAACTGCTCTTCATTCATGCCATTGCTGGCCAATAGTTGCTTAAAGCGAGCATCATCAAAGCTACCATCTTGTCGGTAAAGGGCTCGAATTTGGGGAATCTTTTGCAAACTGCTCACCAATTCTTTTTGGCTCACTTGCAAATGCAGATCGTTAACTGCAAAGCTTAAGATGCGTTGTTGTAATAGCTCATTTAAGATTGCCTGGCGAAATTGCAAGCTTTGTGCAATTTGAGCATTCCCACCAACGCGCTCTGCTTGGCGTTTAGCAGCCATATCTACCTCTTGCAAGGTAATTGGTTTGCCGTTTACTTTGACTAAATCGGTTTCCTTGTCCATAAATTCGGAGTAACTTGAAATTCCGAATAAAGCGAATGAAGGAACAATAAACAACATCAAAATAAATTGAAGAATCTTTTGGTGCTTGCGTACAGAATCAAACATGAGTTAATTACCAAGAAATAAGATTGATACTGATAGTGTACTGGGCGAAAGCTCTAAGAGGAAAGAGAGCCAGTAAACAGGGAGAAATCCAGCAAGACAAAAGAAGCATCTGGGAAACTGGTGGGCGCTGACGGGATCGAACCGCCGACATTCTGCGTGTAAGGCAGACGCTCTACCATCTGAGCTAAGCGCCCCAAATTAATACAGACGAGATTGTAACCTAGAGTGAAAGCTGGGAGGAGTTCTTCATCAGATTAGAGGCCAGAGACAGCCCAATGTAGATGAAAAACGATCCTCTTTGCCAGCATTCAAGCAGCTCTTAATGCTTTAGAACCTCACCCGAAGAGAGCTTTTCGTTCACTTTACTGGCCTCGGCAGCCTTTTTAGCCAACTCCTCAGGTGTCGGGTCTGGTAAAGCCTCCGGTTTGCGCTCTAGTGCTAGCTCTAGAACCTTATCAATCCAGCGGACTGGAACAATTTCAATTGCATTCTTCACATTATCTGGAATATCAATCAAATCTTTGACGTTTTCTTCTGGAATTAAAGCGAGCTTAATACCACCTCGATGGGCGGCCAATAACTTCTCTTTCAGGCCGCCAATTGGGAGCACCTCGCCGCGTAAGGTAATTTCACCAGTCATAGCAACATCAGAGCGAATTGGAATTCCCGTAAACACCGATACCAAGGCTGTCGTAATCGCAATACCTGCAGAAGGTCCATCTTTAGGGGTGGCTCCGTCTGGAAAGTGAATATGAATATCCTTCTTCTCAAAGGCTTCGTCAGTAATGCCTAAAGCTCTGGCTCTAGAACGTACAACTGTTTTAGCAGCTTCCACAGATTCCTTCATTACATCACCAATAGAACCCGTACGAGTAATTACACCTTTGCCTGGCATTACTGCCGCTTCAATAGTCAGGAGATCGCCACCAACTTCAGTCCAAGCTAAGCCAGTAACCTGACCCACTTGGTTTTCTTTCGCAGCTAAACCAAAGTCATACATCTTGACGGAGAGGAACTTCTCCAAATTATCGGCATTGACGGTGATTGGCGCAGCTTCTTTTTTGAGCAACAGGAGTTTGACAACTTTACGGCAGATCTTGCTAATCTCACGCTCAAGAGAACGCACACCAGCTTCGCGGGTGTAGTAACGAATCATGCTACGAACCGCACTCTCTTCAATCTTGAGCTCATCCTTTTTGAGACCATTATTTTTAATCTGTTTGGGGATTAAATAATTGGTGGCAATGCTAGTCTTCTCATCCTCGGTATAACCTGCAAGCCGAATAATTTCCAGACGGTCTAGCAATGGACCTGGAATATTTAAGGAATTTGATGTCGCCACAAACATGACATCGGATAAGTCAAAGTCCACCTCAACATAATGATCTTGGAAAGTATGATTTTGCTCAGGGTCTAAAACTTCTAGCAAAGCACTTGCGGGATCACCACGAAAATCCATACCCATCTTATCGACTTCATCGAGTAAAAATAATGGATTGCGGACGCCGACTTTAGTGAGACTAGTCAAAATCTTGCCAGGCATCGAGCCAATATAAGTTCGGCGATGACCACGGATTTCAGATTCATCGCGCACGCCACCCAAGGCCATGCGTACAAATTTACGATTGGTTGCACGCGCAATAGATTGCCCTAAGGAAGTTTTACCAACCCCAGGAGGCCCAACCAAACACAGAATTGGTGCCTTGACACGGTCAACCCGTTGTTGCACAGCCAGATACTCTAAGATGCGCTCTTTGACTTTGTCCAAGCCATAATGATCCTCATCCAAGACTTTTTCAGCATTCGCTAAATCATTATTGATCTTGGTTTTTTTCTTCCAGGGAAGATTGACCAGCGTATCAATAAAGTTGCGAATGACGGTGGCTTCAGCAGACATCGGTGACATGAGCTTGAGTTTTTTCAACTCAGACTCTGCTTTTTTCAAGGCCTCTTTTGGCATCCGCGCTGCTTTAATACGTTTCTCGAGCTCCTCAAGATCAGCGCCTTCTTCGCCCTCTCCTAATTCCTTCTGGATAGCTTTGACTTGTTCGTTGAGATAGTACTCACGCTGACTCTTTTCCATTTGACGCTTCACACGTCCACGGATGCGCTTTTCAACTTGCAGGATATCAATTTCGCTTTCTAGATCAGCCAAGAGACTTTCTAAGCGTTGCACTACATCCATCATTTCTAAGAGACGTTGCTTTTGCTCTAGCTTGACTGGTAAATGTGCGCAGATGGTATCGGCTAAGCGACTAGGATCATCGATGCCGCCTAAGGAAGAGAGAATCTCTTGCGGTACTTTCTTATTGAGTTTTACGTATTGGTCAAATTGCGCCATGATGGCGCGACGCAAAGCCTCAGTTTCATGGGCATCTAAGGATGAGATCGGGGTGGGTGTAGCCTCGCAAGCAAAATAGCCTTGACTATCTTCTACTTGACTTACTTCAGCGCGTTGAACACCTTCCACCAACACCTTCACGGTGCCATCTGGTAACTTGAGCATTTGGAGGATGTTGGCTATACAACCAACTTCATAGAGGTCCTCTACGCTAGGCTCATCTTTAGCGGCAGTCTTTTGAGCTACTAGGAGAACATTTTTGCCAGTTTCCATGGCAGCTTCGAGGGCTTTAATCGATTTAGGTCGACCCACAAATAAGGGGATGACCATGTGCGGAAATACCACCACATCCCTTAATGGGAGCAAAGGCAGTTGAATAGGTTCAGAGGGTAGTAATAAGTGGCCAGGCATGGGGCAATTCCTCCAAAATAGTCATTCCATTAAATTCGCTAAAAATGCTGTACTACTAAATACAGACATAATTTAGGAATAGGATACTACCTATATGGGTGTCGCCAAGTGAAAAACAAGGGGGTAATATGCGAAAAATGAGAAAAAACCCCGTAAAAACTACAAAAAAAGCTAAAAATTAGGCCTTTTTGCTCAATTCTGCAGATTCCTCACCCTGTTTATAGACCAAAATGGGTTTTCCACCCTCGGCAATGGTACTTTCATCGATAACGACTTTTTGTACATTTTTGAGTGATGGTAGGTCGTACATTACATCCATGAGTGAGCCCTCAAGAATGGATCTGAGGCCGCGTGCGCCCGTTTTTCGAGCAATCGCCTTTTTGGCAATAGCCGATAGTGCAGCTGGGCGAACCTCTAGCTCAGAGCCTTCCATAGTCAAAAGGGCTTGATACTGCTTCACTAGGGCATTCTTTGGTTCGGTCAGGATTTGGATTAAGGCGGTTTCATCCAATTGAGCCAAAGTTGCCACAACCGGTAAACGACCAATTAACTCGGGAATTAGGCCAAACTTAATCAAGTCCTCTGGCTCAACCTCGATCAGGAGGTCACTCACACCGCGATCATCCTTACCAGGAACAGTAGCATTAAAGCCAATACCGGTTTTTGCAGTACGTTGTTGAATGACCTTTTCCAAACCGTCAAAGGCGCCACCACAGATAAAGAGAATGTTAGTGGTATCTACTTGCAAGAAATCTTGATTGGGATGCTTGCGGCCACCTTGCGGAGGAACCGAAGCCATAGTGCCCTCAACAAGCTTTAACAAGGCTTGCTGCACGCCCTCACCTGATACATCACGCGTGATGGAGGGGTTATCAGATTTACGCGAAATCTTATCAATCTCATCAATGTATACGATGCCACGTTGGGCTTTTTCAACGTTGTAATCACAGGCTTGCAAAAGCTTTTGGATAATGTTCTCAACGTCCTCACCAACATAACCCGCTTCGGTCAAAGTAGTTGCGTCTGCCATGACAAAAGGAACATCCAGCATACGGGCTAATGTCTGAGCCAATAAGGTCTTACCAGAGCCGGTTGGCCCGATAAGCAAAATATTGCTCTTGGCTAACTCCACACCATCGACCATGGCCTTGGCAGGAACTTTAGACTCTTTTTTGCCGGTACCCGTCTCAACAGGCTTACCGTCTTTATCTAATTTCTCTTTTGTAGGCTTAGGTAAATACTGCAAGCGCTTGTAATGGTTGTAAACAGCAACAGCCAGTGTCTTCTTCGCATGGTCTTGACCAATTACATACTGATCTAAGTTCTCACGGATTTGATGTGGTGTTGGTAAAGCATCGTCACCCTCTTGCTTAGGTAACTTGGCTAATTCCTCTTGGATGATGTCCGTGCATAAATCAATGCACTCATCACAGATAAAGACGGAAGGACCCGCAATCAGTTTTTTGACTTCATGCTGACTTTTCCCACAGAAAGAGCAATACAGAATTTTTTCTGGGCTGTTCGTAGATTTTGTATCGCTCAAAATAAATATCTAGGTAATGAAAATAGATTAAGGACGCTTATCGATTACTTTATCGATTAGACCGTACTCCATAGCCTGCTCAGCAGACATGAAGTTATCACGATCGGTATCTTTAGCAATCGTTTCAATCGACTGGCCAGTGCGATCAGCCAAAATTTTATTTAAACGCTCGCGCAAATAGAGGATCTCACGGGCTTGGATTTCAATATCAGAGGCCTGACCACGTGCACCGCCTAAAGGTTGATGAATCATCACGCGTGAATTTGGCAACGCGTAACGCTTACCCTTCTCTCCAGCACACAATAAAAATGCACCCATGCTTGCAGCCATACCCATACACAGTGTGCTGACATGAGGTTTAATAAATTGCATGGTGTCATAAATAGCTAAACCAGCAGAAACAGAGCCACCTGGAGAGTTGATATACAGAGAAATTTCTTTATCTGGATTTTCACTTTCAAGAAATAGCAACTGCGCGATTACCAAATTGGCAGTCTGATCATTCACTTCACCCACCAAGAAAACAACGCGCTCTCTCAATAAGCGAGAGTAAATGTCATAGGCTCGTTCACCTCGACCAGAGGTCTCTATCACCATAGGAACTAAACCTAAAGCCTTTGGCTCTATATTCTCAGACTGGAAATGATTCTGGCTCATCGGATCAGACCTTTATTTAGTGAATGCTCAATCGTAATGAAATGTAGTTGAACTTAGTTCAACTTACTCAGCTCTTCAAAGCTAACGGCTTTATCAACCACTTTAGCTTGTGAAGTGAAGTACTTGATCACGTTGTCTTCGAGAACTACGTTCTCAACATCTTTAAGACGGCTTGGATTGCTGTAGAACCAACGCACAACCTCTTTTGGATCTTCATAGGTGGCTGCTTGCTCATCAATCTCTGCCTTGATTTGATCAGCAGTAGCAGCTAAATTTTGCTGCTTTACTAAATCACTCAGAATTAAACCGAGACGAACGCGTTTTAGCGCTTGCTCTGCAAAAATTTCAGCAGGAATTGGCGCATCCTTAGCATTGGGAACACCACGCTGCATTAAATCTTGACGCGCAGATTCAACGAGACGCTCTTGCTCTTGAGCAACCAAAGACTTAGGCGCATCTAATTCACACAGGCTATTGAGCTTGTCCATGACCTCTGCTTTTAACAAAGAGGTAGTACGACGTTTTGTTTCACGAATTAAATTCTCTTTTACTTCTTCGCGCATCTTAGCCACACCACCTTCGGCTACGCCCAATGACAATGCAAAAGCATCATCGACAACCGGAAGATGGGGCCAGTTCACAGACTTCACAGTGATTGTGAACTCTGCTGTTTTACCAGCTACATCTTTGCCGTGATAGTCCGCTGGGAAGCTTAATGGGAATGCTTTACTCTCTCCTGCTTTAAGCCCCAGAGTAGCAGCTTCAAATTCGGGAAGCATACGTCCTTCACCAAGAACATATTCAAAGTTCTCAGCCTTGCCGCCGGCAAATTCAACGCCATCAATTTTGCCCACAAAGTCGATAACGACTTGGTCACCAGATTGGGCTGCAGTATTCGCGCCGCCATCACCATGAGGACCAGCTTCACCGCGTGGGTGGTAGTGGACTTGCTGCTTACGCAATACATCCAGAGCGCGATCGATCTCTGCATCAGAAATATCTGTTGTGTATTTAGTGACTTCTGCTGTGCTCAAATCACCGATTTTTACTTCGGGAAGCACTTCAAAAAACGCATCAAATATGATCTTGTCGGCATCGAGCTCACTCTTGGGTTCAAGGCGTGGCTGACCAGCTAGAAGAATATTGTCTTTTTTAGCCAAATCAAAAAAGAGTTCAGAGGCTTTATCGAACTGCAATTCAAAATCGACTTGCATGCCGTATTGCTTTTCGACCATGCTCTTGGGAACTTTGCCAGGACGAAAGCCAGGGGCTTTCATGGTCTTGCCCAATTTCGCTAATTGCGCTTCTCTAGCCTTAGCCAAATCGGCACGAGCGAACTCTAAGGTCACTTTGCGGTCTAACTGACCTAAATTTTCTATCTGCACAGCCATTCTCGTCTCTTAATTGAAAATCAGAATATGTGAAGCCCAAGCCAAGTAGCAATCTTGTGGTGCGAGGAGGGGGACTCGAACCCCCACACCATTTCTGGCGTCAGGACCTAAACCTGGTGCGTCTACCAATTTCGCCATCCTCGCGCGAATTCCGCAAACGCTACCGAGCTAGAACTTCACTCTAAAGACCGTAATTCTACAATGCTTAGTGGTTTTGGAGGATCTTTTAGGCCTTGTAGAGCAAAGCTACAGCATGGACGGCAATGCCCTCGCCTCGCCCCAAATGACCCAGAGATTCATTTGTTTTAGCCTTGAGGTTGACATGGCTGGGGGTAACGGCCAGGTCTGCTGCAATATTGCGCACCATCTCGGGTAAGAAAGTCGCCAATTTAGGCTTCTGGCAAATGATGGTGGCATCGACATTTCCCACCTGAAAGCCTGCAGCTTGAATCTTTTGCAAAGCGCTTCTCAGCAAAATGCGGCTGTCCATATCCTTAAATTCCGGATCCGTATCAGGAAAAAGCTGGCCAATATCATTTAGCCCGGCAGCACCCAACAAGGCATCCGTTAGCGCATGCAGAAGAGCATCTGCATCTGAGTGACCCAAAAGCCCCTTTTCATAGGGAACATGTACCCCACCGAGTATCAGCTTCCGATCAGAAACTAAAGCATGGACATCATAGCCTTGGCCAATTCGAAACTGAGGAATATGGGGTGCACTTTGGGTCATATGAGAACAGTATCGTTATTTTTGTGAGGAATACAAAATGGCTTCCATTAAAGACCAATCAGCTGGGTGAGTCACTTTAAAGTTGCGAGTAGCGCCCTCAACCAAGATTGGCCCTACTCCTGTGAGCTCCATGGCACTGGCCTCATCTGTAATATCAGCCTCCAGACGAATGCCCTGCTCAATAGCATCATGCAAGGGTTTTAAGCGAAACATCTGTGGGGTCTGCGCCTGCCAAAGATGCTCTCTAGAGATGGTGTTTTGTGCCCGAATCGAATTACCGGCAATGGCAATAGCGCTATTAGCTCGCTTTAAGGTATCCGCTACAGGCATCGCCAGTAAACCCCCCTCACCAGCTTGATTGATGATGTCAATGAGTTTTTGAATGAGCTCCGGGGTAATGCCAGGACGCGCTGCGTCGTGCACCAAGACCCAGTCAGTATCTGGAACGCCAGCATCGAGCATGGCTGCCAAGGTATTGCGCACGGTTTCTTGGCGAGTTGGGCCGCCAGTGGGTAAGCAATGCAGGGGTTTAGCAGTATTAGATAGCTCTCCCAGAATGGGGTTATCAATAAATCCAGGACTTACACCAACCCAAATAGAGGCAATTTGTGGTGTCTTGATGAAGGCATCGATGGCATAAGAGAGCATGGGCTTACCCGCCAATTCTCGAAACTGCTTTGGCAAGTCCCCGCCAAGACGGGATCCTGTACCTGCAGTGGGTAGCAAGGCATGGCACTGCACTTGGGATGATGAATTCGCAGAAGGCATACCTGATTCTATAATGAGCCTAGATGTCTGATGCATTAAAACTGGTACCCCCCATCCCCGCACCGCGGGCTGGGCAGCGCTTTACCTTTTCAGGCTTGATTGGCTCAGCAGATGCCGCCCTGATTGCTCAATCTGCCCTACGCTATCGATCTGAGTTCTCGGTGATGGTAGTTTTTTGTGCGCAAGCGCAAGAGGCACAACGTTTATTAGAAGAAATTCCAGCATTTGCCCCACAACTGAAGACCCGCCTACTCCCAGACTGGGAAATTCTGCCCTATGATCATTTTTCACCACACCAGGACTTGGTCTCAGAGCGGCTAGCCACCCTATATGAATTACTGAATGGTAGTTGCGACATTGTTTTGGTTCCGGTAAGCACTGCACTTCAAAAGCTTGGTCCACCAGCATTTTTATCTGGCCATACTTTTTTCTTTCGTCAAGGCGATAAACTCAACGAAGCAGCATTAAAACTGCAGCTGCAACAAGCTGGCTATGACCCAGTTAGCGCTGTCATGCGTCCGGGTGAGTACAGCATTCGTGGGGGCTTAATTGATCTTTTCCCCATGGGATCAAGCCTGCCTTATCGCCTAGATCTTTTTGGCGATGAAATAGAGCAAATCCGTGCATTCGACGCAGATACGCAGAGAAGTCTCTATCCGGTCAAGGAAGTGCGGCTATTACCGGGACATGAGTTTCCATTTGACGATGCCTCACGCACTGCTTTTCGTGGTCGCTGGCGTGAAGTATTTGAAGGCGATCCGACGCGTTGCTCAATCTATAAAGATGCCAACCTTGGCATACCCAGCGCCGGAATTGAATCCTACTTACCCCTGTTTTTTGAAGAAACGTGCAGCGTATTTGATTATTTCCCCCGCTCCGGAGATCCGGTATGGATTGTCAGCACCGGAAATCTAGAAGAAGCTATTAAAAGTTTTTGGAAAGATACGCAGTCAAGATATGAATTCTTAAAGCATGATCTTGATCGACCTATTCTCGCTCCTAACGAACTATTTCTCGATGTTGATCAGTTTTTTAGTGCTGCAAAACTCAATGCGCGCTTAGTTCTTGAAAAAGAAACCAAAGACACCCCGCAATTCTTAGCAGTTCCTGATCTTGCAGTGCATCGCCGTGATGCAGACCCTATCAACCGCTTACGTGCACTGGTAGCACAAGAAAAAGTGCGCATTTTGATTTGCAGTGATAGCGCTGGACGTAAGGAATCGATTCGCCAGTTATTTGAAGAGAGTAATTCTGTTGCAGGTCAAAACGGTAAACCGCTTTATCCATTAAAGCCAGAAGGTTTTGAAGGTATAGCTGACTTTATCAAGAGTGACTCTCTGTTTGGTTTAGTAACGGCGCAATTATTTAATGGCTTTACTTGGCCGGCTGAAAATCTCATTGTTGTTACTGAAGCTGAATTATTTACCAGCACTGCTCGTCAGCGTCGTAAGGGTAAGGATAGCGAGAGCGCTGACCCCGATATGCTGTTCAAGGATTTGTCTGAGCTCAAGATCGGAGATCCTGTGGTCCACTCAGATCATGGTATTGGCAGATATCAAGGGCTAGTGCTATTGAACTTAGCGCCACCAAAAGAAGAGCCTATCTTTGAAGAATTTTTGCACTTGGTTTATGCCAATGACGCTACCTTATATGTTCCGGTACAGCAATTACAAATGGTTACCCGTTACGCTGGCTCTGATCCTGATTCAGCACCACTCCATCAATTAGGTTCTGGTCAATGGGATAAAGCCAAACGCAAAGCAGCCCAGCAAATTCGTGACACCGCTGCAGAATTATTAGGTCTTTATGCGGCTCGTGCGATTCGTAAAGGACATGCCTTTGAATTTTCTGCACATGACTATGCTGCTTTTGCAGAGAGCTTTGGATTTGAGGAAACGCCTGATCAAGCCAATGCCATTGCTGCCGTTATTGGTGATATGACAAGCGGCACACCCATGGATCGTTTGGTTTGTGGCGATGTGGGTTTTGGTAAAACTGAAGTTGCCTTACGCGCGAGTTTTGTTGCGGTGATGGGCGGTAAACAAGTTGCTATTCTGGCGCCGACTACCTTGCTAGCTGAGCAGCATGTCGCCACTTGGAAGGATCGTTTTGCTGACTGGCCAGTGCGAATTGTTGAACTCTCGCGCTTTAAAACCACCAAAGAGATTAATGCCGCCTTAGAGGCAATTGCTAAGGGGGATGCTGACATCATTATTGGCACCCATAAGTTGCTATCCAAAGAAACCCAGTTTGCCAATTTGGGATTGGTAATTGTTGATGAAGAGCACCGCTTTGGCGTGCGTCAAAAGGATGCACTTAAAGCATTGCGCGCAGAAGTTGATATTCTGACTTTAACGGCTACCCCTATTCCGAGAACCTTAGGCATGGCCATGGAAGGACTACGAGAATTTTCGATTATTGCTACTGCGCCACAAAAGCGATTGGCCATCAAAACCTTTGTGCGCCGGGAAGGTGATGGCGTGATTCGGGAAGCGGTCTTGCGAGAAATCAAACGCGGAGGTCAAGTCTATTTCTTGCACAATGAAGTGGAGACCATTCAGAACCGCAAGCACGCATTACAAGAGCTGATTCCTGAGGCGCGTATTAGTGTGGCTCACGGGCAAATGCATGAACGGGAACTGGAATCCGTCATGCGAGAATTTGTGACACAGCGTACCAATATATTGCTGTGCACGACAATCATTGAGACCGGTATTGACGTACCTACAGCCAACACCATCATCATGCACCGAGCTGATAAATTTGGTTTAGCGCAGTTACACCAATTGCGTGGCCGAGTAGGTCGCTCCCATCATCAGGCGTATGCCTATCTTCTAGTACCGGATCCTGAGGCCTTAAGCAAACAAGCCCAATTAAGGCTCAATGCGATTCAGGCCATGGAAGAATTAGGCTCTGGATTTTATTTGGCTATGCATGATTTGGAAATTCGTGGGGCTGGTGAGGTGCTGGGTGATAAACAATCCGGTGAGATTCATGAGATTGGCTTTCAGCTCTATACCGAGATGCTCAATCGTGCAGTCAAGTCCTTACGCAGCGGTAAAGAGCCAGATCTGCTATCCCCACTTCAGGCGACAACCGATGTCAATCTGGGTGTTCCTGCTCTACTACCAAACGATTATTGCCCGGATGTGCATGAGCGTCTTTCTTTGTACAAACGCTTTGCCGGAACTGATGATTTTTCAGAACTCATGGGATTGCGTGAGGAATTAGTAGACCGATTTGGGGACTTGCCAGATCAAGCGAAGTCTTTTTATGAAACCCATCGTTTACGCCTTGAAATGGCTGGCTTTGGCATTAAGAAAATTGATGCAACACCCGCTTCTATTCAAATCCAGTTCATACCCAATCCACCGATTGATCCGATGAAAATCATTCAGTTGATTCAGTCATCCAAACATATTTTGCTCAATGGGCAGGATAAACTGAAGGTTCTCCCTCAAAAAGAGCGTGATTTTGAAAAGCTGGAGCAACGTCTCGAACATATTCGAAAAGTACTCCGCAGCCTCAATGAATCGGCTATGCTCACAACAGCTCAGGTAAATTAGGCGTCAGTTCAGTTGCCTCTTTATTTCATATGACAACACCGCATACATTAGTAGCTCTCTCTAATAAAGCCATCAATCCTGCTCTAGAAGCGGCGCTGATCGATCATGCGCTCATTTTGGGCGTACATATGACTTCGATACAAAGTCATACTGCGCATCAACCTTATTTTTCACAGCGCTGGTCAAGCAATACAGCACTGCTACCAGAAGCCCGCATTGCCATGCGTGAAATCGCTGCCCATTACCAAACCGATCTGGCTTTTTTATCTGCAGGCTTTAAACCTCAAGATATCAAAATATTGGCGATGGATATGGATTCCACCTTAATTAATATTGAATGTATTGATGAAATCGCTGACTTCACCGGCAAAAAAGCAGCTGTATCTGAAATTACAGAAGCGACTATGCGCGGGGAGATTAAAGACTTCAAAGAAAGCTTACGTAGACGCGTTGCTTTACTGGAGGGTGTCTCTGCCAAGGTTTTAGAGTCAGTCTATCAAGAGCGTTTACGCCCCAATCCTGGCGCAAAAGAATTGCTATCAACGGCAAATGATCTCGGGCTATACACCTTGCTAGTCTCTGGTGGTTTTACCTTTTTTACCGAGAAGTTACGTCTTGAGCTGGGATTTAAACAAACCCAAGCCAACACCTTAGAAATTATTGATGGCAAACTGACCGGCAAAGTACTCGGAGATATTGTTGATGGGGCAGCCAAGGCTGCTTATTTGGAGCAAGCCTGCATCAAACTGGCTTGCAAGAAAAATCACTCTGTCACGATGGGTGATGGTTCTAATGATCTGCCGATGATGCATGGCTCAGGTATCAGCATTGCCTATCGCGCCAAGCCCATCGTCAAAGAAAAAGCCGACGCGGCTTTTGACCGAGTCGGCTTAGATGCTGCTTTACTGCTCATCGCCTAAACAGCGATCCGCAGTAATCTCAGGCGCTATTTTTATAGGCGCTCAAAAATCGTCGCAATACCTTGACCACCACCAATACACATGGTGACCAAAGCATACTTACCTTGCACGCGATGTAACTCATGAATAGCTTTGGTTGCAATGGCTGCACCAGAGCAACCAATTGGGTGACCCAAGGCAATTGCTCCACCATTCACGTTGGTTTTGGCAGGATCTAAGCCAAGGCCTTTTGTCACAGCTAAAGCTTGCGCTGCAAAAGCCTCATTAGACTCAATGACATCAATTTGATCTAATTTCAAACCAGCACGTTCAAGAGCAATTTTGGTTGCCGGAATTGGGCCTTCGCCCATGATGTGATTTGGCACACCAGCAATCGCATAAGAAACTAAGCGAGCAATTGGTTTTTGACCGGCCTTCTTTGCTGTTTCTGCATCAGCTAACACAAAGAATGCTGCACCATCATTAATGCCAGAGGCATTACCGGCAGTCACGCTACCGCCCTCTTTCTTGAAGACTGCCTTCATCTTCGCCAGGGTTTCCATAGTGGTATCAGGTTTGACATGCTCATCGGTATCAAATACAACATCACCCTTGCGGGTCTTGATCGTAATTGGCACGATTTGGGATTTAAAACGACCCTCTTTGATCGCATGAGTAGCGCGGCGATGGGATTCCACTGCAAAAGCATCTTGCTCTTCACGAGTGAGCTTCCACTTCTCAACCAGGTTCTCTGCGGTAACGCCCATATGCCCAACACCAAATGGATCAGTCAATACTGACACCATCAGGTCAATCATCTTTGTATCACCCATACGTGCACCACTGCGCATTGCAGGTGAACCATACATTCCGCGCGACATTACTTCCACACCACCACCAATGCCGTAATTGCAGTCACCCAACATAATGGCTTGTGCCGTAGTAACGATTGCCTGCAAACCAGAACTGCACAAGCGATTGAGGGCCATCGCCACTGATTCCATTGGCAAGCCCGCCTGAATCGATGCAACCCGAGCAACATAGGCATAACGGTTATCAGTTGGAATCGTATTGCCAACTGTCACATAATTAATTAACGCAGGATCAACTCCCGAGCGCGCAACCGCTTCTTTCATCACTATTCCGCCGAGCTCGGATGGCTCAAGGCTACTCAGTGATCCATTAAAGGCACCAATTGCTGAACGTACAGCGCTTAATACGACGACATCACGACTCATAACAACCTCCTTAACTGTGCCTTTTGAGGCAAAAATAGACCCTCACTCCAGGCCAAAATCCTTTTTATTCCAATAATCACGTTTCGGCTATTAGGTCATGCCCTTGGGGGCTAATCACCGTAACCTTGATGATTTCTCCAGCGCGATAGCGCTTTGAAGGCTTAGATGGGGGTAAAACACGCACCAAACCATCAATTTCTGGGGCATCGCCAGTAGACCGTCCAATTCCACCGGATTGATCCACCTTATCAATAATGACTTGAATGCGTTTGCCTATTTTTTTGGCAAGACGCTTCGTAGAGATCGCCTCTGCTTTAGCCATAAATCGGGCACGACGCTCTTCACGGATGACATCAGGAACTGCATTCTCTAATAGATTAGCGCTAGCACCTGCCACTGGTGAGTAAGCAAAACAGCCAGCGCGGTCAATTTGAGCCTCATCTAAAAAATCCAGTAAGTATTGAAACTCTGCTTCAGTTTCTCCAGGAAAGCCGGCAATGAAGGTGCTACGAATCACCAAATCTGGGCATGCTGCCCTCCAAGCGGCAATGCGCTCAATATTCTTTTCTCCACTGGCCGGGCGCTTCATGCGTTTGAGCACATCTGGATGAGCGTGTTGCAGTGGAATATCTAAGTACGGCAGGACGCCATAACCATGCTCTGAAAATTGAGCCATGAGTGGTAAGACCTCATCGACATGTGGGTAGGGATAGACATAATGCAAGCGTACCCATGCTTGATGTTCTCTAGCAATCTGGTTTAGTGCATTGACCAAATCAAACATGCGCGTCTTGACTGGTTTGCCATCCCAAAAGCCGGTACGGTATTGAATATCGACTCCATATGCACTGGTATCTTGAGATACGACTAATAACTCTTTGACACCTGACTCAAATAATTTTTTGGCTTCTAGCAGTACCTCGCCAATAGGTCGGGACACGAGGTCACCACGCATGCTTGGGATAATGCAAAAGGTGCAACGATGGTTACAGCCCTCTGATATCTTCAGGTAGGCATAGTGCTTTGGTGTTAACTTGACGCCAATGGGGGGCAATAAATCCGTAAAGGGGTCATGAGGTTTTGGGAGATGCAGATGAATAGCCTGCATCACCTCTGCAGTAGCATGTGGACCCGTGACAGCCAGCACCTTTGGGTGAATACTCTGAATCAAATCACTGCCATCGGCGTTCTTGCGGGCACCCAGGCAGCCAGTCACAATGACCTTGCCGTTCTCTGAGAGCGCTTCGCCGATAGCAGCCAGACTCTCTTCGACTGCAGAATCAATAAAGCCACAGGTATTCACAACCACTAAGTCAGCGCCAGAATAATCTTTTGCAGTCTCATAACCCTCGGCACTTAACTGCGTCAGAATGAGTTCAGAATCAACTAAGGCCTTAGGACAACCTAAAGAAACAAAACCAACCTTGCCAGCCACAACTATTCTTTATCGGTTTTGTTGGCTTGCGCAGGAAAAGGAAATCCGCCAAACATTGCTGGGGAATTTTGCATTTGCTCTTGCATCTTCACAAACAAATCTTTGCTTTGCTCCATATAGTTACCCATCAACCCTTGCATCATCGGATTTTGTAGGTTCATCATCTTTGCCCAAGCTTCTGGCGTGCTACCTGCGCCCAAGCCTTGGGTTTGATCACCAAGCTTATTATGGATATCTACAAAAGATTGCATTGTCTTTTCTAAATAGTTGCCCATCAAACCTTGCATCGAGTTGCCATAGAAGCGAATGATTTGGGAAAGCATCTGGGTTGAAAATACTGGCGCACCACCGGCCTCTTCTTCCAAAATAATTTGCAACAAAATATTCCGAGTGAGGTCATCATCTGTTTTGGCATCTACAACACTGAATGGATCGCCAGACATCACTAAATTTTTAATATCAGCCAGCGTTACATAAGTGCTAGTTTGAGTGTCATATAAACGACGATTGGGGTATTTTTTAATCAGACGGGTGTCGCCGGTCTTCTTTGAACGCGTAGCCATGGTATTTTCCTAACTCTTGATACTGCAATGCAACATCGGCATAGTTTATCCCTAGTTTGACCTAAAGGTAAATATGCCGATGCGCGTACCGCTAAATAGGCAATTTAGAGGTGATTTAGCCTGTATGAAGGCCACCGTTTAAGGAGAAATCAGCACCAGTTGCATAGCCGCCATCCTCAGAAGCGATCCAGCAGCAGATGGAAGCAATCTCTTCAGGCGTACCCAAACGCTTCACAGGAACTCCAGCCACAATCTTTTCCAGAATATCTTCACGAATGGCTCGGACCATATCCGTACCAATATACCCAGGAGAAACCGTGTTTACCGTGACGCCTTTAGAGGCCAATTCTTGTGACAAAGCCATCGTAAAGCCATGTAAACCCGCTTTTGCCGTTGAGTAGTTGGATTGGCCAAACTGACCTTTTTGACCGTTGACAGAGGAGATATTGATAATGCGACCCCAACCATTGTCAGCCATGCCATCCACCACTTGCTTGGTAACGTTAAATAGTGAATTGAGGTTCGTATCAATCACTGCCTTCCAGGCATCGGGTGTCATTTTGCGAAATACGCTATCACGTGTAATACCGGCGTTATTAACCAAGACATCTACGCGGCCAACTTCTGCCTTGACTTTGTCAAAGGCAGCAACTGTACTGTCCCAATCGGAAACATTACCCTCAGATGCAATGAAGTCATAACCCAATGCCTTTTGCTCGCCGATCCAGCGATCTTTACGCGGTGAATTTGGACCACATCCAGCGATGACCTTAAAGCCATCTTTAGCTAAGCGCTGACAAATCGCGGTACCAATTCCACCCATACCACCGGTTACATATGCAATCTTTTGAGACATGTGATTCCCCTTATAAAAACAAATTATGTAGCTGCTGTTACTTTTTCTTTCACGTACTTACCAGGCGCAGCTTCTAGTTTTTTGTATCGTGCATTACCGAACGTTTTGCTAGCTTGAATTCTCTTGCCACCAAATTGTTCTAACCATTGAGCGTAGTTCGGCCACCAACTACCCTTAATATCTTTCGCTGCAGCCAACCAATCGTCTGCAGTTTTAGCCAGCTTATTATTTTCAAAATAATGACGCTTATTTTTTGCAGGTGGATTAATTACGCCAGCAATATGACCTGATGCTCCTAAAACAAAACGGTTCTTACCCTTGAGAATTTGAGTCGACTCATAAGCCGATTTCCAAGGAACAATATGGTCATCATGTGATGCATAAATGTAGGCTGGCACGGTAATTTTTCCGAGATCTACTTTTTCACCGCAAACAGTGAGCTTGCCAGGCTTAATGAGTTCATTTTGTAAATAGGTATGACGTAGATACCAGCAATACATTGGGCCAGGTAGATTGGTCGAGTCGCCGTTCCAATACAGCAAATCAAAGGGTGGTGGTGAATTACCCTTGAGGTAGTTCTCAACTACATAGTTCCACACTAGATCATTAGGTCGAAGGAAAGAGAAGGTATTGCCTAGCTCTAAGCCGGACATCATGCCAAAGTGTCCGCCCTCTCCGCCAATAGTCGATTCACGCAACTTGACCATACCTTCGTCAATAAACACATCGAGAATGCCGGTGTCACTAAAGTCTAGGAGAGTTGTCAGCAATGTTAGGCTAGCAACCATATTCTTCTTGCGAGCAGTCAGTACGGCTAATGCAGTGGCAGTTAAAGTGCCACCAACGCAAAAACCGAGAACGTTGATTTGATCAGTTCCGCCGATATCTTTAACAACCTCCATGGCTTTAATGACTCCATCGCCCACATAGTCATCCCAGGTAATTTGGGACATGGACGCATCTGGATTTTTCCATGAGACAAGGAAGACAGTATGTCCTTGCTCCACCATATAACGCACTACTGAATTATCTGGTTGTAGATCTAAGATGTAGTACTTATTAATACATGGCGGCACCATCAGATACGGGCGCTCAAATACTGTTTCCGTCAATGGGGTGTACTGAATGAGCTCAAATAAGTCATTGCGAAATACAACTTGACCTGCAGTAGTGGCAATATTCTTGCCCACCTCAAAAGCAGTTTCATCGGTTTGCGAAACTTTGCCTTTTTTCAAGTCACCCAAAAGATTTGCAATGCCATTTTGAATCGACTGTCCTTGGGTGCTAATAATATTTTCGAGCACTTCCGGATTGGTAGCAATGAAATTGGATGGCGAGAATGCATCAATCATTTGCTCTGTAGTAAAGAGAATCTTCACTTTGGTTTTTTCATCAGCCTCTACTGCTTTAGCAAGAGCCAAAAGATGTTTGGAATTGAGCAAGTAAGTGGCAGCAATTGTTTTGCTCCATGATGAATGCCACGCCTTTCCTGAAAAGCGACGGTCTTTCACTTCTATAGCCTCTGGATTGGTAGCGAGATGGGCTAACTCCGTAAAGTATTCTTTTTGAATTTCTGCTAATCGCTCTGGCGGAATTAATGCCATATGGTGTGGCGCTAACGCAGGCGCAACGCCAGTATTCATACCTGAAAACATAATGATCTCGTAAAGTTATTCAATTCATTCTCCTGCTATCAGGCCAATAGAGTTATACGCACTAACCCTAGCCCAAGGGCTAATTTCATCATAACTCTGGAATGTTACGTGGGAGAAATCCAAATAAACGATGCAAAACGCCCGGTTACTCCATCACGACGATAGGAAAAAAAGCGGGCTGAATCTGAAAAGGTACAAAACCCCCCGCCTTCAATCTTGCTTATCCCTATTAAGCGCAAACGATCCCGCGCCAGGCTATACAGATCGGCCAGATACTTGCCAGGAGCATGTTTGATGGGCGTGAAGGCTGTTTTGATAATGACTTCTCCCTGAGACTGAAAGGCTTCCAAAACATCAGCACCTACTTCAAAAGCATGAGGCCCAATTGCTGGACCCATCCAAGCACTGATTTCTTGAGGCAGCAGACCAGGTGACAAAATGCACATTTCACGAACAGTGTTCTCAAGCACTCCCTTGCTAAGACCTCGCCATCCAGCATGAGCAGCCCCCACAACATCACCCAGTTTGCTAGTAAATAGTACTGGCATGCAATCAGCGGTCAAAATTGCCAGGACTTCATTCGGCATATTAGTGACAGCAGCATCTGCTTCAAAGGGGCCTTGATCTTGGGCTGATCGAGATGCTGGAGTGCTCACATGGATGCCATGCACTTGTTTTAACCATAAGGGCTCAGCTGGTAATGCGGTGTTCAACGCCATGCGGTTTTGCAGAACCCGCTCTGGATCATCTCCAGCATTCATTCCAAGATTAAGCTCATTAAATGGCGCCATACTAAAACCGCCCAAACGCGTTGTAGTAAATGCGCTGACTAATGGAGGGTGCTGCCAAATCGGCTCTATTAATGAATTAACGTTGATCATTCTTCATGGAGGCAAGCAATGCCTCCTCCCTTGGAAGATCAGCCGTGCTCATTTGAACCAGCGGCAATAATTGTTCTAAATCTTGTGGTGGCAAGCGAAACCAGGTCATTAATTCTGAAGAAGCTGGGTGCTGCAAACTCAATGCGTAGGCATGCAGGGCTTGACGCTCAAATGGTAATGATTTGGCAACACCAGGTGTTTTTTTCCGATAGACTGGGTCTCCAAGCAAAGGAAACCCTAGGGATTCAAGATGCACCCGAATTTGATGTGTGCGCCCAGTTTCTAATCGACATTCCAATAAGGCCACGGGACTGTCTTGAAAACTCCCTTTAGCCAATCGTCTAAAAACCGTTGCAGCTGGTTTTCCTTGAGCGACGCCGGCAGCCATTTTTAAGCGGTCGCGTTGATCTCGACCAACAGATGCCAAAACCTTACCTTGCGAGGGAGCATCACCCCAAACCCAAGCCAAGTAGCGCCGTCCAACAGTTCGCTCTTGGAGTTGTCTTACCAGGGCCGTTTGGGCAATATCAGTCCGTGCCACCACCATTAAGCCCGAGGTATCTTTGTCAAGGCGGTGCACAATTCCTGCCCTGGGAAGTTGTTTCAGCTCTGGATAATAAAATAACAAGGCATTGAGCAAGGTTCCAGACCAATTACCAGCAGCAGGATGAACAACTAGACCGGGTGGTTTATTAATCACAATGATTGATTCATCCTCATAAACCACTTCTAAGGGGATATTTTCTGGAGCAAAGGCATATTGCTCGGGCATTTCTTGCGGGTAGACCTTAACGCTTTCCCCTCCCCGGAGTAAATGGCGAGATTTCGTCACCCTGCCATCGACCGTCACTGCCCCAGCCTCAACCCAGGCTTTCAGACGGTTGCGAGAATAATCAGGCAAAGCACTCCCGAGAAACTTGTCTAAACGCTCCCCGGAAACTTCATGGGGAATTTCTAGGGCGATAAAGTCCTCTTCATCGATATAATCAATGGGATTCGAATCGGGAGTATGCGGCAATGCCACGCTTAAAGAGCCTTTTAGTTATGTCGGACGTTATTACAGACGCCAGTTTAAGGCTTGCCGCCCTTATGCGGTCATCTACCCAAAAATTGGGTACTTCGCTGTTGCTCTGCGCAGGTGCTGCCGTATTGGTTCTCAGTGGATGCGCTGGAAGCGATGGCCAGAAAGATGACACCGATATTTGGTCAGAAACCAAGCTGTATTCAGAGGCTACTGAAAAGCTAAATGACGCCGATTTTGCTAAGTGCGGCAAGTATTTTGAAAAACTGGAGGCCCGCTTTCCATTTGGCCCTTACTCGCAACAAGCCCAAATTAATGCCGCTTACTGTTATTGGAAGGCTCAAGAGCAAGCCCAAGCACAAGTGGCTATTGATCGATTTATCAAATTACACCAAGGCAGTCCTAATTTAGATTACGCCTACTACCTTAAAGGGCTCATTAGCTTTAATGATGACCTAGGCTGGCTCGGCAAATTTACTGGCCAAGATCTCTCTGAGCGCGACCCAAAGGCTGCAAAAGAAGCTTTTGAATCATTCAAAGTCGTTGCTGAGCGTTTTCCAGATAGTAAATATGCCCCCGATTCACTTGATCGTATGCGTTATATCGTGAACTCCTTGGCTGAAGCAGATGTGATTGTGGCGCGCTTTTACTATCAACGCGGTGCCTATCTTGCCTCCGCTAACCGTGCACAACTGGTCATTCGCGATTATGACCGCGCTCCCGCTGTTGAAGAAGCGCTCTATCTGCTTACTAAGTCCTATGAAAAGCTTGGCATGACGGATCTGAGCAATGATGCTGCCCGTGTCTTTAAACTCAATTTCCCGGATAGTCAGATGCTAGTTACTGGCCAACGAGTGCAAAAAGAGCGTCGCTGGTGGCAAATCTGGAATAAGTAAGCGTTAGCAAAGCCAATCGATCAGCTTTCCTCAGTCGATTCTTTACTTAATGGCGACTGGTACGCGGGGCGCTAAAGCACAAATTAATTCGTAGCCGATGGTGCCGCTCATTTGCGCAACATCATCTACTGGTATCTCTCTACCCCAAAGCTCGACACTACTGCCAATCTTGGCATTAGGGGCTTCTCGTAAATCAATTGTGATCATATCCATAGATACTTGTCCTGCAATTGGACAAATCACATCAAGATGGTCTTCGCCCGCACCTTGAACCAATACTGGAGTGCCATCGCCTGCATGGCGGGGATAGCCATCAGCATATCCACATGCAACGACGCCAATACGCATATCTTCTGGAGCCTTAAAGCGACCACCATAGCCGACGTGATCCCCCTTTTTTAATTCTTGAATCTCAATAATTTCACTGTGTAGCTGCATTACTGGCAGCAACTCAGAGCGCGCAATATCAGCATAGGCACCTGTAGGTGAGACACCGTACAACATGATGCCAGGACGAATCCAGTCACCTAATGCATTGCGATGCCAGAGAATTGCCGCTGAATTAGCCAACGATGTCGGGGCCTCTAAGCCTGCAATAGTAGATTCGAAGCATTCCACCTGCTCTCCAACCGATGGTGAGCGATCAACCTGGTCAGCATTGGCAAAATGGGTCATATGATGCATGTGGTAACCCACCAAATGCAGTCGATGATAGGCATTACGGTACTGCTCAGATCTAAAACCCAGGCGGTTCATGCCGGAATTGAGCTTTAAAAAGAGATTGATTGGGTGGCCAGAATGATTGACATAGGATTCTAGCCATTGGAGCTGCTTTTCATTATGGACAACCATGTCGCAGCGTAATTGAACGGCTAAATCCACCTCTTCTGGATGAAACAGCCCTTCCAGTAGCAAAATACGCCCACTCCATTTGTGGTCTCTTAGCCATTGGGCATCCGCTATATCTAAAAGTGCAAAGCCATCAGTAGATTCAAGGCCCCTCAAGGCAGCCTCAAGGCCATGGCCATAGGCTTTCGCCTTAATAACAGCCCAAATTTTGGATTCCGGAGCAAGCTCACGAATTCTGTTTAAATTATGCCGAAAGGCCTCGGTGTCGATAGATGCCAAAATTGGTCTGTTAATAAAGCGATTTGCTGTTAAACCCATATCAACCCCTCCTTTCATGTTTTAATTGATGCAATGACTAGATTGTACGAATGAACCGTAGTTTTTACACCATTATGGCGGCGCAATTTTTTTCGTCGCTTGCTGATAACGCATTGTTAATTGCGGCAATTGCGCTTTTGGTTCAACTCCAAGCCCCTGCTTGGATGACTCCTTTGCTCAAATTATTCTTCGTACTTTCTTACGTCCTGCTCGCAGCGTTTGTGGGTGCTTTTGCTGACTCACGCCCTAAAGGCAATGTCATGTTCATTACCAATACGATCAAATTTGTGGGTTGTGTTGTGATGCTCTTTGGTAGTCACCCTCTCCTGGCTTATGCCATCGTTGGTCTTGGTGCAGCCGCCTATTCTCCAGCAAAGTACGGCATCCTAACGGAACTTCTGCCTCCAGAAAAACTGGTTGCTGCTAATGGCTGGATTGAAGGTTTAACGGTTGGCTCCATCATTATGGGAACCGTGCTTGGTGGTGTGCTAATTAGTAAGTCAGTATCCCAAAGCCTATTATCTTGGGACGTACCCTTGCTTGATACCAGCATCGATACTGCTGCCGAATCTGCCATCATGATCATTATGTTGATTTATGTTTTAGCGGCATTGATTAACTTGCGGATTCCAGATACTGGAGCGCGCTATGAATCCCAAAAAACCAATCCTATTGAGTTAATCAAAGATTTTTCAGTCTGCTTTACGACTCTGTGGAATGATCGTCTGGGCCAAATCTCTTTAGCAGTTACCACCTTGTTTTGGGGTGCTGGTGCGACCTTGCAATTTATTGTGATTAAGTGGGCTCAGGTTGCCCTACACATGACCTTATCGCAAGGGGCCATCTTGCAAGCAATCTCTGCATTTGGCGTAGCCGGTGGTGCTGTTTGGGCTGCCTGGAAAATTCCATTGCGCAGCTCTCTCAAGGTATTGCCTTATGGCATTGCCATGGGTCTAGTCGTTTGCATCATGGCGGTCTACAACTCAGACATGCTGCCTCAGACAACGATCTTTAAAATTGGTAGCTTAGATGTCACGCTCAATTTATTGCCAGCCTATTTCTTACTCATTTTGGTGGGTTGGTTGGCGGGCTATTTTGTTGTGCCAATGAATGCCCTGCTCCAGCACCGTGGACATGTCCTCATGTCAGCAGGTCACTCCATTGCCGTGCAAAACTTTAATGAGAATATTTCTGTTCTGATGATGCTGCTAATTTATTCTGGATTGATTTGGTTAGATGTACCAATTCAATTTGTCATCATTGGCTTTGGCGTTGCTGTAAGCCTGATTATGTGGCTAGTAATTAAGCGCCATAAGGCCAATCAAGCTGAATATGACTCTATGCACCTCATCGGTGAACATAAGCACTAAAGATTTTGCAAGACTGACTTAGCGAGCAACAAATCTTGCCAAAATAAGGCCTTATCTTTTGGTCTGGCGATTAAATGATTGAGCTCAAAAGTGGCCAGCAAGGGAAGATCTTCAAGCCCTTCCTCAGTCATGGCCAAAATGGTTTGCCGCAATTGCGGTAAGCCATCTCTTTCGCCTGATAATTTTTGGGCAACTGAACCACCAAAAGCAAGCACCACCATGGGAATGCTAGCCTCTAATAGGTGCAAAGGATCAATATTTTCATTGGGGCTTACCCAAGACCATTCATGTGCGCCTAATCCTAATACTCGGATAATATTCTGGAATAACTGCTCAGCATCACCCTGTGGCTTAGCCCCAATAAACCACCACTTTCCCAGCGGAGCCCTATTGTCATCAGCAAGCTGGGTGTCTACAGAAGAAGCACCCTCTTCAGAATCGAATGATTGAGTAGGCTCACCAAGGCTAGCACTTACCGCATCACGCGAGGTCCATTGTGTAATGCCCATCTCTTTTAAAAAAGTAGCGTGTGTATTGGTGCTCATGCCTCTAGCTTAATCGATTTAGCCATAACCAGCGCATCCTCGCGAGCACTCGAGCCATGCTGGACGGGGTAATAATTTTTACGTAAGCCAATCTGCTCATAGCCAAGCTTCTGATATAGCTTTAAGGCGCTAGTATTGCTAGGCCGCACTTCAAGAATGATTCTTGGCATCTTTTGCTGGGCGGCCACACCCTCAATTGCACTCATGATTCGTGCAGCAATGCCTAATCGTCTGAGCTTGGGAGATACCGTGATATTTAAGAGATGCAGCTCATCAACCGCAGGAAACAAAACACAATAAGCCCAGAGAATCTTGGGATCTAAAAAGCTGCCAGGAACGTAATCAGCAGCTTCTGGACGCACACAATAGGCCCAATGGCCTGCTGCTAATGAATCCGAGAAATTACCTGCAGTCCATGGGTGTATATGGGAAATGGATTCGATGGATAGAACTTCATCCAAGTCAGCGACAGTCATCGGCAAGAATGAGAGTTCAGCGCTATGCTCGGGTGTCTTATCCATTGGCTTGGCTGCGCTCTTGAGCGGTAAACGCTACTTTGTTACGCACATACATGGGTTCTAGCAAATGCACATCCTGTTGCAATCCTTGCGACCACATGTGCTTACCGCATGCCAAAACACCCAGGGCATCAACACCAATCGTTCGGTTCAGGTGAGATGCGGGAAGACGTGAGTGAAGCTCTCCTAGCAATCGATCGCCAAATTCATCAATCGCACTACCGGCTAAATACTCCACACCACAAAGATCAACCTCCTCTGGAGAGGTGAGCTGAATTTCTCCGAGGCGCTGCGGTGTTGGATCTGTCTGCACTTGATAGCGGGCCCAGTAGACCTCCCCCATACGGGCATCAACGGCAACTAGAAAGACGCCGGCATTTGATTCCTGAAAATGGGGTGTGAGGACGAGCTGAGATGCAATGGCATCTAAGCTAGCGACTGGTAATACAGGTAACTTTTTAGCAATAGCCAGACCTTGGACAACAGCAACACCCAAGCGAACTCCGGTAAATGCACCTGGACCCACTCCAATTGCAATGGCATCGAGATTATCCAGCGTTAAGGATTGCTCATCTAATAATTCTCTCACCCAAGGCAATAGCAATTGGCTGGCACCAGCTGCCACTTTTTGATGGCGAAACAGGATGCTATCAGTTAAGGATAAAGCCACTGAACACCATGCTGTGGAGGTGTCAATGGCCAGTATATGGGTCAATTTCAACTTTCTTGTAGCTTATGAAGTCAGACCTGTAATGATATCTGGCGGGGCTTGGACAAGCTCAATGAGTACACCTTCACCACAGAGTGGAAACTCTTCATTACCTTTCGGGTGAACAAAAGTAATGTCGTAACCCGCTGCACCTTTACGAATGCCGCCAGGAGCAAATCGCAGCCCTTGAGCTGTAAGCCACTCAACCGCTTTGGGAAGATCATCAACCCACAAGCCAATATGATTTAAGGGGGTTTGATGCACCGCAGGCTTTTTTTCAATATTGAAGGGTTGCATCAAATCCACTTCAATTTCGTGAGCGCCGTTGCCAACAGCGCAAATATCTTCATCGACGTTTTCTCGTTCGGATACAAAAGTGCTTTTATATTCAAAGCCCAATAAATCAACCCATAGCTTGCGAAGGCGATCTTTACTCTCGCCACCAATAGCTACTTGCTGAATACCTAAAATTTTGAATGGTTTAGTCATGATGCGCTTATTCAAAACGGATAATGAGTTGATCAACCGCCAAACTCTCGCCTACATTGGCACAGATTTCTGCTACGACACCATCTTGAGCAGCAAACAGGGTATTTTCCATTTTCATGGCCTCAATCGCAGCCAATTTTTGACCTGCAGTGACTGCTTCCCCGACGGTAACAGAGAGGTTGGTTAATAAACCTGGCATCGGAGACATGACTAACTTAGAAGTATCAGGTGGAACTTTGACTGGCATACGACGCTGTAACTCTGCACCCAATGGGCTCAGTACCATGCACTCATAGTGGGCCCCATCGAGTACTAGGGCATATTTGACCCCTTTACGCTCCACTTGCGCTGTGATCTTGCTGCTGCCATTAATCGATGCTCTCAAGCAAATCTCACCGGGCCGCCAATCACTGGTGATGTCATAGCGACTAACACCATCAGCGCCTTCTATAAATACCGAGTAAATATGGTCATTTAACTCTAGGCGAATCGGAATCTCTTGAAAATGTTCATTAGAGCCAACGCGCTTACCTGTCACCACAACAAATTGATTGGCAATGGTCATTTCATGACCAGCTAACTGGCCATCAATCATTTGTATATGCTCTAAATAACGATAGCGCATAAAAGCAGCCAATGCCGCTAATCGTTTAGGGTCAGCGGGCTGAACAGAGTCTTTCTTAAACCCTTCTGGATATTCCTCTGCAATAAAGCCAGTAGTGAAGTCACCAGAAACAAAACGGGGATGCTGAAGTAAAGCAGCCTGGAAAGGAACGTTTGAATGAATGCCACGAATAACAAAGTCATTCAAAGCACCACGCATTTTCTCAATAGCCTCAGTACGGTCCTTGCCATGCACAATCAATTTAGCGATCATGGAGTCGTAATACATGGGAATCTCCCCACCTTCATAAACGCCAGTATCTACTCGAACCCCATCCACTGCTTCAGGCGGGCGATACTTTACAAGTCGCCCGGTTGATGGCAAGAAGTTTCTAAATGGATCATCGGCATTAATACGACACTCCATAGACCAACCATCTAACTTGATATCTTCTTGCTTAAATGCCAATTTTTCACCAGCAGCTACCCGAATCATTTGTTCAACAAGATCTAAACCAGTAATACCTTCAGTTACAGGATGCTCAACCTGTAGGCGGGTATTCATCTCTAAAAAATAGAAAGACTTATCCTTTCCGACTACGAATTCAACAGTACCGGCAGATTGATAGTTCACCGCTTTTGCCAAGGCAACTGCTTGCTCACCCATGGCTTTACGGGTTGCTGGATCAATAAAGGGCGATGGCGCCTCTTCAATCACTTTTTGGTGACGACGCTGAATCGAACAATCCCGCTCTCCGAGATACACCACATTACCGTGAGCATCCCCTAAGACTTGTATCTCAATATGCCTTGGGCCTTCAACAAACTTCTCAATAAATACGCGATCATCCCCAAAGCTATTGAGTGCCTCTGTTTTACAAGCGGAAAAACCTTCAATTGCCTCTTTATCAGTAAAGGCCACGCGCAAGCCTTTGCCGCCGCCGCCAGCAGATGCCTTAATCATGACGGGATAACCAATACCCTGGGCAATCTTCACCGCATCTTCTGGTGTATCAATTGCTTCATTGAAGCCCGGAATGGTATTGACCTTCGCTTCTGAGGCTAACTTCTTAGATGCAATTTTGTCGCCCATAGCAGCAATTGAGTGATGTTTTGGGCCAATGAAAATAATCCCCTCCTCCTCACATCGTTTTGCAAACTGCTCATTCTCGGATAAGAAGCCATAGCCTGGATGGACCGCTTGGGCACCCGTATCTTTGCATGCCTGAATAATGCGATCCATCATCAAGTAGGATTCGCGCGAAGGCGCTGGTCCAATACACACTGCCTCATCCGCCATTTGCACATGACGTGCCTCTTTATCGGCCTCAGAGTAGACGGCCACCGTCTTAATGCCCATCTTCTTGGCAGTTTTCATTACACGGCAAGCAATCTCGCCGCGGTTAGCAATCAATATTTTCTTAAACATTTTCGTAGTCATGATGTATCGGCGCCTTACAGGGGAATGTTGCCGTGTTTACGCGCAGGATTGCTCAGCTCTTTATCTTTTAACATCGCTAAAGAACGAGAAATACGCTTACGGGTTTCATGCGGAAGAATCACATCATCGATATAGCCGCGCCGACCCGCCACAAATGGATTGGCAAACTTGGCTTTATATTCTGCTTCGCGAGCAGCAATCTTGGCTGGATCTGATTTTTCTTCACGGAAGATGATTTCCACAGCACCTTTAGGGCCCATTACCGCAATTTCCGCAGAAGGCCAAGCAAAGTTCACATCGCCACGTAAATGTTTTGAAGCCATCACGTCATAAGCACCGCCATAGGCTTTGCGCGTGATTAATGTGACCTTTGGCACAGTGCAGTCAGCATAGGCATATAAGAGCTTAGCGCCATGTTTAATGATGCCGCCATATTCTTGAGCCGTTCCAGGCATAAAGCCAGGCACATCAACCAATGTCACCACTGGAATATTGAAGGCATCACAAAAACGGACAAAGCGAGCTGCTTTAATAGAGGCTTTGATATCCAGACAACCAGCCAATACCAATGGTTGGTTTGCAACAATTCCAATTGAGCGACCTTCCATGCGCGCAAATCCAATCAGGATATTTTTAGCGTAGTCAGGCTGTAGTTCAAAAAACTCCCCATCATCCACAATCTTCTCAATCAACTCTTTCATGTCATAGGGTTGATTAGGATTGCTGGGTACTAAGGTATCCAGAGAAAAATCGGGCTCTTCAGTACGCATCGCCCCATTAATCATGGGCGGTTTTTCGCGGTTTGATAATGGCAGATAGTTGAAGAACCGGCGCAACATCAAGATAGCATCAATATCATTATCGAAAGCCAGGTCACAGACACCAGAAATGGTGGAATGCGTAACCGCACCACCCAACTCTTCGGCCGTAACGTCTTCATGCGTAACCGTCTTTACAACCTCAGGACCCGTCACAAACATATATGAGCTATCTTTAACCATAAAGATAAAGTCAGTTAATGCCGGTGAATACACAGCACCACCAGCAGATGGGCCCATGATCAGGGAAATTTGTGGAATGACACCAGAGGCAGTGACGTTGCGCTGGAAAATTTCAGCATACCCACCCAAGGAAGCAACACCCTCCTGAATGCGTGCACCTCCAGAATCATTCAAACCAATTACAGGAGCACCTACTTTCAGAGCTTGATCCATGATTTTGCAAATCTTCTCTGCATGGGCCTCAGATAAAGAGCCGCCTAATACGGTGAAGTCTTGTGAAAATACAAAGACCAGTCGGCCATTAATCATGCCGTATCCTGTCACCACACCATCGCCAGGCACCGTTTGATCGGCCATACCAAAGTCATAGCAACGATGCTCTACAAACATATCCCACTCTTCAAAGGTTCCAGCATCCAATAAGAGCTCAATTCGTTCTCTTGCGGTCAGTTTGCCTTTTGAATGTTGAGCAGCAATGCGCTTTTGCCCACCACCTAAGCGGGCGAGCTCACGCTTTGCCTCAAGCTGTTCAATGATTTCCTTCATGCCTACTCCCTTAGAAAAATTGATGCCCCATTGCCTCTAGTAAACGTCTCGCAGCAACTGAAGCGGCCATGGTTCCTTGATTTACCTGTGCAGTTAAGTCAGGCAACAATGTTTGTACTGCTGAGTGATTTCGAAAAGCATTCTTAAGGCCAGCATCTATCCTGTCCCACATCCAAGCACCTGCTTGTTTTTGGCGGCGGGCCTGTAATTTGCCATTTGCATTCTGCAGTTTCTGATAGTGGAGAATTTTTTCCCACAACTCAGGCACGCCACTACCATGCAATGCACTTAATGTCATTACAGATGGGTGCCAATATTCTTGATCGTGCGAGGCATGATCGGGATTGCCTTGAAATCCCAGTAAGCGCAAAGAGCTCGTAATAAAGAGTTGTGCTCGCATTGCGGCATCAGGATCAATATCCACCTTATTAATAACAATCAGATCGGCAATCTCCATAACGCCCTTTTTAATTGCCTGAAGATCATCGCCAGCATTGGGAAGCTGCAAGAGCAAAAACATATCAGTCATCCCAGCAACGGCAATTTCACTTTGACCAACGCCCACGGTCTCGACAATCACTACATCAAATCCTGCGGCCTCAGCTACCAGCATCGCTTCACGGGTTTTTTCAGCTACACCACCTAAGGTCCCCGATGAGGGGCTTGGACGAATAAAAGCGTTATCTAAAACAGATAATTTTTCCATGCGGGTTTTATCACCCAGTATTGAACCGCCAGAGAGGCTAGAGGATGGATCAATTGCCAAGACCGCAACGCGATGACCCTTTTCAATAAGATATAGTCCCAGTGTCTCAATGAGGGTGGACTTGCCTACTCCTGGAACACCGGATATTCCAAGCCGAAAAGATTTACCTGTTTTTGGTAGCAAGGCATTGAGAACATCATCAGCCCGTTTGCGATGATCCATGCGGGTTGACTCAAGCAACGTAATGATCTTGGCCAATGCGCGTCGCTGTTTGAGCGAGGGCTCACCGGTAAGCTCATTTACCAAAACCTGGTCAGCAGTTTCAAGCATGCTTAAAGCCTGAATTAATTCGGGGTAACAGATTTACGAATCTGCTCAAGCACATCTTTTGCAGAAGCTGGAATAGGAGTGCCTGGTCCATAAATCCCTTTGACACCCGCCTCATAGAGAAACTCGTAATCCTGCCTTGGAATAACGCCACCGACGAAAACAATGATGTCATCTGAACCCTGTTTCTTGAGCTCGGCAATGATGGCCGGTACTAAGGTTTTGTGACCAGCAGCTAAGGTAGAAACCCCAAGCGCATGCACGTCATTTTCAATTGCCTGACGCGCACACTCTTCCGGTGTTTGAAATAACGGTCCGATATCAACGTCAAAACCCAAGTCTGCATAAGCAGTCGCAACCACCTTGGCACCACGATCATGGCCATCTTGACCCAGCTTAGCAATCATCACACGCGGACGACGACCAAAGTCCTTAGCGAAATCTGCGATCTCGACTTTGAGTTTTTCCCAGCCTTCTGCTGAGTCATAAGCAGCTGCATACACACCGGTCACCTTTTGAGTATCGGCGCGATGGCGCCCGTAAACTTTCTCTAATGCATCAGAAACTTCGCCTACTGTAGCGCGCAAGCGCATAGCTTGCACTGCTAAATCTAATAAGTTGCCGGTATTGTCTTCTGCGGCTTTCGTCAAAGCCTCTAGCGCAGCCTCAACCTTCTTGCTATCGCGCTTTGCTTTGATCTCTTGTAAGCGAGCTACTTGGCTCTCACGAACCTTATCGTTATCAACCATTAAGACATCGACAAGATCTTCTTTGCCAAGCTTGTATTTGTTTACGCCAACAATCACATCAGAGCCCGAGTCAATTTTTGCTTGCTTTTCTGCAGCAGCAGCTTCAATCTTCAGCTTTGCCCAACCACTTTCAACAGCCTTAGTCATGCCACCCATGGCGTCGACTTCCTGAATAATTTCCCAGGCCTTGTCAGCCATCTCTTGCGTTAAATTCTCCATCATGTATGAACCAGCCCATGGATCAATCACGCTCGTAATATGGGTTTCTTCCTGAAGAATTAATTGGGTATTGCGGGCGATACGACTCGAAAACTCTGACGGTAATGCAATTGCTTCATCAAATGAATTTGTGTGCAAAGACTGCGTGCCACCAAATACAGCTGCCATGGCTTCCACAGTAGTTCGCACCACGTTGTTATATGGATCCTGTTCAGTCAAAGACCAGCCAGAGGTTTGGCAGTGTGTGCGCAACATCAATGACTTTGGATTTTTAGGCTCAAACGACTTCATGATGCGCCACCACAATAGACGTGCAGCACGTAACTTCGCCACTTCAAGATAGAAATTCATGCCAATCGCAAAGAAAAAAGAGAGGCGCCCTGCAAAGCCATCGACATCAAGCCCCTTTGCTAAAGCAGTTTTGACGTACTCCTTACCATCTGCCAAGGTAAACGCCAGCTCCAAAACTTGATTGGCGCCAGCCTCTTGCATGTGATAACCCGAAATAGAAATCGAGTTGAATTTAGGCATGTGCTTCGCAGTGTATTCAATGATGTCGCCAATAATGCGCATCGATGGCTCTGGTGGGTAGATGTAGGTATTACGCACCATGAACTCTTTGAGAATGTCATTCTGAATCGTTCCTGATAAGAGCTCCTGCTTGACGCCCTGTTCTTCACCCGCCACGATATAGCCAGCCAATACAGGCAATACAGCCCCGTTCATCGTCATCGATACAGAGACCTTGTCTAATGGAATGCCATCAAACAAGATTTTCATATCCTCAACAGAATCAATTGCCACGCCCGCCTTACCGACGTCACCAGTAACACGCGGATGATCTGAGTCATAGCCACGATGTGTTGCTAAGTCAAAAGCAACCGATACCCCTTGGCCACCAGCATCTAAGGCTTTGCGATAAAAGGCGTTTGATTCTTCTGCAGTAGAAAAGCCGGCATATTGACGAATAGTCCATGGGCGTACTGAATACATGGTTGCCTGCGGTCCCCGAACAAATGGTTCAAAACCAGGCAAAGAGTTGGTGTATTGAAGACCCTGCACATCCTCTGATGTGTAAAGCGCTTTTAAATGAATGCCATCAGGTGTATTCCAGCCTAACTTTTCCACATCGCCATTGGGGGCTGACTTCTGGGCTGATTTTTTCCAGGCCTCTACATTACTTTCCGGCACACGAGGCCAAGATTGGGATGAGTTTGAGACGGACTTATTTTCATTGCTACTCATAAAGCACTCCTGGTTGGCTTTATTGCATTATTGCTAAATAGGTGAGGCTATTTTGCTTGACATTTTTTGATTTGTCTAGATACTGTATACATAATTATGAATACAAAACTAGTTAATCGCCCCCTATATGAAGAGGTTGCTCAGCGACTACGCGAGCAAATCTTTGCCCATGAACTGGCACCAGGAAGCTGGTTAGATGAGCAAAGTCTGGCGCTTCAGTTTGGAATTAGTCGTACCCCCATGCGCGAAGCCATTAAGGTATTAGCTTCCGAGGGCCTGGTAACAACTAAGATGAATAAAGGGGCCTACGTTACAGAGGTAGACCGGGGAGATCTTGAGCAAATCTTTACTGTCTTATCGCTATTAGAGGGTCAAGCTGCAAAAGAAACAGCTTTGAGGGCTACTGAGGAACAATTAACCCATCTAGACAATCTTCACCATCGCCTAGAAAAGGCGGCAGCTGATCGAGATATTGAGCAATTTTTTGATATTAATGTGAAATTTCATGAAATGATTCAAGAAATTGCAGGCAATCAATGGATGAATGGGGTCATTAATGACTTGCGGAAGGTTCTTAAACTCCAACGCCGTGACTCACTGAGTCGCAGTGGTCGCATCTTGAGCTCACTCACTGAGCATCGCGAAATACTTCAGGCCATCTTAAGTAAAGATGGAGTCGCAGCCGAGTTGGCAATGCGAAAGCATCTAGCACGTGGCTTAGAAGCTACAAAATAAGTATATAAAACAATGGCTTAGATAGTTAATCTAAGCCATTAAATGAAAGCACTAGAAAAAATACTTACTTCTTGATAACGAAGTTTCCAGGCAATTTAGAGATGTAAGCCGCCATATCCTTCAAATCAGCGTCCGTGAAATTCTGAACCTGAGATGACATTACTGCGTTATTTCGGCCAAACTGGGCATTGCTATTACCGACCTGGTAGGCCAGGAGGGAGTAGTACAAGTAGTCAGCATATTGACCAGCGAGCTTTGGATAAGCAGGAAGAATTGGCGCATTGAGGTTAGCGCCATGGCATGAACCACAATTAGCCTTTTCTACTAAAGCCTTGCCTTTTTCAACATTAGCAGCTTGCGCAATACCAATACAAGATAACAATATGGTGGTGATGAGTGCGAATTTCATAAACAGGTCTCTCAATCTCACTTCAATGGGTTATTCGGTGAGCTGGCAGTTTGCGCAGCATAGTATTCACCAAGATCAGCCATATCTTGATCAGATAGGCTCGCAGCAATAGCACGCATTGTTGGGTGCTTTCTCTCGCCTTTTTTATAGGCGGCTAAGGAGCTTGCAATATAAGCGGCATTTTGACCACCTAACATTGGTACTTTGTAGACCAAAGGATAGTCAGCGCGATAGTCAGGGATAGCGTGGCAACCAATGCAAAGCCAAACCTTGCCTTGACCTGCCTGCGCAGTTCCTTTGACATCCTGAGCTTGGGCAGATAGGCCGGTAAAAGCCAAACCAGCACAAACAGCCAATTGGGTAAGAATGAGGTGTTTTTTCATAGAAATCGTTGTTAACAGTTTGATTTGGATCAATTTGCCAAGAGTATAGCGGAGACTGAAAGAATCTCCCCCAACTAGTGCCTGGAAATCAGTAAAAACACTGAAATTGATCACCAATTTACCTATACTTGAGCGCAATTTAGACCAATCCCGTACCAGACTCCATGACCCAATCTCCAACCCGCTTTGATGGCTCACAATCCTATGTAGCTACCGATGATCTCAAGCTAGCAGTCAATGCTGCTATCGCGCTTGGGCGCCCTCTTTTGATCAAAGGCGAACCAGGAACCGGAAAGACCATGCTGGCCGAAGAAGTGGCTGCAGCCCTCAAGATGCCTTTAATGCAATGGCATATCAAATCAACCACGAAGGCCCAGCAGGGGCTCTATGAATATGATGCCGTTAGTCGCTTAAGAGACTCTCAGTTAGGGGATGAGAAGGTAAAGGACATCCGCAACTACATCATTAAAGGGGTGCTTTGGCAAGCGTTTGAGGCCAATGAGCCAGTCGTCTTATTGATTGATGAAATTGATAAAGCCGATATTGAGTTTCCCAATGATCTCTTACGAGAAATTGATCGGATGGAATTTTATGTGTACGAAACTCGTGAACTCATTAAGGCAAAGCACCGCCCATTGGTAATCATCACCTCCAATAATGAAAAAGAATTGCCTGATGCGTTTTTACGTCGATGCTTCTTCCATTACATTGCGTTTCCTAATGCTGCCACCATGCAAAGCATTGTGGACGTTCACCACCCCAACATCAAACAGGATTTATTAGAGGCCGCGCTCAAGTCTTTCTATCAAATTCGCTCACTGCCCGGTATTAAGAAAAAACCTTCCACCTCAGAACTCATTGATTGGCTCAAGCTTTTACTAGCAGAAGATATTCCAGCGCAGGCTTTGTATAGCAACGACGATCAGGTAGTGGTTCCACCCCTGCATGGCGCACTCCTCAAAAATGAACAAGACGTTCATTTATTTGAGCGCTTGGTGATGATGAACCGCAATAATCGCTGAGCTTTTCTACTGACATCTCATGCTGATTGAATTCTTTTTGAACCTCAAAGAAGCCAAGATACCGGTTTCTGTGCGAGAGTTCTTGAGCTTACTTGATGCATTAAAGGCTGGAGTAATTGAACCCTCCATTGATGATTTTTATCAACTCGCTCGCATGAGCCTAGTGAAAGATGAGCAATATTTTGATCGTTTTGATCAAGTTTTTGGGTCTTACTTTCAAGGGGTGGAGCAGATCATCGCCCTCACCCCTGACATTCCTGCAGATTGGCTAAAAAAGAAATTACAACGGGTGTTGAGTGCTGAAGAAAAAGCTGCCTTGCAAAAATTGGGTGGTCCAGAAGCATTACAAAAACGCCTACAAGAATTAATGAAAGAGCAAAAAGAATGGCATGGGGGTGGTAAAAAATGGATTGGGGCTGGAGGCTCCTCCCCTTTTGGACATAGTGGCTATCATCCCGAGGGCATCCGTATTGGTGGTGACAGTGCCGGCAATCGCACCGCCATTAAAGTGTGGGAAGCACGAGAATTTCAAGACTATGACGGCAACTTAAGTCTTGGCACACGCAATATCAAAATGGCCTTACGCCGCTTACGTCGTTTTGCTAGAGCAGGATCTCATCTTGAGCTCGATTTAGACAAGACCATTCAATCTACTGCAGCCAATGCTGGGATGCTTGATATTCAAATGCGGCCAGAGCGACATAACCAAGTCAAGGTATTGCTATTGATGGATGTCGGCGGCTCAATGGATGACCACGTGCAAAGAATATCGGAGCTATTTACTGCAGTTAAAACGGAATTTAAGCACCTTGAGCACTATTACTTTCACAATTGCGTCTATGAACACCTATGGCAAAGTAATCGGCGTAGGCGTGATCAAGTCACCAGTACTCAAGATGTGATTAACAAGTATGGGGCTGATTACAAATTGATTTTTGTGGGCGACGCAACGATGTCGCCTTATGAAATACTGAGCCCCAATGGTGCAGTGGAATACAACAATCGAGAGTCCGGTGCCACATGGGTCAATCGCCTCATTGATCACTTTCCCCATTACGCTTGGCTCAACCCTGAACCTGAGTCTATTTGGCAATATCGTCAATCTATTGAAATCATGCAAGGCTTAATGAAAGATCGCATGTACCCCGTCACGATCAATGGGCTTGAAGATGCCATGCGGCAACTTTCGAAGTAAGATTTGTAAATCACCACTTTTATTCCTGAAATGACTAAACCATGACTGAGCACATTCATAATCGCCTCAAAACCCTAGGTATTGACTTACCTCCTCCTGGACCTCCTGCAGCAGCCTATGTCATGGCGGCTACTTCTGGCAACACTGTTTTTTTATCTGGCCACATTGCGAAAAAAGATGGTAAGCCCTGGGTTGGCAAGCTTGGTCTAGATATGGATACCGAGACTGGCAAAGCAGCCGCCAAATCCATTGCAATTGATTTAATGGCGACATTACAAAATCACTTGGGCTCTCTAGATAAGGTAAAGCGTATTGTGAAAGTCATGGGCTTAGTCAATTCCACCCTGGATTTCACTGAGCAACACTTGGTGATGAATGGCTGCTCTGAGCTACTCTTTGAAGTATTTGGTGAGGCTGGCAAGCATGCCAGAAGCGCCTTTGGCGTCGCTCAAATCCCCTTGGGAGCCTGCGTTGAAATTGAATTAATTGCAGAAATTGAAATACCCAAGACCTAGTGCAATGCCTCACTAGGCCTTGAAGTATTTAGGTAAGCTTAATTTGCTTTGAGCTTACCGTCTTTGAGCCTTGGCTCTACAAAGTGACCCTTACGGGCCCGATTACCAGCAAATGATTTGAGCGTTTTAGCATCTAGGTTCAGTTCGGTAGGTTTACCGGCACGACCCGCACCAGAATACGTTGCGCCATCAGGACCAACGGCAATTGCTGAGGCAAGCTTCTCTTTATCATCAAGACCCATCAAGATAACGCCCTTGCCACCGGTGGGTAAGCGCTTGAGCTCATCGAGTGGGAATACCAATAATTTCGAGCTCTCAGATAAGCAGGCTACCTGCTTCATGCCAACACTCACTTTAGCGGCACCAAGAGGCGCATCACCGCCTGGGAATTTACTATCAATACCAACAAAGGATTTACCCGCTTTATTACGGGTCGTCATATCGGCTACGTTTGCGAGGAAGCCATTACCAGATCGAGTTGAAATCAGCACAAGGTCATCAGCTTGGCCGGCATAGTAAGCGACCATCTGTGATCCAGCGGCTAAGTTCACAAAACTGGTTAATGGAGAGCCATCACCACGGGCGCCAGGCAACTCACTAACCGGTACTGTATAGACACGTCCGTCACTACCAAAACCTTGCATCACATCGACTGTGCGGCACTCAAAGGTGGCGTAGAGGGCATCACCTGCTTTAAATCCAAACTGCGTTGCGTCGTGCTCATGGCCTTGTCGAACACGGACCCAACCTTTTTGAGAAACAATCACCGTGACTGGCTCATCTAGGACCTTAGTTTCTGCTACGGCACGTTTATCTTCTTGAATTAAGGTGCGGCGATCATCACCAAAATCCTTCATATCGGATTCGATTTCTTTAATGATGCGTTTACGCAGAACGCTATCGCTTTGCAAGAGACCTTCTAAATCTTCACGCTCCGATTTAAGCTCTTTTAACTCTTGCTCAATCTTGATGCCTTCTAAACGAGCCAATTGGCGCAAACGGATATCCAAGATATCTTCTGCTTGACGTTCGCTAAGCTTAAATTCTTTCATTAAATCTAGCTTAGGTTCATCGCTATTGCGAATAATCTTAATGACCTTATCAATATTGAGAAGGACGGTTAAGCGCCCTTCTAAAATATGCATCCGGTCTTTCACTTTATTTAAGCGATGCTGAGTACGACGGGTTACGGTATCAACCCTAAATGAAATCCACTCAGCAATAATTTCTTTTAAGCCTTTTTGACGAGGACGGCCATCGGTGCCGATCATCACTAAATTCATCGGGGCATTCGATTCGAGTGAGGTGTGGGCCAGCAAGAGATTGACAAACTCAGTGACGTCAATATTTTTACTCTTCGGCTCAAATACCAAACGCACAGCGGCATCTTTACTGGATTCGTCACGCACACCATCGAGCACATTTAAGATGGTGGACTTCAGATTATTCTGCTCAGGTGTTAAGGTCTTCTTACCAACTTTGACCTTCGGGTTGGTAATTTCTTCAATCTCTTGCAAGACACGCTGTGAGGAAGTCGATGGTGGCAGCTCATTCACAACCACTTGCCATTGGCCTCGAGCTAGCTCCTCGATAGACCAGCGAGCACGAACTTTCAGGCTGCCGCGACCCGCTTCATAGATCTGTGCGATTTCCGCTTGAGAGGAAATGATCTGCCCACCACCTGGATAGTCTGGCCCAGGCATTATTTCGAGAAGATCTGAAGTACTTAGCTTAGGAGACTTCATTAAGGCGATTGCTGCGCTCGCTACTTCACGCAAATTATGAGAAGGAATCTCTGTCGCCATACCCACGGCAATACCAGATGCACCATTTAAGAGTACAAAAGGTAAGCGTGCAGGCAACAGCTTGGGCTCTTGGAAAGAGCCATCATAGTTCGGCGCAAAATCAACCGTACCCTCATCAATCTCGCTCAATAAGAGACCAGCAATTTTGGTTAGACGCGCTTCGGTATAACGCATTGCCGCTGCGCCATCACCATCACGTGAACCAAAGTTACCTTGACCATCAATGAGTGGATAACGCAATGAGAAACTCTGCGCAAGACGCACTAATGCGTCATAGGCGGATTGATCTCCGTGGGGATGAAACTTACCCAGCACATCCCCCACCACACGCGCACTCTTGACTGGCTTAGCATCAGCACGCAAACCCATCTCACTCATTGAGAAGAGAATGCGACGCTGAACCGGCTTTTGACCATCCGATACATCTGGTAAAGCACGACCCTTAACAACGCTAATCGCATAATCCAGATAGGCACGCTCTGCATATACTGCCAGCGTTAGGCTATCTTTATCATCCTCATTAAGTTCAATTTTTTTGGGATCATGCGGATCTACAGGCCCACCTGCTTGCACAACCATAGGCTCCTGGACTTGGACAATATTCATTTCAATGGGTTCACCTGCAAACAAATCTGCTTGTTCGGTTGTGCCAGGGCTACTCGGAGTTTTTTTAATTGCCATTAGATATCAGCCTCAACTTCGTTACCGCGCTCTTCTAGCCAATCACGACGCGCCCCGGATTCAGATTTACCCATCAACATATCCATTGTTTTAATCGTTTCATCTTCCGTCCATGCACCTAAGGTAACTGGTAGTAAGCGTCTGGTATCGGGATTTAAAGTGGTATCCCATAATTGCTCTGCACTCATCTCACCAAGACCTTTAAAGCGAGAAATTTGCCAAGCAGATTCTTTCACACCATCTTTGCGCAACTTATCTTCAATTGCTTGCAACTCATTGGCATCTAATGCATAAATTTTCTGTGCAGGTTTTTTGCCACGCGCTGGCGCGTCTACCCTAAATAAAGGTGGCCTAGAAATGTGCACGTGACCTAGCTCAATTAGCTTAGGGAAATGCTTATAGAACAAGGTGAGCAGTAAAACCTGAATGTGCGCACCATCTACGTCCGCATCAGATAGGATGCAAACCTTGCCATAGCGCAAGTTTGATAAATCTGGACTGTCATGAGCGCCATGTGGATCAACACCAATCGCTACGGCAATATCATGCACTTCATTGTTAGCAAACAAGCGATCGCGCTCTGCCTCCCAGGTATTGAGCACCTTGCCGCGTAAAGGCAAAATAGCCTGAAATTCTTTATTACGACCCATCTTGGCCGAGCCACCCGCTGAATCACCCTCAACCAAGAAAATTTCATTAAGGCCAGTATCCTGGCTCTCACAATCAGTGAGTTTGCCGGGAAGAACAGCAACTCCAGAAGATTTTTTCTTCTCAACCTTTTGCCCTGCACGGGTTCTCGCCTGAGCCTGCTTAATCACTAGGTCAGCGAGTTTGCGGCCGTAATCGACGTGCTCATTAAGCCAAAGCTCCAGAGCGGACTTGGTGTACCCAGATACCAAACGCACCGCATCCCTAGAGTTCAGGCGCTCTTTAATTTGACCTTGAAATTGGGGATCTAATACTTTGGCAGACAAAATAAATGAAGCTCGTGCAAAGACGTCTTCTGGCATCAACTTCACACCCTTAGGTTGCAAGGCGTGCATCTCAATGAATCCCTTAACAGCATTAAAGAGACCTTCACGAAGACCACTCTCATGTGTTCCGCCCGCTGGAGTTGGAATCAAATTCACATAACTCTCACGCACTGGCGTACCATCTTCAGTCCAGCTCACAACCCATGCAGCGCCCTCACCCTCCGCAAAGGAGTCATCATCTCCGTTACCCGTAGCGTATTGCTCTCCTTCAAACGGCGGTATGACTTGCGCACCATGCCCAGCTTGGGCCATCGCTTCATTTAGATAACCAAGAAGTCCCTGGGCATATTGCCAGGTTTGGCTTTCACCGGATTTTTCTTGTATGAGCGTCACTTTGACGCCCGGTAGTAAAACTGCTTTGGAGCGTAAGAGGCGAATCAGTTCTGGCATGGGAATGGCGGAACTATCAAAATACTTCCCGTCAGGCCATGCACGGACCCGCGTGCCATGCGTTTTATCTTCCTTGCCTGCAGAGACTGATTTGAGCTTTTCAATCACCTTGCCATCGGCAAAAGTCAGTGTTGATACCTGACCTTCACGCCAAACAGTGACTTCTAAACGTTTGGATAAGGCATTGGTCACCGAAACACCGACACCGTGCAAACCGCCGGAGAAGGCGTAAGCACCACCGGTGCCTTTTTCAAACTTACCGCCTGCATGCAGTTGAGTAAATACGATCTCGACTACGGGTAATTTCTCGGTGGGATGCATACCCACTGGAATGCCTCGGCCGTCATCCTCAACACTGACGCTACCATCAGTGTGCAAAGTCACAATAATTTGCTTACCAAAGCCACCTAAAGCCTCATCAGAGGCGTTATCAAGCACCTCTTGAATAATGTGCAAAGGATTATCAGTGCGGGTATACATTCCGGGCCGCTGTCGGACCGGCTCCAATCCCTTGAGGACCTGGATTGATGATTCGCTGTATTCAGAAGTTTTACGGGTAGCCATGCGCGCAAATTGTAGTCATGTCTCAAACAAAACCTGAATTTTCCTCAAATTACCCCTTCTTTCATGCCAAAATTGGGGTATGGGAGCCTTAAGTCACATTCGCGTTTTAGACCTCAGCCGTGTTCTAGCCGGCCCATGGTGCGCACAAAACCTCGCCGATCTCGGCGCCGATGTTATTAAAGTGGAGCGTCCTGGCGCTGGTGACGACACCCGCCATTGGGGCCCTCCCTTTGCCAAAGACCTTGATGGTCAAGAAACCAGTGAATCTGCCTATTTTATTTGCATTAACCGCAATAAACGCTCCATTACTGTCGACATCAGCAAACCTGAGGGTCAAGAAATCATTCGGGAACTTACCAAGGAATCAGATGTCCTGATTGAAAACTATAAAGTGGGTGATCTGGCCAAGTATGGCTTAGATTACGAGAACCTCAAGCAGCTCAAGCCAGACTTGATTTATTGCTCAATTACTGGTTTTGGCCAAAATGGCCCCTATGCCCATCGCCCTGGCTATGACTTCATTATTCAAGGCTTGGGTGGCTTCATGAGTGTGACTGGTGAAGCAGATGACTTTCCAGGAGCTAGTCCACAAAAGGCTGGTGTTGCAATTGCAGACATCTTTACTGGCATGTACGCCAGTACCGCCATTCTTGCCGCGGTAGTACACCGTGATCGTACAGGGGAAGGTCAATACATTGATATGGCCCTGCTCGATACCCAAATTGCCGTGATGGCCAATGTCTCTAGTGCCTATTTATGCTCAGACAAAGTGCCCCGTCGCTGGGGGAATGCCTCTCCGATCATCGTTCCTTATCAGACCTTTCCCAGCTCTGATGGCTGGATCATCGTTGGCGTTGGTAATGATGTTCAGTTCAAACATTTTGTGACGGCGGGAGGTCAAGCGCATTTAGCTGATAACCCCCTGTATCTTTCCAACCCCCTGCGAGTGGAACACCGTAAGTCATTGGTTCCATTGCTAGAGGAAATGACTAGACAAAAAACGAAGGCTCAATGGATCGACCTGCTAGAAGCAGCCAATGTACCGTGCGGCCCTATTAATAACTTCCAGGAAGTTTTTGAAAACGAGCAGGTCAAGGCTAGAGGCGTTCAAATTGATGTGCCACACCCAACAGCCGGCACCATGAAGCTCGTTGCCAGCCCGATGCGCCTCTCCCAAACACCAGTAGAAGTGCGCTTGGCGCCACCCACGCTTGGTCAACATACTCAGGAGATTTTGCGTGATCGCCTCAAAATGGATCCCGCAGACATCAAGACGCTGCAAGAAAAAGGGATTGTTTAAAACCAATGCAGGCCATGACCAGTAGCCAAAAACTATCCTTACAACAAGTACTGATTTTTGGCGGCCTGATGGTCACCTTTTCTATGGGGATTCGTCATGGCTTTGGCCTATTTAATCTTCCCATTACCTTGGCCAATGGTTGGGGACGTGAAACTTTTGCCCTCACTATCGCACTGCAAAATCTCATTTGGGGCGCAGTACAACCCATCACTGGCGCATTAGCTGATCGCTTTGGCGCATTTCGCATCATGGTTGTGGGTGGAGCGCTTTACGCACTCGGTTTAGCAGGCATGGCTCTATCCACTGAAGCGGTGAACTTTTCACTTGCAGGTGGATTACTCATTGGTCTTGCGCAAACAGCTACGACTTACAGTGTGATCTATGGAATATTAGGACGCAACGTTGTTGCAGAAAAACGGGTCTGGGCAATGGGCATTGCTGCCGCGGCAGGATCCTTTGGACAATTCTTGATGATTCCGGTTGAGCAAGGTTTACTGAGTCAATTTGGTGCTAATGATGCCTTGCTCATATTGGCTCTGATGGCAAGCTTAATGATTCCGATTGCATTTGCCTTACGCGAGCCCTCTTCTGGGGAAGCTATTCAGACTAACAATCAAACGATCAAACAAGCATTAAGAGAAGCAGCCCACAATCCCAGTTTTCAACTACTGACACTGGGCTACTTTGTGTGCGGATTTCAGGTGGTATTTATTGCAGTGCATTTAGCCCCCTATTTAAAAGATATGTCTAAGATCTATCTCGATGTAGGTGCGCCAGCAGTAGCAACCACAGCATTGGCTTTAATCGGTTTATTTAATATTTTTGGCACCTATAGTGCTGGGATATTGGGTCAACGCTTTCCCAAGCGATATCTTCTATCAGGTATTTACATATTGAGATCAGTGGCCATTATGGCTTTTATCTGGCTACCTCTCAGCCCTGCTAGCACCTATATATTTGCTGCTGTCATGGGCTTTTTATGGCTCTCGACCATCCCTTTGACCAATGCCATCGTGGCTCAAGTATTTGGCGTGAAATATCTCTCCATGCTTTCTGGCTTAGTATTTTTTTCGCATCAACTGGGTAGTTTTTGTGGCGCCTATCTCGGTGGATATTTATTTGACCAAACAGGCTCTTATGCAATCGTTTGGAATATTGCTATTGCCTTGGGTGTGTTTGCTTTTTTAGTAAACCTGCCGATTAAAGAGAAGGCAATTGTGCGAGCTGTTTACCCTTAGAGTAAAAATGATTATTCAAGCCTGGCTATCGAAAAGTATTTTGATCTTGCTCATCAGCATAGTGTTGCTATTCGTATTTGCTAGTTACTTTGCACCCGAGATGATGGTGGCACTCACGAATCAAGTGTGGGCAATGTGTGGTTGGTAAATGCTTGAGTAGCGGATAATGCAATCGCGCAAGGTATTTTTGTTTTGCCTCTCTTCAATAGAGATTTTTCTTTTATCTCGCCGTAGCACAATGGATAGTGCACATGCCTCCTAAGCGTGGGATACAGGTTCGATTCCTGTCGGCGGGACCACTCTAAAATGAAAACTTATCCACAGCTTGTGTGGATAAATCGTCAAAAGTTTTCGTAAGTCGCAGATTTGTATGGAGTGACCTGACTTGCTTAAATTATGAGCATAATGACCTAATCTTTTTTTACGTAAATATGTCTTGACACTTTCTCTGTCTAGAATGATTTTTAAGCTCAGGCATAAGGTATTGGGAAATTCTCTTACACTTAGCGCATGCATAAGATTACGACTAGTACGCGGGCGGCGCTTGAGGAAATGCTGCAAAACACGGCAAGATCAACCCCGCATGAATTCATGCCAATTTACTGTGCTGCGACGCAAGAAAGCACCCTAATTGGCCACCTAAATCCTGAATTTCTGCCTTTTTTACAAGAATCTCTTGAAAAAGAGCCTATTGCTTACCTGCAGCTTGGCCATGACCGCCTCTTGATTGAAAAGACAAATCCTTTAACCCTCTCAAAAAGCCTTGCCAAATTAGCGGACAAAATGCGCCAAGGAGGCTTTATCCCAGGTTGGCGACATGAAGAATTTGCTTGGGTGGGCAAAGATGGTCACGAGTATTTCCGCATGGAACGTGCCGCCTTTAGGACTTTTGGCTTTCAAAGCATGGCCAGCCATATCAATGGCTTTACTAAATCTGGCCACCTTTGGCTTGGACGTCGTAGCGAAACAAAGGCCACAGACCCTGGTCGACTCGATAACCTTGCAGCCGGCGGCATTGGGGCCGATGAAACACCTTGGGTAAACGCCCGCAGGGAGCTCTGGGAGGAGGCTGGTGTGCCCCTGCAGATTGCCGAGCAGATCATGCCTGCAGGCCGCATTCATATGCGACGGCCCATTCCCAATCGGGGTTTTCATGATGAGCAGCTCTTTATCTATGATTTAGAGCTGGCAGAGAACTTTATTCCGACCAATCATGATGGGGAAGTCAGTGGATTTATCCAAATCCCCTTATCAGAGGCTGCAGCCCGTATTTTGGCTGATGAATTTACGAGTGACGCTGCCTTTGTCACCGCAGATTTCATCTTACGAAATACTACGCCCTCCTAAAAACGGTCAGTAAACCCAGTCTTTATTTTGATCACACAACACTTTGCTATTTCGTGGTTAAATAAGGCACAAGGATGAAACAGGGGTGCCCTTACAGAGTGATTTCTGTCAGGCGCTGAGAAAGACCCTATAACCCGATCCAGGTAATGCTGGCGTGGGGAGTTTTCCATCAGACCGTCACCCGGTTTCGTCCATCTAAATTACGTTAGGAGATGGACATGAGTACAAACAATAAAAGCAAACAAGAGATTCCGAGCCTGAAAAGCTTAGAGCGCGACTTTGGGCAAAAATTTGCCTATCCAGCTTCAACCAAAACCTATCTTGAGGGTTCGCGCTCTGATATCAAAGCACCGATTCGCATGATCGAGCAATTACCTACCCGCGTTGGTGAAGAGATGGTTGCCAATCCACCGGTACCGGTTTATGACACCTCAGGTCCATACAGCGATCCCGATATCGTCATCAATTTGGAAAAGGGTTTGCCTCACTTGCGTAAACGTTGGATTGAAGAACGTGGTGATACTGAGCAGCTCTCTGGCCCTAGCTCTGAATATGGTGTAGCACGCTCTCAAGATGAGGCAACACAAAGTCTGCGCTTTGCTCACATCACTGCTCCACGAGTTGCAAAGGCTGGCCACAACGTCAGTCAGATGTACTATGCCCGCAAAGGTATCGTGACCCCAGAGATGGAATACGTTGCCTTGCGTGAATCGATGGGTCTTGAGCAATTACGCAAAGATCCTGCTTACAAACAATTACTCAAACAACATCCTGGTAAGAGTTATGGCGCCAATTTGCCAGACATTGTTACCGGTGAATTTGTACGTTCTGAAATTGCTGCTGGCCGCGCGATTATTCCAGCCAATATCAATCACCCAGAATTAGAGCCCATGATTATTGGACGTAACTTCCGCGTCAAAATTAACGGCAACTTGGGTAACTCAGCAGTGACTTCCTCGATTAATGAAGAAGTGGAAAAAATGGTGTGGTCTATTCGTTGGGGTGCAGACACCATCATGGATTTATCTACTGGTAAACACATTCATGAAACCCGCGAATGGATTATTCGCAATTCTCCCGTTCCTATTGGTACAGTACCTATTTATCAAGCACTGGATAAAACCGGCGGCATTGCTGAAGACCTTACCTGGGAAATGTTCCGCGACACCTTAATTGAACAAGCTGAGCAAGGGGTCGATTACTTCACGATTCATGCTGGCGTTCTACTACGTTATGTTCCGCTCACAGCCGATCGTATTACTGGAATTGTTTCTCGTGGCGGCTCGATTATGGCTAAGTGGTGCTTGGCTCACCATAAAGAAAACTTCCTCTATACGAAGTTTGATGAGATCTGTGAAATCATGAAAGCCTATGACGTGTCATTTAGCTTAGGCGATGGTTTGCGTCCCGGTTGTATTGCTGACTCAAACGATGCCGCTCAGTTTGGTGAGCTCCATACTTTGGGAGAACTCACTGCAAAAGCTTGGAAACAGGATGTTCAAGTCATGATTGAAGGTCCTGGTCACGTCCCAATGCAACGCATTGAAGAAAACATGACCGAGGAACTCAAGCATTGCTTAGAAGCGCCCTTCTATACGCTCGGACCATTGATTACTGATATTGCCCCTGGCTATGACCACATTACCAGCGGCATTGGCGCTGCGCAAATTGGTTGGTACGGCACTGCCATGCTTTGCTATGTCACACCAAAAGAGCATTTAGGCTTGCCAGACAAGGAAGACGTTCGCGAAGGCATCATCACCTACAAGATTGCTGCGCATGGCGCTGATCTCGCCAAAGGTCTACCTGGCGCACAAGTGCGTGACAATGCTTTATCGAAAGCCCGCTTTGAGTTCCGCTGGGAAGATCAATTTAATCTCGGCTTAGATCCCGAGCGTGCACGCGAGTATCACGATGCTACGCTGCCTGCTGAAGGTGCCAAGATTGCTCACTTTTGCTCCATGTGTGGTCCGAAGTTCTGCTCCATGAAGATCACACAAGAAGTTCGTGACTACGCTGCAACTTTAGATGCCGATGGCAACCCGAAGGCAAAAGTCATTCCGATTGCTGCTGAAGATGCAGTCAAGGGTATGGAAGAAATGTCGGCAGAGTTCCGTAAACGCGGTAGCGAAATCTATCAGTAAACATTGATAGCTCACTCAGATGCCTAGTGCTTTTGCTAATCACCGGTACGCCATCGTTGGCGCTGGCCTTATGGGTCGGCTGCTAGCGGTTGCACTGGCAAAACGCGGAGCCCAGGTAGAGCTTTATGAAAAAAGCGGGCCTCATGCAACTGACTCTGCAGCACGAATTGCTGCAGCGATGTTAGCGCCTTTAGCAGAGTCAGCAATCACTGAAGATAATGTCGTGAACATGGGGGTTTATAGCCTGCCACGCTGGCGAGAGTTGATTGATGAATTAGCTAAACCGGTTTTTTTTCAGCAAGACGGCACCTTAATTTTATGGCACCGTCAAGATGCTAGTGATGCAGAACGCTTTGCATCTCACTTAGATCGCAATAGTGCACGCAACGCTAGCTTGCCTCATGCGCAACGTTTAGATGGCGAAGCGCTGGCCAAACTAGAGCCTGGTGTTGTAGATCGTTTTGGCCAAGCACTCTATTTACCCAATGAAGGTCAGTTAGATAACCGCCAATTGCTTGAAGCTTTATTGGTAGAACTTCAATTAATGAAAGTTCCTTGTCACTGGAATCTGGCAATAGATCCAGAGCATTTACGAGTCGACCAAAAAGCATTTGACTGGGTGATTGATTGCCGCGGTTTGGGCGCCAAAGAAGCTTGGCAAGATACAAAAAATCTACGTGGAGTTCGCGGTGAAGTTATTCGCTTACATGCGCCAGAGGTAAAACTGCGTCGCCCTACCCGCTTAATTCATCCACGCTACCCTATCTATATCGCCCCTAAAGAAGATGATGTTTATGTGGTGGGTGCCACCGAAGTGGAGTCAGAGGATTTATCACCGATGAGTGTGCGCTCTGCCATGGAATTACTCAGTGCAGTGTATACAGTCCATAGTGGTTTTGCGGAAGCACGTATTTTGGAGATGGCCACTCAATGTCGACCCACTCTCAAAGATAATTTGCCACAGATTGAAATCGATACTGCATCACATCAATCTGCACTCATGAAAATCAATGGACTATATCGCCATGGTTTTATGATTTCTCCAGCCATATTAGATTGTGCTTTAGAGGTATTGGGCGCTGGTCACAGCCAAACTGCTCAAGATCTTGGTCTTACTATTCATCAGCATTCCTCTTTACATGAGGTGGGTGCATGCGCGTAGTCATCAATCAAATCGAGCAACAGATTCCAGTCAATGGCACCATTCTAGATGCACTAAATCTCATTGAGGCAAAACCGCCATATGCAGTTGCCGTCAATTTGCAATTTATCCCCAAAACAAAACATGCTGAGCATTTACTATGTGAAGGCGACCAAGTCGAAGTAATTGCACCAGTTACTGGCGGCTAAGCCTTTTTCTCAATCTGATTACATTGGCCCAATTAATACATCAATGACAGCTCCACTTCCTCAGTCCCTCAATACTGCCGACCCATTTATTTTGTATGGGGAGTCCTTTGCCAGTCGTTTATTACTGGGCACCTCACGCTATCCCTCTCCCCAGATTTTGGAGAATGCCGTTAAGCAATCCAATCCGGGGATGATTACCGTGAGCTTACGCCGCCAAGGAAGTTCAACAGCGCAGGCGCACTCTGGTTTTTGGGACTTACTGAAAAAAATGGCTGTGCCTGTATTACCTAATACTGCAGGTTGTCATAGCCCCCAAGAAGTCATTACCACTGCGCAGATGGCTAGAGAAGTATTTGAAACTGACTGGATTAAGTTAGAGCTCATTGGCGATGACTACACCTTGCAACCCGATACCTTACGTTTAGTCGCTACTGCAGAAACCTTAATTAAAGATGGTTTCAAAGTCCTGCCTTACTGCACTGAAGATTTAATTTTGTGTCAACGCTTAGTCGATGTTGGTTGCCAAGCAGTGATGCCATGGGCCGCCCCTATTGGCACTGGTAAAGGCCCATTAAATCCCTATGCTATGCAATTGTTGCGTGACCGTCTGAAGGTGCCATTATTGGTTGATGCTGGCTTAGGCCTTCCGTCCCATGCCTGCACTGTGATGGAATGGGGCTTTGATGGCGTATTACTCAATACCGCAGTAGCCTTGGCAGAAGACCCGGTTGCGATGGCTAGGGCTTTTGCGCAAGCAGTACACGCTGGTCGTACCGCATTTTTGTCAGGAGCAATGCAAGCACAAGAATCTGCACAAGCCAGCACGCCATTGGTGGGCACTCCTTTTTGGCATCAAAGCTAACACTGAATATAGATGAGTTTAGTGCGCGATCTAGCCGATCAAATCATTGCTGCGCATAGCAATGATGATCTATGCCTGCCGATTCCTCGCTTTACGTTAAGCTCACCACCACCACAAATTGATAACGAACATACAACAGACCATTACGAGTTAGCGGGTACGGTTGCTGCAATTGAAATGGGTTTTATTGAATGTGATGCCCAGGTCTTAGGCAAGGCCTGGTCAAGAATGGTTCATCAAGATGGTGGCTTTAATCCATTGAAGTGGCCCTCTCGGCCCGAGCATTTTGATTTACTGCCTTGGACGCGCAATATGAACCCCAAGGCATTTGCTGAATGTCCACAACGCCTTGGTCTGTATGGGGTGATGCCCGATGCTGATTGGGTTAAGCGTATGGTCGATGCACAGATCCCCACTGTGCAATTGCGCTTTAAGTCAGATGACCACAAACGCATTCAGCAGCAAATAGCCCAGTCGGTTGACGCTGTTAAGGGTTCTAAGACCCTCCTCTTCATTAATGACTATTGGCAAGAGGCCATTGAAGCTGGAGCCTATGGCATCCATTTGGGACAAGAGGATCTAGACACCGCTGATTTTGATGCCATTCGAAATTCCGGACTACGCCTAGGTATCAGCACCCACGGCTATGCCGAAATGCTGCGCGCAGACCGCCTTTGCCCAAGCTATATCGCAATGGGTGCAGTTTTTCCAACCAATTTGAAGGTGATGCCTACGGTGCCACAAGGTTTAGGTCGCCTCTACAAATATGCTCAACTGATGAGTCACTATCCTTTAGTTGCGATTGGCGGTATTGATGCTGGCAGCATACATATCGTTGCCCAAAGTGGCGTGGGTTCAGTAGCGGTAGTCAGGGCTATCACTGGAGAGCCAGATCCTACTGCTGCTGTTAAACATCTGCAAGAGCTCATGCAAACCTAAGCCATAGAGAAAAAGTATCGCTCAGTACTGATCACCCTCATTACTCAGTACCGTTTTATAAAAGTCATGCAGATGCCATAGAGGCCCTGGACCTTCGCCAATATTTAAAAAGCGACCGGCTTCTAACCCTGCTTCAACATACGATATTGCTTTGGCCACAGAATGTGGCAAATCATGGCCACTGGCTAAGTAGGTGGCAATGGCTGATGCCAATGAACAGCCTGTACCATGAGTATTGGACGTATTGACTCGATAGTGTTTGAATTCTTTTGTTTGCACAACTTCAAGCCCATCTTCTACTGTGCGCCACATTAAGTAATCGGTGAGCTGCGTATGCGATGGGTCTAAATGTCCACCCTTAATGAGCACTGCTTGAGGGCCCATATCGAGCAATTCTTCTGCAGCCAGCCGAAAATCATTAGGGCCAGTGATTTCACGGCCCAACAGTAAGGAGGTTTCTTCCAGATTAGGTGTAATGACACTGGCCAGCGGAAATAGCTCAGCAATCATGGCTTGAGCCGTATCATCGCCACCTAAACTCGCGCCTGAAGTAGCTCGTAAAACAGGGTCTAAAACAATGCGCTTTACTCCATGTCGGCGAAGTGCTTTAGCGACCGTGCGGACGATTTCTGGGCTGGCTAGCATCCCAATCTTGACAATATCGGCGCCAATATCCAGAAGAACGGCATCTATTTGGGCCTCAACCACATCGAGGTCAATATCCTGAATACGGCTCACGCCTAAGGTGTTCTGGGCGGTAATGGCTGTCACCACCGTCATGCCATATCCACCCAAGGCAGTAATGACTTTGAGATCGGCCTGCAGGCCCGCGCCACCGCCGCTATCTGACCCAGCAATGGTCAGCACTTTGGGGATCTGTATAGAAGTTGGGGTAAGTGATTTCATCTTGCTATAATATCGGCTTATTCCTCGATAGCTCAGTCGGTAGAGCGCCGGACTGTTAATCCGTAGGTCCCTGGTTCGAGCCCAGGTCGAGGAGCCAAATAAGTAAAGCCCCTAGA
>JAXIUI010000010.1:0-58384 GCA_034680725.1 Polynucleobacter sp.
CTGTGCCGCTGCTGACCGAACAGGTCATGCTATGTTGCACACCCTATACCAGCGCAATGTGCGTGCAAAAACCAATTTCTTCGTAGAGTGGCTTGCCTTAGATTTGATTCGCGATGACGCGGGTGATGTGGTGGGCGTGACCGCCTTAGAGATGGAAACCGGTGAGGTTTATATCCTGGAAGCCAAAGTTGTCATGATGGCTACTGGCGGTGCTGGCCGTATTTGGGATGCATCGACTAATGCATTCATCAATACTGGTGACGGTATGGGTCTTGCAGCTCGCGCAGGCATACCATTGGAAGATATGGAGTTCTGGCAATTTCACCCAACTGGCGTAGCCGGTGCTGGTGTTTTGCTGACAGAAGGTTGCCGTGGTGAAGGCGGCATTTTGCGCAATAAAGATGGTGAGCGTTTCATGGAGCGCTATGCGCCAACCTATAAAGATTTAGCACCACGTGACTTCGTTTCTCGTTGTATGGATCAAGAGATTAAAGAAGGTCGCGGTTGCGGTCCTAATGGCGACTATGTTGTGCTTGATCTGACGCATATCGGCGCTGAGACCATTATGAAACGTTTGCCATCCGTCTACGAGATTGGTATTAATTTTGCAAACGTGGACGTCACTAAAGAGCCTATTCCAGTGGTGCCAACCATTCACTATCAGATGGGCGGTATTCCTACGAATATCAATGGGCAAGTGGTTGTGCCGGCCAATGGCAAGCATAACGAGATCGTGAATGGTTTATATGCCATTGGCGAATGCTCTTGTGTATCCGTACATGGCGCAAACCGATTGGGCACAAACTCATTGCTCGACTTGTTAGTGTTCGGCCGTGCAGCTGGTAATCATATTGTGGCGATGGATTTAAAGAATCGTGAGTTCAAGCCTTTACCAGCAAACGCGGGTGAGCAAACATTGGCTCGTATTGCTGCTTTGGATGATTCAACTTCTGGCGAGTACGCCCAAGATGTGGCAAATGATATTCGCAAGACGATGCAAAAGTACGCCGGTGTTTTCCGCAATCAAGAATTAATGGACGAGGGTGTTCGTCAAATGGCCAAGCTCACTGAACGTGCAAAGCACTTGTGGGTGAAAGACAAGTCTCAGATTTTCAACACAGCCCGTATTGAGGCTTTGGAAGTGGCAAACTTGATCGAGACGGCAAATGCCACCATGATCTCTGCAGCTGCTCGTACAGAGAGCCGCGGTGCGCATTCACACGATGATCATCAAGAGCGCGATGATGCTAATTGGATGAAGCACACGCTTTGGTATAGCGAAGGTAATAAGCTTTCCTATAAGCCAGTTATCCTAAAGCCATTGACTGTTGATTCCTTCCCACCCAAAGAACGTACTTTCTAAGCGAAGAGAAATAAAGATGAGTGATATTCGTGTATTTGAAATTTATCGTTATGATCCAGATGTCGATGCAGCGCCGCGTATGGAGCGTTACGAGTTAGAGCTTACTGGCGAGCGCATGCTGCTTGATGCTTTGATTTCTCTCAAAAAACAAGATGAGTCGATTTCTTATCGCCGTTCATGCCGAGAGGGTGTTTGCGGTTCCGATGCGATGAACATCAATGGTAAAAATGGTTTGGCTTGTTTAACCAATATGTTGACCTTGCCAAAAGTCATTACATTGCGCCCACTACCTGGCTTGCCAGTGGTACGCGATTTGATTGTCGATATGACATTGTTCTTCAAGCAATATTTGTCTATCAAGCCCTATTTAGTGAACGACAATCCTGCCCCTGAAAAAGAACGTTTGCAAAGCCCTGAAGAGCGTGAAGAGTTAAATGGTTTGTATGAGTGCATTTTGTGTGCATCCTGCTCAACCTCTTGCCCATCATTCTGGTGGAATCCTGATAAGTTTGTTGGACCTGCGGGTTTGTTACAGGCATATCGTTTCATTGCCGATAGTCGCGATCAAGAGACTGCACAACGTCTTGATAATTTAGAAGATCCATATCGCTTATTCCGTTGTCATACCATTATGAATTGCGTGGACGTGTGTCCTAAGCATTTAAATCCAACCAAAGCCATTGGAAAGATTAAAGAATTGATGGTTCGCAGGGCAGTATGACCCTGAGTAATGCAGAGTTGTATCGTTTAAAAAGTGATGCTCGCAGGGGCTTGCTAGAAAATGATTTAATTTTGCAACGTTTTTTTGAGCGCCATGGCGCTCAATTAAGCGACGAGGAGGGTGGGGTGCTGAGTAAGTTGTTTGCCCTAGAAGATAATGACCTGATGGATTTATTGATCGGTCGCAAGGATTCTGTTGCAGGGTTGGAAGATGAGGCAGAAACAGCTTCATTTAAAACGGTTTTGCAAAAGCTGAGAGAGCGATAATTCAGCTTTTTGGTGAAGTGGCAGTGAAACGCATAGAGTAATAATCATCAATTTGAATGACTAAGGATTAAAAATGATTGAATCGGATATCAAGGCAAAATTATCGTTCTCAGATGGCACACCAGATATTGATCTGCCAATTTACAAAGGCACCATCGGCCCTGATGTTATCGATATTCGAAAGTTGTATGGCCAGACCGGCAAATTCACCTACGACTCAGGTTTTCTATCGACAGCATCTTGCAATAGCAAGATTACCTATATTGACGGAGATAAAGGTGAGCTTCTATATCGCGGTTATCCGATTGAAGATTTGGCGCATAACTGCGACTTCTTAGAGGTTTGTTATTTATTGTTGAATGGCGAATTGCCAAACGCTAAGCAGAAAAAAGATTTTGATGATTTAGTGATGCATCACACTATGGTGCATGAGCAAATGCAATTCTTTTTGCGCGGTTTCCGTCGCGATGCCCATCCAATGTCGGTGTTAACGGGTTTAGTTGGCGCAATGGCAGCCTTCTACCACGATGAAATTGATTACAGCGATCCTCATGCTCGTGAGGTAGCTCAAATTCGCTTGATTGCGAAAATGCCAACCTTAGTGGCAATGGCCTATAAGTATTCTGTTGGGCAACCTTTTATCTATCCAGATAATTCTTTGTCTTATACCGCGAACTTCATGCGCATGATGTTTGCAACACCTTGTGAACCATACAAAGTAAATCCAGTATTAGTGCGCGCCTTAGATCGTATTTTCATTTTGCATGCTGATCACGAGCAAAATGCCTCTACATCAACCGTTCGTTTGTGCGGCTCCTCTGGAACTAATCCGTTTGCAGCTATCTCTGCTGGTATTGCTTGCTTGTGGGGTCCAGCGCATGGCGGCGCTAATGAAGCTTGCTTGCAGATGCTCAATGAGATTCAGGCTAATGGTGGAGTCGATACTATTGCTGACTTTATTGCCCAGGTTAAAGATAAGAACTCTAGTGTTCGTTTGATGGGCTTTGGCCATCGCGTTTACAAGAACTTTGATCCACGCGCCAAACTCATGCGTGAAACCTGCCATGAGGTTCTCAATGAAATGGGTTTACAAAATGACCCATTGTTTAAGCTGGCAATGACGCTAGAGAAGATTGCTCTTGAGGATGAATACTTTGTGAGCCGTAAACTCTATCCAAACGTTGACTTCTACTCGGGCATTGTGCAGCGCGCCTTAGGTATTCCAACGGATATGTTCACTTGTATCTTTGCATTAGCAAGAACCGTTGGTTGGATTGCTCAGTGGGAAGAAATGATTACCGATCCTGAGTACAAGATTGGTCGTCCACGTCAGTTATATGTTGGAGAAACTTCACGTAAAGTTCCCAACATTACTGTGCGTAAATAACAGTCTTAGAGGAATTCCATGTCACGTACGCTTTACGATAAATTGTGGGATGACCATGTCGTCTATTCCGAAGGGGATGGTACTGCCACAATTTACATCGACCGTCAGCTATTGCATGAAGTTACCAGTCCACAAGCATTTGAAGGTCTCAATTTGGCGGGTCGCCCTGTATGGCGTATCTCTGCCAATTTGGCGGTGTCTGATCATAATGTTCCTACTACTGATCGATCACAGGGTATTGCCGATCCCATCTCCAAGTTACAAGTAGATACTTTGGACGAAAATTGCGATGCTTTTGGTATTACGCAATACAAGATGAATGATGCTCGTCAGGGTATTGTTCATGTGATCGGGCCTGAGCAAGGGGCAACTTTGCCAGGCATGACTGTGGTTTGTGGCGATTCTCATACTAGTACGCATGGTGCATTTGGTGCCCTTGCTTTCGGTATTGGCACCTCAGAGGTCGAGCATGTTCTAGCTACCCAAACCTTACTCATGAAAAAGAGTAAGAATATGTTGGTGAGGGTTGATGGTCGTTTGCAACCAGGCTCGACAGCCAAAGATATTGTTTTGGCAGTCATTGGCAAGATTGGTACGGCAGGCGGAACGGGTTACACAATCGAGTTTGCTGGTGAAGCCATTCGCAATTTGTCGATGGAGGGTCGAATGACCCTTTGTAATATGGCTATTGAAGCGGGTGCACGGGCTGGTTTGGTTGCTGTCGATGAAACAACCATTGAATATATTCAAGGTCGTCCTTATGCTCCTAAGGGTGAGGCATTGCGTCATGCTTTGCAGTACTGGCGTACATTGCACTCCGATGTGGACGCGAAGTTTGATGCTGTCGTTGAGTTGCGCGCCGAAGAAATAGCACCTCAGGTCACTTGGGGTACTTCACCAGAAATGGTTCTGGCGATCAGTGAGCGAGTTCCCGATCCTGAGAAAGAGCGTGATCCTAATAAGCGCCTCGCAATGGAACGTGCCCTGGAGTATATGAATCTCATTCCAAATACACCTTTAAGTAGTATTTTGGTTGATAAGGTATTTATTGGCTCTTGCACGAATAGCCGTATTGAAGATATCCGCGCAGCCGCTAAAGTGGTTGATCGCCTTGGTAAGAAGATTGCAGCAAATGTAAAGTTAGCCATGGTTGTGCCTGGCTCTGGTTTAGTAAAAGCACAAGCAGAGCGTGAAGGCTTGGATCGTGTATTTAAGGCCGCAGGATTTGAGTGGCGTGAACCAGGTTGTTCCATGTGCCTCGCTATGAATGCTGATCGACTTGAGCCTGGAGAGCGCTGTGCATCAACCTCGAACCGTAATTTTGAAGGTCGTCAGGGTAATGGTGGTAGAACGCATTTAGTAAGTCCCGCTATGGCTGCTGCCGCTGCTATTGAAGGTCATTTTGTTGATGTTCGTAAGATTTCATAAGTGGAGTAGCATGTCCAAATTATCTTCGCTCACGATCATTAAAAAGTTAGCCATTGTAGGCATTGCCGGTCTTTTTGTTGCAGCTTGTGCCAACACCATGGAGGGCGTTGGTAAAGATCTGCAGACTATGGGTAATTCCATGGGTGGCAGCAAAAATACCAATACAAACAATAGCAATCAATCCCAAACACAAGGGAAAGATGTTGTAGTCACCCCAGTTAAATAAGTTGTGAATTAGTAAAAGAACATCATGGAAAAATTTACGGTATATAAAGGTTTAGTTGCTCCCTTAAATCGGGAAAACGTGGATACCGATGCGATCATTCCAAAGCAGTTCTTAAAATCCATCAAAAAAACGGGTTTTGGTCAAAATCTATTTGATGAATGGCGTTATCTGGACCATGGTGAGCCAGGGCAAGATTGCAGTACTCGACCTGTTAATCCGGATTTTGTTTTAAACCAGTCGCGTTATCAAGGTGCTGGCATATTGCTGGCTCGCAAGAACTTTGGTTGTGGCAGCTCCCGTGAACATGCGCCTTGGGCGCTAGATCAGTTTGGCTTCAGGGCGATTATTGCCCCCAGCTTTGCTGATATTTTCTTCAATAATTGCTTTAAAAACGGCCTTTTGCCCATTGTTCTCACAGAACTTCAGGTGGACCATCTATTTAATGAAACACTTGCTTTTAATGGTTACCAGCTGACGGTAGACCTAGAGAAGCAGCAAGTCATCACGCCTGATGGAACGGCCTATAGCTTTGATGTAGCCCCATTTAGGAAGCATTGTCTTATCAATGGTTTGGACGATATTGGCTTAACCCTGCAACATGCAGATAAAATCAAGGCTTACGAAGCTGAGCGCATCCTCAAGATGCCTTGGCTAACGACACAATTGCCATAGTTTTATAGAGTTAAAGGCCTTTCATGAAAATTGCAGTTCTCCCGGGTGATGGTATCGGCCCGGAAATCGTTGCTCAAGCCGTCAAAGTGCTCAATGCGCTTGGCCCAAAATTTGATCTGGAGACAGCGCCCGTTGGCGGTGCTGCCTACGATGTAGCTGGGCATCCATTACCACCGGCGACCTTAGAGCTTGCTAAAAAAGCAGATGCCATTCTGTTTGGTGCGGTTGGGGATTGGAAGTACGACTCGCTTGCTCGCGAACTTCGTCCTGAGCAGGCTATTTTAGGTTTGCGTAAGCACCTTGAGTTATTTGCCAATTTCAGACCTGCAATTTGCTATGACGAACTCACCGCAGCATCTAGCCTCAAGGCAGAAATCGTTGGCGGTCTTGATATCCTGATTATTCGTGAGCTCAATGGCGATATTTACTTTGGTCAGCCACGAGGTATTCGCACTTCCGAGTTGCCACTATTTAAAGGCGCACGTGAAGGTTACGACATGATGCATTACAGCGAGCCTGAGGTGGAGCGCATTGGTCGCGTTGCTTTTGAAGCAGCTCGCAAGCGCAGCAAGAAAGTGTGTAGTGTAGATAAAGCGAATGTATTGGAAACCTCCCAACTGTGGCGTGAAGTCATGATTCGGGTTGCTCAAGATTACCCAGATGTTGAGTTGTCTCATATGTATGTAGATAACGCTGCAATGCAGTTGGTAAAAGCACCTAAGGCTTTTGATGTGGTGGTTACTGGCAACTTATTTGGTGATATTTTGTCTGATGAGGCAGCTATGCTGACTGGTTCTATTGGTATGTTGCCATCTGCCTCCTTGGATAAAAACAATAAAGGCTTGTATGAGCCAAGCCATGGCTCGGCTCCTGATATTGCCGGCAAGGGTATCGCCAATCCTTTGGCAACCATTCTTTCAGCTGCAATGATGCTGCGCTACTCATTAGGTATGCCAGCGGAAGCTGACCGTATCGAGGCAGCCGTTCAACAGGTTTTGTCTCAGGGCTTGCGCACTGCCGATATCTATACCGAAGGGACTAAAAAAGTCTCTACGGTAGAGATGGGTGATGCAGTTGTTGCTGCTCTCTAAAAATATTCATATTCTTAAATAGATCGTTCATCATGGCAAATACAAAAACACCATTGGTTGGTTTAGTTGGTTGGCGCGGAATGGTTGGCAGTGTTCTGATGGAAAGAATGCTGGCAGAAAAAGATTTTGATTTCATCGAGCCAGTATTTTTTAGTACCAGCCAAGCAGGCGGAGACGTTCCCTTGCTCAATGGCATCAAGGTGACTAAAAGTGAGAATACCTTGCAAGATGCCAATGACATCAAGGCCTTATCTCGCTGCGACATCATTCTGACTTGCCAAGGTGGTGACTACACCAATGAGATTTTTCCAAAATTACGTGCTGCTGGTTGGCAAGGTCATTGGATTGATGCAGCCAGCGCCTTACGCATGAAAGAGGACGCCGTCCTGATCTTGGATCCAGTCAATCGCCCAGTGATTGATCAAGCTTTAGCTGCCGGTGGTAAGAACTGGATTGGTAGTAACTGCACAGTAAGCCTAATGATGATGGCGATGGGCGGCTTGGTGAAAGCAGACATGGTTGAGTGGATTAGCGCCATGACCTATCAAGCTGCTTCTGGTGCTGGCGCACAAAATATGCGTGAGTTACTCTTACAAATGGGCGCTCTGCGTGACAGCGTAGCCACTGAATTGGCTGATCCATCATCTTGGATATTGGATATTGATCGTAAAGTGACGGAAACTTTGCGCTCCCCTGATTTTCCTAAGAAAAACTTTCGCAATACCCCTTTGGCCGGTAGCTTAATTCCTTGGATTGATGTCCCGGTTGAAAATGGTCAAACAAAGGAAGAGTGGAAAGGTGGCGCTGAATTTAATAAGATTTTGGGCCGTCCGCCATTTAGAACTCCTGGCAGTATTCCAATTGATGGATTATGTGTACGCGTTGGTGCTATGCGTTGCCATTCTCAAGGCTTAACCGTTAAGCTCAAAAAAGATATCCCCTTAAAAGAAATTGAAGAGATTCTGGCTGGGGATAATCAATGGGTCAAAGTCGTTCCCAATGACCGTGAAACCACAGAGCGTGATTTATCACCGGCTGCTGTCAGCGGTACCCTGACAGTGCCCATTGGCCGTTTACACAAATTGGCGATGGGTCCTGAGTATCTTGGCGCATTTACGGTGGGCGACCAGTTGTTATGGGGTGCTGCCGAGCCTTTACGCCGTATGTTACGAATTTTGCTTGGGCACTAATGCAGTTTAAGAGCCAAATTCGCTTGGCAAAACTTCTTTGCTTGCTTTGGCTTAGCTGGTCATTCACCGCTGCTGCAATTTCTTTGGGGTCACCCAAGCTACTTTCTAAGGCTGGAGAGCCGCTGAAGGTAGAGTTTCCTATTAAGGTGGCAGACGACGATGTATCTGCTCTTGATAGTTTGACTGTGAATGCATCCAATACAGCACTCTACGAGCAACTGGGTATCTCTCGTAAGTTGCTCGGCCTAAATCCCCAGGCGATGATTTATCGTAATCAACAGCAAAAGCTCATGGTATTGCTTGAGACGGTTGAGCCTGTGCCTATGACAGATGATCCGTTCTTGGATGTTCTACTCAATCTCAAGTGGTCTGCTGGTAGTACGACCAAAACATTTACCTTGCTATTGGGTGACGTACAAAAGATTACTGTTCGCCCTGGCCAAACCTTATCGGAGATTGCGGCTCAATTAGCGCCTCAATTAGGGGATGTCACCCTAGACCAAACCATGATGGCCTTGTTTAAGGCTAACCCAGATGCATTTGCAAGTGGCAGTATTAATCGATTAGATGCTGGTGCGCAGCTCACCAAGCCCAGTCAAGCTTTACTGCGTTCTATTAGTCCTGCGCAGGCCTATCAATTTGTTGCTGAATCGAATGCGCAGTGGCAGGCTGAAAAAGAATCTCAATCTGGCAAAGGGACGTCAGCTAGCTTAGGTAAGAACCCCATACCAGCTCAAGATCGTCTCAAGATTGGCTCTAGCGTTGACGGAAATGCACAAGCGCTTCGTTATGCAGAAGATTTAGTGGCTCAAGAGCGTGCATTAGAGCAAACCCGGGCTCGGGTTGCTGAACTTGAAAAAAATATTGCCGATCTGCAATTACTGTTGGATCAAGCCAAGGTAAATTCTAAGAATGCAGCTGGACAAGATAAGCTTGATAGTCTTGGTGGAGCAGCCCCCATTTTGCTCACCTTATTATTAATGGGTTTTACTGGTCTTTTGTTATGGGTTTTAGCTAAAAATGCACGTCGCTCTGAAGCGCATGATTTTTCAAAAGTGCATTCAGAAAACACCCCAACTCATCACTCACACTCAACAGCAACTCATGCAATACCAGATCGCACCAAGGCCTTGTTTGCGAATATTGATTTAGAACTTGCTCCAGTTAAAAAGAGCCAGTCTGACCCATCGCTTGTTAAAACGGCTAATCCAATGGCCGATGCTTTAAGAGTCAAGCTCAATCTTGCCAAGGCTTACATCACCATAGAAGACTTGGTTGCCGCAAAAAAATCACTTGAGGAGATCGTCAGTATTGGCGCAGATGTTGACCCAATCATTACTGCTCAAGCGCAAAGTCTATTAATTGAGTTATCACGGCGAAATACTTAAGGTATGACGCGCATTGCTCTAGGTCTTCAATACGACGGCAGCCTTTACTCTGGTTGGCAATCCCAAGTTCAGCAAAAGACCATCCAAGATACATTAGAAAATGCATTGAGCCAATTCATTGGTGTAGATGCAAGTGGGTCAAATTCCGTGCGCGTCATTACTGCTGGAAGAACGGATGCGGGTGTCCATGCATTAGGACAAGTGGTGCACTTTGATGCGCCAGTTGAGCGCGAAACATTTTCTTGGGTGAGGGGCGTCAATTCCTTTTTACCCTCATCAATCGTAGTGAATTGGGCTAAACCAGTCTCCGATGAATTTAGTGCTCGATACTCGGCCCATGAGCGAACTTATATATATGCCCTACACGCTGGCCCATATCGCTCTCCTATGGCTGATCATAGGGCAGGGTACTTAATGCTGCCTGCCGATAAGTGGTTTGATGTTGAGGCGATGCTGCAGGCTTCACACTGTTTAATTGGGGAGCATGATTTCAGCGCATTTCGTTCTTCTGAATGTCAAAGTAAGACGCCAATTAAAACGATCTACTCAATCGATATCTTTGCCGAGCAACCCTGGCTGTATTTCAAAATTACGGGCAATGCTTTTTTGCATCATATGGTCCGTAATTTAGTGGGTAGTTTTTTGCAAATTGGGCTTGGTAAACAACCCGCAGAGTGGATGGCAACATTGTTATCGGCCAAAAACCGTAGTCTAGCTGCCCCGACATTTTCTCCAGATGGGCTGTATTTGGCAAAAGTTGCCTACCCAGAAGATTTCAGCATTCCCCAGCCTTACTTAATGAATTCTTGGTTACCAAAATACCTACTTTAGGTAACGGCAGCATTAAAGGCTTATTATTTCTAACATGGGCTTACTTACATACTCTCCAGGGCGAACTAGGGTCAAAATCTGTGGTCTGAAGACACCTGCGGATATCGATGCGGCGGTAGCGGCGGGGGTAGATGCGGTCGGTTTTGTCTTTTATCCACCCAGCCCAAGGGCTGTAACGCCCAATATAGCGGCTACCTTGATAGCTCGCTTACCAGCTGGGGTCGATGCCGTTGGACTGCTGGTGAATGCCTCAGATGCTCAATTTGAGGAGATTAAGGCTGTTGCTCCCATCACCTTATGGCAATTTCATGGAGATGAGTCTGCCGCCGACTGTCAGAGGCTAGCAGCAGGGCAGCCCTGGATGAAGGCCGCTCGTGTAGGCTCCCTGTTCGCTTATGAGGATTTTTCCCTACAATATAGCCAAGCAAATGCCTTTTTGCTCGATGCCCTGGTAGAGGGCTATGGAGGAGGGGGCATTCCCTTTGATTGGCAGGGAATACCACAAGCATGGATAAGCGCAAACGCGCATCGGGTCGTTTTGAGTGGTGGATTGAACGTGCACAACGTGGGCGAAGCAATTGCTCGTCTTCATCCTTGCGCAGTTGACGTCTCTAGTGGCGTAGAAGTTAGCAAGGGTGTTAAAGATCACGCCCTGATGAAGGAATTTATTCAAGCAGTGCGTGCCGCCGATGCTAAAGCATCGCCCTAATTTGCTGTAAATAATCAAAGAGGTAACTATGTACGATAAGCCAGATGCACGAGGACACTTTGGTCCTTACGGTGGAGTATTTGTTTCTGAGACGCTCATGTTTGCATTAGATGAGCTTAAAGCTGCTTATGCCAAGTATCAGTATGATCCTGAATTTTTAGAAGAGTTCCATTACGAACTCAAACATTTTGTAGGCCGTCCTTCACCTATCTATCACGCTAAACGCTGGAGCCAAATGTTAGGCGGTGCGCAGATTTATTTAAAGCGTGAAGATCTAAACCATACCGGCGCACACAAAATTAATAATGTCATTGGTCAAGCAATGTTGGCTAAGCGTATGGGTAAGCCACGCATCATTGCTGAAACTGGAGCAGGTCAACATGGTGTTGCTACCGCAACAATTTGTGCTCGCTTTGGTTTGGATTGCACGGTTTATCAAGGTTCGGTCGATGTTGCACGTCAGGCGCAAAATGTCTTTCGCATGAAATTGCTTGGGGCCAAAGTCGTGCCTGTTGAGTCTGGTACTAAAACACTCAAAGATGCACTAAATGAGGCTATGCGTGATTGGGTGACCAATGTTGAAAATACGTTTTATATTATTGGCACGGTTGCTGGACCGCATCCATATCCTATGATGGTTCGCGACTTCCAAAGTGTTATCGGGGAGGAGTGTAAGGTACAAATGCCTGAAATGACCAGACGCCAGCCCGACTTTGTTCTCGCTTGTGTTGGCGGAGGATCTAATGCAATGGGTATTTTCTATCCTTACATTGATTATCCAGAAGTCAAACTGGTCGGTGTTGAGGCTGCTGGTCATGGTTTGGGTAGTGGCTTACATTCTGCTGCGCTGTGTGTTGGTAAACCAGGTGTATTACATGGCAATCGTACTTATTTATTGCAAGATGAAAATGGGCAAATTGCAGAGACGCATTCTGTCTCCGCAGGTATGGACTATCCCGGTGTTGGCCCTGAACATGCTTGGTTAAAAGATTCCGGTCGCGCAGATTATGTTGCCATCACGGATGAAGAAGCGCTCCAGGCATTTCATGATTGCTGTCGTATTGAGGGCATTATTCCAGCTCTCGAGTCATCCCATGCCATAGCCTACGCTTGTAAATTAGCTAAGACACTGCCAAAAGATAAAACCATTTTGGTTAATTTATCTGGCCGTGGTGATAAAGACATGCATACAGTAGCTCAGGCTACAGGCTCTGAAGGCTAATAAGCTCAGCCCTGATCCTTTTAATTTTTCTTCACTCTTATGTCAAAAATCTCTGCCCTTTTTAATGAACTAAAAGCTACTGGTAAGAAGGGTCTCATTCCCTTTATTACCGCTGGTGATCCTGATCCAGCATTAACAGTCGAGTTAATGCACGCTTTGGTAAGGGGCGGCGCCAATGTGATTGAGTTAGGCGTACCATTTTCTGACCCAATGGCAGATGGCCCGGTTATTCAGCGCTCCTCCGAGCGAGCCTTGGGCCAAGGCGTTACTTTACGAACTTGTTTAGAGATGGTGCGAGAGTTTCGAAAAAATGATGCCAATACGCCAGTAGTTTTGATGGGCTATGCCAATCCAGTAGAGCAAATGGGGGCAGAGCGCTTTGCTACCGAAGCCAAGGCAGCCGGTGTTGATGGCGTCCTGATTGTTGATTACCCCCCAGAAGAATGCGTAGATTTTGCGGCAAGAATGCGTATAGCCGGAGTGGATCCTATTTTTCTTCTGGCCCCAACTTCATCACATGAGCGTATAAAAGAAGCTGCCAAAATAGCTTCTGGTTATATCTACTATGTGTCAATGCGGGGGGTTACTGGCGCATCACACCTCAATACCCAGGATGTGGCTAGCATCATCCCGAAAATTCGTGAAGAAACCGCTATTCCAATTGCAGTGGGTTTTGGTATTAATGATGCGCAAAGTGCCCGTACGGTGTCCAAAACTGCTGATGCGGTGGTGATTGGTAGTCGGATTATTCGCCTTTTAGAGGAGGCTGCCCCAGGCCAGGCAGTACAATCCCTAGAAACCTTTATACGTGAAATTCGCGTTGCTTTAGACAGTTAATGCCCTGGATGGTAAACGAATGAGTTGGATCGATAAATTACTCCCTCCCCAAATTCAGCACACTGATCCTGCAAATCGTAAGTCGGTTCCTGAGGGTTTGTGGGTAAAGTGCCCAAGTTGCGAGACAGTGCTGTATAGCACCGATATTGAGGCGAACTTATCAGTATGTCCAAAATGTAGTCATCATATGCGCATTGGTGCTCGTCAACGCCTTGATAGCCTGCTCGATGCTAAAGGTCGCTATGAAGTTGGCGCTGGTATTTATCCAGTTGACCCACTCAAATTTAAAGACTCTAAAAAATATCCCGATCGCTTAAAAGAAGCAAGCGATGCCTCTGGAGAGTCTGAGGCCTTAATTGTTTTAGGCGGCAAAATTGAAACGATCCCTGTGGTAGCAGCCTGTTTTGAATTCCAGTTCATGGGTGGCTCTATGGGGTCGGTTGTGGGTGAGCGATTTGCCCGTGGAGTACAAGAAGCCATTGCTAAAAAGTGTGCCTTTATTTCTATTACGGCAACTGGTGGCGCACGTATGCAAGAGAGTTTGCTCTCATTATTTCAGATGGCTAAAACCAATTCCATGCTGACTTTGTTATCTAAAAAAGGCTTACCGTACATTAGCGTTTTAACTGATCCAACGATGGGTGGAATTTCTGCTAGCTTTGCGTTTATGGGCGATGTAGTGATGGCTGAGCCAAAGGCCTTAATCGGTTTCGCTGGTCCTCGCGTTATTGAGCAAACAGTACGAGAAAAACTTCCCGAGGGTTTTCAGCGCTCAGAATTTTTACTCCAAAAGGGTGGAATTGACATGATTGTTGATCGACGCCAGATGAGGTCTGAGATTGCCCGTTTGCTCGCATTGTTACAGCAACTTCCTGAGCCTGCGATTGCGGGTGGCGCTGTCGTTTAACGCGCTTGGTTACCTTAACTCAATCCCCCATCCTATTTACCAGCCTAGAGGCTTGGCTTAAGTATCTCGAAACTGCTCACCCTGTCGGTATCGATATGGGCTTAGAGAGAATTGGTCGCGTTAAAGAGGCTTTAGGCCTGAAATTCAATTGCCCTGTGATTACTGTGGCTGGTACGAATGGCAAGGGCTCCACTTGTGCTTATCTTGAAAGTATCTTGTTGTCATCCGGCTATAAAGTCGGTTGTCATATGTCGCCACATCTCCTCGTATTTAATGAGCGCGCACGTATCAATGGTGAAGAGGTAAAGGATTATCTTTTACTAGCGCATTTTCATGCTGTTGAGCATGCCAGAGTCAGCCTTGAAAATCCGCCAACATTGACTTATTTCGAATTTACTACTTTGGCCATCATGCATTTATTTGCAAAGGCTAATTTAGATGCAGTGGTTTTAGAAGTTGGCATGGGTGGTCGCTTAGATGCGGTCAATATTGTGGATGCTGATTGCGCCATAGTGACTAGTATCGACATTGATCATGCTGATTTTTTGGGTGCTACTCGCGAAGCTATTGCACTGGAAAAAGCGGGTATTTTTCGACCCAGTAAAATTGCGGTTTGTGGCGATCCCGTGGCGCCGCAGACTTTGATCGATTACGCTGAAAAACTGGGCTGCGATCTATGGCTTCAGGGCCGTGACTTTAATTTCCAAGGGGATAAGCAACAGTGGGCTTGGGCAGGACGCCAAAAGCGTTTTAGTGGTCTAGGTTACCCAGCCTTGAGGGGTGCAAACCAGATTTTGAATGCGTCTGCTGTGATTGCCGCCCTGATGGCATTGCATCAACGTCTTCCAGTGAGTGCTCAAGATATTCGGAATGGCTTTGCCATGGTTGAGTTGCCTGGGCGCTTTCAGGTATTGCCGGGGCAGCCAACCGTGGTTTTGGACGTAGCCCACAACCCGCATGCCGCCGCAACGCTGGGGCAGGGCTTGGAGAAGATGGGTTATCACCCTTATACCTTTGCTATTTTTGGCGCCATGGCTGACAAAGATATTGCTGGGGTCATAAAGCCATTGCTGGGAAATGTTGATTTTTGGTTTTGTACCGATTTACCCACCCCCAGAGCGGCAAGGGCTCAGGACCTCGCAAATAAGCTTGAAGAACTTGGGGTGGCAGTAAAAAATGGCGCAGATGGAGGGGTAGAATGCTTCGCTGAACCTGCTTTAGCCTATCAAAAAGCGCTATTAAAGGCAGGTGAGGGTGATAGAATTGTCATCTTCGGATCCTTCTATACCGTTGCCGGCGTAATGGCTTATCGAAACAACCAGGCGCATTGATCCATGATTCGTTTATCGAAGCTTTTTAAGCGAAACCCTGAGACTGATAACCTTAAGCAAGGTTCAGTGAGGGATCGTCGTACCGTTCATAAATTAGCCCCACGCAGTTTTCAGAGAGCTCAAGAAAGCGAAGAGCTCGCCTTAACTGAAGATCCAGAGCAGCAGCGTGCGCGTCACCGTTTAATCGGTGCGGCTGTATTGGTTGCAATAGCCGTAGTGGGATTACCTCGCATCTTGGATGACAAGCCTAAGTCCTTCAATAATGATATTGCCATCAATATTGTCACTAGCCTGCCTACTCCTGCGGCAAACCCTCCAGCGCTTGAGGAAAAAGCTAAGCCTGTGATGGCCACTGAAGTTGCACCCAAAGAAGCTGAAGTGTCATCTGCAAAATCCGTACCTGCAACTGCTATTCCGCCAGCATCATCGCTAGACTCGAAGGCAGATGCAAAACCCGATGCCAAATCAACACCAACTCCACCAAAAGGCGCAGTTATGGGACTAGCCGCTGGCGAAGAGGTAGTGGCCCCTTCCAGCACCAAAACTTCGAGCGAAGAATTGCCTAAGAAGTTATCTGCCTCTGGCAAGTTCGTCATTCAGATTGGCGCCTTTGCTTCCGAGGAACGTGCCAAAGGGTGGATTAGCAAAATGAAAGAGCAAAAAATACCCAATTATGTGATTAATAAAACCAGTGCAGACGGCACAAAGTTATACGTTTTACGAGCAGGGCCGTTTACTGATAAAGAGGTGGCCGAAGCAGCCGAGAAAAAAGTCAAGGCTATGGGTCTGACACCTCGTTTAGTTGAGCTTGGTGCACCCTAATGGAATTCTTATCCACCCTCAATTTAACAGCGGTGGATTATTTCACCCTAGTGGTGCTCTTAGTGTCCGCACTCATCGGCATTTCAAGAGGTTTGTTTAAAGAAGTCTTGGCCTTGGCCTCTTGGTTTATTGCTGCTTGGGTTGCTTACCATTACACGAACTACCTCGCAACAGAATGGCTTTCCAGTTTTCATATGGATGAGCTTTTAGGTCTAGGTGTTAGCTTTTTAATACTCTTTATTTTGACTTTAATTATTTGTGGCTTGTTAGGTGGAGTGATTCAAAAAATTATTCTTTCTGCTGGCTTGAGTTTGACTGATCGTTTTCTGGGTTTGGTATTTGGCTTGTTGCGTGGTGGATTGATCGTTGTAGTGGCTGCTACCTTAGCTGCCTTAACGCCCATTCCACAAAGTGTCGCATGGCAAAAAGCCCTAACTAGACCGGCAATTGATATGGCAACTGGACTGATTAAAGGTTGGCTGCCCGTAGACTGGGCAAAAAAATTAGGTGATGCAATGCCTAAAATTACGCCAACGATTACACCTTCATTAACAATAGGGCTCTAGGCTTATGTGCGGCGTCGTCGGAACTGTTTCTCATACACCTGTTAACCAACTTTTATACGATGCTTTATTGCTCTTGCAACATCGCGGACAAGATGCGGCAGGTATAGCAACGATGAATGGCAATTCATTCACAATGCATAAAGCCAATGGTCTAGTGCGCGATGTGTTTAGAACTCGCAATATGCGTAGCTTATTGGGTAATGCTGGCATTGGCCAAGTACGCTATCCTACCGCTGGCTCTGCTAGTAGCGAGGAAGAGGCACAACCTTTCTATGTGAGTGCGCCTTATGGAATTATCTTGGCACACAACGGTAATCTGACTAATGCGCCTAGCTTAAGAGTGGAAATGGCTTATCGTGATCGTCGCCATATTAATACCAGCTCTGATACTGAAGTGCTCTTAAACGTTTTAGCTGACGAGCTACAAAAAGAAACGAATAGTGTTGCCTTAGATGAAAGCGCTATGTTTAATGCGGTCACTCAAGTGGCTAAACGCGTTAAGGGTTCATATGCAGTAGTTTCGCTGATTGCTGGTTATGGATTATTGGCGTTTCGAGATCCTTTCGGTATTCGTCCTTTATGCATTGGTCGCATTGATACCCCTAAAGGCCCAGAGTGGATGATTGCCTCTGAGTCAGTGGCATTAGAAGGCTTAGGCTTTACTTTTGTGCGGGATGTCAATCCTGGCGAGGCTATCTATATTGATATCGATGGCAATTTCTATTCTCGTCAATGCGTTCCTGATGCAGTACTGACACCTTGTATTTTTGAGTATGTCTATATGGCTCGCCCTGATTCAACGATTGATGGCGTAACCGTTTATAACGTGCGCATGCGTATGGGCGACTATCTTGCGGAGAAAATTCGCAAAGAAACCATTCCGGGCGAGATTGATGTCGTCATGCCGATTCCTGACTCTAGTCGCCCTGCAGCAATGCAGGTTGCTAAACGGCTAGGCGTTGACTATCGCGAAGGTTTCTTTAAAAACCGCTATATCGGTAGAACATTCATCATGCCCGGACAAGCTGTGCGCAAGAAGTCGGTTCGTCAAAAACTCAATGCTATGCGCATTGAGTTCAAAGACAAAACGGTTTTAATTGTTGATGATTCTATTGTTCGCGGCACAACTTCATTTGAAATTGTGCAAATGGCTCGAGAGTCTGGTGCCAAAAAAGTAATCTTTGCATCAGCGGCTCCTCCAGTCCGTTTTCCGAACGTATACGGGATCGATATGCCCACCCGTAGCGAATTAGTCGCCTACGGCCGCACGGATGAAGAGATTAATAAGATGATTGGTGCGGATCAGTTGATCTATCAAAGCGTTGAAGATATGAAGCAGGCCGTTAAGGACATTAACCCCAACATTCAAAACTTTGAAGCCTCTTGTTTTGATGGCAACTATATTACTGGCGACATTAATGAGTCCTATTTAGATGCGCTTGAAGCTGCTAGAAATACCTCTGAAGCTCAGGCTGATCGTCAAAGAGATTCCAGTGACTTTGCTCGCTCACAACTGCATCTTCATTTGGCGACCGAAGATTAAAAACAACATCACATTCGCTCAGGCTGATTGGCCTGAGTGATTTTTTCAATTCGGTGTCAAAATAGCAAAATGATGAGCAAAACTCCACGAAAGAAACCTGATTTTTCAAAACTAGCACCTGAAACTATTGCTGTGCGTGCTGGTACTCGTCGCACCGCTGAATATCAAGAGCATTCAGAGGCATTATTTTTGACCTCGAGTTTCTGCTTTGATAGCGCAGAGTTGGCGGCTGATGGATTTGCCCATGCTGATCAAGGCTTTATCTATTCGCGTTTTACTAACCCCACTGTTAGCATGTTTCAAGATCGTCTTGCTGCATTAGAGGGTGGTGAGGCATGTATTGCAACTTCCTCTGGTATGGCTGCAATTCTAACCATGGCTATGTCACACCTTCAGGCAGGTGATCATGTGGTTTGCTCGCGTTCTGTATTTGGCGCAACAATTCAATTGTTTAGCAATATTCTTGGGCGCTTTGGCATCACTACAAGCTATGTGGATTTGTCTGATATCAAGGCTTGGCAGAATGCGGTTCAAGACAATACCAAACTGTTTTATTTGGAAACACCATCAAATCCATTGACTGAGATTGCTGACATTAAGGCAATTTCAAAGATTGCTAAAAAAGCAAAAGCACTGTTTGCTGTGGATAATTGCTTTTGCACACCTGCTTTGCAAAAACCGCTTTCACTTGGTACAGATGTTGTTATCCATTCCGCAACTAAGTATCTTGACGGTCAGGGCCGTGTAGTGGGGGGTGCTATTGTTGGTAGCCGTGATTTTGTAATGGGTAAAGTTTTCCCCTATGTGAGAACAGCTGGACCAACACTTTCTGCTTTTAATGCCTGGGTTTTTCTGAAAGGCTTAGAAACACTTGAGTTACGTATGAAGCAGCAATCCCAAAATGCTTTGGCGCTTGCTCAGTGGTTAGAAAAGCAAGCTGGAGTAGAGCGTGTCTATCATCCTGGCCTGAAGTCCCACCCTCAGCACGCATTAGCAATGCGTCAACAGAGAGCCGGTGGCGCCATTCTTTCCTTTACTCTAAAAGGTGGAAAGAAGGCTGCATTTAAGCTGATTAACCAGACTAAGTTATGTTCTATTACTGCCAATCTTGGCGATACACGGAGTACCATCACCCATCCGGCTACAACTACACATTGCAGGGTGAGCCCCGAGGCTCGAAAAGCAGCTGGTATTACAGATGGTTTAGTGCGCATTGCGGTTGGCTTGGAAAATATTACTGATTTAAAAAATGATCTTGTTGGCGGTCTAAAGAAGTAATACGAAGCAATCCTAAAAAGGTTTAAGAATGAGTTTTTCTGATGCCGCCCAATTTTGGAATGAACGCTTTGATCAGGAAGAGTTCATTTTTGGAAAAGAGCCCAATGAGTATTTAGTGCAACAAGCAAAGACTTTTTTGAAACCTGCTAATCAGGTTCTTTGCATTGCTGATGGGGAAGGGCGTAATGGCGTCTGGCTTGCCAAGCAAGGCATGTCAGTAACCGGATTTGATGTTTCTGATATTGCACTGGCAAAAGCAAAGCAGTTTGCACAAGATCATCAGGTTGAAGTTTCCTATAGCCTATCTGATACAGATGGATTTGATTGGCCAGAAGAGTTTTATGATGCTGTTGTAGCCATTTTTATTCAATTTGCCGATCCACAAATGCGTGCCCGAATTTTCAAGCAGGTATATCAAGCGCTTAAGCCTGGGGGTATTTTCATACTTCAAGGATATACACCAAAGCAGCTTGAATATAAAACAGGTGGACCTTCATTGATTGATCATTTGTATACCGAAGAGATGATTCGAGATCTTGCAAAAGATTTTGAGATTCTCGATCTTGCTTGTTATGAAAGAGAACTCTCTGAAGGCGCTCGCCATACGGGCATGTCAGCCTTGCTTGGCTTGACAGCCAAAAAATGTTAATCCCTTTTATCCTTTCACCATGAAAACGATTGAGATTAAAAGTGCTTGGCAGGGCAATAGTGATTGCCTAACTTGCTCCATTCGAAGCTCAGCACTTTTTGCTGAGCTGAACGAGGAAGATTTTTCAAAGATTCATGAGCCGATAGATGATTTACGTTTTGAGGCGGGTGTACAAATTTATGCCCAAGGTGAATCGGCTAATCATTTATTTACCTTGCGTGAAGGCTATATCAAACTTTTGCATCTCAATTCAGATGGCTCTGGGCGAATTGTTCGTTTGGTTGTTCCGGGCGACTTATTTGGAATGGAGGCATTGCTAGACGAGCACTATGCCCACTCTGCAGCTGCTTTATCTAATGTGCATCTTTGTCGCATCCCTAAACCCATTATTCAAAGTTTGGGTGAGGAGTCGCCTAGATTACACCGCCAGATTGTTAAAAAATGGGGTGAGGCTCTATCTCAATCCGAATCTTGGTTTTCTGAAATCAATACGGGACGGATTGAACTCCGTTTAGCTCGTTTTTTCCTGCGCTTGGCCAAAGAGGGTGATGGCCAGCTAGCGATTGCCCCATTATTTAAGCGGGAAGATATGGGTCTCATGATGGATGTTAAGTTCGAAACCATTAGTCGGGCTCTCGCTTCAATGGCTGATCAAGGTTTGATCTCAAATGTGAGCCGCTTGAGTGTGCAGATACCCAGCATTGAAAAGCTCCGCCAGTTTTCTCTGGCAGGAATGTAATTGCCCAGATAAAGAAAAAGGCTGCCTAGGCAGCCTTTTAACTTAAGGGCTTAATAAGCTTATGCCTTTTTAGCCCAAGCAGAACACCAGCCTTTAGCAGCAACTTGCTTGGTTCCAAACAAAGAGCAACCACCAGCAGTAGCAGAGCCTTTAGGCTGCCACAAAGCACAGTTATCACATACTTGACCAGCAGCATATTTAGGGTACTTCGCTTTATCTACCTTAGAAGCATCTTCTTTGTAACCCAAAGCGGCAGCTTGTGGATCGGTTTCAGCAACCATGGTTTGCGCTTGAACATTGCTATTGAGTGCCAAAGTGCACGCACCAGCAGCAGACAAAATCATAAATTGGCGACGACTGTTCTTCATTTCTATCTCCGGTATGGGTGTTATGACAAAAAAATCAAAAAAACTTGCATCAATCATAAAACTGCCTAATTATTGGGCAATAGGGGTTTATCAGTACGTATTTAACCCGTTTTTAGTTTTTTTTATAGGCGCTTTATTATGCATTAATACGCATAAATGCATATAATAATTTCATTAGTTCCTCATCTTATAAGGTTATTTATGAAGCTTCTTATATCTCTCTCTTTGGTGTTGTTTTCTTCAGTTGTCCTGGCTCAAGCAAGTGCGCCAGCATCACCCGAGTTGCTGCAGATTATGGAGAAGTCCACTAAATTCACAGCTAATACTGCAAAAGGCCCGATCGAGATTACCCGTGTCATGACCTCTTGTGCCAAAAACAAAGGGTGGTTGCAGCCATTAATCCCATTTAAAGGGGTTGTGCCTGCTGATGAAATCGATGTTTTAAACGCCTTAAACGATAAAGATTCATTGGTTGTTGATATGCGAGATGTTAATGATCGCGTTAAAGGCACCATTCCGGGATCAATTGGCATCCCTTATACCGAAGTAGCAATGCGTATGGATGAGTTGGGCTGCAAGAAGCTTACTTCTGGATCCAAGAAGTGGGACTGCTCCAAGGCAAAGAAGGTTTACGCTTTTTGTAATGGCGCAGTTTGCCCTCAAAGTCCAATGGCCATGGCGGCAATGGCAAGAGATGGATTTCCTGCCAATAAGATTTACTACTATCGAGGCGGTATGCTTGATTGGGATGCTCTTGGCTTAAGCACTGTTAAAGGTGAGTTTTAAGTCTGTGTAGCCCTTTGTTTTGAATTAAAGGAGTTCTTGCACCTTTTTTAATTATTAGCTTGCAGTACTGTTATGAAATATAATATACTTAAATATATATTATTTAGTTCTTAAATAAAGGTTGATATGAAACAAGAGCAAGTTGTGCATAAACCCGATCCATATTGGAATCCAATGCTGGCAGGCATTCTTCTTGGCTTAGTCTTATTGGCGACATTTGTCGTCACTGGCCATGGCTTAGGTGCTACAGGTTTCACAACGCGTCTCACTGCTTGGCTGGGTATGAACCTGGCACCAGTAGCCACGAATGCAAATGAGTACCTTGGCGGTATGGTGGAAGAGGGTAAGCCCTTGAGTTCTTGGATTACTTGGCAAGTGATTGGCGTTGCTTTAGGAGCTCTAATTTCTGCCTATTTTGCTCACCGGATCGCATTCAAGATGGATGGCGCCAAGTTCTTAGGCGGCTCTAAGCGCCCAATGACAGCATTGCTTGGCGGCATCTTCGCTGGCTTTGGAGCCCGCATCGCTGCTGGTTGCACTAGTGGTTTAGGCTTATCTGGCGCAGCCGTTTTGAGTCTAGCCGGGTTTACATTTTTATGTACATTTTTCGCGACCGGCTTAATCGTAAGTCGCTTTATGAAGACGGAGAAATAACATGTCAGAAATCATTTCAGGGTTATTGCTTGGTGGCGCATTTGGTTTTGTGTTGGAACGCGCAGGCTTTGGCAATCCAAATAAATTGACCGGACAGTTCAGATTGAGTGACTGGTCTGTATTTAAGGTCATGTTCACGGCTATCGTCTTAGCATCTGTCGGATTAATGGTTTTGGAGCAAATTGGCTATCTCTCTAGTAGTGATTTATTTATTCCGCCAGCTTTTCTTGGTGCAGCAGCTCTAGGCGGCGTTTTAGTGGGTGCTGGTTTTGCCATTGGTGGCTATTGTCCTGGTACGTCTGTTGTTGGTCTGATGTCAGGACGTATTGATGCTGCTATCTTCCTCATTGGACTATTGCTTGGCACGGTCTTATTTGCAGCAGTATTTCCAGCGGTTGAATCATGGACCTTCTTTGGTGAATTTGATAAAGCAGATGCGTTGCCAGGCTTATTCAATGTATCAACACTATCGATCAATATCATCATGATCCTTGCTGCTATTGCAATCTACATCGGGGGAGCCTGGATGGAGAAGAAGTTTGGTGGCCCCGTTTCTTCACAGTCTTAATTGAACTCTTAAAAGGAAATACCATGTCTAAAAAATCTACTGTAGCTGCTCTTGCTTTTGCTTTAGCAGGACTTTCTGCAGCCCCAATGGCATCAGCTGATACACCTAAAAATCCAACAAGCGCTGAGCAAAAAACACCTTGCGCTCCAAAAAAAGAAGCTTCTAATCCATGCGGCCCTGCAAAGAAGCGTGCCTCAAATCCTTGCGGTCCATCAAACCCATGTGGACCTAAGAAGCGTAAATCGGCGGATTAACTCTGATGTTGATCGAATCCACTCTGTGTTTAGCAGCTCAAGAAATCGCGACAATCCAGTCGCGATATGCCAGCAATGGCTTGACTCTCAGCACAGTTGCATTGTGTGGATCAGATCACTTTACAGAGTGGGAGCATTACCCTAAAAATGATCTTGCTGATCCGCAAAGTGGCTATGAGTTTTACTACCATGCGCACTCATCAAACGAGATGCCCGATGGTGAGCATGGGCACTTTCATCTGTTTAAGCGAGATGACTTAAAGTCAAATCACTTTCATCATCTGATTGCCATATCGCTTGATCAAAAAGGGCTGCCAGTGCGAATTTTTACAACAAACCAATGGGTAACTGGCGAGCAGTGGATATCGTCCAATCAAACATTGCCATTCTTAAAAGATTTTGATATGGCAGTAAAAGGGCGAATGGCGCCATTATCTCGCTGGGTAAGTGCTTTTACAAAGCTGTTTTATTTGGATATGGAAAAGCTCATCATTGAGCGTGATGAGGTGATGAAAACTATAGCTACACAGCTAGGTACTCAAGAGGCTGCGTTTTGCGCTAAAGATCACAATGTATTGACGGAAAAAAAGATTGATTTATTAAGTCGTCTTTCAGAGCATTTATCGATTGTTCATTAATTAAGGAGTCACCATGAAAAAAATTCAGATTGGATTACTGGTATTACTCAGCAGCCTAATTGGCTTAGCGCAGGCAGTAAGCTTGCCAGGTCCTGTAGTCACTAGCGATTGGCTGGTTGCAAACAAAGCTGAGGTTCAGATTCTAGAGGTGAGGGGTGATGTGGCCAGTTTTCAAAGAGCCCCCGAGTTTGAATTCAATAAAAAAACCGGTAAACAAGTGCTGGTTGAAGTTGGCGGTCATATTAAAGACTCGTCTTTGCTTGACTTCAAAAAAGTCCGCACAGATCGCATGATTGATGGTAAAAAAATTAAGTACCTGATTCCGGAAAAAGCGGATTTTGAAAAGCTGATTCAATCAGTCGGGATTAAGGCAAACAAACCGATTATTTTGGTTCCAGTTGGCGTAGATATGGCTGATATCGATGAGGCTCTACGGACCTATTGGCAGTTCAAAGTATATGGTGAAGACAATATTGCTGTACTCGACGGTGGCATGGCTGGTTGGCTTGCGGAAGGTAGAGAATTCACAACGGCGCCTGCCAATAAAACGGCTGGTAACTGGCTCGCAAAAGAAGAGCGCAAAGAGTTAATTGCCAATTCTGAGCAAGTTGCTAATGCTTCAGCAAGTGGTAAGACAACCTTAATCGATGCAAGACAGCCTGTGCAGTTTTTTGGTTTGAGCAAGCGTGACTATGTGGGTGGCTATGGTCACATTGCTGGGGCAAAAGATTTTGCTCCCGAACTCATGGCTAAGCCTGCAAAAGGTGCCTTGTACTTTTGGGATAAAAATACCTATAACAGTCTATTACAGGCTAATGGGATTAGCCCAACAGCTCCTGCGATTAGCTACTGTAATAGCGGTCATTTAGCCTCGGGTGGTTGGTTCATTATGTCCGAGCTTGTCGGTAATAAATCTACCTCGCTTTACGATGGCTCTTTGTATCTTTGGACACTAGAGGGTCGTCCCTTAGTCGGCGTTTCTTTAAATTAATCTTGTTAGCAAGTCCGTTCTGGATCATGATTAAGAACGGGTTTGCTGTTTCATAGCACTAGTGGTATCTCTTAACCTTGAAGGATAAAAAATGAAAAGCAATGTTGGCGGTATTGATCGGATTCTGCGTATTGTTGTCGGGCTTGTGCTAATTGCTTTAGCGGCTACTGGCACGGTTGGTGTTTGGGGCTGGATTGGTGTGGTACCTCTAGCAACAGGCTTATTTCGATTTTGTCCAGCATATCCAATGTTAGGTATTAATACTTGCGGTAAGTAGTTCAATAGTAGATTTTGCTCACTCTTGTCATTAATGATCGGTAAATAATCTCGGATCATTGATCGGTCTTAATGGCATGATGTGAATTTGACTTGAATCCAACTCGATATAAATTTGCGCATCGCGTTGAATATTCAGGCGCTTAATTTCAGCTATTGAGGCTTCCCAATTTATTATTTGAGAGCTACCTTGTATTTCTAGTTGTAAGACGGCAATTTGTCCGATGCTGCTCACTTGCTTAACGCTTGCAGCTATCCGAGATTGACCTGCCTCTGCATAGACGCTGATGCCGCTTTGTGGAATAACCCACGCAACTGGCGCGCCAGCCGGAATTTTTTTCTTATCAATCACTTGAAATGTGTGATCACAGCCATTCCAGGTAAGGTGTCCGGCTGTAAATATGCCATTAAACATATTGCTAATACCCACTAGTTCTGCGACTCGAGAATTTCGAGGGCGCTGAAATAAGGCCTGAGGCTGGGCAGTTTGCAGGCTGATGCCTTGATCAATCACCGTGATTCTATCGGCCAATAAATCCGCTTCTCGTAGATCGTGCGTCACCAGCAAAATGGGGATGGATAAATCTCGTCGCAGTTCAGCAAGGGTCTTGTAGAGCCCTTGGCGGGTTGGGGTATCAATTGCGGAAAATGGCTCATCCAACAGCAGGACTTGAGGCTGACGGGCTAAAGCTCTTGCAAGCGCTACCCGTTGTTGTTGTCCCCCGGATAGTTGATTGGGCATGCGCTGGGCTAACTCTGGAATTCCCATGCGTTCTAACCATTGCATAGCTATCACCCTACGTTCTTCTTGGTGGCCAACTAGGTTGTAGAGGGGGATGCAAATGTTATCTAGCGCATTCAGATGAGGAAAAAGGGCGTACTGTTGAAATAAGAAACCACAGGATCTATTCGCAGGAGTGATCGATTCTTTGTTGCCCCGCGCAGTATCCGCTTTGAACCAAATCGATTCATTGCACTCAATCAGTCCATTTTGCGCATCTCGCAAGCCCGCAATCATGCGTAAAACAGTGGTTTTGCCACTACCTGAGGGGCCTACTAGAGCATGGAGCTCTCCAGGGGCGCATTCCAGGTTCACCTGAATTGGCATGGGTGAGGTTTGTAAAAGTTTGACCTTAAGCACTTGGCTTCGACTTTCGGTAGGTGGAGGCGTTACCAAAAACCCCGTAACTTAGGGTAATAGCCACCAGAGAGATCCCAAGCAAAAAGAGGGATAGGGTGCCAGCCCCTGCAGTATCAAAAGCCTGTACCTTGTCGTAGATCGCAATAGAGGCTGTTTTAGTCTCTCCAGGGATGGCGCCACCCACCATCAAAATGACGCCAAATTCTCCTAGGGTATGGGCAAAGGTCAGAGCGGCTGCTCCGGTAATGCCACGCCAACTTAAGGGAAGGTCAATGAGGGTAAAAATTTGCCACTTACTGAGGCCGCTGACTTGGGCTGCCTCACGAATATCGGGGTTGATTGCCTCAAATGCCCGTTGGATGGGCTGGATAGCAAAGGGGATGTTGACAACGAGGGAGGCAATCAGGATTCCAGTAAAAGAAAAGACTAGCGGGATGCCAAAAAGCGTTTTTTCACTAAAGCTGACTAAAAAGTAATAGCCCAAGACAGTGGGAGGCAAAACTAAGGGTAAAGCCAGAAGCGCCTCAACCCAAGGGCGTGATTTATCTAGCTTAATGAGTTGGTAGGCAGCCCAAACGCCAAATGGAATGATTAGGGCAACCGTCCAAAATGCCAGCTTAAGCGAGAGGAGAATTGCGTCCATATCCATAGCCAAATTGTATTGCCTGGAGGGCTTAGGGTATCCCACTATTGGAGCCGTTTGGGCTTAGGTGTCAAATATGCGTGTTCGCGCATATAATAGATGCTTTAATTGATTTCAATAGACAAGTGAAAAGCAAAACTCAGGTCCAAAAGGCTGTAAAAAATCTCTCTCCAAAGCAAATGGAAAGCCTATTTAGCAATATGGCGGGATATTTTGGCGTTCTTTCTGAGCCAACGCGCTTGCGCATCATGTATGCAGTTTGTAATGGCGAGAAATCAGTATCTGAAGTAATAGAGCTGTGTGGTTCAAGTCAAGCCAATGTCTCCCGACATTTGGCGGCACTACATAAAGCCGGAATCATCAATAGACGTAAACAGGGCGTGATTGTTTACTACTCGATTGCTGACAATGAGACAGTTGAAATGTGCCAAACGGTTTGTAGTCGATTGGCACAAAGTTTGCATTAATTTTTTTATAGCGGCATTTCTTTTTAAAGCAGGATATAAATGACTAATAAACAAATTGAAATCAGCGCGCAAGATATCAGCGCGATTGAGAAACCGCGTGACCGTGCCCGCTTGGTAAAAGCGCCGGAACATTTTGTTTCTCAAGAGTTGATTGCTGACATTAACACCAATGGTCTTGACGAGAAGCGCCGTGGTTTCTTGCGCAAGGGCTTCATGTCCGCAATTGGTGGTGCTGCAGCAGGTTTAGCTGCACCTTTGGCAATGGCCTCTGGCGAAGGTGATGTTTTCATTCTAGAGAAACAAGAGTGGCAAACAACCTTAGGTAAGAACGTTGCCACAATGCCCTATGGTGTGCCTTCTATTTATGAGGCCAATTTAATTCGCCGCGAATCACCTGGTCTGACACGTGTCTCTGCTGCATCCGTAGCCTTTACACCATTGCAGGGATTGTTTGGAACCATCACTCCAAACGGCTTGCATTTTGAGCGTCATCACCAAGGTTGGTACAACATAGATCCAGACAAGCATCGCTTGATGGTCAATGGCATGGTAAAAAATCCTCGTGTCTTCACCATGAATGATTTAATGAGATTGCCTTCAGTTTCTCGTACGCATTTTATTGAGTGCGGTGCAAACACTGGGCTTGAGTGGGGTAACGTTGCTGTTCCTACAGTTCAATATACCCACGGCATGCTCTCTTGCTGTGAATTTACTGGTGTTCCGCTGAAAGTTCTTCTCGAAGAGTGTGGGGCTGATCTCAAGAAAGGCAGGCTGATGCTTGCCGAAGGTGGTGACGGTTCCGGTATGACCCGCACCATTAATCTCGATAGCTCTTTAAATGACGCTATCGTTGCTTGGTCTATGAACGGTGAGATGCTGCGCCCAGAAAACGGTTTCCCATTGCGCTTGGTTGTACCGGGCGTGCAGGGCGTTAGTTGGGTTAAGTGGCTACGCCGTTTAGAAATTGGCGACAAGCCTTGGGCAGCAAAGGATGAGGCGGTTCACTATATTGATTTGATGCCAGATGGCTCACATCGCCAATACACCTCTGTACAAGAATGTAAGTCTGTAATCACCACGCCATCGGGTGGCCAACAGTTGCTCGATAAAGGTTTCTATAACGTGAGTGGTATGGCCTGGTCTGGACGCGGCAAGATTAAGCGTGTCGATGTTTCATTTGATGGTGGTAACAACTGGCGTACTGCACGTTTAGAAACTCCGGTTCTCACAAAATCAATTACCCGTTTCAATATTGATTGGGTCTGGGATGGTTCACCAGCAATCCTGCAGTCACGTGCAATTGATGATACTGGCTACGTTCAGCCATCTATTAAGGCATTGCGTGATGTTCGTGGAACACGATCCATCTATCACAACAATGCAATTCAATCCTGGAAATTAGATTCAAATGGCGAGGTCAGCAATGTACAAGTTGGATAAATTCACTGCTCGCATTGGTTTTGCAGCACTGTTAGTTTTGGGTGCTCATAGCGCAATTGCACAATCCGATTCTTCAAAGTTCCCAGGCATTGGCCGTCATGCAACGATGGCCGAAGTAGCAGCATGGGATATTGATGTGCGACCAGATTTCAAAGGTCTGCCAAAAGGATCTGGCTCTGTCAGCAAAGGTGAGGTCATTTGGGAAGCCAAGTGTGCTAGCTGTCACGGCACCTTTGGTGAGTCTAATGAAATCTTTACACCTATCGTTGGTGGTACAACGAAGGACGATCAAAAAACCGGTAAGGTTGCTTCATTAAAAGATAATAAGCAGCCACAACGTACCACCCTAATGAAGGTCGCTACAGTTTCAACTTTATGGGACTACATTTATCGTGCCATGCCTTGGAACGCCCCACGTTCATTAAGTGCTGACGATACCTATGCCTTAGTTGCCTATATTTTGAGCTTAGGCGAAGTCGTGCCAAGTGATTTTGTGCTCAGCGACACCAATATTGCTGAAGTTCAGGCAAAAATGCCCAACCGCAATGGTATGAATTTGCAACATGGTATGTGGGCTGCTAATGGTAAGCCTGACGTTAATGCCAAGGCGTGCATGAACAATTGCTCTGAATTTGTTCAGATCGGCTCTACATTGCCTGATTACGCCAGAAATGCCCATGGTGATATTGCATTGCAAAATCGTGAATATGGTCCTTACCGAGGTTCTGATAGCACTAAACCTCCGCTTAAAACCCTCCCCGTTGGTGCAAGCATGAAGCCAAAAGCAGCAACTACTGCTGAAACTGGCCCTGCAGCCTTATTTAAGAGTAAGAATTGCTCAGCTTGTCATGCACCCAATGCTAAGTTGGTTGGTCCATCGATTGAGCAGGTTGCTGGAAAGTACAAAAACCCAGCTGATCTAGCAATGCTTTCTGCAAAGGTCATTAAAGGTGGCGCTGGAGCATGGGGTGCTATTCCAATGCCAGCGCAAGATGTTACCGATGAGGAGTCTAAGGCTTTGGTTGTTTGGATGCTATCGGGTGGCAAATAATTGGTAAATTAGGTAGTAACCTGAATGTAATAGTGCAAAATAGGTATTAAATTCACGTTAGTAAAGATTAATAAAGGAGTTTTTTATGAATGAGCAGCGTCGCAGTCTAATGAAGTATTCAGCAGTGTTTGGTTTGATGGCTTCTGCTGGCCTTATCAGTGTGGCACAAGCCCAAGAGTGGAATAAAGCCGCTTTTGAAGGTAAAGGTATTGATGATGTATTTAAGATCTTGGGTGCTGGTAGCCCGGAGAAGTCTTCTGCCGTTACTTTAAATGCCCCAGATATCGCTGAAAACGGTGCTGTTGTACCAGTTGGTATTACTGCAACTGTGAAGGCTGAGCAAATGGCAATTTTGGTTGAAAAGAATCCGAGCTCATTGGCAGCGCAATTCTTTATTCCAGCTGGAACCGATTCATTTGTGACCACTCGTATCAAGATGGGTCAAACATCCAATGTTTATGGCTTGGTTAAAGCTGATGGCAAATGGTTGATGACCGTTAAAGAAGTTAAGGTTACTTTAGGCGGTTGCGGCGGTTAATTCCGAGCCTAACTCCAAAATACAAATTTTTCATTAAACACAGAGTAAAAGAGGAACAAAATGGGTGATCCGATGCGCGTTAGAGCTGCTGAAAGCGGTGGCACTGTAGACGTAAAAATTTTGATGAAGCACGATATGGAATCTGGTCAGCGTAAAGACGCTGCCGGTAAAACGATTGCGGCGTGGTTTATTACCACTATCAAAGTGACTGCAAATGGTAAAGATGTATTTAATGGTCAATTTGGTCCAGCAGTTTCTAAGGACCCATTTTTGAACTTCAAATACAAGGGTGCTAAGGGTGACAAGATTGTTGTTACTTGGAACGACAACAAAGGCGACAAGCGTACTGATGAAGCAACTGCTTCTTAATTCATTACGACATTTAATAAAACTATAAAAAAAGGGTTACCATGAAGACACGTATCTTATACGGCGTAATTATTGGGATATTTGCGGTGTTGCAAGGCTGTTCAGCACCGACAAAAAATGAGGCTGCTCAGGCTTCTGCTCCAGCTGGTGGAGCTCCAACAGGTGAAATTGAAAAATATCGCGCAATGATCGCCGATGGTAACCCTGCTGATTTATATGAAGCAGCAGGTGAAGACATTTGGAAAAAGCCGATGGGCCCAAAAAATGTTTCACTTGAAAAATGTGATTTAGGTATGGGCCCTGGTGTAGTCAAGGGCGCCTATACCCAATTGCCTAAGTACTTTAAAGATACCAACAAAGTGCAAGACCTAGAGTCTCGTTTGGTAACTTGTATGGAGAAACTCCAAGGCTATAACGCTCAAGAGATCATCAAAGCTGGCTTTGAAAAAGGTAAGCGTAAAGATGTTGAGGCTGTAGTGGCATACGTTGTTGCAGAATCCAAGGGAATGAAAATCAATACGGTTCTCAAGCATCCTAAGGAAAAAGAAATGTACGCTCTTGGCGAAAAATCTTTCTTCTACCAAGGTGGCCCAATGGACTTCTCTTGTGCTTCATGCCACAGTGAAAACGGCAAGCGTATTCGTTTGCAAGATTTGCCAAATATTACTGAGCAAAAAGGTGCAGCTTTAGGTTGGGGCTATTGGCCAGCTTATCGCGTCTCGAGTGGTAACTTCTGGACAATGCAGCGTCGTTTAAATGACTGCTACCGTCAGCAGCGCTTCCCAGAGCCAATCTTTATATCTGACGACACAATCGCGGTTTCCCTCTACATGGCTGTTAAAGCTAATGGTGGAACTATGAATGCACCAGGACTGAAGCGTTAATCGCTGGAGATAAATAATATGAAAAATAAATTATCCTTATTGGCACTTGCGCTCACTTTATCAATCGGCGTTGCTCATGCAGCTACTCCATTTGAAAAAATGATGTCATCTAGTTTCGAAGCTAAAGGTCAGGCTGGACTTGATCGCCTTGACCAGGATGCAGCTCAAAAGTTTTGCTCCAATCCTGCTAACTTAGGTGGTGGTGGTGATCCTAAGATGCGCGAAAAAATTCAGAATGAAAATATGAAAACCATCAAGCAGCCTTCTGATGGTAAATATATTGGCGACTGGAAAAAAGGTGAGCAAATTGCCCAGAGTGGTCGTGGTGCAACTTGGACAGACAAGGCAGATTCCGTTAATGGTGGTGGTTGCTATAACTGCCATCAAATCAACATTAAAGAAGTGTCCTATGGAAACATCGGCCCATCTTTGTGGAACTACGGTAAGTTGAGAGGCTACTCCAAGGAGGTGGTGGAGTACACCTGGAATCGTATTAATAATTCTAAGGCTTACAACGTTTGTAGCAACATGCCACGCTTCGGTCATTTCAAACTCTTGACCGAGAAGCAGATGCAGGATGTTATGGCTTTATTGCTTGACCCTGAATCACCCGTTAATAAATAACAAACAAAAAACGGGCCGAAAGGCCTGTTTTCTTTATAGGACTAAATATGTCATTAAATCGCCGTGAATTTTTGCAGGCACTCGCTATCGCTTCAGCTGGTGGAATGAGTTTGCAGTCTAATTTTGTACAAGCTCAAACAACAGCGCAAAAATTTTATGAATTGCCTAAATTTGGTAATGTCCACTTTTTGCATTTCACAGACTGTCATGCGCAGCTATTGCCAATCTATTTCCGCGAGCCAAATGTTAATTTAGGTATTGGTGCGCAAGAAGGTAAGATGCCGCATTTAGTCGGAGAGTATTTCTTAAAAGCTAATGGCATTGCTCCGGGTACTCGTGATGCCCATGCATTTACGTATTTAGACTTTGTAGCAGCAGCTCAGAACTATGGCAAGGTTGGTGGTTTTGCTCATATGGCTACCTTGGTCAAACAGATTAAGGCAAGTCGTCCTGGCGCGCTCTTATTAGACGGTGGTGATACCTGGCAGGGCTCAGGCACAGCTTTGTGGACTAACGGTCAAGACATGGTTGATGCTGCTTTAGCTTTGGGCGTAGATGTGATGACGCCTCACTGGGAAATGACACTCGGTGAGAAGCGCGTAATGGAAATCGTCAATGGTGATTTCAAGGGCAAGGTCTCATTCGTTGCTCAAAACATCAAAACCTCTGACTTTGGTGACTTGGTTTTCAATCCCTATGTCATGAAGGTTCAAAATGGAATTCAGGTTGCGATTATTGGTCAGGCCTTCCCTTATACGCCAATTGCAAACCCACGCTATTTCACGCCTGACTGGACTTTTGGCATCCAAGAAGAAAATTTACAAAAGACTATTGATGAAGTGAAAGCCAAAGGGGCTAAAGTTGTGGTGCTCCTCTCGCACAATGGTATGGACGTTGACCTTAAGTTGGCTTCCCGAGTAAGAGGTTTAGATGCAATTATGGGTGGGCATACTCATGATGGCGTTCCGATTCCGGTTAAGGTGAAAAATGCCGGCGGCGTTACTTTGGTAACCAATGCTGGATCCAATACGAAGTTCTTAGGTGTGCTGGACTTTAATGTGAAGGGTGGCAAGGCGGTAGATTTCCGCTATAAATTATTGCCAGTCTTCTCAAACATGATCCCAGCAGATCCTACTATGGCCAATCTCATCACGAAGATAAGAGCTCCATATGAGGCTAAGCTCACTGAGAAATTGGCCACAACTGATGGACTCTTATATCGTCGCGGTAACTTTAATGGCAGCTTTGACCAATTAATCTTGGATGGCTTGATGGCGCAGAAGAATGCAGAGATTGCGTTCTCACCAGGTTTCCGTTGGGGCACCAGCTTGTTACCAGGCCAAGCAATTACTCGTGAGCACCTCCTGGATCAAACGGCAATTACTTATCCGTACACAACTGTTAGCAATATGACTGGTGAAACAATCAAGACGATTCTTGAAGACGTAGCTGATAATTTATTTAATCCAGATCCGTATTATCAGCAGGGTGGTGACATGGTTCGTGTTGGCGGTCTGCAGTACACCATTGATCCAGCAGAAACCGCTGGTAAGCGCATTACCGATATGCGTCTGAATGGTAAAGCGATTGAGCCTAGCAAGATGTATAAGGTTGCTGGCTGGGCTCCAGTAAGCGAAGAGGCAAAGAATGCTGGTGGCGAAGCTATTTGGGACGTCATTGAGCGTCACCTACGTGATGTGAAAGTGGTTAAAGCCGTCAAACTTAATGAGCCAATCATTAAGGGGGTTAAAAATAACCCTGGTATGGTTGCCCTTAAATAATTCTTTAAAGGAATAGTAATGATTTCTCATTGGAAACTGGTCATTGCCACTTGTGTCGCTGCATCTTCATTAATGTTGCAGGCTCCTGTAATGGCATCTGGCCCTACTGAGGTGGTGTATCACATCGATGATGCCGATACTCAAGGTATTAAAGGCCTGCGGAATATTCGCAACCATCTTGATGTCGCTCCACAAACCAAGATTATTGTTGTCACACATGCTAATGGTGTAGACATCATGCTTGATGGCGGAAAAGATAAAAAGAATGGTATTGAATATGCACCATTGGTTGGGGCATTAAAGTCTCGTGGCGTGCGATTTGAGGTTTGTGAGATTACTTTAAAGAATCGCAACTTGAAAAAAGATCAATTTATTTTGGATACCGACTTCACGCCTTCCGGTGTGGTTCGCGTAGCAGACTTGCAGTATCAGAATAAATTTGCTTATATCAAGCCATAACTTGATGTTGCCTAACAACATGCGCCTCGGTTTTCTTGCCTTGCTTATTCTGCTTGAGGCGCTGTTCACGCAATCCCTTTTTGCTGCAAGTGATAACGTTGTACTTAAGCCTGTTCAGGTTGCCCCGAATACCTACTTTGTGCAGGGGCGCCCAGAAATGGGGAATAGCGAAAATCAAAACTTTATTTCAAATGCAGGTTTTGTTGTCACGCCAAAAGGTGTGGTGGTAATTGATGCTCTGGGATCACCGGTATTGGCTAAAAAGTTACTGCAAGAAATCAAGAAGATCACACCACAAAAAGTAGTGGCTGTTATTGTGACTCACTATCATGCAGATCACGTCTACGGCTTGCAAGAGTTTAAAAAAGTAGGCGCCAAGATTTATGCGCAAAATCAAGGAATAGATTATTTATCTTCCGAAACCGCAAAGCAACGCTTGATAGCTTCACGGCAAGATTTTGCACCATGGGTAAATGAAAATACTAAGCTCATAGGCGCAGATGTTTGGATTGATCAAAAGAAGGTCATTACGATTGGCGGTGTTCAGTTTCAAATTAGCAGGGTAGGGCCTGCTCATGCACCCGAAGATCTCATCATCTACATTCCCTCTGAGGGTGTTTTATTTGCTGGAGACCTCGTTTTTCGCGGTCGTATCCCATTTGTGGGTAATGCGGATAGCAAAGGTTGGCTAAGTGCTTTAGATGAAATTGAGCGTTTAAAGCCTAAAACGATTGTTCCTGGCCATGGTGCCTATTCAGTGAAGCCAGTCGAAGACATTGCTTTTACCCGGGATTATTTGAAATATTTGCGTCAATCCATGACTAAAGCCGCTATTGATATGGATCCCTTTGAAGAGGCCTATGCGCAGACGGATTGGTCGGAGTATGACGGAATGCCCCTATTTAGAGCGGCTAATCGCATGAATGCCTATAACGTTTACCTCTCAATTCAGGCCGAATAAGGCAGATTTATCATCAGGGCCTTAAAATAGTCGTTTACTTAGCTAAAGGACTGTTTTTTATGAAAATATCCCTGATTCAACTAAGCTTGTCTCTACTTGCGATTTTCGGCATGGTCAGCTCTGTGTCTGCGGCCCCCAATCTTGCTCATGGCAAAAAAATTGACCAAGAGAAGTGCTATGCCTGCCACGCTAAAAAAACGGGCTTTGGTAATGGCGACATGATCTATACGCGCTCTGATAGCAAGGTAAAAGATTTGGCTAAATTAAAATCAATGGTTGCTATGTGTAATACCGAACTGCGCTTAGATCTTTTCCCAGAAGATGAAGCTGACGTGACAGCCTATTTAAATAAGCAGTTTTACAAATTTAAACCTTAACCTTTAAGAATTTTGTTTATGGAAGCAGTAGATATCGCCTCAATTAGTAAGTCTGTTTTATGGGCAACTTTTGCTATTACCTTTGTTTTGGGTGCAGTCATGCAAAAAACAGGCTTCTGTAGCATGGGGGCTATTTCCGATATCTTCATCATGTCGAGTTGGGATAGATTGCGTCAGTGGTTTTTGGCCATTGGTGTGGCGATTGTTGGTTTTGCGCTCATGTCTTATTTTGGCTGGATTGATCCACTCAAAAGCATCTTCACCAGCAATAGGCTTTTATGGCTATCCACCATAGTTGGCAGCATACTATTTGGTTTGGGTATGGTACTTTCATCTGGTTGCGGTAGTAAAACTTTAGTGCGAATTGGTAGCGGAAACCTAAAATCAGTCATCGTTTTTATTGTCTTGGGGCTAACAGCTTACATGACGATGCGGGGCTTTTTAGGTGTGATTCGTGCCAATACCTTAGACACTGTTTTTATTACCCTCAGCACGCCACAAGATCTGCCTAGTATTGTTAGCGCTAGCACTGGAATGGCAAGAGCGTTCGTTCATCTTGCCCTTGGCCTACTAATTGGTTTTGCATTTATTGCCTATGCTTTAGCGAGCAAGGCTTTCTGGACTGTTGAGAATATATTAGCCGGCGTTTTGGTTGGCATTGCTATTTGCGCTATTTGGTGGGTTTCTGGAAGCTTGGGCCACCTAGCAGAAGATCCTAAAACTCTCGAAGAAGTATTTCTAGTAACCAATTCAGGGCGGATGGAGAGCCTTTCATTTGTTGCTCCCTATGCTTTTGCGCTGGATTGGTTAATGATGTACAGCGACACATCAAAAGTCCTAACGGTTGGTATCGTTGCTGTCGTAGGGATGATTCTTGGATCAACCCTTGTTGCGCTCCTAACTAAAACATTCCGTTGGGAAAGTTTTCGCAATACTGAAGATACTGCTAATCATTTAGTTGGTGCTAGCCTGATGGGTTTTGGTGGTGTCACTGCTATTGGCTGTACTGTTGGTCAAGGCCTCAGTGGTATTTCTACTTTAGCCTTAGGCTCTTTTTTGGCCTTGCCTGGCTTTATCATTGGCGCCTATTTGGGATTACGCTATCTGCAAATCCGGCTTGCACCTAATCCCTGTAGTTAATTAAAGGTCCTTATGCAAATTGATTGGATTGCTTTTACCCCTGGACCCGCTTTATTGGGTGGGATAATTTTGGGTATTGCTGCGGCACTATATGTACTTTTACACGGCCGCATATTAGGGATCAGTGGAATTGTTTCTGGTCTCTTGCTCGCTAAAAAAGGCGATTGGGTTTGGCGCCTTATCTTGGTGCTGGGTATTCTCTCTGCTCCCTTATTGGCAGCGTTTCTGTTTGATATGCACCCAGTAACAAATATTGATGCAGATTGGATTGCAATTGTGATTGCAGGTCTGTTGGTTGGCTTTGGCGCTCACTACGGATCTGGATGCACTAGTGGCCATGGTATTTGCGGCCTGTCTCGTCTCTCCCCAAGATCACTGGTAGCTACCGCTTCTTTTATGTTTGCTGGCTTCATCACAGTCTATGTGATTCGTCATCTTCTGGGAGTCTGAGAGATGAGAAAACATTTCAGCTTAATTAGCCAGTATTTAATTGGTGTGTTATTCGGCCTCGGTCTTCTGGTTTCCGGGATGAGTAACCCGCAAAAGGTGCTTAACTTCTTAGATATCACTGGCAGTTGGGACCCTTCATTAATTTTTGTCATGGGTGGCGCTGTCATTGTTGGCTTAGGCGGATTCTTCTTAGCATCAAAAAGGACCGAAGCTTTTTTTGGTGGCGTCTTTCAAGTTCCCACCAATCGAGATATCACTAGACCCCTCGTTCTGGGTAGCATCATTTTCGGTGTGGGATGGGGTATTGCCGGTTTTTGTCCTGGCCCTGCAATCGTTGCAGTAGGGGCAGGCCATCTCAAGGCCATTGTCTTTGTCATTGCCATGCTTGCTGGCATGTTTATATCCAGTGAAGTTATTAAGCGCTCCAAAAGCTGACTGATTTAAAATGGGCCATTCTTTTATATTTTTTGAGGTTTAAATGAGCCTTCCTGTTTCTTGCCACACCGCCCAATTTGGTACTCTTGGTCAAATTGAGCCAGCGGATTTAGCCGAAATTTCCCAGTTAGGCTATAAAAGCGTGATTAATAATCGCCCTGATTTTGAGGGTGGTCCAAACCAACCAAGTAATGCATCTATTGCAGCTGAAGCAGAGCGTCTCGGTCTTCACTACGTCTATTTGCCAGTAGTTCCTGGTGCTGTTACGCCTGATCAGGTGGTAGAGATGGCTCGACTCTTAAAAACCTTACCTGGCCCAGTTTTGGCATTTTGTCGCTCTGGCGCGCGCTCTACCAATCTTTACCAAATGGCTCTTCAAGTTCGATAGTCTGTAAGACATGAGCGTAGTTACTTCTGTTGGAGCTTTGCTTGCAAATTAGCAATCCGCTTATTTTTCCAGTTGCTAATCTGTCGGCAAATCTTCAACAATTCGATGCCATCATTGATGTTCGCTCTCCAGCAGAGTTTGCACTTGATCATATTCCGGGCGCTATTAATTTACCTGTACTTAATAATGAGCAGCGCATTGAAATCGGCACTCTGTATAAACAAGTTTCTCCTTTTGCAGCCAAGAAGTTAGGGGCCTCCTATGTCTCTCGCAATATTGCATGCCATCTTGAGAAAACCTTAATCGATTTTCCAAGAGAATGGCGTCCTCTCATTTATTGCTGGCGTGGTGGCGAGAGAAGCGGGGCGTTTACCCACATTCTCAATCGGATTGGTTGGAAGGCTCTGCAGTTAGAGCATGGTTACCAAGGCTTTAGACGCATTGTGATTGATGGCCTTGATCAGGCCGCTAAAGATTTTTCATTTCAAGTGATTGCAGGAATGACTGGAAGCGGAAAGACCCGCATCCTCCAGGAGATTGGCTTACTTGGACAGCAAATACTTGATCTTGAGGGCTTAGCTATTCATCGTGGGTCAGTACTGGGTAATGAGCCAAACATTGAGCAGCCATCACAAAAAGGTTTTGAAACTAATCTATGGAATGCATTGAATAAATTAGATTCTAGCAAGATTGTATTTGTTGAGTCTGAAAGCAAAAAAGTGGGTGGCTTACATATTCCGGATCCATTAATGGAGCGGATCCGTGAAGGTCAATGTATTGAACTACGCTCAAGTACTGCTACGCGCGTTTCTTGGTTGCTACGTGAGTATGATCACTTCTTATCAAACCCAGACAGCTTTAAGCAAAAGCTGGGCTTACTCACTTCTCGCTATGGCAAGGTTCAAGTTACTCAATGGCATGAGGCAATTGATGCGGGAAACTTTGAGAGTCTAGTGGAAGAATTGTTGGTGATGCATTACGACCCATCCTACCAATCTTCTATCATTCGAAACTTTCCAAGCTATCGCGAAGAGCATTTCGTAGAGCTTGAGAATGATAGCGATGAAGCCTTTGCAAAAACTGCAAAAGACCTCATCAACAAAATTTTGTTTTAACTAAAAGCCTGAATACCTGTTTGCGCACGACCTAAAATTAAAGCATGTATATCGTGCGTTCCTTCATAGGTGTTCACAACCTCAAGATTCATCATGTGGCGGACAACGCCATACTCATCTGAGATGCCATTACCGCCATGCATATCTCTAGCTAGCCTGGCGATATCTAGTGCCTTACCGCAAGAGTTTCGCTTCATGATTGAAGTAATCTCGGGAGCAGCAATATGTTCATCTTTCATGCGACCCAAACGCAAGCAACCCTGCAAGGCCAAGGTGATGTCAGTTTGCATATCAGCCAACTTCTTTTGAATCAACTGGTTTGCCGCTAAGGGGCGACCAAATTGCTTGCGATCTAGCGTGTATTGACGCGAGGCATACCAGCACCATTCTGCAGCACCCAAAACCCCCCAGGCAATGCCATAGCGCGCTGAGTTGAGGCAGGTAAAGGGGCCCTTGAGGCCAGTGATTTCAGGGAATTCATTTTCGTCGGGGACAAAGACCTCGTCCATGACGATTTCGCCTGTAATAGAGGCTCTTAAACCCATTTTTCCGCTGATTTTTGGTGCGGATAAGCCCTTCATTCCCTTTTCTAGGATGTAGCCTCTAATAAGGCCTTCATCATTTTTTGCCCACACTACAAATACATCTGCAATAGGTGAATTGGAGATCCACATTTTTGAGCCAGTGAGAGAGAACCCACCAGGCACTTTTTTGGCCCGAGTAATCATGCCTCCCGCATCAGATCCATAGTTTGGTTCTGTTAAGCCAAAACAACCAATCCACTCACCGGTAGCAAGCTTTGGCAAGTACTTTTGTTTTTGGGCTTCGCTGCCAAACTCATTAATAGGAACCATCACCAATGAGGACTGAACACTCATCATGGAGCGGTAGCCTGAATCAACCCGTTCGATTTCTCTGGCGATGAGCCCGTAAGAAACGTAGTTTAAATTGGCGCCGCCATATTGCTCGGGAATCGTAATGCCTAAGAGCCCCAATTCACCCATCTCTCGAAAAATAGCAGGGTCAGTAGTTTCATTGCGATAAGCATCATGAATTCTGGGCATCAGGCGACCTTGTGCATATTCAGCCGCTGCATCGCGGACCATGCGCTCTTCTTCAGTCAGTTGTAAATCAAGTAGTAGGGGATCTGCCCAATTAAAGCTCGCTTTACTCATGTTTAAATGCCTTCCATTTACTGATCTAGTACCATTCCTGCACACATTGCGGAATCCTTTTATCCTTTCCATTATCTCTTTATTTCACACCTTTTACCTAGACCACCCACCCATCCCATGAGCGAGGCAAGAAGCCACCACCGTTACTATGATTTGCTATTAGCGGCCTTTGTTGTTGTACTGCTCTGTTCCAATTTCATCGGGGCTGGCAAGGTAGCTCAGCTAGATCTGCCGTACTTTGGTAATGTCATTTTTGGTGCCGGCATCCTGTTCTTTCCAGTAGCCTATCTTTTCGGGGACATATTGACCGAGGTTTATGGTTATGCCTATGATCGCCGAGCAGTATGGGCGGGATTTGTGGCTTTAGCTTTTGCTGCCATCATGGCGCAAATTACGATTGCGCTCCCCGTTGCTCCCGGCTCCTATATGGCCCAATATCAACAGGGAATGGAGTTGGTATTTGGTAATTCGTGGCGGGTTGTTATTGCCTCTATGCTGGCCTTTTGGTCTGGGAGTTTCATTAATGCCTATGTTATGGCCAAAATGAAGATTTTGACCCGCGGCCGTTTTTTGTGGATGCGCACTATTGGATCGACTGCGGTTGGAGAGCTAATCGATTCATCGCTCTTTTATTTCATCGCTTTTTATGGCATTTGGTCCACTAAAGAGGTGATTGCAGTGGCTCTAGCTCAATATGTTCTAAAAACTACCTGGGAAGTCCTGGCAACCCCTTTAACTTACTGGATTATCGCTTTTCTCAAGCGTAAGGAAGCTGTCGATTACTACGATATTCACACGAACTTTACGCCATTTAAGGTGAAAGTCTAATTTAAGGCTTTATTACCAACTAGCCGTTAAAATAGGGATCTTTGCTGGTAATTTGAGGCAAAACCTATTGAATTTTTCTATCAGAAAGTAAGACCCATCCGTGCTGTCCGCATCCAATATCACTATGCAGTTTGGGGCAAAACCCCTGTTTGAAAACATCTCCGTCAAGTTTGGCGGCGGCAATCGTTATGGCCTCATCGGTGCAAATGGTTGTGGCAAGTCTACTTTTATGAAGATCTTGGGCGGCGAGCTCGAGCCAACGAGTGGCAATGTGAGCTTGGACCCAGGTATTCGCCTTGGTAAGTTGCGCCAAGACCAGTTTGCTTATGAAGATGTGCGCGTTCTTGATGTGGTGATGATGGGTCACGAGGAGATGTGGAAGGCTGCTGCTGAGCGCGATGCGATCTATGCCAATCCTGAGGCAACTGACGAAGACTATATGCGGGCTGCAGAGCTTGAAGGTAAATATGCTGAGTATGGTGGTTACACCGCTGAAGCAAAGGCTGGCGAGTTACTGCTAGGAATTGGTATTCCCATTGAGCAACATGATGGACCTATGAGCAATGTTGCACCAGGTTGGAAGTTGCGCGTATTGCTTGCCCAAGCCTTGTTTTCAGACCCCGATGTGTTACTACTTGATGAGCCAACCAATAACTTGGATATTCACTCGATCCATTGGCTTGAAGATATCCTAAATCAAATTAAGAGCACGATAGTCATCATTTCACATGATCGCCACTTCTTAAATGAAGTGTGCACGCATATGGCGGATATGGACTATGGAACACTGAAGGTATACCCAGGAAATTATGACTCGTATATGTTGGCCTCTGTTCAGGCAAGATCACAACAACTCAGTAATAACGTCAAAGCTAAAGAAAAAATTGCTGAATTAGCCGCTTTCGTGGCGCGATTCTCTGCAAATGCATCGAAGGCACGTCAAGCAACTTCACGCCAAAGGCAGTTGGAGAAAATTGAAATCGTCGAGGTAAAGCCGTCCTCACGCCAAAACCCCTTTATACGCTTTGATGCTGAGAAAAAACTCCACAACATGGCTGTTGAGTGCAATGCGCTGACTAAGGCCTACGACCGCACCATCTTTAAGAATTTTAAGATTGGTATTCGTGCTGGTGAAAAGATTGCCATCATTGGTCAAAATGGAGCAGGTAAGACAACGCTCCTGAAAACGATTTTAAGCAAACGCTTCGATGGTATCCCCGCTGATAGCGGTGATGTGAAGTGGGCAGAAAACGCCAATGTGGGCGTGATGCCTCAAGACAATACGGAGATGTTCGCAAAAGACGAATTGCTCATGGATTGGATGAATAACTGGCGCAACACAGGCGACGATGATCAAGTGATCCGTGGCACATTAGGCCGTCTACTATTTTCAGGTGATGATATTGGCAAGTCAGTCAAAGTTCTCTCTGGCGGTGAGAAGGGCAGAATGATTTGGGGTAAATTGATGCTTCAAAAGTACAATGTTCTTGCAATGGATGAGCCAACCAACCATATGGATATGGAATCCATTGAGAGTTTGCAGATTGCGCTTGAAAAATTCGATGGCACCCTTATTTTTGTTTCTCATGACCGTGAGTTTGTCTCTGCTTTAGCCAACCGTATTTTGGAAGTAAAAATGGATGGTACTGTTGTAGATTACTCAGGAACCTACGAAGAATATTTACGCAGTCAAGCGCTGACAGGCTAACTACCTTCTTTGGCTTGACGCTGGAAGCGCATTGCCGTGCCCTCTGCACGGATGCGTTTCCATACCGCATCCTTTTCTTCCTGGGAATAGAATACCCAGTTACTCACCTCACTGAGTGTGCGTCCACAACCTTGGCAAATTTCATCATAAAGCGTAGTGCATACGCCGATGCAGGGTGAGTCAGAGGCATCATCTCCTACTGCTAGGGAGTTAGCACCATCTTGGTTGGCAGATTGATTGTCAGAAGTCATGGTTGTACTGTAGTCGATTTCAAAGGATTATGTTGTTCGAGCTCATCAACATAGGCAGCAATACCCTGATGTTCACGCTCCAAAAAGTGCTTTACTGCTTTTGAAAATTGGGGGTCAACAATCCAGTGGGCCGAATGTAGAGTAGTGGGCAAGAACCCTCGAGCCATCTTATGCTCACCCTGGGCTCCGCCCTCGAAGGTCTTGATTCCCTCCTTGATGCAGTACTCAATAGCTTGATAATAGGCCACCTCAAAGTGAAGCAGGGGGATATGTTCTATCGCCCCCCAGTAGCGTCCAAATACTTGTGAAGCATTGCGATCCACCACCAATAGAGAGGCAGCAATCGGCCTGCTCGATCGAGAGGCTATGATCAAATGCAGATTTTCAGGCATCCGCTTTGCAATTTTCTGAAAAAAAGATTCTGTGAGGTAGGGTGAGGAGCGTCTCTCTAAATAGGTATTGGCATAACATTGATAAAAGAAAGACCAATCTTCTGGACATGCCTCAGATCCGCTGATGTGACGATATTCCAATAGATGATGGCTGAGCTGCGCTCGCTCTCGGCGAATATTTTTACGGCGCTTCATTGTTAAAGCCGCCAAAAAATCTTCAAAGTTTTGGTAGCCCTGGTTGTGCCAGTGAAACTGCACGCAATCACGCAACATAAATTCTTGCTCTTCTAAGGCATCGATTTCATCGGGACTTGGAAACAAGATATGGGCAGAGGACAAGTCATTTTGCTGGACCAGATTCTTTAGGTTTTTCAGTAATAAACCTTGAATTTCTCGAGTGCCATGATTTCTTTCAACCAATAATCGAGGGCCCTGAACAGGAGTGAAGGGGATTGCTACAAGTGCCTTAGGGTAGTACTTCAGACCATTTTGTTCATAGGCATGTGCCCACGACCAATCAAATACAAATTCGCCGTAGGAATGCTGCTTGAGATACATTGGCATAGCCCCAACAAGCTTTGTGTGATTGGCCTCAATAATGAGATGAGCAGCTTGCCAGCCTGTATTGGTACCAACGCATTTAGTAGTTTCTAAAGCTTCTAGAAAAGCATGCTTTAAGAAAGGATTTGCATTGCTTGGCAGTAGATTATCCCAGTCAGACTCAGCAATCTCAGAAATGCTGTGAATAATGCGCGCTTGATAAGCCTCTTGCTTAGACACTATAGGGTGCGATTAGCGTTGAATCAGTTCAATTTTATAGCCATCAGGGTCTGTTACAAAAGCAATGATGGTGTTGCCACCCATGACAGGTCCTGCCTCACGAGTGACGTTACCACCAGTGGCCTTTATTTTTTCACAGGCAGCATAGGCATCTGGAACAGCAATCGCAATATGACCATAAGCAGTGCCTAAGTCATAACTTTCAACTCCGTGGTTGTATGTCAATTCAATTTCAGCTTGACCATCGGCGTTACCCTTGCCAAAGCCAACAAAGGCTAGCGAGTACTTTTGCTCAGGACGTTCTGTAGTGCGCAAAAGATTCATGCCCAATACATTGGTATAAAAATTTACGGAACGAGTCAAGTTTCCGACTCGGAGCATGGTGTGTAAGATCATCATAGGATTAAATATAAAGCTAAATGTCTTTTCTTGTTGAGGATAAAAAAACCCAGGGAAGCGCCCTGGGTTCAGAGTTCATTTAAAACCAATATTATTGAATCTTGGCCTTGGCGCGCAATTTTTTCATCATTTCTGCGAACTTCGCTTTTTGCCAATTTTGATCTGCTGAAATCATCTGAACTAATTGCTCCTTAATTTCTTCCATGCTTGGCGCCTTGACATCACGGACATCATCAAGCTTGATGATGTGCCAGCCAAACTGGGATTTCACTGGCTTATCTGTGGTTTGACCATTCTTGAGTTGCACCATAGCTTTAGAAAATTCTGGAACAAGGGCTTGTTCGTTGACCCAGCCTAAATCACCACCTTTGACTGCGGAGCCTGGATCCTGCGATTTAGCCTTGGCAATCTCAGCAAAGTTTCCGCCAGATTTAAGTTGGGCAATAATTGCTTTCGCATCAGATTCCTTTTCAACCAGAATATGCTCTACGTGATATTCCTTGCCTGTGTACTGAGTTTTGACCTGTTCATAGGCTGCTTTTAACTCTGTTTCATCTACGCCTTCTCTTTGAACATAGTCTTCAAAAACAGCAGCGATCAAGACGCCCATCTTCGATTGCTCTAACTGTTCTCGGACAGACTCTTTTTGAGTGATGCCACGATTATTGGCTTCTTGCAGTATTAATTCGCGCGTAACCAGCATCTCCCTGCCTTGATCCCGAACTTGCGGGGTATCAGGCTGATTTGATTTTTGAATGAGCTTATCAAGCTGGGCTTTTGGAATAGCCTTGCCATTGACGATAGCAGCATTTTGCGCAAAGACCGCGCTTGATAAAAGACTGGCGCTAATTGCACCCATAGTGAGTAAGAGGCGGATTTTAAGCATGAAAGTCAATCAGTAATGGTAAGAATAAAGCCTGGATTTTAAAGCAATAGCACCTTAAGTGGTGCTTTCATTGGGGCTGATTGCCTCAATGGTGAGGGCGTGAATGGCATCAGGAAAATGCTTATTTAAGGCGGAATAGATGGCCCGGTGACGCTTTACCAAGCTCATTCCCTCGAAGTGAGGGCTAAGAATACGTATCTTAAAATGTCCGCCACCACTGGCAGCGCCGGCATGACCTGCATGAAGATGACTTTCATCTTCGATGTTGAGGCCTAAGACCTCAAAGGCAGCTCTTAAATCTGTCTCAAAAAGACGGATCCGCTCTTGATTGACTGTCATTCGGTGGGATGCTCCATGTGACGGCTTAGCCAAACACCTTGCAGGATGATAAAAATCAGCAGGAGGCCAGTACTACCGAATAATTTGAAATTGACCCAAGCTTCCTCAGAAAACTCAAATGCAATATAGAGGTTTAAAGCACCCATGAAAAAGAAAAATACTGCCCAAGCCATATTGATTTGATGCCATACGGTCTTGGCGCTGCGCTCTTTGAGTGTTACCTGTTTTCCCATCAGCACCTGAATCCAGTTTTTATTAAAAAACTGTGCGCTGATAAAAAGGGCGCCTGCAAAAAGCCAATAGAGGGCAGTAGGTTTTAGTTGGATAAATGTTTTGTCATGGAGAAAGATTGTCAGACTGCCAAAAACAACAATCATTACCAGGCTAACCCATTGCATAGCGTCAATCTTGCGATGTCGATAGTAGACCCAGAGTATTTGACCTATCGTGGCAACCATAGCCACTATCGTTGCCGTATAGATATCTGCAAACTTAAAGGCAATAAAAAAGAGAATAATGGGAAAGAGATCAAATAGAAATTTCATATTGGCATTATCCAGCTATTTCAAAATCAGGCCTTATTGTGTAATTTGGCATTGTCAGAAGGTTCGAATTGAATGGACGCTGAATTAATGCAGTAGCGCAAGCCAGTGGGTTGCGGTCCGTCATCAAACACATGACCTAAGTGCGCATCACAGTGGGTGCAGCGCACTTCAGTGCGAACCATGCCATGAGTGAAGTCACGGACCTCTGTAATGGCACTTGTATTATCTGGAGCGTTATAGCTGGGCCAACCACAGCCAGCATCAAATTTGGTATTGGATTGAAATAAGGGTGTTCCACAACATACACAGTCATAGCGCCCATCTTCCCAATGGTCCCAATACTTCCCTGTAAATGGAGGCTCTGTGGCAGCTTTTCGTGTGACCCGATATTGAATATCAGTCAACATCTCTTGATACTCTTGATCTGTTTTCTTAGTCATAAGCAATTCGCTCCTGTTAATAGCAATAGTGAAAAATCAATTTAGGATGAGCAGCTAACTGCTATCGGGCTAAGATCTGGTGAGGGTGGAAGGGCATATGCGTTGAACTCCACTTGTTCATCATATGGATGAGAGAGGATCTGTAGAAGTTTGGCTACTTCGGAAAAATCATCGTTCTGTGCTTTTTCAATGGCCGCTTGTGCAAGATGATTTCTGAGTACATATTTCGGATTGACTTGATCCATGATTATTTTTCTAGCCGCATCATCTGTTGTCTCATCATTTAGTCGCGTCAAATAATCCCTGAACCATTGATCAATTCCATCTCGATCTAAAAAATCATTTCTTTGCACAATATCGGCAGGCGACATCATTTTTTGAATATTACTTAAAGAGCGGAAAAAAGATGTGAAATCCACCCTTGAATCATGCATGGCTTGGAGCAATCTTTCGATGAGCTCAATATCGCCATCTTGTGAGCTCAAGAGGCCTAACTTATGACGAAATAAATCTTGCCATTTGCTAGCATATGCAACTGGAAATTCCTCAAGAGCGCTCCTCAAAAGAGCTTGTGCATCTTCTGCTGAGTGGTCTAACTCGAGCAGTGGCAACATTGCACTAGCTAAGCAAGCCATATTCCAGTGCATGATCTGTGGCTGTCGATGGTAAGCATATCTGCCGGAATGATCGCTGTGGTTGCAGATATGATCAATTTCAAAGTGATTTAAGAAACCAAATGGGCCGTAATCAATCGTTAACCCAAGTGCGCTAATGTTGTCACTATTGAGCACACCATGACAAAACCCAACACTTTGCCATTGAGCAACTAATTGCGCATTCTTTTTCGATATGGCTTTAAATAAACTTAAATATCGATTTTGATCAGCGGCGCAATCCGGATAAAAATGGGTAATCAATAAGTCAGCCAGCTCTTGAGAGCGAACTAAATTTTGCGTAGCTGCAAAGTGCTCAAAATGACCTACTCGTATAAAGCTTGGTGCTAGGCGTGAACATACTGCGGCAGTCTCAACGGACTCCCTGACAACGCGTTGTTTAGAGCCGGCTACTGACAGCGCTCGGCTGGTTGGGATGCCCAAGGCATGCATTGCTTCGCTACAGAGAAACTCTCTAATGGAAGATCTTAATACTGCTCTGCCGTCGCCCATTCTGGAGTAAGGTGTTTTGCCTGCACCTTTTAACTGTAGCTCCTGACCATGAATGTCGCCCAATAAGATGGCGCGTCCATCACCAAGTTGGCCCGCCCACATACCAAATTGATGTCCGCTATACACAGTGGCTAGAGGCTCTAAAAATGAGATGCCATCCACTATTAACTCATTGCCTGATAACAATTGCAGCCATTGCTTATCTTGAGGAAAGCCTGCTTCATTGAGCTTGAGATCAATCAGTTCTGCGGCGCTTGGCGAAAAAGCCACCCAATAGGGATCGGGAAGGGGGGAGGGGGATGTAATGGCGCAAACGTCATTACCGCGAAGAGTAAAGGGCATTTGGCTATTCTATGAGGAATTCACATCCATCGCAGAAGCTATTAAAATGACCCTATGACAAATAAAGTAACGCTTAATCCCGCTACTCAGCTAGCCAACTTGGGTGAAGAACTCAATGTCCCTTTCTTAAAGCTATTAGGCGTCCGCTGCCTTAGTGCTGAAATGGGTAAAGGAGAAATTCTTCTAGCCTTAAAGCCGGAACACACCAATACTTGGGATGTTGCTCATGGCGGTGTTTTGTTAACCCTCATGGATGTTGCTATGGCGGTAGCCGCTCGTTCAGGCGATCCTGATGATCGTAGCGTTGTCACGGTTGAAATGAAGAATAACTTCATGCAAGCTGCCAATGGTATTTTGCGCGTCAAGGCAGATACAGTCAGAAGAACAGCAACCATGGCCTTTTGTGAAGCAAAGCTCTATAACGATCAGGGTGAGATTTGCTGTATGGCGACAGGCACCTTTCAATACATCAAGCGCTTAGCAACAAAGAATGCGGATGGAGAGAGGGTCATCAAACCTGATTTGCGTCAACGCTAAAAAATCAAGCAGGCAGATTGGATCCTGGGCTAGTGCTCAAGGCGCCCGTCACGACATCATGACCAATGGTGCCGCTGGCATCAAAGCGTCTTTCGACCATCTCAAATTGACCATCTTTTCGCACCCTCAGGATGGTGCTTGAACGCGTTCCATAAGATGGTGTTTTGATAAATGCTGCTGAGAGCGCTTTTTCCCAATCTTTATTAACACCGGTACTGGGTAATTCTTGAAGGCTCGCTTCATGAGTGTCAGCAAGTAAACGTAAATAATGGTCGGCATTTTTTAACTCACCGCTATCCATCGCTAAGGTTTGTGCAAAAGCAGCAACGCGGTGGTTTACCTTGGGCCAAGGTGTATCTAGCATGGCGTTAGAAAGACCATAAACACCAGGGCTCAAGGCATTTTTGGGAAAAACTTTTCTAGGTCGAATATTCTGACCCATCATCAGTCGATTGCTGACCCAATGCATTTCTGCATTATGAGGGTCACTTAAATCAGCCATCAGTAAATTAAATCCGTTGTATTGTTCAAAACGTTTGGCATGATCATCAATAAAAGCAGCGGGCTTTTGTTCGCTTGCTAAGTAGCGTAAAGAAAGTTCCCCACGGGTTCTGGCATCAGGATTTTTTTCACTCGGAGCCCTGACATTGGTCAGTGCGGCGAAACGGCCAGTTTTGGTAAAACCCAACCAGGTTCCTGGGCTACCGATGACATCTGCACGATCTCTACCTGCAAGTATGTGTGGATGCTCTGGCCACCAAGCGATTGCCTCGGTATCTCGCTCATAGAATTCATCACGATTGGCAGCTACTACTAAAGGATAGTCAGGATGTGATTTCCAGGCAAAAAGAATGAGGCACATTGGTGATTAGTAAATCTTAGATTTCAATTAGCGGATAGGGTGGGGACTCTATTTTTAAAATAGGACCATTAGCACTAGCGAGGTGAATTTCTCCAGCCTCTAGGGCATCTAGTTTGCACTCAACCTGAAAATAGACTTGTTTGAGATCAAAGGCATTTTGCGCTGCCAACACTACCATTCCGCAAGGCTGAGTGCTGTCGCTAGAATGAAAAAGCTCACAAGCAGGTTTAGCTATGCTCAATGCCTCTATCGTATTTTCAGTATTAGCTAATTGCAGTCGACGTTTTACAGCGCCTCGGTACTGACTTCGGGCGACCACTTCCTGACCTGGGTAGCAACCCTTTTTAAAATCAATCCCAGCAACAGATTCAAAATTGATCATTTGCGGAACGAACTGTTCCTGCGTAGCTAAAACAATACGCGGTATTGCACTTAATACCTCTAATGAATTCCAATGCAGCAGACACTGCAAATCTGGGTCGGAATGAACGATATCATTTTTGGGTCGCGCAATTAATACACGCTCATATGCTTTATCTGAAGCAAGTACTGAAGGAAGTTGCAGCGCCAAATCAGTTGCTTGCAGGGGGTGCGTAGCATCATGACCTGATGTGAGATACGATCCAAAAATTTGCCAATCATCAGATACATCTCTTACTGTGACTTTTGAGCGTAAAACATACATTGAAAGTCTTTTGGCGATACTGGCTGCAATATCCCTTGAAATAAATAAGGCAAAGCGATCTTCTGATTCTGCCGTTTGAGGAAAGAGTCCAATCCATGCGCTAGCTATTAAGCGCCCTTTAGGATTGCAATACCCAACTAAACGCACCGCATCACTTCCCTGGGCTAGCTCGCCAAAATACTTGCGTTTTAGGCCCAATACAGAATTGCTCAGCTGGTTTTGGAGCAAGGTAGCTGCATCTGGACCTTCTACCAAAATGAGACCCCAGGCATCCAAAGCGGTTACGCCATTTATGGAGGCTTGTAAGGGTGGGGGGTTTTGAGCTGAATTTGTCATGAGCTTTTATCATAGCCTGATGAGCAAAAACTTTCAGAAAAGACGTCTATTTACATGGAAAGATAAAACCAAGCCCTGGTACCGATATCTCATCTGGCTAGTTTTCACTCTTGGCTTGCTTTACAGCATGCTCTTTTTGGTGCCAGTAGTGCCATCACAATCAAATGATCCTGCTACAAAGTCACATAGCTATAAAGCCAAAATTGCCCCTCAATCAGGTATATCAGCTATATCTAGACAATTGTCAGAACAGGGCATTTCTAGCAACGGGATTGTTTTGCAGGTCGCTACTAGAGCTCTTTTTATTAGCTCAAAATTAAAGCCGGGTACGTATTTGTTTCCGGCTCGAGCCAGTCTTGGAAATATCTTGCTGCAAATGGCTAGAGGTGATCGGGTGCGTGAAAGCATCACGATTATTCCTGGTATGACCATATGGCAGTTAAAAAACTTAATAGATAAACACCCGGGCTTAATTCATCAAACCAAAGGGATGAGTCCTAAGGAGTTATTGCAAGCGCTTAATCTAAGATACCCAGGTGATGAGGGGCTCTTTTTTCCGGATACCTATATTTTTGATCCAGACGACGCCGATATAGCCATCTATCGACGTGCGGCTCAAGCTATGCAAAAGCAGCTTTTGCAAACTTGGGAAAAGAGACCTGAGGGAATGCCCTTAAAAACGCCTTATGAACTCTTAACGCTTGCCTCTATTATCGAGAAAGAAACCGGGCGAGCCAGCGATCGGCCAATGGTTGCGGCAGTTTTTCTCAATCGCCTCAAGCTCAAAATGCCACTACAAACAGACCCTACCGTCATTTATGGCATTGGGCCTCAATTTGACGGAAATTTACGAAAAGCTGACCTGCGTAAAGACAGTCCCTACAATACCTATATGCGAAAAGGTTTGCCTCCTACCCCTATAGCGATGCCGAGTAAGGAATCACTGATTGCTGCAATTAATCCCGCCCCAAGTGATGCGATTTACTTTGTGGCACGGGGAGATGGAAGCAGTCATTTTTCGAAGACCTTAAAGGAACATGAGAGCGCCGTCGATCAGTATCAACGCAAACGTAAGTCACCCAATCAACCCTCTTCACAATAAGCATCATGAACATTTTTTTTCCTGGTTATTTCATTAGCTTTGAAGGTATTGATGGGGCGGGTAAAAGCACTCATATTGATGCTTTTAGTAAGCTCATGCAAGAGCGTTATCCCGACCGTGAAGTTGTTGTGACGCGTGAACCTGGTGGTACACCTTTGGGTGAAAAATTACGCGCCTTATTGCTCGATGTGCCAATGAATTTAGAAACTGAGGCATTGCTCATGTTTGCCGCGCGCCGTGAGCACATTGCACAGATCATTGAGCCAGCCTTGCAGGCTGGAAAAATTGTGATTTCTGATCGATTTACGGACGCAAGTTTTGCCTATCAAGGTGGTGGCAGGGGTCTTAGCCTTACGAAGTTAGATGATTTGGAGCGTTGGGTACAGGGCGCTTCTGATGGACGTTTATTGCAGCCGAACCTTACTTTTCTATTTGATTTGCCAGGAGAGGTAGCGCAGGCGCGAAGGTCTAAAGTTCGTGCACCAGATAAATTTGAGCAAATGGATTTAGATTTTTTTGAAAAGGTCCGCCAGGAGTATTTACGCAGAGCTAAAGCAGATTGCGATCGATTTGAATTGATCGATGCTACCCAAACTCCTGAGCAGATTTGGTCCAAACTTCAAGCATTTCAAATAAAGCTATAAATGAGTGATGCTTTACTAGCACAGGCTAAGTCAAAGCCAATTGCCCCTTGGCTAGAGCCTATATGGGATGCAATTGATTTAGCCGCACTACCAAACGCTATCTTAATTCATGGTCAATCCGGCATTGGTAAATTTCCCTTTTCGGTTGAGCTTGCTAAAGCCTTACTATGCGAGGATAAATCTTCAACAGATAAACCCTGTAACCATTGTGAGGCATGTCATTGGTTTTCTTCGGGCAATCACCCGGACTTTATTGCGCTTGTCCCCGAGACGCATCGTAAGCTTTTACCTCATGGTGAATTTGAGGTGGATACTGATGCACCTAAAAAGGCCAAGCAAAATCTGGTAGATGGTGATGGTGATGCTGGTGATAAAAAAGAGAAAAAGAATATTTCTATTGAAGAAACGCGCAGTGCTATTGAGGGTTTATCAATAGGATCACACCGAGGCGGCCATCGTGTTATCTTAATTTATCCACTAGAGACTTTGCGCTCCGATGCAGCAAATACACTTCTAAAGTCCCTTGAAGAGCCTCCAGAAAATACCATTTTCATATTACTGGCAGACCGCCTGGATCGTGTCCTGCCAACCATTCGTTCGCGCTGTCGTTTAATCTCAGCCCCAAGACCAGATCGTCAAGCCGGATTGGAATGGCTAGAGCAACAGTTGAAATCTGTACCGGAATTAAAAACTAATATTGCCGATGTTCAGTCCATCTTCGATGAACAGGGTGGGGCACCTTATGCCGTTTTAGACTCCTTAATTGCACGTCATCATCAAGATGATAAAGATGAGCTTGCAATGGCAATAGTCGCATCGCGTCATTTGTTGCAGTCTTTATCGCAAGGAAAAAATATTCACTGGCTAGATACAGCCGAGAAGATTCAAAAGGCAAGATATTCTATTTTGTTGGCAACAATGCAGCGCTGGGTTTCGGATTTACAAAGCATTACGCAATCTGGAAATGCCCGTTTTTATCCCAAGCATGAAGCAACTATGAAGACGCTTGCGCAGCAAATTCGATTACCTAAATTACTCCGTTTTTGGAAGTCCTTGATACTGGCTCGGCGCCATGAAAATCATCCTTTGGCCTCCCGAATTCAGTTAGAAGCTTTACTTTCCCAATACCAACAAGTATTTGAAGACTAAAATAGCGGTCTATGTTCATAGACTCCCACTGCCATCTCGACTTCCCTGAGTTCCAATCTCGTTTACCAGAGGTGTTGGCCAATATGGCCCAATGCAAGGTAAGTCATGCATTGTGCGTCTCAGTGGATATTCCAGATTTTCCTAAGGTGCGTCAGTTGGCAGAAGATCATTCCCACCTATACGCATCTGTGGGCGTTCATCCAGACTACGAAGACACTCCTGAGCCGACTTTGGAGTTTTTGCTTGCTGAGGCGAAGCACCCTAAGATCGTTGCCATAGGTGAAACAGGGCTAGATTACTACCGTATGGGTGATCGCAGCTATGAATCGATGGAATGGCAGCGCCAACGCTTTAGAACCCATATTAGGGCGGCAATTGCCTCTCAAAAGCCACTAATCATCCATACACGCTCAGCGTCTGAAGATACCCTCAGAATCCTTAAAGAGGAGGGCGCTGATCAGATTGGCGGGGTGATGCATTGCTTTACGGAGAGTACTTCAGTTGCTAAAGCGGCCATGGAGATGGGTTTTTACATCTCCTTTTCAGGAATCGTGACCTTTAAGAGCGCCAAGGACCTACAGGAGACTTGCAAACAGGTGCCACTTGATCGCATGTTAATTGAAACGGATTCCCCCTATTTAGCGCCCATTCCTTATCGCGGGAAAATCAATGAACCGGCCTGGGTCTCCAAGGTTGGTGAGTTTATTGCCAATCTCAAAGGTGTTGCAGTTGAGGAGCTTGCTGATCGCACAAGTTCCAATTTTTTTCAATGTTTTCAAATAAATAGAGCAATAATATGAGAAGTTTATTTAAATTAAAAAGCCTTGTTTTATGCACCATGATGCTGGCTAGTGGCCTCGTTTTTGCTCAAACAGCCAGTCAAATTGATGACTTCACCAAGGCAGCCAAGTTTGACGATGTTTCTGAAATAAAAGATTTGCTTAAGGCTGGCGTTACACCAAATGCGATAGATTCCAAGGGTAATCCCATGCTCATCGTCGCGATCCGTGATAAGTCTATGAAAGTTATTGATTTTTTACTCGCTAACCCTGGCATCAACGCCAATCTAGCCAATAAATCCGGCGAAACGCCGTTGATGATAGCCTCGATAGAGGGCGAGCTTCCTGTAGTCAAAACTTTGGTTTTAGATAAAAAAGTTGATGTTAATAAGACAGGATGGACTCCGTTGCATTACGCCTGTTCCACAGGCAGGCTGGATGTCGCTCAGTTTCTTATAGCTAATGGAGCTAAGGTCAATGCCCTTAGCCCGAGTGAAACTACGCCATTAATGATGGCTGTCAGCTCTGGTAATGATGAGCTTATCAAGCTTTTATTAGATAAAGGTGCTGATCTACAAATGCGAAATCATGAAGGTTTTAGCGCCATTGATGTTGCAGAGTTATTTAGCAAAGATGGCATTCGCGATGGCTTAAAGTCCCGCTGGGAAAGGGTTTATAAGCAGCCATATCCAGGTGGCCCAAAGAAGACTCCTGCATAAGTAAGCAATAACTCCTTGCGTATAATCATTATTATGTCAAATAAGAAATTAACCTAGAAAGTTCCCACTTCGACAATGACATTTACTGACTTATTTGAAAGACTCCCTGGGCTCAATTCCCTACCTAGCTTAAGCGCTCTATTTGCCGAGATTAATCAGGATATGGGCAATAGCGACATCGGCTTTTTGTTAATTGTTGCCTGCATGATGCTGACCTTACATGGTGTCTGCGTTTTGGTGATTGCCGCTATTTTTCACTGGATAGATGGAAAACTTGAAAATAAGCGTATTTACGGTGCGAACTTTTTATCTTATTTTGTTGCCATATTGTTAATTGTTGCGATTCATTTGCTGGAAATTATTGCTTGGGCTTACATTTGCATCGGATTACAAGTCTTACCAACGAATATCCAAACCCTGTATTTTGCTGGTGAGATGTATACGACTGTCGGTTATGGAAACTACACACTAATTGAGCGCTGGAAAATTATTCCAATCATCATTTCATTCACTGGAATATTTGCGGTATCACTATCTGGCGCAGCGCTCTACACCATGATGGGTGCATTACTAGGCAGATCCAATCAAAACCCTAAATCGGGTTCAGGGTTCTAAGCTAAACAACTAGTTCATGAGCTTAGAGCCATCAATCGGTGCTCTTTGCTTAAAGACTAGTTCAAGCACCCTGCCATTCGACTCTAGGGAGCGCATTCTGCCTGGTAGCCAATCGAGGTCCTTGGCCAACCAAATATCTACTTGGCGTTTGTATTGACTGCTTTCACGTTGCATCAGCGCATAGTGGCGGTTAATTGACTTACCTAGACTGGGAATATCCTCAGACTCATTCTCACCATAACTTTTAAATTGCCACATCTCTAAGGTGTCGTAATCAACCACTGGGATGCCTCGAATTGTTCCTGCCTCATCGATTTTGTCGCTGCCATTGAGTAATGATGCAAGTTGAAACATTAAGCTGAAACGATCTTGTGTTCCTGGAATAATTTGTGGTGCATGATCTGGCTTTTCAGAAAAATACATTTTTCCGCTTCCATTACCATCTCGGTCAAATCGTGAATACCTTGGCGGTTTTTCGCCACGTTGCGTCCAGTAAATCGAAGGGGCAATTCCATAGGCATCAACCGTGCCGCGCGACTCAAAGACAAATGGGCCTACAACCGCAAATGGAATATTGATGTAGAGACGGTATTGATTGTCCTGCGTAATCCAATCCAGTTGAGCTGTTTGATAAAGCTGACCATCAACATAGGCATCAAAATAATAGGTTCCAGACTCGGGTAATTGAAAGGCTTGACCTGATTGATTGCCTAAGCCACCCTGCTTTCCTTGCCCGTCCCCTTCACTATCAGGCAAGGGTTCTGCCGAAACCGCATTGGCACTTTTGGGTTGCGCTCTTTTTTTGGGTGCACTGGAGAGTTGAATTTTTTCTGGTGGCTGAACACGCAGATCCGTTTTGATAATGAGATCTTCTGATATGGGTGGTGCGGTGCTGAAAGAAATGAAAGGAATACCGAAAAATAAGAGAAGATGGCCCAATACCGAAATAAAGATGGCTACCAGCAAGATCCATAGAGATTTTTTTCGCACAGAAGAAATGAAGTGAGATGCAAAAGCAGTCAAGAAAAATTAACTCTGAATAAAATCCAGCACCGCAGGAAGATGCATGGCATAGTCGGCAATACCGTGATCACTGCCCTCTAGCACGAGTTGTTTTGCGCCGGCATAAAAGGCAACCATCTCTTTCCAATCAAGCAATTCATCGCCCTTTGCTGCAATTAAAAAATAGCGCTGAGGATCAGAAATGTGATCTATTTGGAGGGCACGTAACTCGTCAATATACTCAGCCTTAAAATCAAATGGCTTATCACTGTCATATTCGGTCATCATGCCAACATGGGGTTCTAATTCTCTCGCTGCAAATACCGCTGGATTTAGTGCAATGCCTTTGCATTGATATTTCTCAGCAAGATAATTGGTATAAAAACCCCCTAAAGAAGAGCCAATAATGATGATGCTATTTGCATCAGATTGATCAATATGATTCGTCACCATATCCATACTGTGTTTTGGTGAGGCCAGTAATTGCGGACAATACCATTCATAAGATTGATCTTGAGTGCTCAAGGCTTTAATGGCCTCACCCGTTATCACCGCTTTTGAGGAGCGCGGTGATGAACGAAAACCATGTAAGTAGACAAGTAAAGTCTTGGCCATTTCCCTACCCCTTATTCCCCATCTCAAAGTTCGCTAGCTTCTCGAGCGCTTTGACCATGGCTGAGTGATCCCAAGCTTTACCGCCATGAGCGCTGCAGGCATTAAAGAGCTCTTGGGCAGTAGC
>JAXIUI010000011.1:0-55213 GCA_034680725.1 Polynucleobacter sp.
CCTGTCATCATCATGACGGCATATTCAGATTTAGATTCGGCGGTGTCTTCATTTCAAGGGGGCGCATTTGAATATCTCACCAAGCCATTCGATATTGATAAGGCTGTTGAGTTAATTCGTCGCGCGATGGAGCAAAGCGAACGCAATCAATCAGGCAATAAGGAGGTGAATGGCTGGAGGCAGGACTCGACTGAGATCATTGGTCAAGCACCTGCTATGCAAGAGGTATTTAGAGCTATTGGCCGTCTTGCCCAATCGCATTCCACAGTATTAATTACCGGAGAATCCGGAACTGGCAAACAGCTGGTAGCTCAGGCTCTACATAAACATAGCCCAAGAGCAAAGGGGCCGTTTGTGGCTTTTAGTACCGCGGCGGTGCCTAAAGATTTATTGGAATCGGAGTTGTTTGGTCATGAGCGGGGTGCATTTCCTGGGGCATTAACCTTACGTCGTGGCCGCTTTGAGCAGGCAGATGGTGGAACCTTATTTCTAGATGAGATTGGCGATATTCCCTTTGATCTGCAAACACGAATTTTACGTGCCTTAACTGACGGACACTTTTATCGTGTAGGGGGTCAGGATCCGATCAAGGCAAACGTGCGGATTATTGCCTCAACCCATCAAAATTTAGAGGCGCGTGTTGCAGCGGGAGCATTTAGAGAAGATCTATTGCATCGTGTTAATGTGATTCGTCTGCGCATGCCACCATTGAGGGAACGTGCTGAAGATATCCCGGTACTGGCAAGGCACTTTATGGTTTTGTGCGCCAAATCATTGGGCGTTGAGCCTAAAAAGTTATCTGACGAGGTGCTTAAGGATATTAGTGCCATGCCTTTTCCAGGTAATGTTCGTCAATTAGAGAATCTTTGTCATTGGTTGACAGTCATGACTCCATCCAATGTCATCGGTGTCAGTGATTTGCCTGCAGATCTATTGGCTGAAGCTACTGAACAGCCATTGATATTAGAGGGTGAATCCTTATCATTAAGCTCAAATGTTGCCAGAGTTACGGCATTGGATTGGGAGAGTGGCTTAGGCCGCTTGGCAGTCAAGATGCTTCAAGATGGTGACCAAGAGGTCTATGACGTCCTGTGTTCTAAATTTGAGAAGGCAGTTTTACAGGCTGCACTAGAGGTGACCAGAGGTAGAAGAGTAGAGGCTGCTCAGCGTTTAGGCATTGGACGCAATACGATTACGCGCAAGTTGCAGGAGCTTGGCATCAATGACTGAGTCAGTACGGATTGCAGCATGGAATGTGAACTCTTTAAAAGTTCGTTTGCCACAAGTCTTGCAATGGTTACAAAATCAGGAGCAATCAAAGCAGCCTATTGACGCCCTATGCCTTCAAGAGTTGAAGCTCACTGATGAGAATTACCCCCATCAAGCTTTAGAGGATGCCGGATATGTGAGTTTGGTTGCTGGTCAAAAAACCTATAACGGTGTTGCCATCATTGTTCGTCGTGCCGCATTAGCATCAACGGCTACTGATATGGCAACTACTTTTTTAAAGCCAGTACGAAACATTCCCCAATACCTTGATGATCAACAGCGGATATTGGCTGCTACTATCTGCTTTCAAGGTATGCAACCGATGCGTCTGATTTCTGCCTATTTTCCTAATGGGCAGGCGCCCGATAGCGTTAAATTTATCTACAAGCTCTCATGGCTTAATGCCTTAGAGAATTGGCTCAAACAAGAGTTAAGTGAAAATCAGAGATTGGCCTTATTGGGCGACTTTAATATTGCCCCAAGCGATATCGATGTTCACGATCCTTCTAAATGGATAGGGCAAAATTTGGTATCCCCGCAAGAACGAGATGCGTTCGCGCGGTTAATCAATTTAGGGATGCACGACTCTTTCAGAATGTTTGAGCAAGCCCCTAAGGCTTTTAGCTGGTGGGATTATCGAATGATGGGATTTAGGCGCAATGCTGGAATGCGGATTGATCATATTCTCTTGAGTGACGACCTAAAAAACAAGTGCATAGCAAGTACCATTGATAAAGAGCCTCGTACGTGGGAGCAGCCCTCTGACCATGCTCCAGTCGTTGCGCAGCTAAAACCTTAGGCTTTAGCTGGCAAGACCACCGTGACGTAAAAGGGCATCAACACTGGGCTCTCGGCCACGAAAGGCCTTGAATGACTCGGCTGCAGGGCGACTACCACCCACTTCTAGAATTTCCGTACGATATCGTTTTCCGGTAGCTGCATCTAACACGCTGCCAGTCAGCTTTGCAGCCTCTTCAAAAGCAGAGTAAGCATCTGCAGATAGTACTTCTGCCCACTTGTAGCTGTAGTAACCAGCGGCATAGCCACCAGCAAAAATATGGCTAAAGGTATTGATCCAGCGTGAGATTGGAGGTTGCGGGATAACGTTAAAGTCGGCGGCTAAATTGCGTGACACCTCAAGGACAGCTGCCCCATGAGCTTTCTCAGTATTGAAAGAGGAGTGTAGTCTCCAGTCGGTCAATGACATAACGATCTGACGTAAAGTCATCAAACCATTTTGGAAATTTTTAGCGGCTAGCATTTTGTTAAATAGTTCGCGTGGCAATGGCTTACCAGTATCAACATGAGCCGTCATTTTTTCTAATACTTCCCATTCCCAGCAGAAGTTTTCCATGAACTGGCTAGGTAATTCAACGGCATCCCATTCCACCCCGTTAATCCCTGAAACACCTAATGCGCTCACTTGAGTTAGAAGATGGTGAAGACCGTGACCACTCTCATGGAATAGGGTGATGACATCATCATGGGTGATTGTCGGTGGACGTAGGACGCCATTGACTTTGACGGGTGGGGCAAAGTTACAGACTAAGTACGCAACCGGGGTCTGAATCTCACCATTGGGCAATTCTCTGCGTCCGCGGGCGTCATCCATCCAGGCGCCACCCCGTTTTCCTGGGCGAGCATAAGGATCAAGATAGAAGTAGGCGCGGATGTTGCCATCAAGATCTTGAACCTTAAATGATTGAACATCGTCGTGCCAGGTCGGCAAGTCTGCGGGTTCAATGCGAACGCTAAAGAGCGTTTGGATTACCCCAAATAAACCATCTAGCACTTTAGGAAGGGGGAAATACTGCTTGAGCTCATTCTCTGAGAAAGCATAGCGCTCTTGCTTCAGTCGCTCAGCGACGAAGGCGCTATCCCAGGGCTGTATGCCATCTACCAAGCCTAGTTTGGATGTAGCAAATTGACAAAGCTCGTCCCAGTCTCTTTGAGCAAAAGGTTTGGCCTTACGCGCAAAGTCCGTTAAAAAGAAATCAACCTCTTGAACATCATTAGCCATTTTCGGCGCCAAACTCAAGGCGGCATAGTTTTCAAAGCCAAGCATATTGGCTTCTTCATGGCGTAAACGCAATTGCTCAAGCATGTTTTGGGTGTTATCCCAATCTAATTTACCTTGACTATATTGAGGGGCGAGTTCAGATGCACGAGTTGCATAAGCCTCGTACATTAGGCGTCTTAGTTCTCGATGTTCGCAATATTGCATCACTGGGTAATAGGATGGAAAGTGCAAAGTAAAAGCCCATCCCTGGAGATTTTTTTGTTGCGCGGTATCAGCAGCCGCCGCTTTTACATCCTCTGGCAGGCCAACTAGCTGCGCTTCATCGGTAACAAGATGAACAAAATTATCAGTAGCATCTAAGACATGATCGGAGAATGCCTTACCCAAGCTTGCTTGCTCATCTTGAATTTGGGCAAAGCGGGGTTTTAGTGCATCTGACAGCTCGGCGCCACCAAGACGAAAATCTCGCAAAGAATTGACAATCACCTTTTTCTGGGCTGCACTTAAATTATTAAAGTCAGCGCTCTGACTGAGTTTTTTGAACTTGTCATATAAGGCTAAGTTTTGACCTAGACTAGAAAAGAAGGCGGTTACCTTAGGCAACATTTCTCCATAAGCAGATCTCAATTCCGGAGAGTCAGCAACGCTATTGAGATGAGAAATCACTCCCCAAGAACGACCCAGCGATTCAGTGGCATTCTCTAATGGTTCTGCCAAATCATTCCAGCGTGCTGGCGTGTTCTGGTCAACTGCATGATCAACAGCTAACTGCGCATTTTCAAGTAAGAATTCAATAGCTGGCTTGATGTGTGCAGGTTCAATTTCACGGTAATGGGCTAGGCCACGACCAAAAGAAACGAGAGGATTTTTTGCCAGTTCAGCAGAAGGAGTTTTAGAGGATGCATTAGTCATCCCTCTAGCTTAATGGACAGTCCAATTTTTTGCCGAGAAAGCTAAACTCCTCGGCTCTCAGGGGCTAAAGCTTGGCTGCCTTTTCAGCGGCCTCGAGGGTATTCATGAGCAACATCGTAATGGTCATGGGACCCACACCACCTGGCACTGGGGTTATCCAGCCGGCAACATATTGAGCAGCATCAAAATCGACATCGCCACATAACTTACCATCAGGCAGCCGGTTGATTCCAACATCAATCACTACCGCACCATGCTTAACCATGTCGCCAGTGATCATTTTGGGTTTACCGGTTGCCACTACCAAAATATCAGCATCCTTCGTGTGATGGGCTAAATCCCTAGTTTTGCTATTGCAAATGGTCACGGTAGCGCCAGCTTGTAAAAGCAGCATAGCCATTGGCTTACCAACAATATTGGAGGCGCCAACAATCACAGCCCTTGCACCGCGAATAGGGTAGTCAATGCTTTCCAAGAGCTTCATGCAGCCATAAGGCGTGCAAGGCTTGAACTCTGGTTGACCAACCATCAAAGCGCCTGCATTAGCAACGTGAAAGCCATCCACATCCTTTTCGGGGGCGATCGCTTCGAGAACCCTTTCCGAGGCAATATGTTCTGGCAATGGAAGTTGAACCAAAATGCCATGAATCGCTGGATCAGCATTTAAGGTCGCAATACGGGCTAGCAATTCCTCTTCGCCAAGATCAGCGGAATATCGCTCTAAGACTGAATGAAAGCCAACGTCTTCGCAAGCTTTTACTTTATTGCGTACATATACCTGACTAGCAGCATTATCGCCAACGACAATTACCGCTAAGCCTGGACGTCGATCCTTGGCGGTAACAATGGCGCCGCGAGCAGCGATTTCTGCACGTAGTTTTTTAGAGAGGGCATTTCCATCAAGTAGTTGAGCAGGCATAGCAAGAAATTAATTAGGCTGTGGATCAGAAAGCGCGAGGCGGAGAAGATCAGCAACGGTATTGACGTTTAACTTCTCCATGATGTTGGCGCGATGGGCTTCAACAGTCTTAATAGAGATTCCCAAGTCATCTGCAATTTGCTTATTTAAGCGGCCTGCCACAATCCGCTCTAAAACTTGACGCTCTCTACCGGTAAGTTTACTAAGCAAGCTTTGGGTAACCTTGCGTTGACTTGCTTGAGAGTAATCAACGCGTGCTTTGGCAAACATACGATCAACTAATGCGCAAAGATCATTTTCTTTAAAAGGCTTCTCAATGAAATCAACAGCACCGCGCTTCATTGTAGAAACGGCCATGGAGACATCACCATGACCAGTAATGAAAGCGACCGGCATGGGTAGATTTTCGCTAATTAAGCGCTCTTGTAATTCAAGACCAGACATTCCAGACATGCGAACATCTAAAATCGCGCATGAAATAGTAGATTTATCTGTACTTTGTAAAGATTGTAAAAAACGCTCTGCGCTAGCATGACAGCGAACTACATAACCATTGCTTTCCAGCAACCAAGTTAAGGAGTCACGCACTGCCTCATCATCATCGACAACATAAACCACTTCAGCTTGGTTTGATTTGGTGTTGGAACTGAGGTTCATATTTGCTCTCACAGAGAATTTACAAAGGTACAAAGTTAAATATTAGCTTGAGACCCGGGGGCTTCAAGTGGTAGCAGTATTGTAAAGCTGCAGCCAGAGCGCTTGGTATGTTCTGCATCCATGAGATTTTTAGCCCAAAGGCGCCCCTGATGGGATTCAATAATGGAGCGGCAAATATTGAGTCCCATGCCCATTCCATCGTTTTTCGTACTAAAAAACGGCTCAAACATCCGCTCAATGACCGAATCTGCTATTCCAGCGCCTGCATCGACCACTTGGACCCGAAGCATGGCTGGAAAGATGCTGGTATCAAGGTCTGCCGAAATACTGACTGGAGGTGCCGACCAGCGAGAGGAAAGGGGGTAGGCCTCTCGCAGGCTATCTAGGGAATTTTTGAGTAAATTCACTAAAACTTGCAATATTAAGACGGGGTCTAGATCAACCAAGGGTAAATTCTCGGCAACCTGGGATTTAATGCTGAGGCGATGGCGATTGGCCTCAATTTCCACTAAGCCTACTGCATCATTGATGATTTCACTGATATCGCAGGATTTACGTTGAGGCTCACTCCGCTTCACAAACCCCTTGATTCGCTGAATGATGGTTCCTGCTCGGTGAGCTTGATCTGAGGCTTTTTCTAAGGCGGGAATAATGTCTTTTTGTAAACCAGGCTCAAGTTGCCCTTGCAACCGTTTGGCAACACCCATGCAGTAATTGGAGATTGCTGATAAGGGTTGGTTCAGTTCATGCGCTAATGAGGAGGCCATTTCACCCATGGTGGTTAGACGACCTGTAAATTGCATACGCTCCTCTTGTTGGCGAGCCAGTTCGTCAGATTCAATGCGAATGGTGATATCGGTCGCGATTAAAAGTTGTGCCAAGTGCCCATCAACCCATGGAATAAGTCGGCGCCGAACTTCGTACCACTTTTGTTGCCCGCTTGCCGGATCAATTAGTTGAATTTCATTGGACTCTGATACTTGTTGGGCAAATGCATTGATATTTTCTGGGCTGAGTGTCTGACTAAAACCAAATTGGGAGCCAGCCTGATTATGATTAACATCTTGACCTGCCAGTTCAAAATGGCCATTGGAGTCATTCCCAAAACGGTCCCGATAAAAGCGATTGGCAAACAGTAAATCACCATTCTCATTTGACACCACTGACACTGCCGCATCTAAACCTTCTAGCACAGTAATAAAACGCTCTTGTGAAGCAGCTAACTCTTCGCGAATCTTCTTTGGCTCTGAAATATCAATCAGAGAGGTGACCCAACCCGTTTGCTTACCTTTTTCATTAATCAAAGGTGCGATAAAGGTACGCGTCTGGATAATCCTGCCATCTTTACGAATAATTGAACCTTCAATACCAATTATTTTCTCTTGGTTATGCGTTAACTGTAAGGCTCTTTCCATCTTCTCAGTGAGCGCTGCTTTTTCGCTTTCTGGCCAGAATATAAAAGGGGGCTTCTGACCTATTAATTCATCCGCAGTACAGCCGGTCATCTCGCAAAAGGCAGGATTGACGTAGGTAATACTTCTACTCATGTCATGTGCACGAATTCCTACGGGAGTTGAATTTTCCATGGCGCTACGAAAGTTAGTTTCCGTTCGTAGGTTTGCTTCCGCCTCTTGACGAACTTGCATTTGCTTGAGTACCGACCACAGGCTCCAAATGACGAAGGCACTCAAACCAAGTACAACACCAATAAGCATCCGGAAGGTGAGGTTGGTAGCAGGAGGGTAAGAATCGATGCGTAAACTGAGATTGGGGCTGAGTACCCCAATATCCAAACTGGTTTGATTGCTAAAAGCGCGTTTAGGAATATTTTTATCTGACGATATTGCTAAGACTTTTTCATCATCGGTTAATAAAGTAAAGCGATATTGGCTCTTGAGTTCTGCGGGAATCATCTCTAGCAGTGCCTGAGTTGAGTATAAGACTCCAATACTGCCTTTGAGCTCTGCTCCGGAAAGTTGAGGTACTGTTTGCCAAAAGACATTACGCATCTCTCGCGCAGCTGGATCATTGAGTGGTACATCGAGGGTAATAAATTGACTGTAAGCAGGGCGGTAGGTTACGTTGCTCAGTTCACTAGACTTCTCAAGGGCTTGTTGAATAATCGACGCATTTGCTGGTTGGTTGAACCACTTGGTCTTGGTATTGTTATTGGGAATCTTCCATTCAATACGATTCTCTTGATCTGTCCAAATAATTTGCACAATCTCATGATTGCTCTGCAATAGATTTTCAGCTTGAATAGTAACGTTCGCGCGATCTTTTGGCGACTCACTCGAATTCAGATACTCTCGACCAAGCGATTGCAAAACATCTGTGTTGTTTGAGAAGCGTAATTGAATCCGTTGCTTTGCAAATGACAACTCCCGAAATAGGGCTGCCTCATGCTGACTCTTTTCTTGTAACTGGAGGGTTCCAAGAATGACACCCATGACTGCCGTGAACAGCACAATTGCTAGGAGCGGGGTATAGACCAGTTTCACGCCCCGTATCTTTCGGAGCCACTTGACTGGCCTTAACTGCTGAATTGATAACACTATTTTTTTCATGAATTCAGGCTATTTTGCCTGATAGATCAGCCTTTTCAGCCTATTAATACTGTTTGCTGGCTAATTGCATTGCAACATAATTCCATATAGTGAGAAATACTATCATTATGTGGGATTTTGCTTGTTTACACCCATAGACCTTCCTAGAATATTGGCTATAGAGTCAATTACCTATAGCGATGTATCTCATGGAGACAGAATATGGCCGCAGTTCCAGATCAATTTTTGGGTAGCGCAGGCAAGCAAGATGCGGACCCAGGCGAAACCCAAGAGTGGTTACAAGCTCTAGATGGTGTGATTCGTAATGAGGGACCAGAGCGAGCTGCCTATCTGATCGATCAGCAAATTTCCCATGCACGTGTCAATGGTGTGAATCAACCATTTCATGCGGAAACGCCGTATATCAATACCATTCCCGTAGAGCAACAAGCGCGGTTACCTGGCGATCAAAACGTCGAGCATCGTATTCGCTCCTACACGCGTTGGAATGCGATGGCAATGGTTCTGCGTGCCAACAAAGATACCAATGTTGGTGGTCATATTTCTTCGTTTCAATCGGCAGCCACTTTATATGATGTTGGCTTTAATCATTTCTGGCATGCACCGTCACCTGATCACGGTGGCGATCTCATCTTTGTACAAGGGCATTCAGCACCGGGTATTTATGCACGCGCCTATATGCTTGGTCGTTTAGCGGATGAGCAACTCAATAACTTTAGACAAGAAGTGGGCGGTAAGGGCGTCTCAAGTTATCCGCATCCTTGGCTGATGCCCGATTTCTGGCAGTTCCCGACAGTATCTATGGGCTTGGGTCCAATCATGGCCATCTATCAAGCGCGCTTCATGCGCTATCTCCAAGACCGTGGATTTATCAATGCAGAAGGTCGTAAAGTTTGGGCATTTTTGGGCGATGGCGAGACGGATGAACCAGAATCCCTTGGTGCTATTGGAATGGCTGGCCGTGAAAAATTAGACAACCTGATCTTTGTTGTTAACTGCAACCTTCAGCGTCTTGATGGACCTGTTCGTGGAAACGGCAAGATCATTCAAGAGCTTGAAAGCGAGTTCCGAGGTGCTGGCTGGAATGTCATTAAGGTTGTTTGGGGTGGTCACTGGGATGCCTTATTTGCGCGCGATAAAAAAGGCATCTTGATGCAGCGCCTTGGTGAGATTGTAGATGGCGAGTATCAGACCATGAAGGCTAAAAATGGCGCTTATGTTCGTGAGAAAGTTTTTAATACACCTGAACTCAAAGCCTTGGTCAACGACTGGAGCGATGATGAGATTTGGCAGCTCAATCGTGGTGGTCACGATCCACACAAGATATACGCTGCCTTTCATGCGGCGGTAAATCATAAAAATCAACCAACGGTTATCTTGGCTCACACCATTAAGGGTTACGGTATGGGAGGCTCTGGTGAGGCGATGAATATTGCGCACCAAGCGAAGAAGATGAATGATGATGACGTACGTCGGTTTCGTGATCGTTTTGAAATTCCGGTTAAAGACGAAGAGCTAGATGAAATGCCTTTGGTGAAGTTTGCTGATGGTAGTCCCGAGCTCGAGTACATGAAGACCCGCCGTCAAGAATTAGGCGGCTATTTGCCGCAACGTCGCATGAAAGCCGAAAGCTTGCCTGTTCCCCCATTAGAGGTTTTTGCTCCATTGCTAGAAGCAACGTCAGAAGGTCGTGAGATTTCAACAACCATGGCATTTGTACGGATCTTAAATACGATCGTGCGCGACAAGGTGATTGGCAAACGAGTAGTACCCATCGTTCCAGATGAGTCTCGTACTTTTGGTATGGAAGGGATGTTCCGTCAATTGGGTATTTGGAACCAATTAGGTCAGCTCTATACCCCTGAAGATCATGATCAATTGATGTTCTATAAAGAAGACAAGACTGGTCAGATCTTGCAAGAGGGCATCAATGAAGCTGGCGGTATGTGCGATTGGATTGCAGCAGCCACTTCCTATTCGACACATGGCGTCCCAATGTTGCCTTTCTATATCTTTTACTCTATGTTTGGTTTCCAGCGGATAGGTGACTTATGTTGGGCGGCTGGTGATATGCGTAGTCGAGGATTCTTGCTTGGCGGCACTGCTGGTCGCACCACTTTAAATGGCGAAGGCTTGCAACATGAAGATGGTCATAGCCAAGTATGGAGCGCTGCCGTACCCAATTGCATTAGCTACGATCCTACTTTCTCCTTTGAAGTGGCTGTTGTCATTCAAGATGGTATGCGTCGCATGTTGGCAGAGCAAGAAGATGTGTATTACTACATTACCTTAATGAATGAGAATTATGCGCACCCGGCTATGCCTAAAGGTGCAGAGCAGGACATTATCAAAGGAATGTACAAGCTTCATTCTGTAGGTGATGCCAATGCGAAGTTGCGCGTTCAATTACTTGGTTCGGGCACGATCTTCCGTGAAGTGATTGAAGCGGCAGAAATTCTGCATCAGGATTGGGGTATTTCTTCGGATTTATGGGGTTGCCCAAGTTTTACTGAATTGGGTCGTGATTGGAATGCAGTACATCGTAATAATTTACTCAATCCAAGTGCTGCTCCTGTTTTATCTCACGTTGAGAAATGCTTGAAAGACACCACAGGTCCGATTATTGCGGCAACTGATTATGTGCGCTTATTTGCTGAGCAAATTCGTCCAGCAATTCAGCACATGGGTCGTCGTTATGAAGTCTTGGGAACTGATGGCTTTGGCCGTTCCGATACCCGTGAAAAATTGCGTGACTTCTTTGAGGTGGATCGTCGTTGGGTTGTATTAACAGCCTTACGTTCTTTGGTAGATGCTGGTCAGCTTGATCGTCAAAAATTGGTTCAAGCAATTGCGAAGTATGAGATTGATGTAACTAAGCCTAACCCAATGACGGTTTGATAAGAGACCCTATATGAGCCAATTAATTGATATTAAAGTTCCCGATATTGGGGATTACAAAGATGTTCCCGTCATCGAGGTCTTGGTTAAGGTCGGTGATCAGGTTGAAAAAGAGCAGTCTATTGTTGTCCTGGAGTCTGATAAGGCAACAATGGATGTGCCTTCCTCTGCCTCAGGAATCGTCAAAGAAGTTAAAGTAAAAGTTGGCGACTCGATTTCTGAAGGTGCAATTGTTTTAGTCTTAGAAGAGTCAGGTTCATCTGCGGCAACGCAAAGCTCATCAAGTGCAGCGCCAACCAAGGTTGAAACGGCTCCAGCTCCAGCACCAGCACCCAAGATTGAGCCTCCGATCGTGCGCGCACCAGCGCCACCACCGGTGAGTAGTACTCCTGTAGAGATAGATCCCACAGCAAGTCATGCGAGCCCTTCAGTGCGTAAATTTGCGCGTGATCTTGGCGTGACAATTCATCACGTTAAAGGTTCCGGCCCTAAAGGGCGTATTACACAAGATGATGTGCAGGCATTTGTCAAAGCAGCCATGAGTGGTGGGGCTGGATCAGCCAGCAGTAGTTCGGGCGGAAGCTTAGGCGGCCTGAATCTCATTCCGTGGCCAAAAGTAGATTTCTCCAAGTTTGGAGAAACAGAGCGCCAGCCACTCAATCGCATTAAGAAGTTGACTGCTGCGAATTTAGGTCGTAATTGGGTCATGATTCCAGCCGTGACTTATCACGAGGATGCTGATATTACCGATTTAGAAGCTTTCCGTGTATTGACTAATAAAGAGAATGAAAAGCAGGGTGTCAAAATTACCATGCTAGCCTTTTTGATGAAGGCTGCTGTAGCGGCACTCAAAAAGTATCCAGAATTTAATAGCTCGCTTGATGGTGATGATCTCGTGTTGAAGAAATATTTCAATATTGCCTTTGCTGCTGATACACCAAATGGTTTGGTTGTTCCTGTTATTCGCGATGCCGATAAGAAGGGCATCTTTGAGCTGGCGCGTGAAACCTCGGAGCTAGCCGCATTAGCACGTGAGGGCAAATTAAAGCCTGAGCAGATGCAGGGTGCTAGCTTTACGATTTCTTCCTTAGGTGGAATTGGTGGAACCTATTTCTCACCCATTGTGAATGCGCCTGAGGTGGCTATTTTGGGAGTGAGTAAAGCGGCTATGAAGCCAGTCTGGGATGGCAAGCAATTTGTTCCTCGTCTCATTTGCCCTCTTTCCTTAAGCGCGGATCATCGCGTGATTGATGGTGCCTTAGCGACCCGCTTTAATGCGTATATTGCTCAGTTGATGTCTGATTTCCGTCGTGCTGCGCTCTAAAAGGAATATATGACTAAGCAAACTATTCTCGTGCCAGATATTGGCGACTACACCGATGTTCCTGTCATTGAAGTGCTTGTGAAGGTGGGTGATGTGATTGAGAAAGAGCAAGCATTGCTTGTTCTTGAATCAGACAAAGCCACCATGGAAGTGCCGTCTGATGCTGCTGGTACTGTTACTGCAATCTCTGTAAAAGCAGGAGATAAGGTAAGTAAGGGCAGTGTTGTATTGGAAATTGAATTGTCAGAAGTGACTGCTCCTAAAACTCCGACGGCCAGTGCGCCTGCACATAGCCCAACTCCAGTATCCGCAACGATTGCAGCGACCCCCATAACTACCCCTGTTGCTGGTCAATACAGTGGCAAGGTTGATCATGAGTGCGAACTCTTGGTGTTGGGCGCTGGTCCAGGTGGCTATAGCGCTGCTTTTAGAAGTGCTGATTTGGGAATGAGCACGATCTTAGTTGAGCGCTACGCTACTCTTGGAGGTGTTTGCTTGAATGTCGGCTGCATTCCTTCTAAGGCATTGCTGCATACAACTGCAGTAATGGATGAAGTCAAGACCATGTCTAAGCATGGTATTAGCTTTGGCGAACCGAAGATTGAAATTGATCAATTGCGTGCCTATAAAGATTCCGTAATTGCTAAATTAACTGGTGGTCTAGCGGGTATGGCTAAGGCGCGTAAGGTGCAAGTGGTGCGAGGCTTAGGACGCTTCTTAGATGCCAATCATGTAGAGGTTCAATTAACGAACGGTAGTGCACAAGATTTAACTGGACAAACGGAAGTGATCCGCTTTCAAAAGGCCATCATTGCCGCTGGCAGTCAGCCAGTGAAGTTACCATTCCTGCCAGAAGACCCGCGCATTGTTGATAGTACTGGTGCTTTATTACTCAAGAGTATTCCAAAGCGTATGTTGGTGATTGGCGGCGGCATTATTGGTTTAGAGATGGCAACTGTCTATAGCACTCTGGGTTCGCGCATCGATATTGCTGAAATGATGGATGGTCTAATGGCCGGAGCGGATCGTGATTTAGAAAAGGTTTGGGAGAAATTTAATGCCGGCCGTTTTGAAAAGATTATGCTCAAAACGCGTGCTGCAAAAGCCCAAGTCAAGCCTGATGGAATCGAAGTCAGTTTTGAAGGGGAGAATGCACCTTCTGAACCTCAAACCTATGATTTGGTTTTAGTGGCTGTTGGCCGCACACCTAATGGCAAGAAAATTGATGCAGCAGCAGCTGGCGTTGTTGTAGATGAGCGCGGTTTCATAGCAGTCGATAATCAAATGCGTACTAATGTGAGTCACATATTTGCGATTGGCGATATTGTCGGACAGCCAATGTTGGCACATAAAGCAGTGCATGAAGGTCATGTTGCTGCAGAAGCTGCTGCAGGTGAAAAATCTTATTTCGATGCGAAGCAAATTCCTTCGGTTGCCTATACCGATCCAGAAGTGGCTTGGGCAGGCCTAACAGAAGAGCAATGTAAGGCGCAGGGGATTGCCTATGAAAAAGGCTTATTTCCTTGGGCAGCTAGTGGCCGAGCAATTGCCAATGGCCGTGATGAAGGTTTCACCAAACTCATTTTTGATGCCACTACCAAACGCATCATTGGTGGTGGAATTGTTGGCACCCATGCCGGTGATTTGATTGGTGAAGTATGTTTAGCCATTGAGATGGGCGCTGACGCTGTTGATATTGGCAAAACTATTCACCCACATCCAACCTTGGGCGAATCAGTTGGCTTGGCAGCAGAAGCTGCTTTAGGCCATTGCACTGATTTACCGCCAGTCAAGAAAAAGCCTCATTAAGAGGTTTTTTCTTTGACTTATCGAGGGCTACATCGCCCTAAGAAGCTTTCGTTCCTTTAAATTTATAGATTAAATTTAATAGGTTTGCGGGTCTCTTTACTTTTAATTTATCCATAATATTGGCGCGATGTTGCTCAACCGTCTTAATCGAAATATCTAACTCTTCACCTATTAGCCGATTGCTTTTTCCAGCAATAATCTGATCTAGAATTTCATTCTCACGCGATGTGAGGGTCTGAAATAATGCACTGAGCTCTGACTCTTGATTTAATTTATCGAGGTCCTGCTGTGCTTTAGTCAGCATTTGTGCGACAAGATTGCATAACTCCTCATTTTGAATGGGCTTTTGAAGAAAGTCGAAAGCACCAAGTTTAATAGCCTCTACAGCTTGGGATACTTCAGCAAATCCAGCTACAAAAGAGATGGGCACTTTAAATCCCTGATCAATCAGTATCCTTTGAAGCTCTAGGCCAGATAGCCCCGCAAGTTTTAAGTCTAAAAGGATGCACTCCAAATTACGAATATTATTCGTTGCAAGTGTGCGCAAAAAACCTTCAGCACTTTCATGGCAATAGACAATGTAATCATAAGCACTTAAGAGTAGTGCATATGAAGCACGTACAGATTCATCATTATCAATAACATGAATAATCGCATTTTTATTTAATAAATTGTTTCCCGATTTCATATCTCAACAATGATCATAATTTAGAGCCAACACTATCAATTAATAAAAAAATGCCCAACTATATCAGCGCCCTTAAGAAAGTAGCTTACCGCCCTTAATAATTTTGACTATACCAGTCTCGATCAATACATGTAACTTGAGACCAAGTTGTTATTTGATTTGGGTAATTCTCTCTGATTCCCACGTTAAATCAGTTGATCTATGATCGAATAACCATTGCTTAAAAGCTTGAGCAACAGGAGATAATCTTTTTCCCCTAAGGTAAACAACTTGCCAACTTCTGATTAAAGGGAAGCCAATGACATCTAATTGCACAAGCTCTCCCAGTGCCAGTTCTGAGACAACTGTTGTTGCAGATAGAACAGCCAAACCGAGACCACCAGCCACGGTTTGCTTGATGGCCTCATTGCTACCTACCTCCAGGCGATTAATCGGAGAAAAACCATGTTTTGAAAAAAAACGCTCCGTTGTCAAGCGAGTTCCGGATCCTGGCTCTCTTAATATAAAAGGCTCATGTCGTAATTTCTCAGGGGAAATATTTCGTTCACCCGCCAAGGGGTGTGATGGCTGAGAGACCAAAACCAAAGGATTTTTTAAAAAATCTTCGCTCACAACATCCATGTTCTCAGGAGCTTGACCCATGATGTATAAATCATCTTTATTTTGAGCCAAACGTTGCAAGAGATTTTCTCGATTACCAACCACCATAGCAACCTCAATTCCAGGATGAGCCGCACAAAATCCACCCAATAATTTGGGAACGGTGTACTTCACTGTGGTCAAAATCGCTATTTTCAGCTTGCCACGCTCCATGCCTTGCAGGGCAGATAATTCTTCATTCAGTACATCTAAGCGTTGGGCAATGTCTTGGCAGGCTTCTGCCAAGATTTTGCCTGCTGCAGTTAAATAAATCTTCTTGCCCAATTGCTCAAATAATGGCTGCCCAATAGTTTCCGCTAACTGCTTGACTTGTAAGGATAAAGTAGGAGGAGATAGATGTAAGGCTTGAGCTGCTCTAGCAAAGCTATTGTGCTCTGCTACAGCCAAGAATATGCGCAGCTGATGTAGGGTGGCATGTCTCAGATTCATGATTTATTTAAGTAAAAGATAACGTTAAGAACATTTTACTTTTATTTATCAATTATTAGGTGAAAAATAACACCACTTACATTTACTTCAACATAAGGAGCACAGCAGATGGCCACAAAAACCTACAATGCAGGTGTCAAAGAATACCGAAGCACATACTGGGAACCAAACTACTCAGTTAAAGATACTGATATTTTGGCAGTTTTCAAGATCACTCCACAGCCAGGAGTAGATCGTGAAGAATTGGCCGCAGCCGTTGCAGCAGAATCTTCGACAGGTACATGGACGACTGTTTGGACAGACTTATTAACCGACTTGGATCACTACAAGGGCCGTGCCTATGCAATTGAGGATGTTCCTGGGGATGACACTTGTTTCTATGCATTTGTAGCTTATCCAATCGATTTGTTTGAGGAAGGTTCAATTGTTAACGTACTGACTTCATTGGTTGGTAATGTATTCGGTTTTAAAGCTTTGCGTGCATTGCGTTTGGAAGATATTCGCTTCCCAATTGCTTATGTTAAGACATGCGGTGGTCCTCCACACGGTATCCAAGTTGAGCGTGACATTATGAATAAATATGGTCGCCCACTATTGGGTTGTACCATCAAGCCAAAACTTGGTTTGTCAGGTAAGAACTACGGTCGCGCTGTTTACGAATGTTTGCGTGGTGGCCTTGATTTCACAAAAGACGACGAAAACGTTAACAGTCAGCCATTCATGCGTTGGCGTCAACGTTTTGACTTTGTTCAAGAGGCGATCGAAAAAGCTGAGCGTGAAACAGGTGAGCGCAAAGGTCATTACCTTAACGTAACTGCACCAACTCCTGAGGAAATGTACAAACGTGCTGAATATGCAAAAGAAATCGGTTCGCCAATCATCATGCATGACTACTTAACAGGCGGTTTCTGTGCCAATACAGGTTTGGCTAACTGGTGTCGTGATAACGGTATGTTGTTGCATATCCACCGTGCGATGCACGCTGTACTAGATCGTAACCCGCACCATGGTATTCACTTCCGCGTACTGACTAAGTGCTTGCGTTTGTCAGGTGGCGATCACTTGCACTCAGGCACTGTGGTTGGTAAGTTAGAGGGTGACCGTGCATCAACATTGGGTTGGATTGACATCATGCGTGATAGTTTTATTAAAGAAGATCGTAGCCGCGGTATTTTCTTCGACCAAGACTTCGGTTCTATGCCAGGCGTGATTCCTGTTGCTTCTGGTGGTATTCACGTATGGCACATGCCAGCACTTGTGAATATCTTTGGCGATGATTCAGTCTTACAATTCGGTGGTGGCACATTGGGTCACCCATGGGGTAACGCAGCCGGTGCGGCAGCTAACCGTGTAGCTCTAGAAGCTTGCGTGAAAGCACGTAATGAAGGTGTTGCTGTTGAAAAAGAAGGTAAGACAGTGTTGATGGATGCTGCGAAGAATTCACCAGAACTTAAGATCGCTATGGAAACATGGAAAGAAATTAAGTTTGAGTTTGATACAGTGGACAAACTAGACGTTGCTCACAAGTAATCAAGCAGATTCATTTATAGAACAAATATTTTTAAAGGAAACAGATTATGACGATGCAAGACTACCATAGCCGTCTTTCAGACCCTAGCAGCCGCAAATTTGAAACTTTTTCTTATTTGCCAGCGATGAGCACTGAAGAAATTCGTAAGCAAGTTGAGTATTTGGTTAAAAAAGGCTTGAACCCAGCGGTTGAGCACACAGAGCCTCAGTACTTGATGGACTCTTATTGGTATATGTGGAAGCTACCCATGTTTGGTGAAACAGATGTGGATAAAGTATTGGCTGAATGTGAAGCCTGCCGAAAGGCCAACCCTGAGAACCATATTCGCTTGATTGGTTATGATAACTTCAGACAGACTCAAGGTGCCTCAATGGTGATCTTCCGAGGAAAAACAGTTTAATCCTCCATAACCACACCTTGGTATACAGGGTGTGGTTCACTTATAGCTGTATGCCTTATCAAATCAGATGAAGTATCCCATCTCATTATTCAAGCATGTCAGTGGAGATAGTCATGAGCGACAATCTAGAATCCTATAGAGTTTCAGAGCAACCTTATTATCGTCCAGTAGCAGATGAAGTGGAGTTGTATGAGGCTGCTTACTCAGTTCGTATGCCTATGATGCTCAAAGGTCCAACGGGTTGTGGAAAAACACGTTTTGTTGAATATATGGCTTGGAAATTAAATAAGCCATTGATCACTGTGGCCTGTAACGAGGATATGACTGCTTCGGATTTGGTGGGTCGATTTTTATTAGATGCCAATGGCACACGTTGGCAAGATGGTCCTTTGGCCATGGCTGCAAGACTGGGCGCCATTTGTTACTTGGACGAAATAGTTGAAGCACGTCAAGACACCACCGTGGTGATTCACCCATTGACAGACAATCGTCGCGTACTTCCTCTTGAGAAAAAAGGAGAGTTAGTCAAAGCGCATCCTGATTTTCAAATTGTGATTTCGTATAACCCAGGCTATCAAAGCTTGATGAAAGATTTAAAACAATCAACTAAGCAACGTTTTGGTGCTCTGGATTTCAATTATCCTGAGCACGACATTGAGGCAGAGATTGTTGCTCATGAAACAGGCGTCAGTATTCAAGATGCTGGCGAATTGGTAGGTATCGCTGAGCGCGCTCGAAATTTAAAAGGGCACGGCTTGGATGAGGGAATTTCTACCCGTATGTTAATTTATGCTGGCAGTTTGATTGCGCAAGGTGTTGCTGCTCAAGCAGCTTGTCGTGTTGCTTTAGTCCGTCCAAGTACAGATGATCCTGACATGCGCGATGCTCTAGACGCTGCAGTCGCCACTTTCTTTTAAATTCAATAAGCTAAGGTTCCGCATATGTCGGTACACCTTCAGGATTATGCTGAATGGGTCGATCAACTCGAGCCAGCTACTCGCGACTTGCTTGAAAATGTTTGGCCTGAAGCAATTAAAGTTTTCTCAGCACGTGGTTTAGATAACTATGTAAAGGGCGCTGCCGCTCTGCGTAGTTTGGGCCGAGGCTCTGAGCTCGTGCATGCTTGGATTGATTCGGCACCTCAAGTAGCAAAAGAGATTGGTGAAGATGTTGTTGGTGAATTGGCCGCCACAGCTTTGATGTTGGCGTCTAAAACATCGGGATCAGTGATTGAATTGGTTTTAGCCACATCGCCGACAGCTGCAAGACGTCTAGCTGATAGCACTTTGTTCATGCAATATCTACAGTTCTTAAATACTTGGGTTGCTTTGGCGCCTCGCGGTTTAAGACCGATGTTGGGTCATTTGGATACTTTGTTCGCTCAATTGACCTTAGGCGGTTTACGACGCTGGGCTACTTGGGGCGCACAAGCTCATCGCACTAACTATGAAGAGCAGGTCGCTTACTTTGGATTGGCATCCAAAGAAGCTTTGGCCATGCTTCAAAAAGAACGTAAAGGCACTTTACTGGTTGATGTTCAACGACGCATCAACATGTATTTGAGGGCACTGTGGGGACGAGATTTTTTCATGCGTCCTACAGCAGGCGATTTTGAAACACGTGATGGTTACCGTCCATTCATTGAAGATTATTTCATTCACTTGCCAGATGCTTATGACGCTGTAGAAGGTAACTCTGGCTTAGTTGATGCTGCTCAACTCTATCGAGCAGCTGCAGCTCATACTGCTGCGCATGTTGTTTTTACACGGCAACCCATTTCTGCAGAATCCTTGAATCCATGGCAAATAGCCATGATTGGATTGGTGGAGGATGCTCGTATTGAGTCACTCACATTGGCAAAATTTCCAGGTTTGAGGCCCTTATGGTCTGATTTACACACATGTTCCGCTGCGCAACAACAGACTGCGGGTGACTGGCTCAATCGCATGGCAAGGGCTTGGATTGATCCAGCTTATGAAGACAATCATCCTTGGATTGCGCAAGGTCGAGCCCTATTGGTTGAGGCCTTGCCGCGAATATTGGCTGATCCAAATAACAATACATATTCATGGGAAATTGGCGTGACCTTGGCTGCATCCTATGGTGAGCTAACCAACGCACCTTCATTTCAGTCACGTACGGATTTCCAATCAGCAATTTACCGTGATGACAATCGTTACTTCTGGGATTTCGATGGTTTTGATTTTGAGCGCTCGATTGCAGCAGGGTATGAACCTGTGCAACAAGTTCGCAAAGAAGTCAATTTAATGGAATTCGTGAATGAGCTTGAAGTTGAGGGTGCAGGTGATGATGCGCAAGACATTTGGGTTCTTGGGACAGAGCTATTTCCATATGAGGATCTTGGAGTTTCTTTCAACGAAAGTGAAGGACGCGAACCAGTGTTACCCCCCGTTCATTATGGTGAATGGGATCATATGATTCAATTGGAACGACCTGCTTGGGTCACAGTCCAAGAGCGTCGCCCCAAATTAGGAGACGCTGCTGTTATTAATGGCGTATTGCTTGAGCAACGTCGTTTAATTGGACGCATGAAATATATCCTTGATGCAATGCAGCCTCAAGGCGTGCAACGCATTCGAAAATTAGAAGATGGCGATGATATTGACATAAATGCAGCCCTGGCTTCCATGATAGAAATGCGCATGGGTCGTCAACCAGACCCGCGCATCATGATGCGTAGTGTTCGTAAAACTCGTGACATCTCAGTTTTAGTTTTGTTGGACTTATCCCATTCAACGAATGACAAGGTGGCGGGGCAAGAGCAAACTGTCTTAGAGCTGACTCGTTCAGCATGCGCCTTATTAGCTGATGCGATTCAAAAAGTTGGTGACAAATTTGCGATTCATGGCTTCTGTTCAGATGGACGTCATGATGTTAATTATTGGCGCTTCAAAGATTTTAATGATCCTTATGATGATGTTGCCAAGGCTCGGCTAGCTGGTATGGAGGGGAAGCTTTCAACCCGTATGGGTGCTGCCATTCGTCATGCAACATCAGCTTTAAAAATGCAGCGCAGTTCTAAAAAATTATTATTGGTCATCACGGATGGTGAGCCGGCAGACGTGGATGTACGAGATCCTCAATACTTGCGTCATGACACTAAAAAAGCAGTAGAAGAGGCTGGTAGAAATGGCATCATGACTTATTGCATGAGTTTAGATCCTCGAGCCGATCAATACGTTCGCCGTATTTTTGGTGAGCGCAATTATTTGGTAGTCGATAAGGTTGAACGTCTGCCTGAAAAATTACCTGTCCTGTATACTGGACTTACAAGGTAACCCATGAACACATCTTCACACAAACCCCTCACTTATGCAGGCATCGATCATGAAGAGCATCATGGTATGACCATGACTGGCCGAATTATTCGTGATGCTTGGGTATTTGGTTTATTGCCTGAGGGCGATGGATGTGCCGGTAAAACCGCGGGCGACCTACAAAACTTATTTGAGGCCGTGCATCAGAGCTGGGAGCCATATGGTCATCTACCTAGTCTATTGCCTGCTGAACTAGCGGAGCGTCATGAGCGTATCCATGCAAAGGCCATGGTTCGCGCTAGAGAGCTTGGCTGGGATCCAGAATTGGCTGAGGATGATTAAGTCTTAAGCCCAAACATTTATTCGTGGCCCCGCTTGTTCAATTACAAATTCTTTGAAGGCCATTGCAGCAGGAGCTAGCTTCTTTTGAGAGCGATGCGTTATATACCAGTGTCCAATGTGTGGAAGGCCCACAATATCCAAAAGAACAATGTAACCTGAACCCAATTCATGGCGTACCGTTCTTAGGGATAAAAAGCTTAAACCCATTCCGGCCATCACAGCTTGTTTAATAGTCTCATTGCTGGGCATCTCCATGGCAATGTTGAATTTGGTTTGATGGAATGCAAACATTCGCTCCATTGCCTGACGGGTTCCGGATCCATTTTCACGCACCACAAATTCTTGATTATTGAGATCGCTAAATTGCGCTTGTTTGCGGCGCGACATCGGATGGGTAGGGCCTGACACAATTCCCATTGGATTGGTTGCAAATGGTGTTGCTATGCAATCCATTTCTTTAGGAACCCGACCCATAATCACTAGATCTACCTCATTACGATTCAACATAGCCAAGATGTTTTCACGGTTATCGATTTTTAAGCTTATTTCAATACCCGGGAACAATTTTCGAAACTCTACCAACAGCATAGGCACAAAATATTTGGTTGTACTTACAATTCCCAAATAAATATGTCCTTTACCCAAATTAATATGACCTGCCATTGCCGCTTCTAGATCTTTTAATTCAGTAGTTGCGGCCTGAGCCCGCTCTAAAAACTCCAAGCCTGCCTTCGTAAGTTGGATATTTCTTCCTATTGGTTCGATCAAAGCTAATCCAAAAGCTTCCTCTAATTGCCTGATTTGCATAGAAATGGCAGGCTGGGTAACAAACAGCTTATCAGCTGCCTTGGAGATGGAGTTCTCTTTGGCTACCTCGATAAAGGTTTGTATTTGTTTAAGGGTATATGGGCGCACTCCATAATTATCAGCTAAAACTTATGAATAAGTAAATATTTGTGATTTGATTTTATGGTTTTCTATCTTTACATTGAATCCATGACCACGTTTTTGCAAGGGGAATTGGCATGCATTTAGGCCGGACTACATTATCAAAATTCTTAATCCAACAGCTCCAAGCTGAGGGGAAAAGCGATCTCGCAGCTTTGCTCGTAGATGTAGCAGCTGCCGTAAAAGCGATTTCCTCTATGACGGCAAAAGGTGGTCTCGCAGATATTTTGGGTAGTTTGGAGACAGAGAATATTCAGGGTGAAACTCAGAAGAAACTCGATGTTCTCTCCGATCAAGCCTTTATTAATACTTTTCAACTGGGTGGCTTAGTTGCCGGTCTAGCATCAGAGGAAAACGATGAGCCTATTCTCGTAACAGACCCTCAAAATCGCGGACCATTTTTAGCGGTCTTTGATCCTTTGGATGGTTCATCCAATATTGATGTGAATGTTTCAGTGGGATCGATCTTCTCCATTCTCGAGGCCCCTAAGGGTAGGGAGCCAGAGATGGGTGACTACCTTCAACCTGGCACAAAACAACTGGCTGCAGGCTATGCGATTTATGGCCCCTCAACAATGTTGGTTATTACGGTAGGCAAAGGGACACATGGCTTCACACTAGATCGTGAGGTTGGGAATTTTATCTTGACTCATCCTGATATTCAAATACCTGCTGATACCAGTGAATTTGCGATTAATACCAGTAATGAGCGTTTTTGGGAGCCGCCCATTCATCGCTATGTCATGGAATGTAAGGCTGGGAAAACGGATATTCGTGGCCGTGACTTCAATATGCGCTGGATCGCTAGTATGGTGGCGGACGTTCATCGCATCCTCATGCGTGGTGGTGTCTTCATGTACCCAAAAGATACAAAAGATGCAACCCGTCCGGGCCGTCTGCGCTTGATGTATGAAGCCAATCCTATGAGTTTTGTGATTGAGCAGGCTGGCGGCTTGGGGTCAACCGGAAGAGTGCGGATTATGGATGTGCAGCCAGAGAATATTCATCAACGTATTCCTGTAGTTGTGGGATCACGCAATGAAGTGGAGCGTATCGAGAAATATCACCGTGAATACGATAGTGGTGCTGATAGCCAATATTCATCACCCTTATTTAGCGATCGTTCCTTATACCGTTAATTTTTCCTAAAGGATTTAATTATGTCTATTAAATTTCCAATTGTGGCAGTGACAGGATCATCTGGTGCTGGTACGACAACTGTGATGAAAAGTTTCCAACACATCTTTAGGCGTGATGGTATTAAAGCCCAAGTCTTAGAGGGTGATTCGATGCATCGCTACGATCGTATGTCGATGCGCGAGCAAATGAAAAAGGAAATTGCTAGCGGAAATAATCACTTTAGTCATTTTGGTCCAGAGGCTAATCTATTAGCTGAACTGGAAGACATCTTCAAAACATTTGGCGAGACTGGATTGGGAAGGTACCGTAAATATATTCATGATGCGGCTGAGGGCGCTGAATTTAAGCAAGAGCCTGGAACTTTTACTCCTTGGCAAGAAATGGAGACAGGAGCGGATCTTTTATTTTATGAGGGATTACATGGTGCCTATGTTGGTCATGAAGCTAACGTTGCTAAGCATGTGGATTTATTGGTTGGAGTAGTTCCTATTATCAATCTGGAATGGATTCAGAAACTGCATCGCGATCAAAATATGCGCGGATACTCTCAAGATGCGGTGGTTGATACGATTTTGCGTCGGATGCCGGATTACATGAAGTACATCTGCCCCCAATTTTCAAAAACGCATGTTAATTTTCAACGCGTACCAACTGTAGATACATCCAATCCGTTCATTGCAAAAGATATTCCTAGCGCAGATGAAAGCATGGTGGTTATCCGCTTTGCAAACCCTAAGGGAATTGACTTTCCATACTTGATCTCCATGTTAGGGGGATCCATGATGACAAGACCAAACACGCTGGTGATTCCTGGCGGCAAGATGGGTCTTGCAATGCAATTGATTTTCACGCCGATGATTCTGCGTTTAATGGATTTAAAGCGTCGGGCATAACCTCATTACTTAGAAAGTCTTTATGACCTCAATCATTCAAGATAGAAGATTAGCCAATGCAATCCGCTTTTTATCTATTGATGCAGTAGAAAAATCTAAATCTGGCCATCCTGGTGCACCCATGGGAATGGCTGATATTGCTGAAGTTTTATGGCGCAAACATCTGAAGCACAATCCTTCCGATCCCCGCTGGCCCAATCGCGATCGTTTCGTCCTCTCTAATGGTCATGGCTCGATGTTGCTTTATTCATTGCTTTATCTCACTGGTTACGCTGTCACCATTGAGGATATTAAGAAATTTCGCCAACTCCATTCCATTACTGCTGGACATCCTGAGGTAGATATCACCCCCGGAGTAGAAACAACCACTGGACCTCTAGGTCAAGGTATTGCAAATGCAATTGGTATGGCGCTAGCTGAAAAAATACTTGCAAAACGCTTTAACCAGCCAAATCATGAAATTATCAATCATCGCACTTATGCTTTTATGGGAGATGGTTGTCTCATGGAAGGCATCAGTCATGAAGCTTGTTCGCTAGCTGGTGTTTGGGGTCTCAATAAACTCATTTGTTTTTATGATGACAATGGGATTTCAATTGATGGTCATGTAGAGGGCTGGTTTAAAGACGATACTGCTATGAGATTTAAGTCTTATGGTTGGAATGTCATTGGCCCAATTGATGGCCATGATGCAAGTCATATTCAGGACGCAATTGCTTTGGCTAAACAACAGACGGCTAAACCGAATCTCATTATCTGCAAAACCACGATTGGTTGGGGCTCTCCAAATATGGCTGGTACCCATGATGTGCATGGGGCGCCATTGGGTGAAAAAGAAGCGGCTGCAACTAGAGAACAATTGCATTGGCCATATGCTCCTTTTGAGATTCCGGCAGACATTCAATCGGCTTGGAGTGCTATTGAAGCAGGTCAAAGCGCCCAATCAGAATGGAATCGTCAATTTAGTAGCTATGCAAGCGCATTTCCAGATTTGGCTGCGGAATTTACACGAGTTATGCACGAGGAATTACCAAGTAATTGGGCTCAAACCAAATCTAGTCTTTTGGATTTCGCTAAATCGATTTCAGCTCCAACAGCAAGTCGCAAATCTTCACAGCAAGCGCTTGATATTTTAGTTGCTGGCATCCCAGAGCTTTTAGGTGGCTCAGCAGATTTAACAGGCTCTAATTTAACTGCTGGAAAAACCAGTAAAGCCTGGCACACACATCAGGATGAAGATATTAACTACCTTTCCTATGGTGTGCGCGAGTTTGGTATGAGTGCCATCATGAACGGTATTGCTTTACATCGTGGCTTAATTCCTTATGGTGGTACTTTTGCCGTATTCTCAGATTACGCACGCAACGGAATGCGCATGAGTGCGTTGATGAAGCAAAGAGTCATCTATGTATTAACGCACGACTCTATTGGCTTGGGGGAGGATGGACCGACCCATCAACCGATTGAGCATGCATCCAGTCTTCGTTTAATTCCAGGCTTACATTTATGGCGCCCATGTGATGGCCTTGAAACAGCCGTGGCATGGATTGAATCTATTGAGAGAAAAGATGGTCCGGCAGCGCTATTTTTATCTCGTCAAAATTTGCCGCAGTATTCAGGTGAAAGAGTGCAGGCACACGATATTTTGAGGGGTGGATACATTCTCTCTGACTGCGCAGCTAGCCCAGAGGCCGTATTTATTGCTACGGGATCTGAAGTTAGCTTGGCCATGCAAGCCCAAGAAAAATTGCAGGCGCTTGGACGACATGTACGCGTTGTATCGATGCCTTGCACAGCATTATTTGATGAGCAGGATGCCCAGTGGAAAGAAAAGGTATTGCCTAAAGGAATTAAGCGCATTGCCATTGAAGCAGGTCATCCGGATTTTTGGCGTAAATACGTTGGCTTAGAAGGTGAAGTTGTTGGTATCAATCGCTTTGGTGAGTCAGCCCCAGCGCCGGCTGTATATGAGCTATTGGGCTTAACGGTTGATCGATTAGTTGCAAGCGTATAGGGGGTAATCATGGCTTTAGTAATGTACGATCTTGACGGCACGCTCTTAGATACTGCCACTGAAATTACCCAAGCAGTAAATCTCACCCTAGAGGATTTTTCTTGCCGTCATGTTGACGAGGCGGATGTTCGTCGTTGGATTGGTCATGGTACTGGCTGGCTAATGGAGCAGGCTTGGGCATCTAATGCAGGGGATAAATCAGTGCAGTGGACTGAGGTCATGCATCGCTTCATGATTCATTATGGCAATACCGCAGGAACTTGTAGCCAGTTTTTTCCTAAGGTTATCGAAACTTTGGAGCAGGTGCGCTCCATTGGCATTAAGCAAGCCATTATTACGAATAAAGAAACCAAATTTACCGAGCGCATTTTGCAGAAATACGAGCTCAATCAATACTTTGATATGGTAATTTGTGGTGATACCTTGCCATTTAAAAAGCCGCATCCTGGTGTGATTGAACACTGCATTCACACCCTCAATTCATCTCCAGGGCATAGTCTCTTTGTCGGTGATTCTGAAATTGATGTTGCTACTGCAAAAGCAGCTGGAATTGTGTGCTGGGCTGTGCCTTATGGTTATAACCATGGGCGTCCAATCTCAATGGCTGATCCTGATCGTCTGGTAGAAGATATTTCCGATGTGCCAAATTACTTTCGGGGAATTCAATGAAATTCTTACGAATGACAGACATTGATTTAAAAGGTAAACGGGTTTTTATCCGCGCCGATCTTAATGTGCCACAAAACGATGTTGGCGTCATTATGGACGACACCCGTATCAGAGCATCAATACCGGCAATTCAACATGCTTTATCTGAAGGTGCAGCAGTAATGGTGACTTCTCATCTAGGTAGACCGGTTGAGGGTGAGCTAAACCCAGAAGAAACGCTAGGCCCTATTGCATTAAGAATTGCGGATCTATTAGGGCGCAAGGTTTCTCTTATTACTAACTGGATCGAGAATGGCGTAAAAGTAAATCCTGGTGAGGTGGTACTGCTAGAGAACTGTCGCATTAATGTAGGTGAGAAAAAAAATGATGATGCGCTGGCAAAGAAAATGGCTTCATTATGCGATGTCTATGTAAATGATGCTTTTGGTACGGCGCACCGCGCTGAAGCAACGACCTATGGGATAGCTCAATACGCTCCTATTGCTTGTGCCGGACCATTAATGGCAGCAGAACTAGATGCCTTAGGCTTGGCTTTTCAAAATCCGCAGCGACCATTGGTTGCGATTGTTGCAGGCTCAAAAGTTTCTACAAAGCTAACGATCTTAAAATCCCTTGCTGAAAAAGTAGACCAACTTATTGTGGGTGGTGGTATTGCAAATACTTTTATGCTTGCGATGGGTCTACCAATTGGAAAGTCTTTGGCAGAACCTAATCTTGTCGATGAAGCAAGAGAAATCATGGCCATCATGGCTAAGCGTGGCGCTGAGGTTCCCATTCCAAGCGATGTGATTGTTGCCAACGAATTTTCATCTCAAGCGCGCGCAAACAAAGTCATGGCCGAAGAAGTTCAGTCAGATGACATGATTTTGGATATTGGGCCGCGAACAGCAGCTAAGCTTGCGATGATTATTTCCAATGCTGGAACGATCGTCTGGAATGGACCTGTTGGCGTATTTGAGATTGAGCAATTCGGCGGTGGAACCAAAATGTTGGCTGCCGCAATTGCCCATTCACCTGCATTTACGATTGGCGGGGGTGGAGATACGCTAGCTGCAATCAGTAAGTACCAGATTGCCAATCAAATTGATTACATATCAACCGGGGGAGGTGCTTTTCTGGAGTTCTTGGAAGGAAAAACCCTACCTGCGGTCGATATTTTAGTTAAAAGAGCAACCCAATAAATTACAGAGGTGTAAATATGGCATTAATTTCTTTAAGACAATTACTTGATCACGCAGCTGAACATCAATATGGTATTGCTGCATTCAATGTCAATAATATGGAGCAAATCCACGCCATCATGCAGGCAGCTGATGAGCTAGATAGCCCGGTTATTTTGCAGGCTTCAGCAGGCGCCAGAAAATATGCTGGGGAAGCATTTCTGCGCCTGATGGTGCAAGCTGCTGCTGAACAGTATCCTCATATCCCGGTCTGCTTACATCAGGACCACGGATCATCTCCAGATGTATGCCAAATGTCTATTCGAAGTGGATTTTCGAGTGTCATGATGGACGGATCCTTAATGGCTGATGCTAAAACACCAGCTACCTATGACTATAACGTCGGTGTCACTCGTCGTGTCGTGGAGATGGCGCATGCAGTAGGTGTTTCTGTCGAAGGAGAGTTGGGTTGTTTAGGCTCTCTTGAAACTGGAACTGCCGGTGAAGAAGACGGCGTTGGTGCTGAAGGCGTTTTGGATCACTCTCAATTGTTAACAGATCCCGATGAGGCAGCTCGCTTTGTTCAAGAGACACAAGTGGACGCTCTAGCAATTGCCATCGGTACTAGCCATGGCGCGTACAAATTTAGTCGCCCTCCAACTGGCGATATTTTGGCAATTGATCGGATTAAGGCAATTCATCAACGCATCCCCAATACGCATCTAGTGATGCATGGTTCATCGAGTGTTCCCCAAGAATGGCTTGCCATTATTCGACAGTATGGTGGAGCAATTAAAGAAACTTATGGTGTTCCAGTTGAAGAAATAGTCCAGGGAATTAAAAATGGAGTGCGAAAAGTTAACATTGATACTGATATCCGCTTGGCGATGACAGGCGCAATGCGTAAATTAATGGCAGAAAAACCTGAAGAATTTGATCCGCGAGCTTTTTTCAAAGTGGCAACAGCAGCCGCAAAAGATATCTGCCGTGATCGTTTTATTGCTTTCGGTAGTGCTGGTCAAGCTTCGAAGATCAAAACAATTTCTTTGGACAACATGGCAGTTCAATATGCAAAAGGAGAGTTAGCTGCAATTGTGAACTAAGCAATTGTGACTGACGCTAACCGATGCAAATTGACCTTAGTCCTTATGACTACATTTTATTTGATGTCGATGGCACCATGGCTGAGACAGAGGGCTTAGGGCATTTACCCGCTTTTAACGCTGCGTTTAAACAGTTTTCCATTCCTTGGCATTGGGATAGTCAAACCTATAAGGAGTTGCTAAAAACAACTGGTGGCTTTGAGCGCCTCAAAGACTATCGACATGTCATTGAGCAGGCCGGCAATAATGACGCTTCTTGGCTCCCAGATGACAAGCTTCTGAAGCAAGTACACCTTGCTAAAAATCAGATTTATGCACAGCTAATGCAAGAGGGGGCTGTGGTAGCAAGGACTGGTTTGGTATGGTTTATCAATGAGCTTTCCGCTCACGGAAAGCGCTGGGGCGTAGTGACCACAACTAGTCACTCCAATTGGGATAGTTTGTGGAAGCAGGTATTAGAAAGTCAAATTTCAACTGAGCCAGCAGTGGTGATCTGTGGCGAGGATGTGCAACTTAAAAAGCCAGACCCACAGGCATATCTACTAGCCATGAAAAAATTGGGGGCTGATCCAGGTTCCTGTATGGCTGTAGAGGATTCGGGTAATGGCTTACTAGCAGCATGGAATGCAGGTATTGACGTACTTGTCGTACGAAGCCAATTTTTTTCTGATGGCGACTTTTCCCTTGCCAAAGTCATTGCTGATGACTTTTCTCAGTTGAGCCCTAGTTACTAATTTTAGTGTTGAAAGGTAAGAATACATATGACAATTAAAGTGGCAATCAATGGATATGGACGAATTGGGCGCATGATGTTGCGGGCAATTTATGAAGAGAAATTTAATGACATTAAAGTCGTAGCAATTAATGGTTTGGGTGGAATTGATATGAATGCCCATTTAACCCAATACGATTCTGCCCACGGTCGTTTTCCAGGCACCGTTGAGGTTGATGGTGATCACATGATCATCAACGGCGACCGAATCAAAATATTTTCTACACGCAACCCTCAAGAGACTCCCTGGGGTGAATATGATGTCGACGTGGTCCTTGAATGTTCCGGTGTGTTCACGTCCAAAGAAAAGGCTATGGTGCACATCGAACAAGGGGCTAAAAAGGTATTAATTTCAGCGCCTGGAGAAAAGGATGTTGATGCTACGATTGTATATGGCGTTAATCATCAATCATTAAAGCCATCAGACATTGTTGTTTCAAATGCTAGCTGTACAACGAACTGCTTAGCTCCTATTGTCAAGCCGCTATTAGACAGTATCGGTATTGAGTCTGGCTTAATGACCACTATTCATGCATATACCAATGATCAGGTATTAACAGATGTTTATCATAAGGATATGCGTCGGGCACGTTCTGCGACGATGAGCATGATTCCCACTAAAACTGGCGCTGCTAAAGCGGTTGGACTTGTTTTACCTCAATTGCAGGGTAAGTTTGATGGTTTTGCTATGCGCGTTCCCGTCATTAATGTTTCTGTTGTTGATTTAACTTTTATCCCCACCCGCAAAACAAGTGCAAATGAAGTGAATGCTTTATTGAAAGAGGCTAGTGAGGGCTCGCTCAAAGGAGTGCTTGGATATAACACCTTGCCCCTGGTATCCATTGACTTTAATCATAATCCACTTCCTAGTATTTTCGATAGCACGCAGACACGGGTATCTAAAGATGGTAATTTGGTCAAAGTATTATCTTGGTATGACAATGAATGGGGCTATAGTTGTCAAATGCTTCGTGCAACGAAAGCGTTGATGGCTGTTTAATAAGAGCATCTATATGGGGAAATTTCAGTGAGCAAAGACTACATCATTGCACCATCCATTTTATCTGCTGACTTCGCAAGATTGGGCGATGAGGTTAAGAATGTTTTGGATGCGGGTGCCGATTGGATTCATTTTGATGTAATGGATAATCACTATGTTCCCAATCTCACAATTGGCCCCTTAGTTTGTGAAGCGATTCGGTCATATGCCATTAAAGATGGCAAACCAGCATGTATCGATGTCCATCTAATGGTTGAGCCTGTTGATCGGATCATTCCTGATTTTGCTAAAGCGGGCGCCAATTTGATCAGCTTTCATCCCGAGGCTAGCGCTCATATTGATCGCACCTTAGGCCTTATTAAAGACTGTGGCTGTCAAGCAGGTATCACCTTAAACCCAGCAACACCCTTGAGTTACCTTGAGTACATTCTAGATAAAGTGGACTTAATACTGCTAATGTCTGTCAACCCTGGTTTTGGTGGCCAATCTTTCATTCCTTCAACCTTAGAAAAGTTGAAGTCAGTCAGAAGCATGCTGAATGCATATGAAGCGAATGGAGGTAAGAAAATTCGTTTAGAGGTAGACGGAGGAGTCAATGCCAACAATATTAGGCAAATTGCCCAAGCTGGAGCAGATACTTTTGTGGCAGGCTCTGCAATTTATTCAAAACCTGACTATAAGACAGTCATTGATTCCATGAGAGAGGCTCTAAAGGCAATTTAAAGTCTATATTGGGTGCTGAATTTCTCTTACTCGGAGTTTCGTCTTAAATGATTAAATTAAATACATCAGAGGTTCCCTTGGTTGAGGATATTCGGCTTCTGGGAAAGATCCTTGGCGATATCATTCGTGAACAAGAGGGTGATGTTGTTTATGGCCTAGTAGAAAAAGTTCGAAAACTCTCGGTTTCATTTCATCGAGATGCTAATCAGAAAGCTAATCATGAGTTAGCTAAACTGCTCAAAGGCTTAAGCAGTGATCATGCGATGAAGGTTTTGAGGGCTTTTACGTACTTCAGTCATTTGGCTAACTTAGCCGAAGACCGTCACTACATCAGGCGTCGCTTATCTTATGAGCGCATGGGAAGCTATCAGGATGGTAGCATTTCTATGGCTCTCAAAAAACTGCATGCTGCTGGGGTCTCTAATAAGGAAATCTCCAAGACTCTACAAGGCAGTTTTATTTCTCCTGTCCTGACAGCTCACCCTACGGAAGTTCAGAGAACTAGCATATTAGAAGCCGAAAGAGATATTGCGAACTTATTAACACTACGTGATCAAATTAAAGAATCATCACGAGCAAATCATTCTGATAAAGACATTTTGCTCGTTAAAGAACTCAAGGCTAATGAAGAGCTTATCCGCGCTCGTGTACTGCAGCTTTGGCACACCCGATTACTGCGTTTTACTAAGCTTACTGTTGCAGACGAAATTGAAAACGCCTTGTCTTATTACGAGACAACTTTCTTAAAAGAAATTCCTAAGATTTATGCGCAGTTAGAAGATTCGTTGGAGGGCAACTCCGTTGCCAGTTTTCTAAAGATGGGTCAGTGGATTGGTGGTGATCGAGATGGCAATCCAAATGTCAGTGCAAAAACCCTCGAATATGCCATCTCAAGGCAAGCTGAGTTGGTATTAAGACACTATTTAACTGAAATTCATTATTTAGGTAGAGAGCTATCTGTATCCGCTTTGCTTTTGAAGTTCCCTAAACCGATGCGAGAATTAGCTGCTGCCTCTCCTGATACAAATGAACACCGCCAAGATGAGCCTTATCGCAGAGCGCTTACCGGAATATATTCTAGACTTGCAGCCACTCTCAAGATGCTCACTGGTACTGATGCTGCTAGACATGCGGTAGCCCCCCAAAACCCCTATATTTACTCTGAAGAGTTTTTATCTGACCTAAAAATTATTGAAGATTCATTGGTTTCACAGGGTGCAAAAGCCTTAGTTGATCGTCGCTTGAGAGGGTTAATGAGGGCGGTTGAGGTATTTGGCTTTCACTTGGCGACCATTGATTTGCGGCAAAGTTCTGATATGCATGAGGCCGTTTTGGCTGAGTTACTCAATGCGTCCTTAATCGAGAACAACTATTCAGGTTTATCGGAGTTAGATAAACAAACACTCTTGGTGTCCTTATTAAGTGATCCGCGGAGTTTACGTGTTGTAGGTCATCAATATTCTGATTTTTTGCTAGCAGAGCTTGCGATTTTTGAGATGGCCAAAAAGGTGCACCATGCATATGGTGAGAATTCAATTCGCCACTATATTATTAGCCATACAGAAACTGTCAGTGATCTTTTGGAAGTATTACTTCTCCAGAAAGAGGTTGGTCTACTGCATGGAACTTTAGGAAAAAAAGCTTCGACTGACTTAATTGTTGTGCCACTGTTTGAGACCATCGAGGACTTGCGAAATGCAGCCCCAATTATGCAAGCCTTTTACGCTCTACCGGGCATATTGAGCCTGGTAAAGCGATCGGGTGCAGAGCAGGACATTATGCTGGGTTACTCTGATTCCAATAAGGATGGCGGTATCGTTACTAGTAACTGGGAGTTGTATTGCGCCGAGCTTGCCTTAGTGAAAGTATTTGAACCCCTGGAGTTGCAGCATGGTGTAAAGCTGCGTTTATTTCATGGTAGAGGTGGCACTGTAGGACGTGGTGGGGGCCCAAGCTACGAAGCCATTTTGGCGCAACCCCCTGGTACTGTCCGAGGGCAAATTCGTCTAACGGAACAGGGGGAGGTTATTGGATCGAAATATGCCAATCCAGAGATTGGAAGGCGGAATTTAGAAACTTTGGTTGCGGCAACCCTCGAAGCTACTTTATTGAATCCAAGCAAGCAAGCAAGTAAAGCCTTTTTAGATGCAGCTGCAAGTATTTCGCAATCCAGTATGAGTGCCTATCGTCGTCTAGTTTATGAGACTCCAGGGTTTGCAGAGTACTTTTTTGATGCAACACCAATTCGTGAAATTGCGAAGCTCAATATTGGCTCTCGCCCAGCAAGTCGTAAGGCCGGTCAAAAAATTGAGGATCTCAGGGCAATTCCCTGGGGATTTAGCTGGGGCCAATGTCGTCTTACCCTACCTGGCTGGTTTGGTTTTGGCTCTGCCGTTCAGGAATTTATACATCGTGACAATGCTACCGAGAAAAAAGCTGCACTAGCGTTGCTAAAAAAAATGTACAAGGAATGGCCCTTTTTTAGAACCTTGCTTTCTAATATGGATATGGCGCTAGCTAAGAGTGATTTAGCGCTTGCTTCAAGATACAGTGAACTAGTCCCAGATATTCGCTTGCGCAAGAAGATTTTTCATGCCATTGAATTGGAGTGGAATAAGACCGTAGAGGCGCTTACCCTCATCACAGGAGAGAAGGTGCGCTTAGCAAATAATCCAGCCCTAGCCCGGTCTATCCGAAATCGCTTTCCTTATATTGATCCTCTGCACCACTTGCAGATTGAATTGGTGAGACGCTATCGAGCTGGTAAGCATGATGAGCGAGTGCAAAGAGGAATTCATATTGCCATTAACGGTATCGCTGCAGGCTTGCGCAATACTGGTTAGCAGAAAAAAAAGGGTATGCCATGACATGCCGTCTAAAGCTGTTTCCCCTTAAGTGTCTGTAGATTTAATGCGCTTACTTTCTCTTGTTTGTAGTTTTGCTTGGAGCGCTAGTAGAATTCGTGGCATTTTGTAAATTACTTTGCGTAACTTCCATTGCTTGTTTTACTGCCTTTTGGCTCGTTTCAAACACATTCGTTGCAGAAGCGATAGCTTGCTTCATTGCTGCCACTGCAGTATCTGATCCGGGAGGGGCATTTTTGGTCCAATCTTCCACCAAGGCATTCATTTTTCTTTGGCCCTCCTGAAACTCTTGCTCAGCAGTTTTTGTAAAGCTTGCCTGGGTTTCATGGGCTAGATCATACAAATGACGACTATAGGCCATGATTTTTTCTGCCATCGGTTGAACTGCTTCGGCTTGATGAGCGAGAAGCTGTTGAATATCTTTCACTTCAAGAGCCTTCTTCGCGCTGGACATGCTATCGCTCAAGCTCTGTTTAGCAATTTGCATATTGAGTTCAACTAATTTTTCAATACTTTGGAGTGCTTGGCTTGTTAGTCCACTCAGGGTTTCTAAGTTTGCTTTTTGTGCGGCTGCGATTTGTTCTGGCGTTAAGTTCATGTGTTATCTCTTTTCCTTTGGACTTTTCTATTCTGCTCTTACTTTTTTATATTTAGTGCTTATTGTCAAATTATAGAGAGTTGATATTGCATCGCAATAAAATTATTTGCTTTAGGGGTAATAGCTGCTATGAAGTGGGGGTTGATCAGTTGACCATGCTAAATAGGCCTAAAATCAAAGATTGATCAAAAAAAGTGCTTATTTTCAATAAGTTATTCATGACTTTGAAGTTAGAAAACCTCATAGCACCCATATTTGTACTCATTTGGAGTACTGGTTTTGTCATCGCTCGGATGGCGATGCCTTATGTTGAGCCGGCCACGTTTTTATCCTGGCGATTTGCTGGGGTTCTGATGGCGATGGCTTTTCTAAGCTTTATATGGAAGATGACTTGGCCAAGTAGGGCTCAGATTGGACATATTGCAGTTGCAGGATTGTTATTGCAGTTTGGCTATCTGATGGGTGTTTGGTTTGCTGTCCATCTCGGAATGACGGCTGGGTTGATCGCTATTATTGTTGGCCTTCAACCCATCATAACCGCCTGGTTTGCTGCTTGGGTTTCCGAGACGGTGAGCGCTCGGCAGTGGGTTGGCCTTGGTTTTGGATTTGCTGGTGTTGCTTTGGTTGTGGGGGAAAAAATTGGCTTTGTTCAAATTCCTCTATCAAGCTATGTACTGGCTTTTGCCGCCTTACTCTCCATTACCTTTGGCACTCTCTATCAGAAAAAATACTGCCCTGTATTCGATTTGAGAGCGGGCTCCTGTATTCAGTTTGGAGCCTCTGCCATTCTGTGCTTTGCTTGTATGTTTCTTTTTGAGTCTGGCGAGATGACCTGGAATCCACCCGTCATTTTTGCTTTATTGTGGGCAATCTTTCCCCTCTCCATTGGATCCATTAGCTTGTTATTCATGATGATTCGAAAAGGTGCGGCAACCAAGGTGACAAGCTTGCTTTATTTGACGCCGCCGACTACAGCAGCCTTAGCATGGCTGATGTTCGATGAGCCATTTACATTACTCATGGCAGGGGGCTTAGCACTCACGATGACAGGCGTTGTTTTGGTTAATGCTCGTCAAACACGCTCAGCAGCAAGGATTTCAGACTAATGCTGGCTATTATGTGCCACTATTTTGCTGATTTGAGGGCAATTAGTTCTGAGAAGTCTTAAAAGTTATTTATCATTCTGTATGTTTACAGTTTTGGAAGGCAAATTAGGGATGCACTTGAATCGATTTTGGCTCTTAGCGCTTGCTAGCCTAATTTCTTGTGGCATTACTATCTCTGCAAATACCTTAGCCGCCGATAAAGAATCGCAGACAAAAAAATCATCCAAGAACCCTTCTAAAGTGGTTGTGAAGGTCGATGCCAAAAAGACTGCTAAGTCCTCTAAGAAAGCTAAAGCAGTTCGCACTACAGTTACTCGGACTAATGCACCCACTGAGGCAAGACCTTCATTTGCTACTGCTTTAGGTTTACGTGGTCAGCACGATGACCTCAGTCTGAAATCGAGCGTTGCGATGGTGGTTAATCAAGATACCAAAGAAGTCTATTTTGAGAAGAACCCCTCTGTCAGCTTGCCGATAGCATCTATTACGAAGTTAATGACGGCAATGGTAGTGCTGGACTCTAAATTACCTCTTGATGAAACTTTGGTGATTAATGCTGATGATGTTCAGAGTTATCGTAACTCCAGACTTGCTGGCGGTACCGTTTTAACGAGGGAAGAGGCCTTGCTACTGGCTCTGATGTCTTCTGAAAATCGTGCCGCTTACACCTTAGGTCGTAACTATCCCGGTGGCATGCGTGCTTTTATTGAAGCAATGAATCGCAAGGCAAGAGAGATTGGGATGACCCATTCGCATTTTGCAGATCCAACTGGTCTACTTAGTGAAAACGTTGCTTCTGCAGAAGACCTCACGCGTTTATTGGGCTCAGCCTATGAATATAAAGTCATTCGGGATTTTTCTACCTGGCCAGACTTGACCATGATGGTTGGCAAGCGACCACAGAAATTTGTCAACACCAACCGCTTGGTGCGAGCTGGTGATATGAATATTGGCCTACAAAAAACAGGATTTATTAATGCTGCTGGCAGATGTTTGGTGATGCAGGCTAAGGTCAACAACACACCGCTTTTATTAGTTTTTCTGGATTCTGTTGGAACCCAGTCACGCTTTGCTGATGCTGTCAGGGTAAAAGACTGGTATGAACGCATGCCAGCAGGGGAGCCTCATTCGATTCGTCGCCTCATGTAGGCGCATGCCGGTGTATCGGCTTACGAATTCGCTTCGCTAGACTTGGGTTTATAGCCCATTCCTTTTGAGATTTGCAGTGCAGTATCTTGCAGGAGCTTTAACCAGTCCGATTGGATACGATCGGTAGGGGAGCTCAGGGAGAGTCCAGCAACCAATTTTCCACTGTCATCTAGGATTTCAGCGGCAACGCAGCTGACACCTAGCTCCAGCTCTTCGTTATCGCGCGCGTGCCCCATTTTTCTGACTTGATTGAGCTCTTCATCTAGCTTGCCCAACTCAGTAATACTGTTGCGGGTATGCCCTGAAAGACCTGTCCGGGTGACATAGGCTCTCACTTGATTGGGGTCATCGCTTGCGAGGAATAATTTTCCAACCGAGGTTAAGTGTAGCGGTGCTCTTCCGCCGATTGCTCTCACCACTTGCATGCCAGAGCGCTCACTATAGGCGCGATCAATGTAAACAATTTCATCTCCCTGGCGCACAGAAAGATTGATAGTCTCACCGGTGAGTTTATGTAGGGCTCTCATTGGGGCTTGAGCTGCTTCTCGAACAGATAATCTAGCCTTCACGAGGTTACCTAGCTCCAGTAATTTGAGTCCTAAACGATAGGTGCCACCATCACCACGTTCAACCAGCCTGCAGGCAACGAGGTCATTCAGAATGCGATGTGCGGTAGAGGGGTGTAAGTCTGTCTCTTCTGCCAATAATTTGAGACTAGTGGAGTCTTCATGCAAAGCCAAGGCATCGAGCAAATTCATCATGCGGTCTACTACCTGGATAGCAGTTTTTCCTGCTTCACCAGATACTTTTGCGACTTTTGTAGATTTGCCCTTAGTCATGGGACTAATTGTAGCCACTTTTTATGCAAAATTGCACAATATGAAATCAGACGCTCTTAGGCACTCATTTTTCAAGTAGCCGCTGCAAAGATAAGTCTAGGCAGATTTGAGCTGTGCAGCACACTCAGAGATGAGTATTGGTCCCCGGTAAATTAAACCGCTATAGAGCTGAATCAAACTGGCCCCTGCAGCAATCTTTTCTTGTGCATCTTGGCCCGACATAATTCCACCAACGCCAATGATCGGAATTTGATCGTTTAAGCGGGCTTTCAGTAGCTCAATGATATGGGTTGAGGCTGCTCGAACAGGTGCGCCTGATAAGCCCCCGGCTTCATTGCCAAAAGGCAGGTCTTGCACCGCTTCGCGCGCAATGGTTGTGTTTGTCGCAATGATGGCATCAATACTAAATTCCAGTAAAAGATCCGCTATAAAACCAATATCCTTAGCGTCTAAATCTGGTGCAATTTTGAGAAATAAGGGCTTACGAACACCATAGCGATCGCTAAGGCTATTTCGGGCAATATCAACCGAAGCTAAGAGTGAACGCAACATCTCTTCACCCTGCAGAGCCCGAAGATTTTGGGTATTCGGTGAGGAAATATTAATCGTAATATAAGAAGCGGTCTCATAGACTGCCTCCATCGCAGTGACATAGTCGCTTGCCGCTTCCTCAATTGGGGTAGTTGCATTTTTGCCGATGTTGAGCCCAACAATGCCGCCATCTTGCCAGAATTGAGATTGACGCACTCGCTTAACGCATTCATCAACTCCGTCATTGTTAAAGCCCATGCGATTAATAATGCCCTGGGCTTCTGGCAAGCGAAACATTCTGGGTTTGGGGTTGCCGGCTTGCGGTTTTGGGGTCACGGTGCCAATTTCTAAAAAGCCAAAGCCTAAACTGGCTAATGCATCAATATGCTGACCATCTTTATCCAATCCAGCGGCAAGACCAATCGGATTTGGAAAGGTCATTCCGCAAAGTTCGCGAGGATCAGATGCTGGTTGCTTGATGAAGCAGCGCAATAATCCCCAGCGCTGTGCCCGATCAAGATTAGTAAAGGTGATTCGATGAGCCTCTTCAGGATCTAGTGAAAAAAGCCAAGGGCGCAGAAGAGGGTAGCTATCAATCATGGTTCACTATTATCGCCGAACGATTGCTTGCCAGTGATCATTGATTAAACCTTCGATTGGCTGGAACTTCGCCTTGTAGGACATCTTTTCGCTATTTTCAATGTAGTAGCCCAGGTAGAGATAGGCTAGCTTTAGTTGGATTGCCTGAGTAATTTGCCACAAAATGCTGTAAGTACCATAGCTATCAGAGGCATTGCTAGTGTCAAAGAAGGTGTAGACCGATGAAATACCTTGCTCAAGCATGTCAATCATGCTGACCATGCGTAACTTGCCGGGTTGCCTATCATCAGGGCCATCTCGAAATTCAACGATGCGAGAATTGACTCGGCTTTGCAGTAAAAACTGCATGTATTGATCTTGGTCGTCACGATCCATATCACCGTCGGCATGACGTGCATTTTGATACTGTTGATAGAGCTGGTAATGCTCCTCTTGATAGCCAAGATTCAATACCCGAATTTCAAGACCTTGGTGTTTTTTCAATGAGCGACGTTGGCTACGGTTAGCCTGAAACTGCGCAACGGGAATACGGGTGGCAATACAGGCGCGGCATTCATCACAATAGGGGCGATAGGTATAGAGGCCGCTACGACGAAATCCTGCATTGACTAATTCTCCATACAAGTCAGCATGAATTAAGTGAGACGGCGTGGCTACTTGCGAGCGAGCAATTTTCCCCGGAAGATAGCTGCAGGCATAGGGTGCCGTTGCATAAAACTGCAAGGTTGTTAAAGGAAGCTCTTTTAGCTGTGTCATAACCAGTGACTCAGAATCTCTTTCTGAAAAATCCAAGGAAGCTCTATATTAGTTTGCTTTAGCGCATTGTGCAGATGATATAAAAAGTCCTCGCGTGAGACCGGGGCGGCCCCCAGCGAGCGAAGGTGAGGGGTTTCTTGCTGACAATCAATCATCTCTACGGAGTGCTCCAAGCACCAAGCACAAAGGGCGGCTAAGGCTAGCTTAGAGGCATCTGTTTGGCGGCTGAACATGGATTCTCCAAAGACCATGCCGCCAAATGCAACACAGTACAAGCCGCCAATCAGTTGTCCACCATCAATAATGGCAATGCTATGAGCGTGTCCTTGCTCATGAAGTTTTGCATAAGCCTCCATGATTTCATGGGTGATCCAAGTGCCATCTTGATCTTTTCTCCGTGTAGTAGCGCAAGAGCGAACAACCGCAGCAAAGTCATCATTAACGAGTATAGATTTATTGGGGTCGTCTAAAAAATGTCGAATAGATTTTTTTAATGAATCATGACACTTAAAGTCTGTTGGCTTTAGAACCATGCGAGGATTAGGTGACCACCAAAGTACTGGTTGATTATCTGAGTACCAGGGAAAAATCCCCATTTGATAGGCTCGAGAAAGTTGGCCCGGGTAAATGCGCTCACTCACAGCAATTAAGCCCGGAACACTCGGATCTGGATCGGGCGCTAGCTGAGGATTCGGAAAGGGGTCTTGAGCGCCTAACCAGACAATATTACTCATGGATATACGCTGACTTAAATCTTTTCTGTGGGGAGGATATCCCTCGTCCTGACAGCTCTTTGCGCATCATGATGAAGTAAGCCTGCAGCGCGATCTGCAAAGAACCACTCAAGAGTTTGTTTTACTGTCGGGAAGGCAATGTCTTGCCAGGGAATTTCATGTTCATAAAACAGTGCCACCTCAAGACTTTCCTCTCCTGCGCAAAAGTGAGGTGTCTCCATATGGGCCAAATAAAAGAGATGTACTTGTTCTGCATGAGGCACATTGAGCAATGAATAGAGCGGTCCTATTCTCACTATTGCGCCAGCTTCTTCTTCGGTCTCGCGTGCAGCCCCAGCGCTAGTGCTCTCACCAAGCTCCATAAAGCCTGCGGGTAGGGTCCAGTAGCCATGACGTGGTTGAATCGCACGTTTACAAAGAAGGATTTGCTCGCCATAAACCGGAATGCTGCCAACTACATTACGTGGATTAAAGTAATGGATCGTGCCACAGGACTCGCAGACGTGACGCTCGCGGGAATCATCTGCTGGAATTTTGATGGTGATAGGCGATGCGCAGTGAGAGCAAAACTTCATGCTGACTTTCTATAGATGGGCTGGGATGATCCCACGTAATGCATTAGTCAGCATGATAGCCTTAGCTGTTTTTACATCTTCAATAGTCAGGTTGGCTTCATGGGCATTCCATGTCGGATCATCCAAAATAATGGAGCGCATGATGCCTGGTAAGACCCCAGCATTTACTGGAGGAGTAAGCCATGCATTGTCATCGCCAGCTTGAATAAAAATACTACTACGACCACCCTCGGTCACAAATCCCTGTTCATTCATAAATAAGGCATCAAATCCACCTAGGGCTTGTGCTTTTTGCCAAGCCAAGTCATAAGCAACTCTACTAGTGACTTTATGTTGTAGTAATACATTGCCAGAGTGCATGATTGCATCATTCGGATTAGGAAGAATATCGCTTGCCCAAAAAACCTTGACCTGCTCATTCATATTGGCAAGGGGCGTAATTTGGTGACTTAAATTGCCTCCAATGTGTAGATCAAGTCGTAAGCGGTATTGAGTAGACTGATCACATGTGCTGCAAGCCTCTTCAATCAGTTGATTGGCATGCGCTCTTGATAAAGGAATTCCAAGGGCTAGTGCAGAATGCTGAAGTCGATCTAGGTGGCGCTCAAGGTGCGCGGCCTTACCATTGATAAGCAAAATGGTTTCAAACAAGCCTACCTCACTAGGGAGCTTGCACAAAAACTTGGCTTTGATTTGGCATTCTTCCCATTCTTGTGGCGCTTGTGAATCTATCGTAATGCCGGCACCTACCCCAAGGGTAAATCGAGATGCCTGCGTCTGGGCATCACGGTGAATTTCTACAGTGCGAATGGGCACACTGAGGGCAAAGTCTCCACTTGGATCTAACCAGCCCAAAGCGCCACAGTAGTAACCGCGATCAAATGGCTCTAGCTCTTGAATGATCTCCATGCTACGTTTTTTCGGGGCTCCAGTAACGGATCCACAGGGAAAAACTGCATTAAGAATATCTAATAACTCAATTGCGGGCTTTGCTTGTGCTCTTACGGTTGAAGTCATTTGTAGTACGTCACCATGCCTTGCAACTTGAAAGAGATGCGGAACAGTCACTGTCCCTGGCAAAGCAATTCTGCTTAAATCATTACGCAACAAATCCACAATCATCACGTTTTCAGCTTGATTTTTAATATCTTGGCACAGCTGATCCGCAGACTCAATTAAGGCATTGGCAGTACCTTTCATTGGCATAGCCGTTAAGGTATCTCCTTGGCGCTGAATAAATAATTCTGGAGATTGGGAGAGGATGTAGTTCTCACCATCTTCAATATAGGCTCCAAATCTTCCGGGCTGACGTTCTCTTAAGCGGCTATACAGCGCTAGAGCTTCACCATAGCAATCACCAGTAATGCGATAGGTATGATTAATCTGGTAGCAATCTCCATTCTTAATGTATTCATGAATGGTATTCATATCCTGAGAAAATTGCGTTTCATCTAGCGAATAGCGAAGATTGGCAACACCCGATACGCTCTGATGCTGACTAAACTTGGCAAGTTGATTGCTTAGATAAGCATCTACCTGCTCTTTGCTGAAGGCCTCATAAGATTCAAACGACCATGCTGCAATGATGGGGTGTGTAGGTGTCTGACTCTCAAGATCTGGTCTACCAGGCAGTCGGTGAATATAGCGGCCCAACTCATAGGCAAAAGCAGCGACTACATATTGACCTTGATGAAGCGCCTCTTGGAGCTCTGTGAGGCATTGTTCAATTAAGCTTTGAGTCCTTGTATTGCAGGAAGCTGCTGTGATGCTCCAGCTGCGAAGTGGCTGATGATAAAGCCGGCTTGTCGGCTTTATTAATGTGCTCTGAGCATCATCGAGCAGAATCATCGTTTTATTAACTCGAAGTAATGTAGTTACTTCAGAACGGTTGCTGATTCAATAGTGACTGTTTTGCTTGGAACATCGGCCATACGTCCCATTTTTGGCGCGGTTGCAACCATGGTTGCGACTTTACGAATGTCATCAATTGTCTGCGTTCCAGAAATGACTTTGCCAAATACGGTATAGCCATTGCCCATGGCATTGGGGTAATTTAGTCCTTCATTATCTTTGACGTTGATAAAAAACTGTGCAGTAGCTGAGTCTGGATCGGAAGTGCGGGCCATTGCAATGGTATATGTTTGATTCTTCAAGCCATTTTGTGCTTCAGATACTACTGGGGCATTAGTTGGTTTTTGAACCAAGTCTGGAGTAAAGCCTCCACCTTGAATCATGAAGCCATTAATGACTCGATGAAAAATAGTGCCGTTATAAAAGCCACTATTAACGTAGTTCAAAAAATTAGCAGTCGTTTTTGGTGCTTTTTCAGAATTGAGTTCCACCACGAAGTTACCCATAGTAGTTTTAAATTCCACTTTAGGGCCAGCAAATGCACTGATACTAGTAAGGCAGCTAGCGGCAAATATTAGAGTGGCGATGAAATTACGCATGATGTAAGTCCTTGTCATTAAATTGAAGAGTGTTCTACTGCATTGTATTGGGATCATTTTGGCTTAGAGTCAGTATCTAATTTGCGCAAGAAAGCCATCTTTTCAGATATTTGTGATTCTAGGCCGCGATCTACCGGCTCATACCAATGTGGTTCTGTCATACCATCTGGTAAATAGGACTCACCTGCGGCATAGGCATGAGGTTCATCGTGGGCATAGCGATATTCTTTGCCATGCCCCAGCTCCTTCATGAGCTTGGTAGGAGCGTTGCGAAGATGATTGGGAACAGGCTTTGTCTGGTCGCTAGTAACAAAAGCACGGGCTGCATTAAAGGCTTTATAGCTAGCATTACTCTTAGCCGCTACGGCTAAATAAATCACTGCTTGACCTAAGGCAAGCTCTCCTTCGGGTGATCCTAAGCGCTCATAGGTTTGTGCAGCATCATTTGCAAGTTGCATCGCACGTGGATCTGCTAGCCCGATATCTTCCCAGGCCATTCGAATGATTCGTCTGGCTAAATAGCGAGGGTCAGCGCCACCATCAAGCATACGACATAACCAATAGAGTGCAGCATCAGGATTGGAACCTCGTACGGATTTGTGCAATGCCGAGATTTGGTCATAAAAATAATCCCCACCTTTATCAAAACGCCGGGCTTGAATAGTCATGGCATTTTCAATAAAAGCTTGATCAATATGCTTTGCTGAAGAATTGGGCGCAGATAATGCGTTATGGACTTGCTCAATCAGATTGAGGAGACGGCGAGCATCTCCATCTGCATGGCTAATGAGAGTGCTGATTGCGGTAGCATCGAAAGCAACATCAGGCATTGCATAAGAACGCGCACGCTCAAAAAGCTGTTCAAGCTCATCTGAATTCAAGGACTTCAGTACGTAGACTTGCGCACGAGATAGTAGGGCGGAATTCACCTCAAACGACGGATTTTCAGTAGTGGCACCAATAAAAGTAAAGAGCCCAGATTCAACATGCGGCAGTAATGCATCTTGCTGACTTTTATTAAAGCGATGGATCTCATCGACAAACAAAATAGTTTGCTGCCTTGCTCCGACATGCTTCGTTGAGCTTGTTCGATGGCTTCCCGAATTTCTTTTACACCAGCCAATACTGCAGAGATGGCAATAAATTCTCGCTCAAATGCTTTGGCGGATAGTCTAGCTAGAGTAGTTTTACCAACGCCGGGTGGCCCCCATAAAATCATCGAGTGCGGCTTGCCAGAGGCAAAGGCTAACTGAAGTGGCTTACCTGCCGCCAATAAATGGGTTTGACCAATAACTTCCTTGATTAACTGAGGACGAAGTGCCTCTGCTAATGGAGGCGGTGGGTCTTGGTCAAAAAGTTTACCCATCTCTATACGAATTAGTTTTGAACAAACAAAATCACTAAAGCAGCCCAAATTAAACAGCTTGCTGCTACAAAAGTTAAGCGGTTGCGGATAGTCATAAAAGCCCCACAAGCTTCTTCGCTAGAAAAATAATACTGATAAGTCTCTTTATCAATATTGCGTTGGATAATTAATGCTGAAGCCAGAATGACCAAGCCTACGGGTATATAGACATGAAGTGCAACCCAAGCAACAAGGGCTGGAATCACTCCCCAGATCCAGGCATTGCGATCTTCCCAGCGATCACCGGGAGGATTTTTTCCGAGAGTATGAAGATTGGCGCCCCAATGTAGCGCCCCCATAAATGCAGTGATAACCGCGCCATAACCTGCAAGCGATTCGGCGCCTAAATAGTTGAGAGGTGTTGGCGCTAACTGAACGATTAAAGCTAGTACAACAAAAGGGATAAGACCTGCGTAAGCTAATTTAATAACAAGAGGGGGTAGGGGATTCACGATACTTCTTTGCGAGTGATATTGATATAAAAGAGATTATTGATCGTAGTGATAAACGCCACGGCCAGTCTTGCGGCCAAGATAACCAGCAGCAACCATTTCTCGTAGCAGTGGGCAAGGGCGATATTTTGAGTCGCTAAAGTTTTCAAAATAGACCTCCATGATTGCTAGGCAGGTATCTAGGCCAATGAGGTCAGCCAAAGCAAGCGGACCAATGGGTTGATTGCAACCTAACTTCATGCCTGCATCGATATCTTCTGGACTGGCAAGGCCTTCGTGCAAGACAAAAAAGGCTTCATTAATCATCGGTAATAGAATGCGGTTGACTACAAAACCGGGCGAATTCTTCACGGTAATAGGTTCTTTGCCGATCCTCTTAGCCATTTCAAGGATTGCAGCATGAGTAGCATCACTCGTTTGCAAACCCCGTATTACTTCTACTAAAGCCATCAGCGGAGGGGGATTAAAGAAGTGCATCCCAATAAATCGCTCCGGATGCGAATCTAGAGCGGCAAGCTGAGTAATTGAAAGTGAGGAGGTGTTGGTGGCAATAATTGTCTCTGCGCTCACAATCTCATCAACCTGTTTCAATATCTTTTCTTTGATAGCTTGGTTTTCTGTTGCCGCTTCAATAACAAGGTGTAATCCTTTTAGATCGACATAAGAGGTGCTGCCTTTAATACGCTTTAATGCATCCTCTTTAGATTGACTAGTCAACATTTCTTTTTTGATCAATCTGTCTAAACTTTTGGAGATTTGTGTAAGACCACGTTCTACAGCCGCCTCATTCACATCGACCATGATTACGTCTAAACCAGCAACTGCGCATACCTGCGCAATGCCATTACCCATGGTACCCGCGCCAATGATGCCGACCGATTGAATCTTCATGCTATTTCCTTTTTTGATACTGAGTTGAACCAAACAATTGCTCTTTGGCTTTGTCGTCATGCAAAGGCTTGCGTAATGCTGTTAATACTTCAACGCCCCGTTTCACTGCTGGACGATCACCCACCATTTCAAACCAGCGTTTAAAGTGTGGGTAGTCGTTGATATCGATACCTTGATTTTTCCAATTGCGCGTCCAGGGAAAAATAGCAATGTCGGCAATCGAATACGTCTTTCCAGCAACATAGACATTATCTTTCAGTTGCCCATTGAGCACCCCATAAAGTCGTTTTGCTTCATTGGTGTAGCGATTAATTGCATACTCAATCTTTTCTGGTGCATAGATCCGGAAATGGTGATTCTGGCCTAGTAGGGGTCCCAAACCGCCCATTTGGAACATCAGCCATTGCAATACCTCATGCTTAGCTCGCACTGACTTTGGTAAGAACTTGCCAGTTTTGGCGGCTAAGTAGAGCAAAATTGCGCCAGATTCAAATAAGTGAATTGGTTTTCCATCAGGCCCTTGCGGATCGGTGATGGCGGGAATCTTGTTGTTTGGGCTAATGGCCAAAAATTCCTTTTTAAATTGATCTCCAGCCCCAATATCAATTGGATGGGCAATCCAATCTTTGCCTAATTTATAGCCACATTCTTCCAGCATGATGTGCACCTTATGACCATTTGGTGTGGCCCAGCTATAGACTTCAATGATGTCTTTGTTCTGTGTTGTTTTGGTCGCCATGTTTTCCCTTAAAAAATTACAGTGTTTGCAGTCTATTCAGTGCTGTGTGAAGTGTTTGCTCTTGCTTTGCAAAACAAAAGCGAATGACGCCTGATTCTTTGGGCTGTTCATAAAAGGCGGAAACGGGAATGGCTGCTACACCAATCTCAGTAGTGAGCCATGCGCAGAAATCGGCTTCACTCAGCTTGGTTTGTGGAATTTGTAGATTAGAGTAATCCACACATTGGAAATAGGTGCCAGGTGAGGGCAGCAGTGTAAAGCGGGTTTTTTTCAAACCCGCTCTGAAGTAATCTCGCTTAGCTTGATAAAAGGCAGGGAGTTCCAAATAATGACGGGGATCTTCTAAATATTGAGCCAAGCCATATTGCATTGGTGTGTTGACGGTAAATACGTTGAATTGATGTACCTTGCGAAATTCTTTCATCATGCTAGCTGGCGCAGCAACATAACCTACTTTCCAGCCAGTGACATGATATGTCTTACCAAAGCTGGAGATGAGAAAACTACGAGATGCGAGTTCTGGATGGCTGGCTACACTCTGATGCTGGGCTCCGTCATACACCATATGCTCATACACCTCATCACTCAAAATCAGTGCATGGGTATTTTGAACTAACAAGGCTAAGCGATCTAAATCAGACCTTTGCCACAACATACCAGTTGGATTGTGTGGTGAATTGATGATGACTAATCTGGTTTTACTCCCAATGGCTTCACTTAATTCATCCCAGGGAATTTCATAAGCATTAACGCGTCCATCTTCATCGCGTTTGGCCATTAAAGATACGGCAATGGTTTTGCCGCCAGCCAGTTCAATGGAAGGTCGATAGCTGTCGTAGGCCGGTTCAATGATGACAACTTCATCTCCTGGGCTCACACAAGAAAGAATGGCAGTAATAATTCCTTGTGTACCCCCTGCGGTAATCGTAATTTCAGTATCGGCATCATATTGATGACCATAAAGAGTTCGAATTTTATTGGCTACTGCTTGACGCAATGGAGCAATGCCTGCCATGGGTGGGTATTGATTATGATCCGCCAGCATGGCGGCATTGACGTCTGAAATCAATTGGCGGTCGCAAGGAAAATCTGGAAAGCCTTGCCCTAAATTAATGGCCTGATGCTCTGCTGCTAGCGCTGACATCACAGTAAATACCGTTGTACCAAGCTGCGGAAGGCGGCTAGGGAACTGCGGGGTATTGAGGGCTTTTTGGTCCATGGCGTGGTTTAAGGCAAATATGATGGGTAGTCGCTAGAATGGAAGTAATTCATACTGAAATTGTGCCATGCTGATCGTTCTTTCACCTGCTAAATCGCTTGATTACAAAACCCCTGCCAAGGTCAAAGCACCCACTTTGCCTGAGTTTGTCTCAGAATCAGCAAAGTTGATTGCTGACTTAAAGAAGTTAGCCCCCCAGGAGATAGCTGATTTAATGGGTTTGTCTGACCAATTGGCTACTTTAAATGTTGGTCGCTACCGCGATTGGTCCAAAAAATTTACCGAAGAAAACAGTAAACCCGCTATTTATGCCTTTGACGGTGATGTCTATGATGGTTTTGACGTCAAATCGCTCAATACCAAGACAGTTGACTTTGCTCAAGAGCACATTCGTATCTTGTCAGGTCTGTATGGTGCTTTGAGGCCTCTCGATTTAATGCAACCCTATCGCTTAGAGATGGGCACCCCATTCAAGAATGCTAGAGGCAAGGATCTCTATGCTTTTTGGGGTGAGCGGGTAACGGATTCTCTTAAAAAGCTCCTTGCCAAGCAAAAGAAGCCAGTCCTACTGAATTTGGCTTCCGAGGAGTATTTCAAGGTATTGCAAGCTCAGAATTTGGATTGCCCTGTGATTGCTCCCGTATTTCAGGATGAAAAAGATGGTAAGTACAAAATTATTTCTTTTTATGCAAAGCGGGCCAGGGGGCTCATGGCCCGTTATGTTGTTGAGAATCGGATTACCGATCCAGAAGATTTAAAAGGTTTTAATTTAGAGGGTTATCAATACTTCCCATCTGAATCAAAACCTGAAAAACCAGTCTTTAGACGTTCACAAAGAAAGTAAGCAAAACCTCTATGGCTGTTCATCGCACTAAATCTTCGCAACGCTCCTCCCCTGATGTTGAGCGACTTGTTGCTGATGCGATTTCATTGGCGGCATCAGGCAGTCAAATTGAAGATCGTTTTTGGGAAGGGCGTTTAGATACGCGTTTGTTACGCTTGCTAAAAAGTCAGAATCAAAACGTGATTGATGCTGCACTTGATCAAACCTTCAGAATTAATACCGTGGCCTTTGAAGTTCTTGCAGATTGTGCAGAAACTCTAGCTGAATCCATTTCGATAGAGCATGAGGGCCAGAGCTGGGATGTTTTACTCTTGGCCTTGCCCATTGTTGCTCATACTCGTTATCAGATTCCTTCGGGAGCTTTGCCAGTGAGCTTGATCGAGGCAACTGCTGCAGCTTTGCAAAGCTCAATTGCCTCTACCGATACACGTTTAGCCATTATTCCCTGGCTTTACAGCATTGATCAAATGCCGCTTTCACACTGCCAAACGCGTTTATTGACTGAGGCTTTGGCGACTGCGGCGATTTCTTCAAGTGAGGTGAAATTAGAGTTACGCGATATGTCGGAAACCATTGCGGTGCTTGCCGATCCGCGTTTCATTATTGCCGCCATTGCTGCTCCGAGCGGTATGCCGCTATTTCGTTGGCAAGCGGAAGCGCCTGTCCGACAAGAGCGGGGCGTGAGTCTCATCGGCTGGCAAAATGCCATGCATGATCCCATTGCCAATCTTTTGCCAGGTTGTGAATTTGAATTGCTATTACCTGAGGCCTACTTTACTAACTGTCGCCTCGCAGATAAACACGTTAGACCCTTAAGTATTCGAGCGGCTGTCAATTTTTTAGAGAGTACTCTTGGGATTTTGCCCGCTGGACTATCTTGTGTTGTTGGCGCATTTGGTGAAGAGCAGGCTGATGAATATCGAATCTCATTTAGTCTCAAGGGATCATCGGAGGTAGTATATGGGGTCATCTGGCCTTTGTATGATCGCGAGAGCGTAGCAAACGATGCATTAAATGATTTATCGGATGATGAAAGTCCGATGAAGAAGATTGCGGATGCTCTGCATGATGCTGGTGTTGAGGATATCTTCCGTCATGCCATGCTATTTGATCCAGAGCTGTGTGATGACTGTGGAGCACCTTTGTTTCCAGATCGCTCTGGTGAGGCCGTCCACGCAGAAATGCCTGACGACGCACCCACACAGCAACCACTCTTTCATTAAAAAATAGTTGTACCAAAGAAAAAGCCGAGTATTCCTCGGCTTTTTTCATGCTGCAATAAAACGGTTGAACTAGTTTTGGACGAATGGCTCTGCATCCGCAAATAAATGCGGCAATTTACCAGTCTTCATTTCTGCTGTCTGGCAAAAATCCGCTAGACGAGTTCCTGACTTAATATTAAATAGCATTGCCTTATTACCGAGCACTACTAAATCATGTCCACTAGTAGTATTTTTGTAGCGCAAGCTACCAGGCAAAGAATTCTCACGCTTGAGATCAAATGTTTTTGATTCCCAAGTCAGGCGCACCTTTTCAGTTGTTCCAGTCGTTTTAAATTGTTTGCTATCGCTACAAGTCCAAGTCGATACTTCTTCACTGGCATTGGCTGCGCCAATAAAGCCAGCAGCCATTATGCTGATGAGGAGAAGGGAATGCTTCATATTGGCAAGTCCTTAAGAAAGTAAATGCTTAACGCCTGCTTGTTCTTCAAGCAATTCGTTCAGAGTGTGATTCATACGCTCACGAGAGAACTCATCAATTTCTAAGCCCTCAACCATTTTGTATTCGCCATTTTCGCAAATTACTGGATAGCCATAAATGACTTCCGCTGGAATACCGTATTCACCCTTAGAAGGAATGCCCATGGTTACCCACTTACCATTTGTGCCTAGAACCCAGTCACGCATGTGATCGATAGCAGCATTAGCTGCAGATGCAGCAGAGGATAAGCCGCGAGCATCAATAATTGCTGCACCACGTTTACCAACGGTTGGAATGAAAACATCTTTATTCCAGACTGGATCATTGATGCTATCTTTGACAGACTTGCCATCGATTGTTGCAAAGCGATAGTCTGGATACATGGTAGGGCTATGGTTACCCCAGACAACCAATTTTTCAATATCAGCAACTGGCTTATTCAACTTATTGGCAAGCTGAGACAGCGCGCGGTTGTGATCCAAGCGCAGCATTGCAGTAAAGTTTTTCGCAGGAATATCTGGAGCAGATTTCATGGCGATGTAAGCATTGGTGTTTGCTGGGTTTCCAACAACCAATACCTTGACTGTTTTCTTGGCGACAGCATTCAATGCCTTGCCTTGTGCTGTGAAGATTTGGGCATTAGCTGAGAGTAGATCTTTGCGCTCCATGCCTGGGCCACGAGGGCGTGCGCCAACCAAGAGGGCCACATCAATATCCTTAAATGCGGTCATTGGGTCTGAATGGGCAGTCATACCAGCCAATAGTGGAAATGCACAATCTTCTAGTTCCATCATGACGCCAGCCAGTGCTTTTTGTGCTTTTTCATCAGGAATTTCAAGGAGTTGGAGGATTACAGGCTGATCTTTGCCTAGTAAATCGCCATTTGCGATGCGAAAAAGTAGGGAATATCCGATTTGACCGGCTGCACCGGTCACCGCGACACGCATTGGGGCTTTTGCCATTACTAATAACTCCAGTTGAGGTTAATTAATTGAAATCTTTTCTATTATCCATTCAAGTGTAGGGATTTTCCATTTACACTGTCAATCATGTCTTATATAAGATATGAAATAGAAGTATATTTTATCGAATTGATGTCGTCTTGGAGTGAATTTGTCTCTGATTACTGAACCTACTGCCTCTTTTAGCCCGCTTTACGAACAAATCAAAGCAATGATTTTGGCTAGCCTGCAAGCTTCTGAATGGCTTCCAGGGGATGCAATCCCCAGTGAGATGGAGCTTGCCGCTCGTTATGCTGTTAGCCAAGGCACAGTACGTAAGGCAATCGATGAGTTAGCCGCCCAAAATCTTCTGGTGCGTCGCCAAGGCAAAGGCACCTTTGTAGCTACCCACCAAGAGGAGGACTGGCAATATCGATTTTTACGGCTAGAAACTGATTCTGGTCAGAAATTGCACCTAAAGAACCAGTTTTTAGTGTGTGAACGTATCCCAGCAGATGCTTATCAAGCCCAGTTGCTGAAATTGAAGCTAGGCGACCCCCTTATTCGAATTGATCGAGTGCAAAGCTCTGGAGGTAAGCCAGTTGTTTTTGAGGAAATTTGCTTGCCAGAGAAGCGCTTTGAGGGCTTAACGTTGGAGGCACTGAACACCTGGCCAGGCCCTGTTTATGCCTTTTATGAGAGTCAATATGCTACTCATATGGTGAGGGCTGAAGAAAAAATTAAAGCGGTGCTTGCTGATGAAATTCTGGCGGGATACTTGCAGATTTCTGTTGGAGCGGCCTTACTTTCAGTTGAGAGGGTGGCATTCACTTACGGGAATAAGCCAGTTGAAATTCGACATGCTCGTTATGACACTTCTAACCAACACTACGACAACAAATTGAACTAAGCAGTACACTCAAGAACTTAGTAAAAACCATTAAAAACCCCTTTAAAACGCTAAAAATCCCCAAACGACCCTAGGTTTCCCATAGAATATGTTGCAATACAACAAAACCTTCTTGAACCTCCTCCAAAACAGAGAGATTGCCCATGGTTGATGCCCAGCAAGATGTAAAAACTGCCAAACCCGTTTATCGAAATATCGGCTTAGCCCAACTAGTGAAGTACCGCTTACCGTGGGCTGGAAAAGTGTCAATTTTGCACCGTATCAGTGGTGCTGCCTTATTTCTGATGTTGCCCTTTTTGCTCTATCTTTTTGATCAGAGCCTGGCTTCAGAGATGAGTTATCAAAAATTTCAGGCAATCATGGGGCATGTCTTAGTAAAGATTATTTGCCTTGGTTTGATTTGGGCTTTTTTGCACCATTTCTGCGCGGGTATCCGTTACCTCCTGCTGGATTTGGAAATCGGCGTTGAAAAGGCTGATGCCAACCGTTCAGCAATCATCGTATTTTTCTTAGGCCTCGCATTGACTGCGGTTGTAGGTCTTAAATTGTTTGGCTTGTACTAAGCGCCTCTTTACTAAGGAAATCTCATGCCTATTTATCAAATTGGACCAAAGCGTTTAGTAGTTGGCGCGCATTATGGCTTGAAAGAGTGGATTATTCAGCGTATTACCGCCATTGTGATGGTCGTATTTACAGTCGTATTACTGGTGGACTACACCATCACTGGTAGCGCAACTTATGAAGGTTGGGCAAGTTTATTTAGTAATCAGTTCATGAAGTTGCTAACACTTTTGGCTTTTATCAGCCTGTTCTATCACGCTTGGATTGGTATGCGTGATATCTGGATGGATTACATCAAACCCGTCAGCATTCGCTTAGCACTGCAAGTGTTAACCGTTTTGTACCTCGTAGCCTGTGCGGCTTATGCCGTACAAATTTTGTGGAAAGTGTAATTTAATGACTGCGATTAAAAAAGTATTGCCACGCCGTCGTTTTGATGCGGTGATTATTGGTGCCGGTGGTTCCGGTATGCGCGCTTCTTTGCAACTAGCAGAAGCTGGATTAAATGTTGCGGTATTGACTAAGGTATTCCCAACGCGCTCTCATACTGTTGCAGCGCAGGGTGGTATTGGTGCTTCATTAGGCAATATGAGTGAAGATAATTGGCACTATCACTTTTACGACACCATTAAAGGCTCTGACTGGTTGGGCGATCAGGACGTGATTGAGTTCATGTGCCGTGAAGCGCCGAAGGTAGTTTATGAGTTAGAGCATTTTGGTATGCCATTTGACCGCAATCCAGATGGCACAATTTATCAGCGCCCATTTGGCGGACATACCGCGAACTATGGTGAGAAACCTGTTCAACGTGCCTGTGCCGCTGCTGACCGAACAGGTCATGCTATGTTGCACACCCTATACCAGCGCAATGTGCGTGCAAAAACCAATTTCTTCGTAGAGTGGCTTGCCTTGGACTTGATTCGCGATGACGCGGGTGATGTGGTGGGCGTGACCGCCTTAGAGATGGAAACCGGTGAGGTTTATATTTTGGAAGCCAAAGTTGTCATGATGGCTACTGGCGGTGCTGGCCGTATTTGGGATGCATCGACTAATGCATTTATCAATACTGGTGACGGTATGGGTCTTGCAGCTCGCGCAGGCATTCCATTGGAAGATATGGAGTTCTGGCAATTTCACCCAACTGGCGTAGCCGGTGCTGGTGTTTTGCTGACAGAAGGTTGCCGTGGTGAAGGCGGCATTTTGCGCAATAAAGATGGTGAGCG
>JAXIUI010000012.1:0-50068 GCA_034680725.1 Polynucleobacter sp.
GTATCGAATTGCTGTCTTCCACCAGGTGGATACAGAAAAGTGGTGTGGCGCAACAATGGATCCACCAGAAAAGAACGGGGTAATTGTTGAGATGACTTGACCATTGATATGGTAGATCGGTAGCGAGCTCAAGACAATATCAGCCGGAGATAATTTGTGCCATTCGCTAATGGACTTTGCCGCATGCAGCAAGTTTCGATGGGTTAGCAATACCCCCTTAGGGGTACCGGTAGTACCTGAGGTATACATCAATAATGCTGGGCTGTTTGTGTCAACTTGAGGCAAAGCAATACGAGCAGACTGCAAAAATGGTCCAGCTTGTGCATCTGGATCTAGCTCGACTAACTCAAATGAGCGCTGCGTTTTTTTCAGAGCCGCAAATAAGCTTTGCTTATTTTCTGGAGCATAAAATAAAACCTCAATATCACTGTGATCCAAAACCCATGCCAGCTGATCCACAGGTGCCAATAAATTGAGTGGCGTAACCACGCGACCAGATGCCATAGTGGCAATAAAAACCGTTGTCGTTTGGCGGCCATTATGCATAAATATGCCAACATGACCAGCAGCACTGATCTGATGTTCTTGGAGCCAGCCCATAAAATGCTCGGCCTCAATTGCCATCTGACCATAAGATAATGTTTGATCAGTCTCTGGCGCATATAACAATGCATGATCAGGTTGAGTTTGAGCCCAACGGCTTAAGACTTGCGCCATGCTAGCGCTGTTAGTGCTGAAAGTATCCACTATATTGAGCTAGATTAAGTTAGTGCTAATACAGATTATTTTGGAAACTGACTGAAATAATTTTCCAGCAAGTCCTCGACCATGGGCACCTTTTCAGTAATCGGTCTAACAATGCGAGTGGTGTTGAGATAATGACGATAGTTCATGTTATCGGAGAAATTATTTTTTCCCCAAGTACCGCAACCCATAGATAAAGAGAACGGTAGGCCATTTTCAAAACTACCTCCGGTAGCAATAGCGTGAGCTTGGTTGACTATGATCCGTGCAACTGGCAAGTGGCTAGCCAAATCATCAGCCCTATCCTCCATCACTGCTCCACTACCGGCAGTATGTAAACCAACTGAATGTCCTGCCCCTTGGAAAGAGTAGACATGTGCGATTAATTCTTTAGCAGATTGAAAATCGGGTGCGCGCCAAACAGTGAGGACTGGACTTAATTTCTCACCAGAAAATGGAGCATCTGGACCAAAGCCGGTTTCTTCAACCATGAAAAAACGTGCGCTACTAGCTTTGGGGTGCTGCAATTTTGCTCGCTCCGCAATAACTGCTGGCGATTGCGCTGTTAGAGTTGAAGTTAACTTACCGTTGTTGAACATTACCTCATGAAGGCGTTGCTTATCAGCAGCATCTAACATGACTCCGCCTGCCCGTTCCAATGCAGCAATAGCGGCATCATAAATTGAATCGAGTAATACGGCGCCATTTTCACTTGAACAGCTAGTAGCGTTATCAAAAGTTTTTGATTGAGCAATTTTTTGAGCCGCACTATCTAGATTGGCATGCTCATCAATCATGACGAGCACATTGCCAGCACCTACCCCAAAGGCAGGAGTGCCACAAGTGTAGGCAGCCCGAATGTTTGCCTGGGAGCCAGTCGCAACCACTAAATCAGCCAGTCTCATCAATTCATGAGTAGCATCTTTTGTGATCGGGTCTGGCAACATCTGCACCAAATCTCTAGGAGCCTTGACCAAATCCAATTGCGCATGAACAAACTGCAATAAGCGTGCACAAGTAGTAAGTCCCTTTGGCGATGGCGCTATGACAACGGCATTACGGCACTTTAAGGCATTGAGTATTTTATTAATCGGAGTGGCGCCTGGATTGGTGGATGGCGTAATTGCAGCCACAACCCCCACCGGCCTTGCGTACTCAGTAATACCTGTCAGCGGATCATGGGCGATCATGCCAACTGTTTTAGCCTTTTGGAGGTCACGTACCAAGCCTAAGGTTTTACGAAAATTCTTTTTAAACTTGTCCTCAACATCACCAAGCCCCGTATCACGAACGGCTAACTCAGCAAGCTCCCTATTTCTGCCTGGCTCCAAAATAGCCCATGCAACCGAGGAGACTACTAAATCAACCTGTTCCTGTGTGTACAACTCAAAACTTTTTTGCGCAATACGAGCACGCTTGATGATGTTTTCTACTTCTGACATATATTCTTTACTAAATGTTTAAAAATGAACTTAATGCGCTTAGTCAACCTTAATATTGGCTGCCTTTACCACTTGCTTCCATTTAACGATCTCTTTTTTCACAGTAGCACCCAATTGCTGTGATGAGTCACCCACTGCCTCTGCACCTTGACTGAGTAATTTTTCCTTTACTTCAGGCTGTGCAAGCACCTTAATAGCAGCCTGATTTAAACGATCGATGATTGGCTTCGGTGTATTGGCAGGCACAAACATCGCATACCAAGAGTCCACCTCAAAATCTTTAAATCCTGATTCTGCCATGGTTGGAACGTCCGGAAATACGGCAGAGCGCTTTAGCGTTGAAACAGCTAGCGCTTTTAATTTACCGCTCTTTACAAACTGCGCAGCAGCAGGAATAGAAACCCATAACAATGGAACCTGACCTGCCATTACGTCAGTAATAGCCGGGCCACCGCCACGATAGGGGATGTGAACCATATCAACACCTGCATCTGTTGCCATCATCGCACCAGCGAGATGACCTGGAGACCCATTGCCAACAGAGGCATAAGAGATAGAGCCTGGTTTTGCTTTTGCCATCTCAATCACTTCTTTAACATTCTTGGCAGGAAAATTGGGATTGGCAACCAAGATTTGAGGCAAAGATGCGATGGTCACAACTGGAGAGAAATCTTTCTCCGTATCAAATGGCAGTCGTGGATAAAAAGCAGGATTAATGGTGTGAGAAGAGAGCGTAAATAGCACTGTGTAACCATCAGAGGGGGACTGGGCTGCCAAAGCAGATCCAATTGAACCACCAGCACCTCCGCGATTATCAATAATGACTTGCTGACCCAATTCCTTGGCGAGAGGCTCTTGTACTATCCGAGCAATAACATCAGTACCCCCACCCGGTGGGTAAGGAACAATAAACTTAATTGGCTTAGTTGGCCAAGACTGGGCATAGACACCGTTCACTACCAACATGTTGGACAGGCACAGAGCTGCGCCAAGCACCAACTTGAAGATCTTATTCGTCTGCATACAAACTCCTCTAAAGGTTATTCATTGCTGCTTCAGAAGTTACCATACTCTATTCAGTTCTACTGAACAAGTTGTTTCGTATAAGTAATAACACTAATAAATTTATGCTATAAAGTCCATATGTTCTATTAAAATGAACAAAATATGTAATTTTATGAGATTAATTCAATGTCTGAGCTAGAAATGATTGAAAATCTGGATATCGCAAAAAAAGATGCTTTGAGTGAAAACTCTTCCATGCTCAAAGGGGTAGTCATTCTTGAGGCACTTGCGAACCTTCGACAACCCGCTTCCTTGGCTCAGCTCATGCAGATTACCGGGATGCCAAAAGCCTCGCTACATCGTACTTTAGCTATATTTGAAGAGGCAGGTCTGGTGATGCGTGAGCCAGGTGGAAAAGCTTACACACCGGGCCAGCGACTTGCGAGCCTGGCTATTGAAACACTTTGCCATGACAGCGTTTCCAGTGTGCGCCACTCAATCTTACGAAAACTCGTTTCAGATCTAAAGGAAACCTGCAACCTAGCTGTGCTTCGTCGTGGAGAGCTCTTCTATCTAGACAGAGTAGAGGCTAACTGGGCCTTACGTCTCCACCTGCCGCCAGGAACGGTTCTGCCTCCGCATTGCAGCGCAAGCGGTAAGCTCCTGCTGGCATTTAAGCCACCCGAAGAGCGCGCAAAACTACTAGACAATCTTCCACTAGAGCAGTTCACGCACCGAACCATCACGGACCGCGACCTCCTTGAATCAGAGCTAGACCGTATTATTAGCACTGATTATGCGGTTGATAATGAAGAATATGTTCTTGGAGTCTCCTGCGTTGCAGTTCCCGTCAAAGATAAGCATGGTGATGCTGTTGCGGCGATTGCAATCCATGCAGCGACAGCGCGTTTACCAATTAACCAGGCGATGGAATACATTCCTCAATTACGTGCTGCAGCAGAGCGAATTTCTAATACCCTGAACTGAGCAGCATGGCCCATCCATTCCCTCTTCTACAAGATCTCATTAATAACGCCAAGGGCACTAAACCCTTGGGGGTTGTCTTTCCACTGAGCGAGCCATCCTTAGAAACCGTTGTGGAGCTTCGTAAACATGCTCTCTGCACACCCATCCTAATTGGCCCGCGAGAAAATATTGTGCTTCTTGCTAAGCAACATTCTTTTGATATTGATGGCATAGAAATTATTGACACCCCCAATAATCCTGTTGAGGCCGCCAAGGTTGCGGTAGAAATGTCAAAGGCGGGTAAGCTTGCTGCTTTGATGAAAGGCTCCCTTCATACTGAAGACTTAATGGGGCCAGTAGTAGGCAAGGAAGGCTTGAGAACGGCGCGTAGAACGAGCCATATTTTTTTGTTTGAGCTCAGTAGCTACCATAAGCTCATTGGAATCAGCGATTGTGTTGTGAATATTACGCCAACTGTTGAGCATAAAAAACATATCCTGCTCAATAGTCTAGATGCACTTGCTAAGCTAGGAATACATCAGGCAAAGGTGGCCATCATCGCCGCAACAGAAGTAGTTAATCCAGCCATGCAGGCAACCACAGATGCAAAGACATTGGTGGATCTGCAGCGCACTGAGCCATTCTTTCCGGGCGCATTAATCGAGGGGCCATTTGGTTTTGACAACGCATTGTCTGCGGCCTCAGCAAAAACCAAGGGAATTGATTCTGCCGTCTCCGGTGATCCCGATTTATTACTGGCCCCTGACCTTCAGGCTGGCAATATTCTGTATAAATCACTCATCTATATGGCAGGAGCTGAGTGCGCAGGAACTATTTTAGGCACCACTGTTCCAATCATTCTGACCTCTCGATCAGATTCAGTTTTTTCCAGAGTAGCATCCACCGCACTAGCTATGCGCTTAGCTTAAACCCGATATTCGACCCTCATTAAGAAACTAGAACTATGTTTAAGATTTTTTCAAAAGACCCTATTCACGATCCAATCCACAAGCAAGCACCTGCAACGGAAATTAAAAAAACGACGTGTTATATGTGCGCCTGTCGTTGCGGGATTCGAGCCCACCTTCGCGATGGTGAGTTGGTTTACATCGATGGCAATCCAGAACATCCATTAAATCAAGGCGTTATATGTGCAAAGGGATCTGCGGGCATCATGAAGCAGAAGTCTCCAGCGCGCATCACCAAACCCTTATTGCGAAAAAAAGGAAGTGATCGAGGAGCCGGTGAGTTTGATGAAATCAGCTGGGAACAAGCATTTGAGTTACTAGCCGATCGCTTAAAAAAGATCCGAGAAACTGATCCAAAGAAGTTCGCCCTATTTACCGGACGCGATCAGATGCAAGCCTTAACAGGTTTATTTGCTCGCCAGTTTGGAACGCCAAATTATGCAGCGCATGGCGGATTTTGTTCCGTCAATATGGCTGCTGGAATGATTTACACCATTGGTGGCAGTTTTTGGGAATTTGGTGGCCCCGATCTAGATCATGCAAAGCTATTCATCATGATTGGCACTGCCGAGGATCACCACAGTAACCCAATGAAAATCGCTCTGTCGAAATTTAAAAGAGCGGGCGGTCGCTTTATATCTATTAACCCAGTGCGTACTGGCTACTCTGCCATCGCAGATGAGTGGATCCCGATCAAGCCCGGAACGGATGGCGCCTTATTCATGGCCCTCATGCATGAATTAATTCGTACTGAACAATACGATGCAGCCTTTCTAAAACGTTATAGCAATTCTGGTCAATTAGTTTGCCTTGATGCAGGCCCTGAAGAAGGATTGTTTTTATTTGATCCAGATTCCGATCCAATTAATGCGGACTTACCACACAATAAATACGTTTGGGATGAACGCACTCAAAGTGCAAAACCTTGCTTTGAAAAAGATGTTTCACCAACACTCTGTGGCGAATTCATCATGGGCGCAGGACCCCATCAAGGCAAAAAAGTAGCTCCTGCGTTTGAACTATTACGCAGACAGGTGCAAGAAACTACGCCTGAATGGGCAGCCTCAATTACCGGCATTTCAGCTGAGCGGATTAAAAAATTAGCCAATGAAATTGGTCAAGCGGCTTTTGAGCAAGCATTTGAAATGCCAGTGCAATGGACTGATGCCTGGGGTAAAGAGCATCAATCAGTGACGGCGCGACCAGTTGCCTTTCATGCGATGCGTGGCCTTGCAGCACATTCCAATGGTTTTCAAACGACGCGCGGTTTGGCGGTATTAATGTCACTGATTGGCACGATCGATAGACCTGGTGGCTTTAGACATAAAGCCCCTTACCCAAGACAAGTTCCTCCGAATGTCAAGCCACCCTCTTCAGAGAATGACATTAAACCCAATACACCATTGGGTAAGGCACCACTCGGCTGGCCCACACAGCCAGAGGATCTTGCACTAGACAAAGACGGCACGCCACTACGTATCGATAAAGCCTACACTTGGGAGCATCCTTTAGCAGCTCATGGACTCATGCATAACGTGATTACCAATGCCGTCAAAGGTGACCCCTACTCCATTGATACGCTCATGATTTTCATGGCAAATATGTCATGGAATTCCACCATGAACACCATGGAGGTGCGTGACTTATTGAATTCAAAGAACACTGACGGCGAATTCAAAATTCCATTTCTTGTAGTTTGCGATGCATTTCAATCTGAAATGGTTGATTTTGCCGATCTTGTTTTACCCGACACCACGTATCTAGAGCGTCATGATGCAATGAGTTTGCTCGATCGACCAATTTCAGAGTTTGATGGGCCGGTAGATTCAGTGCGTATTCCAGTTCTACCAGCTACCGGCGAGTGCAAACCTTTCCAAGAAGTCTTAATTGAGCTAGCTTCGCGCCTAAAGTTCCCAGCGTTTACCGCGGAAGATGGTAGTCGCAAATTCAAAGACTATCCAGACTTTATTACCCGCTTTGAAACCGCCCCTAATTCTGGGATTGGATTTTTAGCCGGATGGCGCGGCAAAGATGGTGAAAAGAGTCTTCGCGGTGAGCCAAACCCTGACCAGTGGAAACGCTACGCTGAAAACAATTGCGTCTTTCATTACAAAATGCCTGTAGAGCATCAATACATGCGCAATTGGAATAGAGGCTATCTTGACTTTAGCAAAGCAAATGCGCTTCGCCAAAAAAATGATCCCATTATGATCGCGATCTATTCGGATATTTTGCAAAAATTTCGATTGGCAGCAAAAGGTCAAAGGCCAGGAGCAACTCCTCCAGAGCATCTCAAATCACGAATTGTGAAATATTTTGATCCGCTACCATTTTGGTATCCGCCTCTTGAGGATGAGGTTACCGATCTAGAGAAATATAGTTTGAATGCAATTACTCAGCGTCCTATGGCGATGTATCACTCTTGGGATTCTCAAAATGCCTGGCTCAGACAAATTCATAGCCATAACTATCTATATGTAAACACCAAAACAGCACTCGAGCATGGCATTAATGATGGCGCCTGGATGTGGATTGAATCACAATGGGGCAAGGTCAAGTGCATGGCGCGTCACTCCGAAGCGGTTGATCCAGGTACGGTTTGGACTTGGAATGCGATTGGTAAAGCAGAGTCTGCTTGGAGTCTAGATCCCAGCTCAGATGAATCCAAAAAAGGATTTTTGCTCAATCACCTTATTTCCGAAGAACTGTCACTGGGTGGATTTTCAGTGAGCAATTCGGATCCAATCACAGGACAAGCTGGTTGGTACGACGTACGGGTCAAATTAGCTGCAGCAGATGAAAATGAACCAGAAGAAACATGGCCGCAAGTCAAAGCCTATCGCGTACCTGGAATGATTAAAAAATAACCTTTTACCAAATACCTATGTCACATAATAAAAGTACTTCTCCCAAGTCAGCGCCAACGAAAAAGCAGCTCGCTTTAGTCATTGACCTCAACGTATGCGTGGGTTGTCATGCCTGCGTAACGTCCTGCAAAGAATGGAACACATCAGGATCAGCTGGTCCGCTAACTGATCTAAATCCCTATGGCGCAAATCCAAATGGGGCTTTTTTCAACCGAGTTCAAACATATGAATCTGGCAGCTTTCCGCAAATGGAAACCGTGCATTTTCCTAAATCATGCCTACACTGCGAAGATCCGCCTTGCGTACCGGTATGCCCAACTGGAGCTAGCTATAAACGCGCAGAGGATGGCATCGTACTGGTAGATTACGATAAATGTATTGGCTGCAAGTATTGCGCTTGGGCCTGCCCGTACGGCGCACGCGAACTCGATGAAGAGCGCCAAGTCATGACTAAATGCACTTTGTGCGTAGATCGTATCTACAGCGAAACCTTGCCAGAAAGCGAGAAAAAACCTGCTTGCGTTCTCGCCTGCCCTACCAGCGCACGTATTTTTGGAGACATTCATGATCCAGAATCCGAGGCAAGCCAAGCGATTGAAAAACGTTCTGGCTATAAACTCATGCCCGAGTGGGAAACACAGCCAGCAAATCACTATTTACCACGCTCTATCACTGAAATCATTAATGCAGTTAAGGCAGAAAACTAATGCATCCGAATTTTTCACTTATTTTCTTCACTACCCTTGCGGGTATGGCCCAGGGTTTACTGGTTTTTATTGGCATCCTGAACATCGGAAATGATGGTCTACCCTCTGACTTCTTAGTCAAATTCGCGATACCAACTTCCTTGGTCCTCTTGATTACAGGCTTAATTGCCTCGATGTTTCATTTGGGTCACCCAGAAAGAGCCTGGCGCGCAGTATTCATGTGGCGCACTTCATGGCTTTCGCGCGAGGTGATTATTCTGCCAATCTTCATAGGGATTACCTGCCTTGCCCTCTTTTCTGCCTATCTCGGAGAAAATAATTCATGGATTTGGATTGCCCTGATCGCAGCATCTTTTGTTCTCTGGGTATGCACAGCCAAAATCTATCAATGCATTCGTTTTATTCAAGAGTGGGCTCACTTCTCTACCATCCTAAATTTCATTATTCTCGGTCTCGCATCAGGCTGGATGCTGTTATCCACTCTTCTCTTAATCTGGTTTGGCTCAGATACGATATCGGTTCTAGCGCTCAGTCAAATTGGCTTTATCCTCATAGCAGCTGCGATGATCATTAAGTTGTGGATTTGGAAGCGCAATCGAAATCTGCGCCCTAAATCGAATCTCAACTCAGCCACGGGACTCAAAGGAACAAACGTTCGCCAAACATCCATGGGGATGACAGGTGGAAGCTTCAATACCAAGGAATTTTTTCATCACCAAAGTGATTTGGTGATCCGCAATCTCCGAAGAATCGCATTGGTTTTAGGCTACATTCTCCCGCTCATCGGGCTTGTATTGGCAATTGCTCAAGATCAAGTTACTTGGGTATTTGTTGCCTTTGTTATTCAGTTTGTCGGACTCATTGCAGAGCGCTTCCTATTCTTTGCTGATGCCAATCATCCGCAAAATCTCTACTACCAACGGGTATCGTAGTTACCGCCAAAGTGATTCCATTGGACGATTATGCTGATGCATTGATTCACGGACGGGTTCATGTTTCGCCAAAGCGCTTAATTGAACCCGGCCCTAGTGCAGAGCAAAAAAAGCAAATTCTTCAATCCGCAAAAGCAGCTCCGGATCATGGCAGAAATACACCTTGGCATTTTTATGAAGTAAGCGAGTCCAGTCGACATTTATTGGGCTCAGTATTCAAGGAATGTCTCCTGGAGCGCGATCCCCAAGCAAGCCCACTACAGCTCCAAGAGGCTCAAGAAAAGGCATTTCGGGGTCCCTTATTGCTTCTAGCAGTTGCAAAACTAGCTAGTACTGCTGACGGGGTAAGTGAGCAGGAGAAAATGGTTTCCTTGGGATGCGCAATTCAGAATATTCTATTAACGGCCCATGCGCTGGGATTTGGTTCGGGTTTGTCCAGCGGCAAAGCAATCACCAATAAACGTCTGAAGCAACTCTTTGACCTATCGGCAGATGATGCGCCTGTATGCTTTATTACTATTGGTACAGTATCAAAAAATAAGTCCAGTAGCGCATTGCGACCGGACTTATCTGTTTACCACTCGATTTTTTAGAATGACTGCGAAACAATAGAAGTTCCGCAGTCATCGATAGGCTTATACGTAGTCTTTATATTTCTCAAGGAAACGTACAGGCTTTGATAAAGCGTCGCGACGGAATGGGTCACCCAATTCACGGGTACACATAATCTCGACTACACAGGTTTTGCCTTCATTCATCTGCATATCAATCGCCTTCTTCAGGGCTGGGCCAACTTGATCTAATTGATCAACTACGATTCCCTCTGCACCCATGGATTGAGCAATCCCAGCAAAACTTGGGCTCTCGAGCTCACCCGCAACAAATCGACGGTTGTAGAAATCGACCTGATTTTTCTTTTCAGCACCCCACTGGCGATTATGAAACACTACCGCTGTTACCGGGATGTTATGACGAACTGCAGTCATGATCTCCACCATACTCATCGCCCATGCACCATCACCGGCGTAAGCAATAGCTGGTCTCTCTGGCGCTGCAGCTTTTGCACCAATCATAGTAGGAAGTGCATAACCGCAATTACCAAAACTCATAGGGGCAAAGAAGCTACGTGGCCTTTCAAAACGCAAATAGCTATTTGCAACTGAATTAATATTACCAATATCAGTCGAAACCATTACATCAGCTGGCATCGCTTTCTCAAGCTCACGCAATACTTGCCTTGGGCTCAGGTAATTTCCTCCAGTAGGAGTTTTTTCCTTTTTTTGCTCTTCAATCATGTCAAGACTAAATGCGTCACGCTCATGCGTCCACTCATCCAACTCTTTTTCCCAGGCCGCTTTTTCAGAAGCAATAGTTTTCGCACGTTCTGCCTTAGTAGCATCGCAAACCAAGGTTTTATTAGCGAGACGCTGTGTTAAGGCAACTGCAGCTGCTTTTGCATCACCACAAATACCTACCGAGATCTTTTTAACCAATCCCAGCATTTTGTTATCAGCATCAATCTGAATAATCTTGGCATTCTTTGGCCAGTAATCCATACCGTGCTGTGGCAAAGTACCAAAAGGTCCTAAGCGTGAGCCCAGTGCAATCACAACGTCAGCCTGCGCCATTAATTTCATCGCTGCTTTAGAACCTTGATAACCAAGCGGTCCACACCAGAGTGGATGGCTAGCTGGGAATGAGTCGTTGTGCAAATAACTATTCACTACTGGTGCGCCGAGTCGCTCAGCCAAAGCTTTGCACTCCTCAACAGCATCACCCATCACCACACCACCACCAGAAATAATGACTGGGAATTTTGCTTTAGCTAATAACTCAGCAGCCTCGTTCAGACTGTTCTCGCCACCAGGGCCGCGATCAAGACGACTTGGCTGTGGAATCTCAACTTCAATCTCGCCATAAAAATAATCACGTGGAATATTTAACTGGGTCGGCCCCATTTCAGACATCGCACGATCAAAACAGCGCCCTGTATATTCGGCCATCCGTTTTGGATTATTGACATGTCCTTGATACTTGGTGAATTCTTCAAACATTGGCAGTTGGTTGGCCTCTTGAAAGCCGCCCAAACCCATACCCATTGTTCCGGTCTCGGGCGTGATCATCACCACTGGACTATGTGCCCAATATGCTGCCGCAATAGCGGTAACGCAATTACTAATGCCAGGGCCGTTTTGGCCAATCACAACACCATGTCGACCACTCACACGAGAATAACCATCAGCCATGTGGGCAGCACCTTGCTCATGAACTACTGGAATCAAGCGAATTCCAGCTGGAGCAAAAATATCCATCGCATCCATAAATGCGGAACCCATAATTCCGAAGATATCCGTTACACCGTTAGCCGCCATCGTCTCTACAAATGCCTCCGAAGGGGTCATTTTTTGTGGTCCAGTAGTTATAGCGTGATCTGGTTTAGACATTCAAACTCTCCATTACCTGTTTAAAAAAATAGAACATTTTCTGAACTACCTATGCATTTCAGTAAATTCTACCACCTTTTCAAATAAATGGAACAAATTGTTCTACAATGAATTTATATTAGAAAATATATAGGGAAATCCCCAAGAAAAACTTAAAAAGTGGAATGATAATGTCGATTAAATTGAACATACTCCATTTTCTGCTGCCGCCAATTAACCGGAAATCATATGCAAAATAGTCCCGATCTAGCCAATCTCATTGATACAAAACCTGATTCGCTCATTTCCGTAAAGTCCGCCTTTCCAGAATGCAATTTCAAATGCGACTTTGAAGTGCCGAGCTTTTCCAAGACCAATGAGCTTGTTCCTACAATTGATCCCACCTATCAATTAGATTCCGATACAACCGTCTCCCTTCTGGCAGGATTTCGCTTTAATCGGCGGGTTTTACTGCAGGGCATGCATGGCACTGGTAAGTCCACCCACATTGAGCAAGTGGCCGCACGCCTTAACTGGCCATGTCTTCGCATTAATCTGGATGGGCAAATTACCCGCATGGACCTTTTAGGCAAAGACGTCATCACAATTAAGGATGGGAAGCAAGTAACTGACTTCCAGTTAGGCCTCATTCCATGGGCGCTCCAAAGGCCTGTTGCTCTTGTATTAGATGAATATGATGCCGGCAAGCCAGATGTCATGTTTGTCATCCAGAGAATGCTGGAGCGCGAGGGTAGATTAACCCTGCTTGATCAAAATCGAGTGATAGAGCCTCACCCCTATTTCCGAATTTTTGCGACCAGCAATACCGTTGGCCTGGGTAACTGGAACAATATCTATCATGGAACACAACTGCTAAATCAAGGGCAGATGGATCGATGGGATGTGGTAGCCGCGCTGAATTACCTAGATCCCCAGGCTGAAGAGCGGATTGTTAAAGCAAAAGTGTCGCATTTAAATTTGCCAGAGCATGCACCTCTTGCCTCACAAATGATTGCCCTGGCTAACCTCACGCGTAAGGGATTTGCTGCGGGGGATTTATCTACATTGATGTCAACCAGAACTGTCATTACCTGGGCTGAGAATTGGGCAATCTTTGGCGATCTCGAATTTGCATTTCGATTATCGTTTTTAAATAAATGTGAATTAGAGGAAAAGCGCCTCATCGCGGAATACTATCAGCGATGTTTTGATCGCGAGCTACCACTGTCGATGCCCTCTTCAAATTAATTAAGGAGCATCAGACCTTGCAGTCGTTTTCATCAGAGGACATGTTGCTTCAAGAGCGCTACGGAGCAATCGTACGCTCTATCTCTGGTAATGCCCGCATCAATATGCGTGATTGGAATTTTTTTGAGGGTGATGAGTTTGTTGGACAACTAGCGCCCCATCTTAATCCAACTCTTTTCTTTGAGCCTTGGGCTGATCACCGTGGCATGCTTGATGGCCTAGGTTTACGCCTTGCATACTCAAATCCAGCCTTACACCGAAGCTCTCAGCCAAACGATTTAATGGGCTCCTTAGTATTTGAGGTGCTCGAACAAATCCGCGTTGAAAGTATTTGCCCTACCAGCATGAGCGGCACTAAGAAGAATATTCAAAACCACTTTATTGCTTGGCTCAATGAGTTCATGGCAAAAGGGGGTACTGAGGGAAGCATTAACTTATTACTACTAGCAATATTTGGTGGCACATGGTCGCGACTAAATAATGCAGCCTTACCGCAACTGATGCAGGACACGATTGAAATACCGCGCTCTGAGCTCTATCAATCTACCGGACCCCTATTAGAGATGCTGAAGCGAACACGCTTCAAGCAAGAGGAGTTTATAAAGCCAGCATTAGAGATGGCTCAATTTGTATCCAATCTGGTCACCAAAGAATATCAAGACGTACCGAGCATTCGCATCAAACGGCGAAATTCTAGTAAAAACCAATTTCAAATCCCGTGGGAGTTCTCTGATCAGCAAAAACATCCCGTTGCCGAAAATAGTCCATTTGCCAATGGCTCAGCTATGCAGCGCGAAGTCTATGAGCAAGCATTAAGTCGATATCGTATTTTTGACACCGCATTTGATATTGAAATTAAGCCGCTAGAAACCATCCGCATGGCTCAATTGATATCTTTTCGAGAAGAGATTGATGAAAAAATTAGTAGCTGGCCGATACCATGGTCACGATTTATCAAAACCTATAGCGCTCTCTTTTCGGCGCCTGTGAATAATGGCTTCGAATCGTCAGAAGAGGGATTACTCAATCGAAAATTACTGAGTCGAGTAATTACATCCAAAAGTGCCGTAGCAATCCACCAAAAAGAATATCTCCTACCAAAACCTGACTCCACTGTAACTTTTCTAATTGATTGCTCTGGCTCAATGAAAGAGAATCGCCTTGCTATGGCAGCATGGATTGATGTCATGGTCAGAATATTGGATAAAGCCAATATTCCATGTGAAGTCTTGGGATACACAACGGCAAGCTGGCAAGGTGGAAGATGCATAAAAGGATGGCACGCTGCGGGCAAACCAAAAGATCCCGGGCGACTGAATGAACGGGCCCACTGGATTTTCAAAGACTTTAAAACCAGTTGGAAAAATTCGCGCCTAAGCATTGCGGGAATGCTCAAGCCAGACATCTATAAAGAAAGTTTAGATGGCGAAGCCTTGTTATGGGCAACTGAGCGAAGCTTATCGTATCAATCTCAATCAGGCATATCTAATTTAGCTTCTGATGAAATCAAGCACAATATTATTTTACTTTCCGATGGTTGCCCAATGGATCGGGCCACACAACAAGCAAATGCAGATGAAGATTACCTCATGGATCATCTGAAATTAGCTCTGAAGTGGGCTGAAAAACAACCCCAGCTTAAAGTATGGGGATGCGGTATTGGCCAAGAAATGCGTGGACTTTTTATGAGGCAACTGAGCTGGGATGAAAAAGATGAACCGGTTAAGTTAATCAGCTCTTGGGCTAAAGAACTACAAAAATAACTACGGCAAAGATAGAACCTACTAAGCTACCAACTCACTAAAGTACTCGTGTTGACTGGTATTGAGAACGGATACACGCCACTCTATGGGATCATCCTGCAAGCCTAGAGCCACCCTTCTAATAATTAACACAGGTGAATCTGGATGAAGACCTAGCCATTCTGCATGCTGCTTTCCTGCTAGGCCAGCACGTAAACGCTCGCTACTTCGGACCACTGTCTGCCCATATTGCGCTTGATACATCTGATAAATACTGCCAGTGCGGTCGATAAAGTCCGAACGGGTTAAATTTTTAAAGCGCTTTTTATCTAAAGTAATCTGATCGATCATCACGCATCGCCCTTCCAATGAAAGTCGATTCGTTATTGTCCAAACGGGTGATCCTTCTTTGATCTCCAGCTTGCTAGCCTCTTCTTTATTGGCGGCTGCACTATTTAAAGAAACTAGGTCTACCTTGGGATAGAACTTTTTTTCCGCATCGTGTTTGACCACGTGGAAAAAATAATAGAGGAGTCGCTTGAGATCATGCTCAACAACATAGGTGCCCCTGCCTTGGCGGCGAACAACGATGCCTTCTGCTACAAGCTCATCCACAGCCTTGCGCAGGGTTCCTATTGATACATCTAACTCTTTTGAAAGATCCTTTTCGGCAGGCAAAGCCTGCCCCATAGGATAACGACCCCTGACCAGATCTTCGGTGATCTTTTGCTTTACCTCTTGATAAGCGGTCAGGGACTTCATGCTAATACTACTTAAGCAGATTCATAGAGGCGGGTCATCACGAACTCACGATGACCCAGTATTTCAGCTGCAGTTAACTCTCCATTTGCAGTGCGCAAAAGAGCGTCGATGAGCTTTTCTCCAGCGGAATCCAGAGTTTCTTCACGGCGCAATAAGCCAGATACATCCACATCAATATGCTCTGACATAGTACGCACCGTTTTTGGATTTGCACATAACTTAATTACCGGAAGGATTGCGTTACCAATCACATTGCCCTGTCCAGTTGGAAAAAGGTGAGCAGCAAATCCGGCAGCCGCACATAATGTCACCATTTCAGCGGCAGCTGAAGAGGAGTCCATAAAGTGCAGTCCTGGGATAGCAGGAGTCTCAGCTTTATCAAGCACTCCATCGACAATACATTTCTTGCCAATTTTTTGAATATTGCCCAGCGCTTTTTCTTCAATCGTAGTTAAGCCACCCGCAATATTTCCTTTGGTTGGCTGCGAATCAGACAAATCACTAGTTTTATTTCTTTCAATAACGCCTTGGTAGCGGTCAAACATATCCCGAAACTTCTTTTTTACTTCTGGAGTTCGGCAACGAGCTTCAACCAAGTGTTCGCCACCAGTTAATTCTGTTGTTTCACCAAATACCAATGTTGAACCAATTTCGTACAAACGATCAAACGCATTTCCTACTGCTGGATTTGAAGCGCAGCCAGACGTAGTGTCCGATTCGCCGCATTTGGTTGAAACCCAAAGCTCTGATAGGGGCGCTGAAACACGTTGCTGTTTTGATGCATGCTTGACCATTTTGTAAGCAGATTGACTTGCTGCATTAATAGTTGCCGTATCACCATTACCACTAATCCAAAAACCTTCAACCGGCTTTCCGGACGCCTTAATACCCTCTACCACCTTGCCGGTCCACTGACTCTCAATACCGATTACCACTACTGCTGCCACGTTTGGGTTGCAGCCAGCGCCAATCAGTGTGCGGAAGTGGAGGTCTAAGTCAGCACCAAACTGTAAACGGCCATAGGGGTGTGGACTTGCAATAGCCCCTTTAATATTGTTGGCAACTGCCTCACATGCTGCATTCGATAGGTCATCTAAAGGCAAAATAACAACGTGATTGCGAATTCCCATACGCCCGTTTTCACGGCGATAGCCCATAAATGTTGCTTCTTTTAAATTGATCATCTTTAATCTTTCCAAGTAAATAAGTATGCAAAAAACTGGATTACCAGCGCTTAGTCTTTACGTTTTGAACGTGGAGGTGCTCCCCTTTTTTGATGGGTGCCACTACTTTTCCTATATCTACGCCATATTTAATGACAGTATCACCAGCAACCAATGGCTTTAGAGCAATCTTGTGTCCAATTGGAATATCGCTTTCAGACTTAATCGTTAGAGTAGTATCGCCTTCCATTACCCAGCCAGTTAATTCAGTGCCAGCTTTAATGTTTTCGACTACTACTACTCCAACCACATCTCCCGGTTCATGCACGACAAAGTGAATCATTCTTCTCTCCTTAAAAATTTCGTTATTGAACTACTTAGACCAATTCTGGCTTATGCCAGATTGAATTTCTGCTAGAACTCCATCTCCAACATCAATACCTTGCGCTAGGGCAGCAGCGCGTTGCATGAAGCGCCTCTGCCCTGGCAACCGAACGCCTGCATCTAAAGCCAATGTCTTTAAAAAATCACGCATCCGATTTGAAAATACCTGACCACCAGCGATTCCCGGATCAATGGTCAGTAGAAGCTGACCAATGCGGGGGCGATTACCTTTGGCATCAAAAAAGGAATCTGCCTCATATGAAAATCGACTGCCAGATAAGCCTACAACCAATAATTCAATGATCAGCGCCAATAGCGCGCCTTTATCACCACCCAATGGAACCATCAGGCCTTTGAGCCCCTCCTCTGGATTAGTGGTTGGCTTACCGTCAATCGTTAAGGCCCAGCCTTCAGGAATAGACTCCCCTTTTTTTGCGGCAACTAGTAACTTGCCGCGCGCTACTGCAGACAGAGACATATCAATTACTAGAGGATTGGCTCCAGCAACCGGAAATGCAGCTGCCAAGGGGTTAGTTCCAAAAATCGCCTTACTCCCGCCTGCCATTGGCATGGCTGCAGGGGTGTTGCCAAATAGTAAAGAAATATAACCAGCACGAGCAGCTGCTTCGGTGTAATGGCCCGCCACACCAAAATGATGGCTATTGGTAACCGCCACAAGCCCAATACCATTTTTAGAAGCCAAACTCACGGATAAATCCGTAGCAAGCTTCAGTGATGGGAATGCAAGTCCGTCGCAGGCATCTACCAAGGCTGCAGACGTTTTATATTTTGTTATTTTTGGCTTTGCATTTAACTCAATTCGACCATTCTTTGCATGACCAGCATATTGAGCGACCCGAGCCAAGCCATGGGATGCGAGACCATCTGCCTCGGCTAGCGCTAAAAATTGAGCTGTTTCTATTGCCGCTTTGCGACTAATTCCGCTTGCACACAATCCAGAGGATGCCAAATCAACAATCTGCTCAAATGTCATCTTCATTTGCGATCACCTAAAAACCAAATGGTGGAATGACGAGCAATGAATGCATCAATATGTTGCAGTGCAAAAATTAATCCGGCGCGATTTCTATAGCCCGAAGACTCGTATGTGACTTCATGCCGAGAACACAGGGTTTCTATGGCTTGACGCGCAATGAATTCAGGGCTGAGAATAGGTGACATATTTTAATCATATAGATGATTTAGATGTCTTGCAAGACCCTAGTTAATTTTTAGTTTTACTTGTATTGTTTGGAATCGAAATAACAAAAAATTTAAATGTAGCAACCCTTCAAAAAACACATAGATGTTTACGGGTAATTCTTAGGAGAGTGTCATGATTTTGAAGAAAATATGTTCCATTAGAAAAAAGGTGGTCGCATTATTTGGCTTAATGCTGATCCTTGGTTTTGGCTCAGCTGTACAAGCTCAAGGCTGGCCTACTAAGCCAATTAAACTCATCATCCCATTTGCAGCAGGTGGCACAACGGATATTTTGGGACGTATCCTAGCTCAACAAATGACGATCGTGCTGGGTGAAAGCGTGATTGTAGAAAATCGTGGCGGTGCTGGCGGAAATATTGCTGCAGAAGTTGTTGCAAAAGCGCCTGCGGATGGCTATACCCTCTTGCTAGCATCGGGCAGCATGCTAACGGTTAATCCACACATGTATAAGAAGATGGCTGTTAACTATGCCACCGACTTCTCTCCCATTACAACACTTGTCAGTGGGCCAATGATTATTTCTGTTAATCCGAAATTAGGAGTAAACAACTTAAATGAACTTATTGCTCTTGCAAAAACTAGGCCATTGAATTTTGGTTCAGCAGGCATTGGTAGCCAAGTTCACTTAGCTGGCGAAAACTTTATTACTGCCGCCGGAATCAATGCAACTCACATCCCATATAAGGGTGAGTCTGCAGCTCTAAATGATTTAATTGCGGGACAAATTGATTTTTGTGCGTGTAATGTTCCAGCGTCAACAGGGTTTATTAAGAGTGGGCAAATTAAACCTCTCGCCGTTACTAGCGCAAAGCGTTTAGCCCAATTACCCAACATACCAACCGTTGCAGAAGCTTCTATTCCAGGCTTTGAAAATGTTGGCTGGTTTGCATTGATGGCCCCAGCAAATACGCCACAAATTATTATGGACAAGATCTATGCTGCGGCAGTTAAATCGGTGAAGACCGAGGCGATGCAGAAAAGTTTAGAATTAAATAGCTTGACTCCTGTTCTTAACAGCTCAAAAGAGTTGGAAGCCCAAATTTCAAGTGAATCTGCTAAATGGGAAAAGGTTATTAAGGCAAGAAACCTGACCGCAAATTGATTTAATGAAAAGTGAAGTTTTTACAAAGCCACGATCACGGTCGTGGCTTTTTTCTTTACGGATGGCTAAATACCTAGCGTTGCTAGTGAAATAAATATCTTCAATGCATAAAAAAACTTTATTCGAAGTAATTTTTATTTCGCTTTTTGTTTTAGTAAATCTGAGCTAAATTTTCAGAACACTATACGAAAGTCAATATATATGACAGCTTCTGACTTAAAGCAAAGAATTGTTGATTCCACCCTCCTCCATAACGATGCTTGGATTAATGGGCAATGGGTTAGTGGGTCTAGCCGATTTGCAGTAACCAACCCTGCTACAGGTGAGCTGCTTGCACAAGTTGCTAATTTAAGTGCATCAGAGGCAGAGGCAGCAATTGCAGCAGCTGATCGTGCATTGCCAGCCTGGCGAGCTCTGACTGCTAAACAGCGATCCAATATATTACGTCGCTGGTTTGAGTTGATTATGGCGGCCTCAGACGATTTAGCAATGATCATGACACTAGAGCAAGGTAAGCCCTTGGCGGAGGCTAAGGGAGAGGTAATGTATGGCGCCAGCTTTCTAGAATGGTTTGCTGAGGAAGCGAAGCGGGTAGCCGGAAGCATTCCAAGCTCCACCTGGGGCGATAAACGGATGCTAGTGTTAAAGCAGCCAATTGGTGTTTGTGCGGCTATCACCCCATGGAACTTTCCAATTGCGATGATTACGCGAAAGATTGCTCCGGCATTAGCAGCAGGATGCACTATTGTTATTAAGCCTGCAGAGCAAACTCCCTTATCGGCTTTAGCGCTTGCCGAACTGAGTCGCCAAGCTGGAATCCCTCCTGGAGTTGTTAATGTAGTGACAGGTGATGCCAGCCAATCGGTAGCAATTGGTAAGGCACTATGTGCCTCCACCGTCGTGCGCCACCTTTCCTTTACAGGCTCAACTGAAGTGGGTCGCCTGCTCATGGCACAGTGCGCCCCTACCGTTAAAAAACTTGGTTTAGAACTGGGTGGTCACGCTCCCTTTATTGTGTTTGAAGATGCCGATATTGATGCAGCAGTGGCAGGCGCCATGGCATCCAAATATCGCAATGCTGGCCAAACCTGTGTGTGTGCTAACCGCTTTTATGTGCATAGCAAAATAGTTGATGTCTTTACTGAGCGTTTTGCCAAGGCAGTTAAAACTCTTGCGGTAGGCAATGGTTTGGATGCTGGCGTGCAGCAAGGGCCCCTCATTGATGCAGCAGCTTTGGCTAAAGTAGAAGCTCATGTAGCTGATGCACTAGGCAAGGGTGCAACCCTGGTGACGGGCGGTAAGGTTGCCGCTTTAGGTGGGCACTTTTATGAGCCGACTATCCTTAGTCGCGTGACTCCCGAAATGCGCATCAGTAATGAAGAAACCTTTGGGCCTGTTGCGCCCATTATGGCTTTTGATGATGATGCCGAGGTTGTGCGCCTTGCAAACCACTCTCCTTTTGGCTTGGCATCTTATTTTTATAGTCGAGATATTGGACGGATCTGGAAAGTGGCAGAAGCGTTGGAGTACGGCATTGTGGGCGTCAATACTGGTGCAGTATCCAATGAAGTTGGCCCCTTTGGAGGGGTAAAACAATCAGGCTTGGGGCGTGAAGGGAGCGTCTGGGGCATGGATGAGTACTTAGAGATGAAGTATGTGTGCGTAGGGCTGTAAAGAGTTGATTCAATGCAGTATTAATTTTTTTAGGCTTAATTCTTAAGAATAAGGGGGTACCAACATGTTTCTACCATTCCGTAATAGTTTTAACCTCACTCGTCGTGCACTGTGTTTATCGCTATTCGCATTAAGCGCCAACTTGAGCGCGCAGACGTATCCCAATAAACCAGTAACTATTGTTGTTCCTTACAACGCCGGCGGGGATGCAGATCAATCAGCGCGCAATTTAGGCACAGTAGCGCAAAACGTTTTAAAGCAGCCCGTCGTTATATTAAATAAAGGTGGCGCGAGCGGAGCCATTGGCTCGCAATTCGTTAAAGACGCTGCCCCAGATGGCTATACGCTATTGCTAGCTAGAGTGGGATCACAAGCCGTACTGCCTGCGATGAAGTCTGATTTAAGTTACAAATGGAATGACTTTACTTTTATCGGCTTGCTCGAACTCAACCCCGTAGTGTGTGTTGTTCACCCTGACTCCCCTTATAAGACCTTTGGCGATCTCACTAAGGCCATTGCAGATAAACCTGGGAAGCTAAATTACAGCTCGTCTGGACCAGGAACTATTTTGAACTTTGCCCCTCAACTCATGCTTCAAACCCTGAAATTAAATTCCGATGCAGCAGTCAACATTAGCTATAAAGGCGGATCAGAAGCTGTTGTTGCTGTACTCGCACGTGAAGTGGATTTCAGCTGCGGTAATCTCACTTCAGCACTCACGCAAATTACAGCCGGCAAATTAAGAGCCCTTGTTACCACTACACCAGAACGTGTAAAAGATATTCCCAATGTACCGACAGCAAAAGAAGCGGGGATGCCACAACTGGAAGCGATTGTAGGTTGGAGCGCTTTATATGGACCTCCTAAACTGAGCCAGGATGTCATTAATCAGTGGGTTAATGTTCTGAATATTGCTGACAAGGATGCTAGCTGGCAGGCTGGCAATGTTCGATATGGCGGTATCCCCCGCATCCTCTCCCCCATCGACACTGAGAAATTTGCTGCATCTCAATATGTCTCTTACTCCAAATTAAGCACTCAACTCGGAATTAAGTAACGTAATCCACTCGAAAGAAATTATGCCTAGTCCAATTACACGTGGAGCCGATGCATTGGTTGCCTCAATGCTCAACGCAGAAGTTAGTAATGTATTTACCCTTTCTGGTAATCACATCATGCCTATATTTGATGCCATATTTGATCAAAAAATGAGATTGATTCATACCAGGCATGAGGCTGCTGCAGTTCATATGGCAGATGCATGGGCTAGGCTTACAGGCGAGGTTGGTATTGCAATGGTAACGGGTGGCCCGGGTCATGCAAATGCTGTATCCGCCCTGTATACCGCAGCCATGGCTGAGTCACCACTTGTTCTACTCTCCGGTCATGCGCCGATAAATCAACTGGGCATGGGTGCATTTCAGGAGATGGCTCAGGCTGATATTGCTGCGCCTCTTACAAAGGCATCCTGGATGTGCAAGAGCACCGCCGATCTTCCAGGCGATTTTGCGAAAGCAGTATCGCTTGCAAGATCAGGCAGACCGGGCCCAGTACACATCAGCCTTCCATCAGATGTATTGGATGACGTCTTTCCGGAAGGATCGCGAATGCCTGCATTATCGGACTTTGATGCTGTGCCAATCAAGCCAGATATGACAGCAATGAAAAACATGCTTGATAAATTAAAGCAAGCAAAGCGGCCATTAATCTTGACTGGCCCAATGATGCAATCCAAGCAAGGGCGTAAAACCCTTGCATTACTTGAATCATCCTTGGGGATCCCTGTCATTGGGATGGAAAGCCCACGAGGCATTGGAGACCCTAGCTTGGGCGCCCTCTCCGAGGTAATGGCTCAGTCAGACTGTGTATTGCTGCTTGGCAAGAAATTGGATTTCACACTTAAATTTGGCAAGGCACCTAATTTTGATAGAGACTGCATCTTCTTACAAATTGATCCCGAGAATACTGAAATTGAGCGGACTAAAAGGGCTGTCGCCAACAAACTCAATCTATCTACACTGGCTGATGTACCTAGTGCTATCAATGCACTCATTGAACTGCAATTAATACCACAGACAATGAACTCCGAGTGGATGACAGAGGTCCATAACGCCATACACTATCGCCCAGCAGCGTGGGATCAGACCATTTCCAGTGACAGAAAGATTCATCCTGTCCATGCCTTTAAACCACTCCAGTCCATACTCGATAGCCACCCAGATTCTGTCTTAGTCAGCGATGGTGGGGAAATTGGCCAATGGGCACAAGCATGCTTGCATGCACCAAATCGCGTAATTAATGGTGTAGCAGGATCAATTGGAGCAGGCTTGCCGTTTGCTTCAGCGGCATCCCTTGCCAAGCCAGGCGCTCCGGTTGTCGCGATTATGGGTGATGGTACATTTGGGTTTCATAGCGCTGAAATCGACACAGCCGTACGATACCAACTGCCTTTTTTGCTGATTGTTGGAAACGATGCGTGCTGGAACGCTGAGCATCAGATCCAAATTCGAGAATATGGAAAAGATAGAGTCATCGGGTGTGAATTATTGCCTAGTAGCTATGAAAAGGTAGCTAGCGCATTCGGTGGCTTTGGAGAGCTTGTCATTCATCATGATCAAGTACTTCCAGCTGCTCATCGAGCAATTGATAGCAAGCTACCTGCTTGCCTAAATATCATGATCGATGGCGTCCCAGCCCCAACAATTCGACGTAACTAGATTCAACATGTCCGCCAGCTTGCTTCTTTCGGAATTTATGAATGCAATTGGCGAACAATACGTACTAGACCAGGATAAGGATAAAGATCCATACCTGACAGATTGGGGGAAGCGCTACAGAGGGCGTGCACTAGCCGTTTTAAAGCCAAAGAATACGGATGAAGTTGCTGTGCTTGTAGGCATATGCAAAGCTCATCGGATATCGATTGTGCCGCAAGGTGGCAATACTGGCCTATGTGGAGGCGCCACCCCTGATGACACTGGAAATTCAGTGGTGATTTGTTTAAGTCGATTAAACCAAATTCGAGATGTGGATACCCAAAATTCCACAATTACTGTTGGCGCAGGGGCGATACTAAAGCATGTTCAAAATGCAGCCTTAGAGCACGGAAAATTATTTCCACTTAGCCTGGCCGCTGAAGGCAGCTGTACGATTGGCGGGAATTTGGCAACCAATGCGGGCGGCATTCAAGTCCTTCGGTATGGCAATATGCGCGACCTTACGCTGGGTCTTGAAGTTGTCACTCCAAATGGAGAAATCTGGAATGGCTTACGGGGGCTGCGCAAAGACAATGCGGGCTACTCCTTAAAAGATCTGTTTATAGGATCCGAAGGTACCTTAGGAATTATTACCGCTGCCACATTAAAGTTGTATCCCATTCCAGCAACGAAAATAACCGCATTTGTAACGCTTGCGAATGTAAAGAATGGAATTTCGCTGCTACAGAAAATTCAACAGAAGTGTAGCGCCGATTTAACTGCTTTCGAATTGATATCCAGTCGAGCGATTAATTTAGTTGCAACAAAATTTACACTAGCGCAACAACTATTGAATAACCAATCGGATTGGGCAATTTTATTTGAGCTATCCAGTATGGATAGCGAAGAAAAAGTTCGACTTGAAACTGAAGACTTCCTTGGGCATTGCATTGACATCAAGCTCATTACCGATGCTATTGTTGCGGAATCAATTCAGCAATCTAAAAAGATGTGGGAAATTCGCGAAACAATTCCTGAAGCCCAGTTGCAGTTAGGAAATATTATTAAACACGATATTTCCCTTCCCATTTCAGCGCTTGAGCCATTTATTGAGAATACTAGCCGCAAACTTAATGAACAATGGCCCAATACCGAAGTCATTGTTTTCGGACATGTTGGTGACGGAAACTTGCATTACAACCTAGTCGCAGTAAATCATGACGTTTCCAAGCTACTTCCTGATAGGCGAAATGCAATTAATCAGCTAGTACATGATCAGGCGTATTTTCATCAAGGCTCCTTTTCGGCAGAGCATGGTATTGGTCAGGCAAAAGCAATCGAGCTTACCGAGCGAAAATCGAGTGTTGAAATGAATTTGATGCGGGATATTAAGGGTGCACTTGATCCGCTCAACATCATGAATCCAAATAAAATAATCTTAGAAAAATTAGATTAATTTGGGTACTTCTCTCAGCAGCAACATTGCCCCCGAAAATAATAAGATACCGCCATAAATACTTTGTATATTTGGGCTGCTTAATTTGCTGTGTACTCTAGAGCCAATCCATAATCCACAAATCATAGGTAGCAACATCGACATAGCCAAAACTAACACATCAATATGCAAGAGCAATTCAGATATCAGCATAAATACAAATCGCATCATTGTTAAAATTAAAATGGCAAACGCCATTGTTGCTCTAAGCATACGAGGGTCTCTCATCCGCATAGCTAGATAGGATGCATAGATCGCCCCTCCGGTCGCGAATAGCGCCGTAAATATTCCCCCGGATAAGCCAAAGGGCATAGCCCACCATTTTGAGATAGGTGAATGTAGATTGGTCTTTTTTTTAATCAACACCCTCGCACCATTTGCACTTGCAAACAATCCAAGAATAATCAAAAGGGGCTCGCTTGGAGCATTTATTAACAACGTGATTCCAATAAACATCCCCACCAAAGTGAATGGAAAAAGCCAAAGCAGCTCCTTTTTATCCGCATCTTTGGATGACTTTCTGCCTAGATAAAAAGAGGCGCAAATATCCATGATGACCATCATTGGCACTACAGTTGTCAATGGATATAGCTGAACCAGTAAGGGTACAGCCACAATAGAAGATCCAAATCCAGACACGCCGAAAATAAAATAGGCGCAAAAAATGATAAGTACCGCAAGCGTTACTGAAAGGGGTTGGAGGACCTCAAAAATAGGAATGTCCTATTGGCTTTATATGGTTCTCAAGCAGATTCTTCCACCAGAATTGTCTCGCCAGGCCTCACTAAATTAAAGCGAACTGGTTTATTTTCAATGGTGAGATTAGTATCGCGTAACTGAACCGCCGTGAAATAGGAGGTTTCCAAATCGCCCGGCAAAGGAAAATCTTCTCGGTAGTGAGCCCCTCTTGAATTTTCTCGAGAAATGGCAGCCTCAGTGACTGATTTGCTGACCAAGATTAGATTACGCAAATTCATCCAGTCTTGCCAAGTCAAGTTATATGCACGTTGCAAATCGCCGACTCCCATTTGATGAAGAGATTGATCTAGTTCATCCAACTTCACGCGGGCACGTTGCAAGCTCTCTTGTGTACGGGAGATACCTACGTCATTCCACATTACCTCTGCCAAGGCATCTCGAATAACTTCAATATCTCCGGGCGGCTTTTCAAGCGGGGCTTCATGTGCTCGAATACTAGCAGCAACCTCATTCATATTGCATTCGAGTAAGGATTTATTAGCAACCCACTTGGCCATCTCATCGCCCGCAATGCCACCAAACACGGTTGAATTTGCCACGCCATTACCACCCAGGCGATTGGCTCCATGAACGCCACCAGTATCCTCGCCAGCTGCAAATAAGCCTGGCAAGTCAGTACTACAATCCGCCCGAAAGACGACGCCACCCATCATGTAATGGGCGGTTGGCACCACCTCCACCAAATCTTCGGCCAAATTAAAGCCGCTATCAGCGCAACGCTCAACCATACCCTTAAATAACTTGCGCACAGTATCTGGACCCAAATGACTCATCTGAATATACACACCACCATTTGGTGTTGCCCGTCCAGCACGTATCTCGGAATTAATCGAGCGCGAGACAATATCGCGGGTTGCCCGCTCATTTCGGGCGTCGTAGTTACCCATAAATCGCTCTTTGTTGCCATTTAACAAGTAACCGCCAGCGCCGCGCAAGCCTTCCTCTAATACTGTACCTGTCATGCGCGTACCAGGCCCAGCTAATAGCCCCGTTGGATGAAACTGCACCATCTCCATATCCCGCAAGACTAGACCTGCGCGTAGTGCCATTGCAAGCCCATCACAACTCTTGTCACCTGATGGAGTGTGGTACTTGTACATTGTGGGGCCACCACCCGTAGCGAGTAATACAGCCTTAGCGCGAACCAAGGTAAATTCACCGGTCTGCATATCCAGCATTAAGACGCCTGCCAAGGATTTTCCATCTGCACTATGAATTAATTCAACCGCACGGTACTCCTCCAGGCGATGAATACCACGCGCCCATACCTGTTCTGCTAAGCGATTAATGATTTCAATTCCAGTTAAATCACCTTTATGTACAGTGCGGTCAAAGGTCTGGCCAGCAAAGGCTTTTTGATGAATCGTACCATCGGGATTGCGATCAAAAAAGCAACCCAGTTCGTTTTCTAACTCACGAATACGCTCAACTGCAATATTAGCTAATGTCCATGCTAAATCCTGATCACAAAGCCATTTGCCACCCTCAATCGTATCCATAAAGTGACGCTCAACCGAATCACCCTCTGCAAGCGCCACGTTGTAACCGCCCTGCACCATTCGGGTACATCCGCATTTTCCTAAAAGACCTTTAACTGCGATGGTGATATGTAGCTTGGGGTTTGTTTGATGGGCGTGAAGCGCCGCAAAAAGGCCAGCTCCACCCGAACCCAAAATCAAAATATCGGTTTCAAGTGTTTTGATATTCAAGGGCGCATTCATGATTCGATTCCTAAGCTTTTAAGCACATCTACCTTGTTGCGAGCAACATCACCCTTAACCTCTTGGTAAATACTGCCACCATGGCTGTCCATTGCAACCAATAGCGGGCCAAAATCGCGTATCTTAAAACGCCATAAGGATTCAGGATTTAAATCATCCATATCCACGTCTTCGATTTGCTCAATCCAAGTGGTCTCTAGAGCAGCAGTGCCGCCAATAATCGCTAAATACACTCCGCCCAACTCTGCAAATGCTGCAGATGAACCTTCTCGCATACCGCCTTTACCCACAATCATCCGCACCCCATTTTGGGTCATTAATGGCCTTGTGAAACGCTCCATCCGATCGGATGTGGTTGTGCCAATACAGATAGGCTGATAGCCCGCTGGATACTCAGCACTGACCGGCACCTTACGTACATTAGGTGCAGTATGAATCACCGCGTGACCAGTTAGATCAAACTTGGTTTTTCGATCGCGATCAAATAAATGAATCTGAGTCGCGTCCCGAATTCCAAACAAAGTGTTTTGTAAGGTAACCGTGTCGTTAATTTTAAGGCGGCGAATGTCAGCTTCGCTTACCGGAGTAGGGAGAATGTAATGAGTCATTATTATTCCTAAAAACCGTACTCAACACCGCTTGGCGTAAAGGTGGCGCGAGCGCGCCTTGCAGAATGGCATTGCATATTGACTGCCACAGGATTCATTGTGATGTGCGTAGCCGCCAATTCAACATGTACTGCAAATGCAGTGCCATCTCCACCCAAACCTTGTGGACCAATACCAAGACGATTTACGGCAGCACTCAATTCCTTTTCTAGCTTTGCGCCCTCTTCATCAGTGCAAACACTCCCAATTGGTCTAGTCGCGGCACGTTTAGCCATGGCAACGCATTGATCGGAGGTGCCACCAATGCCAACTCCAACAATAGTTGGAGGACAAGTTTTTCCACCAGAAGCAACGACACTGTCAATGACAAATGCCTTTACACCCAGAATACCTTCAGCTGGAATGGCCATCTTGAGGTAGGAATTATTCTCGGAGCCACTTCCTTTAGGGACCATTTCAATTTCTACCGACTCATCATCATCGCTAAAATCCACATGAATGGCTGGCATATCGATGCCGCAGGATGTGTGATTATTTTTTCGGGTGATGGGATGCACCACTGAAGAGCGTAGTGGATATTCAGTAGTGGCGCGCTCGCATCCCTTACGGATTGCAGCTTTTAAGGCCATTCCATCAAACTCAACGTGACGACCAATTTTGACGTTATAAATAGGTAAACCGGTATCTTGGCAAAGTAAATTATCTTCGCGCTCTGCAACTGCAATGTTGGTAACCATGGTTTGCAGCACTACTTGTGCGCGCGCATCGGTCTCTAATTGATTTAAGCGGTCAATTCCTTGCTTAACATCATTAGGCAACTTCTTGAGCGCACGAATATATAACTCCTTACATGCCTCCTCTACCAAACTCATCTGTAGCTGCATATTGCTCCCAATTAATCTGCTAATGCTAAAAATAAAAGACCGGAAATAATCGAAATGACTATGGCCGCCTGAATCCAGCCCTTTCGCAATCCACGCCACGCTCCAAACTCAATCATCAAAAGACGAATGCCGCCGACCAAGTGGATCGTCAATAAAGTCACCAAACCCCATTCGCCTACTTTGACAGCCCAAAAATCCGTCAACTTTAAATAACGATCTAATTCATCTGCGCCAAATAGAGACTGCGACAACAAAAAGAAATGGATCGGCAAGAAACAGGCAAGGAGTAGCCCTGAAACCCGATGCGCCATATAAATAAAGTAAGACAGATGGGATTTGGCACGGCGATCTAAAGTTGGTCTATTAGTCATCGCCCTATTCCACCAGTAAATACACCAAGCACAGCAGTGGTTCCCAATACTAAAATTAGAATTGCCAAGATCCAAGGTAAAACGCGAACCCCAGGGGATCGCGGAAAGTTCTCACGCAAAATATTTGCTAGGCCGATTGGTGCATGAATAAAGCAAGCCAAAACAAATACCTCATAAAAGAGTGCAAAAAACCAATTGCCTTGAGTACGGCCTAAAATTTCACCCGCAGTAAGGCCGCCACGAATAGCGTAAAACATAATGAATAAGTGAATAGCAACGCATAAACCAAGGATCATTGCGCTAATCCGCTGCGCGTACCAAAGCTTAGCCTGCAATATAGCGTCACTATGCAAAGCTGCACTCATAACTTACCCCGGACGGCGGCTCGTGCAACTAGTTTTTTAAGTCCAGCGATCCCAGCAGTAGGCTCTAGCTGTTTTGGACAGCGCTCAGTGCAACTGCCATGGGTATGGCAGGTATGGCAGCCAGCATCACCCGCCACTGCTCGCAAGCGGTCTAATTGCTGAACATCCCGCACATCGTTTGTTAGGGTCCAGGCGCGATTCAATGCTGCTGGGCCCAAATAATCCGAGCGACTCGCAACTACATCACAAGAGGCATAACATACAGCACAGCCAATGCATTCAATTCCCGCATTAGCTAATTGGCGCTCCTCAGAGTTTGGTTTTACCTTTGCAAAATCATCATGGCGAGTTTGCTCACCTTTAAAAAAACCAACTGCCCCTTTCCATTTATTAAAGAACTCACGCATATCAGTCGCGAGGTCTTTGATGACCGGCAGGTTATTCAGCGGAGCAATTTCAAGCAAATCGCCCTCTACAATTTTGGCTACGTGGGTTCTGCAAGTCCATCGGGCTACGCCATTAACGGTCATCGCACAAGAGCCACACATACCTACACGGCAAGCAAATCGATAGCTAAGAGTAGGATCAATTTTTCGCTGAATATAGGTAACTACATCCAGTACTGTTTGATTGGAATTGCGCGGCACCAGGTATTCGACAAATTCCCCTTGCTCAGCTCCGCGCCAGACTTTCACTTTAAGATTGGTTTTAGACATGGGGAAATTATATCGGTGTATAGTAAAAAATAAATCGAATAGATTTTTTATCGAGATAAAATAATTTTTTACTAAAATAAAGCTCATGTCTAGTATCCGCGTACTCAAAAACTTTATCTCCATTACTCGCCACGGCAGCGTCGCCGCAGCTGCCCGGGAAATTGGACTGACCGCTGCCGCTGCCGGTCAGCAATTACAGCACCTGGAGGAAGAAATTGGGATTGAGCTATTTGACCGCAATAAACGCTCTCTAGTTCTGAACAATCAAGGTCGGGCCTTAGTAGAGCCCATCCAGGAGATCATTGCGCGCTATGAATCCCTTGGGGCTAGCTTCAAAACTGAACTCAGCGGCACAATCGTATTGGGCGCTTTGGTCTCGACTCTCATGGGGCATTTTGGTAAAGCCCTGGATGAATTAAAACGCAAATACCCAGAACTAGAAATTAAATTGATAGCGGGTTTATCGAGTGACTTCTTGGAGCAGGTGCTAGAGGGCAAACTCGATGCTGCCATTGTGACTGAATCCCCTTTCCCGCTGCCTCAGACCGCCTTATGGACCGAGCTATACAAAGAACCCATGGTCCTCATTTTGCCACTGAGCACCGCCAAATCAGCTGGCCCCAAAAAAAATACCGAGCTAATACCAAGCAACCTGCCCTTTATTCGCTTTGAGAGAAATACCTGGACAGGTCACCTCGTAGATCAAACTATCCGCGCCAGCAAACTGATGGTTAAAGAAGGTATGGAACTCAATTCAGTTGAAGCCATCATTGAATTGGTTAGACAGGGGCTTGGGTATTCCATTGTTCCCAAATTAGCCAATATTGCCTGGGAGAAAGATCGGCAACTCAGCATTTCAGAACTTCCCGGTAAAACGATTTACCGCAAGGTTGGATTGCTTGAGAGGCGCAAACATTCGCGTCAAAATATTACGCAAGAAATTAAAAAGTATTTCTTAGAGCAAATTACTGACAAAGAAAAACCACCCCGAAGGGTGGTCTAAAGAAATACTATGGAGGTAATACCTAAAGAATGAACAACAACTTCATCGTATTCCTCTCATCACAGTGATAAAAGACAGGACGCATAGTTTGGGTGCATCATGCTCTAAATTGGTGCATATATAAGGGCCGCTTCACCCAGCCCTATTTACAGGGGTACTGGGCCTCAAAAAAACGCACTAAAGTCTTGGCCGCACGCTCCTGCTGGAACTGAGGATTGCGTTGGTTCCAGCTTAAGAAGTCTTGAAGAATCGCCTCTCTAGTGCCTGATTCTGAAGAAAAACAAATGCTTGGCTTCATTTTAGGATTACGGTTGGCAAGATAGGCTTGGTATACACCCTCACCAAATCCAAAGCAAAAATTTTGCGCATCGACATCATTGACGTTTTGACATAACTCGACCAATGCTTTTGTTGAAGCATCATTTTTAGGCAAATTCGATTGCGCAAAAACCTTGGGCTGGATGAGCAATACTGCAGTCAGAATGAGTAGCGTGATACGGAAAAGGTTCATTTAATATTCTCTAGATTAGCGTCTAAATCCACCCATACGACCACCACCAAACCCACCACGTCCGCCAAAACGATCATCATTCATGCGATCGAAACGCGCTTGGTCTCGCAGAGCATTTTCTTGAGCAGCCTCTCGGTAAGCATTTTGACTAGAACGATCACGCTGATAATCATTACGAGCTTCTTGGTTTAGACGATCGGCTTGAGCCCGCTCCTGAGGCGTGGCATTTTTTTGAAAATCACTATCAGCCCTCTGACCGGCTGCTCTTACCGCTTGCCTGTCCTGGGGAGTAGCATTATTTCTCCAATCATTCAGAAGTCGTTGCTGATTCTGAATGCTGCTGGGACCAATTACCCCACGATTTGATCTAGCCGAGGGATTGCTATCATTGTTATTCACATTGATTGTTCCATCAGACCAACTGGGTGTTGACCAAAATGCGCCACCAACAGCCAAACCTAGACCAAACGACATCATCCCCCAGGCAGGGTTATACACAGGATAAGGTGGATAGTCAGGATATGGCCAGGCACCATAGACAACAGTAGGGTTATAGCTTGGTACATACACCACCTGAGTATTTGCAGGGCCAATCACAATATTAGAACTGGCGTCTGTACTGACAGTGATTTGTTGATTTGACTTTAGAGTGCCTGCTTGAACAGCCCGTTTACGCAAAACTTGTATCGCCTTCATCGTATCAGCCGACTGAAGCTTGTAAGCATTACCGAGATTCTGAGTCCACTGTAATTTGCCCCCCATCATGTCAAATGCTTGCGGGAAAGAAATGAGTGATTTAACGCTATCGTTCCAAGATTGGGCTTTCAGGGCATTTTGCAAAGCCGCTCCATTCAAACTTGCATTACTTCTACGCCAGTTATACGCTTCCGCAATCTCCAGAGGATAGGTTGAAGCCAAAAGCATCAAAGAAAGCAATGAATCTGGGTACAGCGCTATTGGAGAAACAAGCGACTGCAACTGCTCAGAGGAAATAAGCTGAGGGGAGCTAGCATAGCCACCACTCTGGGTATAAGACATTGGGAAGCCTGCACTCTGCGTGTAGGGATCGCTATTATTGGAACAGGCACTCAGAAGGGCTACTCCTCCGACCAAACACCAAACTGTAGATTGACTCTTCATAAGCAGAATATACCTTGTCGCCAAACCAATTTCCTAGCTAGTGATTCTCTTTTGCATGATTTATGGAGTACTTCGGAATTTCGATTACCAAGTCTTCCCGAGCCACAATTGCCTGGCAAGATAGGCGGGATAGCGGACTCAGACCCCATGCACGATCTAGTAAATCCTCTTCATTTTCATCGGGGGCATTGAGGCTTTGATAGCCCTCTTTCACAATGACATGGCAGGTAGTGCAAGCACAGACCATATCGCATGCATGCTCAATCGGAATATCATTTTCTAATAAAGCTTCACAAATCGATGTTCCTGGAGACACTTCAACTACGGCACCTTCTGGGCAATATTCACTATGAGGTAAAACAACTATCTGAGTCATGATTAATTTCTATTGAATAGGGAAATGCAGTTATTGACTGGTTTAAATTTCAGCAACTTTTTTACCAGTTAAAGCCTTTTGAATACTAGCGTTCATCCGCTTTTGGGCAAAATCATCGGTAGCCTTAGCGGCGTGATCTACTGCTTTTCTTAATATGGCACTATCAGTCTCTTCTTGCAGTATTGTTTTCAGAGTTGCCATTGCGTGATCTACCGCCACTTGCTCTTGCACACTTAACAAATCACGATCAGAGTCTAGAGCAGTTTGAACTGCATCTAATAAACGCTGGGCATTGACCTGCTCTTCACGCAAGGATCTCGATAGCAAATCAATCTTTGCCGAAGCAAAACCATCTTGCAACATGCGGGTGATCTCGGCATCGCTTAAACCATATGAAGGCTTGATATCAATTGAGGCCTGAACACCTGATCCCTGCTCTGTAGCACTAACAGACAGTAAGCCATCTGCGTCGACTTGGAATGTCACTCGAATCCGTGCCGCTCCCGCAGCCATTGGTGGGATACCCCTTAATTCAAACTTACCCAAGGAACGGCAATCTTGGGCTAACTCGCGCTCACCCTGCACCACCTGAATAGCTAGTGCAGTTTGACCATCTTTAAATGTGGTGAAATCCTGTGCACGCGCTACAGGGATAGGTGTATTGCGAGGAATAATTTTTTCTACCAAGCCACCCATGGTTTCAATACCGAGTGATAGTGGAATGACATCAAGCAAAAGCCATTCATCATCCTTACTCTGATTGCCTGCAAGCAGGTCAGCCTGCATAGCGGCACCTAAAGCCACCACTTGATCCGGATTTAAATTATTTAAGGGCTTAGTCCCAAACAGCTCACCTACAGCGCGCTGCACATGAGGCATTCGTGTTGCCCCACCAACCATAACAACACCCTTTACCTCGCCTGCTTTAAGGCCTGCATCACGCAAAGCTTTTTTCACCGCTAAGAGGGTTTTGTTAATCAAATGTTGAGTGATCTCAAAGAACTGAGCTTGGCTAACACCAACATTAACTACAGTGCCATCCGCTAAAGTCTCATGAACGCGAGCCAATGGGTTATGACTTAACTGCTCCTTAGCATGCTTACAGGCTAGCAATAACTTTCGATGATCACCAATTGAAAGTGGCGGTAATTTTGCCTGTTCAATCACCCAGCAATAGAGTCGATGATCAAAATCATCACCACCTAAGGCTGAATCACCGCCAGTAGATAAGACCTCAAATACCCCTCTGCTCATTCGCAAAATAGAAATATCAAAAGTTCCCCCACCTAAATCATAGACCGCATAAATTCCTTCAGAGGCATTGTCTAAACCATAAGCGATCGCTGCAGCGGTTGGCTCATTGAGCAAACGCAGCACTTCAATTCCTGCGAGCTTGGCAGCATCTTTAGTTGCCTGGCGTTGCGCATCATCAAAATAGGCTGGCACAGTAATGACTGCACCCACAATATCGTCATTCACCGAGTCTTCAGCAAGTTGGCGCAAACGCGCCAAAATTTCTGCGGAAACCTCAATGGGGCTTTTATCTCCAGCGGCTGTCCGAATTTTGAGCATCCCCGGTTCATCCACAAAATCATAGGGGGTATTTTCAATATGTTCGACATCGATAATGCCGCGCCCCATGAAGCGCTTAACAGACACAATGGTATTTTTTGGGTCGGACACAATGCTCTCGATTGCCTCAAAACCTGCTTGTGTTCTACCATTAGGCAAATATCGTACGACCGAAGGAAGTAATTCACGGCCTTGTGAATCCGGAAGAACTTTTGGCAAAGCATCGCGCACAATAGCCACCAATGAATTGGTAGTACCTAAATCGATACCAACCGCTATTCGGCGTTGATGCGGCGCTAAGGATTTACCAGGTTCAGAGATTTGTAAGAGTGCCATAGGGGGAGAGTGTAAAGCTATACCAAAATGGCAATTGCATCGTCGAGTTCTTGCGCAAACTTATCAACAAACAATAAGCCTCTCAATAATTCTGCAGCACGCTCATAGTTTTTTGCTCCATCAATAGCCGCAGTCAGCTCAATAAGGGTTTCCTCCTTGGATTGCTCAACTTCTTCAGAGAGCGCTTCTAAGGCCATTAAGTCATCTTCTTGATCTTCAAGAGACTCACGCCACTCCATTTGCTTCATCAGGAAGGCTGCTGGCATGGCAGTATTCGTTTCTAGATTCGCCTCAACTCCGTGAAGTTGGCAGATATAAAGTCCGCGCTCAATAGGATTTTTCAGTGTCTTAAAGGCAGCATTGGCATAGGTAGCCATCTGCATAGCAAGTCTTTGCTCAGAATCGCTGCCCCGCGCATGACGATCCGGGTGCACTTCTTTTTGAATAGCCAAATAAGCTTGATCCAGAGCAGGCAAATCCAAATTGAATTGCTGCTTCAGACCAAAGAAATCAAAGTAAGTATTAGACGCGGAAGGATTCGCCACAACCACACTCGTCTTTTACGTTAGGGTTTTGGAACTTAAAGCCCTCGTTTAAACCTTCACGCACAAAATCTAACTCGGTTCCATCTAAGTAAGCCAAACTTTTAGGATCAACAAATACTTTAATCCCATTGGATTCAAACATCGTATCTTCTGGCGCAGCCTCATCCACATATTCAAGCTGATAGGCTAAGCCAGAGCATCCTGTGGTTCTGACACCCAAGCGCAAGCCACATCCCTTACCGCGCTTATCGAGATTGCGCTGTACATGCTTTGCCGCTTTATCAGTTAAGGTAATTGCCATAAATAACCTATCTTATTCTTTAAAAAAGTACCGATACTTATTTAGCAGGATGCTTTTCTTTGTAATCAGCAACTGCCGCCTTGATGGCATCTTCCGCCAAGATAGAGCAGTGAATCTTTACAGGAGGTAAAGCTAACTCTTCTGCAATTAAAGAGTTTTTGATCTCTAATGCTTGATCCAAAGTTTTACCTTTAACCCACTCGGTTACCAAAGACGATGAGGCGATCGCAGAACCACAGCCGTATGTCTTGAACTTCGCATCTTCAATGACACCTTGATCATTTACACGGATTTGCAATTTCATCACATCGCCACAAGCTGGGGCACCGACCATGCCAGTCCCAACTTGATCATCACCCTTCTCAAAAGAACCCACGTTCCGGGGGTTTTCGTAATGGTCAATTACTTTATCGCTATATGCCATGGTATTTCCTCATCATTTTTTAATGTTGCTTAAATATTTATCAATTAATTAATGTGCAGCCCACTGGATGGTGCTCAGATCAACGCCATCTTTAAACATTTCCCATAAAGGTGAAAGTTCACGTAACTTTGCGATCTTTTCTTTCACCAGCTTAATCGTGAAATCCACTTCTTCTTCAGTTGTAAAGCGGCCTAAGGTAAAGCGGATTGAGCTATGGGCCAATTCGTCATTGCGACCTAAAGCACGCAATACATAAGAAGGCTCTAGGGATGCAGATGTGCAAGCTGATCCAGAGGAAATAGCCAAATCTTTCAAAGCCATCAGCATGGACTCACCTTCAACATAGTTAAAACTGATATTGAGGTTGTGCGGAACACGATGCTCCATATCCCCGTTGACATAAACCTCTTCAATATCTTTTAGACCTGCAAGCAAGCGATCGCGCAGAGCACGAATGCGTTTATTACTTTCAGCCATCTCGATGCGGGCAATACGGAAGGCTTCACCCATACCTACAATTTGATGGACCGCAAGAGTACCAGAGCGCATACCACGCTCATGGCCACCACCATGAATCTGCGCTTCAATACGAATACGTGGCTTACGACGTACAAACAGAGCGCCAATACCTTTAGGACCATAAGTCTTATGAGCAGAAAAACTCATCAGGTCTACTTTTTCTTTTTCCAAGTCGATCTCAACCTTGCCAGTTGCTTGCGCTGCATCGACATGAAAAATCACACCACGTGAACGGCATAACTCGCCAATGCGAGGAACATCTTGCACAACACCGATCTCGTTATTTACGTACATTACGGAAGCCAAAATCGTGCCAGGCTTCATTGCAGCTTCTAGTTGCGCAAAATCAATTAAGCCATTGGCCATCACATCCAAATAAGTGACCTCAAAACCTTCGCGCTCTAGCTCACGGCAAGTATCTAATGTGGCTTTATGTTCAGTCTTTACGGTAATGATGTGATTACCACGCTCTTTATAAAAATGCGCCGCACCTTTAAGCGCCAAATTAATACTCTCCGTTGCGCCACTCGTAAAAACAATCTCCCGGGGATCAGCATGAACCAACTGAGCAACCTCGGTGCGCGCCCACTCAACTGCCTCTTCAGCTGCCCAGCCATACGCATGACTGCGAGATGCGGCATTACCAAACTGCTCGCGCAAATACGGCAACATTTTGTCAACAACACGAGGATCAATAGGCGTAGTTGCTGAATAGTCCATATACACCGGAAAGTGTTTTGGACTAAACATGGGAACCGCTTGCTGGGGAATGTCTTGTGGTGCGTTCATGATGAATGTATTCAATGTTGGTAGTGGTTATTGAGCTTGATTAACTCTGCTGCGCTAGATTAAAAACGGAATTAACTAGCGGGCGTTTTACAGCAACTTCTTTTTTGGCGGCAACGGCATCTGCAGCTTTGTCTGCCTTAATAACATCTGGCTTTAGCTTTTTAGGACGCAAGTCGTGTAATACGGCACCCCGCCCTTCTTGCTGCTGTACCAGATCGCGTAGGGAAACAGAGCTGAGGTATTCCACCATTTTAGAATTCAAATTAGTCCAAAGATCGTGCGTCATACAGCGTCCATGATTCTCTTCATCGGCATGACAATTGCCCTTACCACCACACTGAGTAGCATCTATTGGCTCATCCACTGCAACGATGATGTCAGCTACGCTGATTTCATCCGATTTGCGCGCCAAGGTGTATCCACCACCCGGTCCGCGGGTGCTCTCGACGATGTTAAAACGGCGTAACTTGCCGAATAACTGCTCAAGATAGGAAAGGGAAATTTTTTGTCTTTGACTGATTCCAGCCAAAGTTACTGGCCCATGCGTTTCACGGAGGGCTAAGTCAATCATGGCGGTTACTGCAAAACGACCTTTGGTTGTAAGTCTCATATGTCACCTTGGTAATGGATTGTTATGGACAGCTAACAGTCGGGCGGGTAATACCCGACCATTCCACTCAACTTTACCATATACCCAAGTATTCCGCTCGGGAATTATCCCAAAAAATCCAAGGGATTAGCCCTAGCAAAGCTCTTAGAGCACCCTAGTCCTTAAACCGCATCACGAGAGCGGGCGCCAAAGGCCATTTCCTTGACCTTAGTGAGGCGGTCCCGGGTTGCCGCCGCCTTTTCAAACTCTAGATTCTTGGCTTCCGAGTTCATTTGCTTTTCTAAAAGCTTAATTTCAGCAGCCAATTGCTTCTCACTCATATCCTCGTAGCGGGCCCGCTCTTGCTCTACCTGCATCTCGGAACGCTTCTCTTTGACGTCGTAGACACCATCAATAATGTCTTTAATCCGTTTTTGGACACCACGAGGCTCAATGCCGTTGGCTTTATTAAAAGCAATTTGCTTGGTTCGACGGCGCTCTGTTTCCCCCATCGCCCGCTTCATCGAGTCTGTGATTCGATCAGCATACAAAATGGCCTTACCTCGTACATTTCGTGCCGCCCGACCAATTGTCTGAATGAGGCTGCGCTCGGAACGCAAAAAGCCCTCTTTATCCGCATCTAAAATTGCCACGAGCGAGACCTCTGGAATATCTAAGCCTTCGCGTAATAAATTGATACCCACTAAGACATCGAACACACCGAGTCGTAGGTCACGCAGAATTTCAACGCGTTCAACCGTATCAATATCGGAGTGCACATAACGAACCTTTACCCCGTTATCAGATAAATAATCTGTGAGCTGTTCTGCCATGCGTTTTGTTAGTACCGTGACCAATACGCGCTCACCCAATTTGACACGCTCATGGATTTGACTCAGCAGATCATCAACCTGTGTGCTTGCAGGTAAAACTTCAATCTCTGGATCGACCAATCCAGTTGGTCTTGCTACCTGCTCTACTACCTGCCCTGTATGGGTATTTTCATAATCGGCGGGCGTTGCAGAAACAAAAATGGTTTGACGCATCTTGGTTTCAAACTCTGTGAACTTAAGTGGTCTGTTGTCCATGGCGGAGGGCAAACGAAAGCCAAACTCCACCAAGGTATGTTTACGGGATTTATCGCCGTTGTACATGGCATTGAGTTGACCAATCAGAACATGACTCTCATCTAAGAACATCAAAGCATCATTAGGTAAATAATCAACCAAAGTAGGCGGAGCCTCGCCGGGCATAGCGCCAGAGAGGTGGCGTGAGTAATTCTCGATGCCTTTACAAAAGCCCAATTCATTGAGCATCTCCAGATCAAAGCGAGTACGTTGCTCTAGACGTTGCGCCTCAACTAATTTTCCATCCTTCACAAACTCATCTAAACGAATGCGCAACTCTGCTTTGATAGTCTCAATAGCTTTAAGAACGGTATCGCGCGGCGTGACATAGTGCGAACTTGGATAAACCGTAAAGCGGGGAATTTTTTGCCGTATTTTTCCCGTCAATGGATCGAAGAATTGCAAGCTCTCAATTACATCATCAAATAACTCCACACGCACAGCGAGCTCATTATGCTCGGCTGGAAAAATATCAATCGTATCGCCGCGCACTCGAAATACACCACGCTTGAAATCCGTCTCATTGCGGTCATATTGCATGGCAATTAAACGCATCAAGATATCGCGTTGACTCATCTTGTCGCCAGGGCGCAAGGTCATCACCATGCTGTGATAGTCCCCCGGGTTACCAATACCGTAAATTGCGGAAACTGTTGCAACGATAATGACATCACGACGCTCTAATAAGCTCTTGGTAGCAGACAGGCGCATCTGCTCAATATGCTCATTGATAGAGGAGTCTTTTTCGATGAACAAGTCGCGTTGAGGCACATAAGCCTCTGGCTGGTAGTAGTCGTAGTAGCTAACGAAATACTCCACCGCATTTTTGGGGAAGAATTCTCTAAATTCGCTATATAACTGCGCAGCCAAGGTCTTATTGGGGGCAAAAACAATCGCTGGACGACCTGTTCTCGCAATGACATTTGCCATGGTGAAGGTCTTGCCAGAGCCCGTGACCCCTAAAAGCGTCTGAAAAGTGAGTCCATCCGCAATTCCAGCTACTAGGGCATCAATTGCGGCCGGCTGATCCCCGGCGGGCGGAAAGGGCTGATAAAGCTGAAATGGGGAATCTGGAAAGGAGACAAATCTAGAGGGGTCTAGATCATGACCCGCCTCACCCAATGGATCAGCCACAGGGCTTTTTAGGTCCTGGTCAATCAGAGAATTTGGCGCAGTTTTGGGCAACTTAGGGGGCATCTCAGCTATCATTTCATCTGTGAGTTTTAGATCACAGCGAATTTTGTACAAACAATGATTTTGCCGTTTTTATTTGGAAATAGCTCGTACCATCCTGAAAAACAGCCATTTAAGGCAAATTAAACGAAATTTAACGCCCACGAAACGCTTAATAACCTTTTTCTTCCCACACTGCTCAAACCTAACTCCCAATGAACCTCTTTAATTCAGTCCAGCTAGCCCCTAAAGATCCTATTTTTGGCCTTACCGAAGCCTACGTCGCTGATCAACGCGCCGATAAGGTGAACCTTGGGGTAGGCGTTTATTACACGGATGAAGGCAAAGTTCCCCTTTTAAAGGCAGTGATCAAGGCAGAAGAAGTGATTGTTGCGAAGCAGTCCCCTAGAAGTTACATTCCGATTGAAGGCCCCAATCCTTACAACAGTGCAGTACAAAACCTGCTATTTGGCGCCGACTCTGCGCTCATCAAAGATGGTCGTGTAGTCACTGCAGAATGTTTGGGTGGCACGGGTGCATTACGAGTTGGGGCAGACTTTATCAAGCGTCTCAACCTCAATGCACCTTGCGCAATTAGTAATCCTACCTGGGAAAACCATCGTGGCATTTTTGAGGCAGCTGGTTTTGACGTTGTAGAGTACACCTACTTTGATGGCCAAACTCGTGGCGTCGATTTTGCTGGCATGGTGAAATCCTTAGAATCCTTTCCGAAGCACACTACTGTGCTCTTGCATGCCTGCTGCCACAACCCAACAGGTGCCGATATTACTGAAGCGCAATGGCGTCAGGTCATCGATATCTGCAAAACAAAGCAGCTCATCCCCTTCTTGGATATGGCTTATCAAGGCTTTGCTGCGGGTATTGAGCAAGATGGTATTGCCGTGCGCTTATTTGCTGACTCTGGCATGTCATTCTTTGTATCGAGCTCATTTTCTAAATCATTCTCGCTGTATGGCGAGCGCGTTGGTGCACTGTCTATCATCACACAAAGCAAAGATGAATCTGCTCGCGTACTGTCACAACTCAAGCGCGTCATTCGCACCAACTACTCAAACCCGCCAACACATGGTGCTGCTATTGCTGCTGCTGTCCTCAATTCACCAGAACTACGTCAGCTTTGGGAAGATGAGTTGGCACAAATGCGTGACCGTATTAAAGCAATGCGCCATGGCTTAGTTGAAAAACTCGCAGCTGCTGGTGTCAAACAAGATTTCGCCTTTATCGAAGCACAGCGCGGTATGTTCTCTTATTCAGGCCTGACTGCCGAGCAAGTAGAGCGTTTACGCAAAGAAGATGGCATTTACGCTCTATCTACCGGTCGTATTTGTGTGGCTGCTCTCAATACCAAGAATATTGACAGGGTGGCCACAGCAATCGCCCGTGTTTTAGCGTAACAAGCGGTTACACTGCATTACCAGGAGGCAACATGCTATATCAGCTACACGAATTTCAAAAAGCTTTACTTCAACCAGTAAGCTCATGGGCCAAGGCAGCTTCTGAGGCATTTATCAATGCTTCAAATCCAGCCTCAAAGATCCCAGGATCAGATCGTCTAGCTGCTAGTTATGAACTCCTCCACCGCCTGGGCAAAGATTATAAAAAACCCGAGTTTGGTATTCGTTCAGTCCAAGCGCATGGCAAAGAAGTCGCCATTCATGAACGTACAGTATTAGCAAAACCATTTTGTAATTTGATTCGTTTTAAACGCTTCTCTGATGATCTTGAGGTCATCAGAAAGTTAAAAGATGATCCTGTGGTTTTGGTAGTTGCTCCTCTCTCTGGGCATCACTCCACACTCTTGCGCGATACCGTACGCACCCTGTTGCAAGATCACAAGGTATACATCACTGACTGGATTGATGCACGCATCGTTCCCGCCGAAGATGGTGACTTCGGTTTAGATGACTACGTACATTACATACAGGAGTTCATTCGCACTATCGGCGCTGAAAACCTACATGTAATTTCTGTTTGCCAGCCGACTGTTCCAACCCTTGGAGCAATTTCATTAATGGCTTCTGCTGGCGAAAAGACTCCGGCCTCGATGATCATGATGGGTGGTCCGATTGATGCACGCAAATCTCCAACTGCTGTCAACAACTTGGCAGATCAAAAATCATACGAATGGTTTGAAAGTCATGTGATCTACCGAGTGCCACCAACCTACCCAGGCGCGGGCCGCAAGGTCTATCCAGGCTTCTTGCAACACACTGGCTTCATTGCCATGAACCCGCAAAATCATCTTCAATCGCATTGGGATTTCTTCCAAAACTTAGTGCGTGGTGATGAGCAGGATGCTGAGGCTCACATTCGCTTCTATGACGAGTACAACGCTGTTTTAGATATGGATGCTAAGTTTTATTTGGATACCATCAAGACTGTATTCCAAGATTACGCATTACCTAATGGCACCTGGGAAGTCGCTGGGGAACTTGTAAAACCGCAAGACATTCAAAAAACTGCCCTTCTCACGGTTGAAGGTGAGCTAGACGATATCTCTGGTAGCGGACAAACTCGCTCAGCGCATGCACTTTGCGCCGGCATCCCTAAAACCAATAAGGATCATTACGAGGTTATTGGCGCGGGTCACTATGGCATCTTCTCTGGCCGTCGTTGGCGCGAAAAGGTATATCCAAAAATTAAATCATTTATCCGTGAACATCAGGCTACTCCAAAGAGTTCTAGAGCTAAGCCCATAAAGCTGGTAAGTAAAAAAGCTAGGTAAACGAGTGGCGCGACTTTCGGGTCGCGCTTTTAGTTTGAGCTTCTGCAATTGAAATGAACATCGTACTGACGAATACACTCGCAGATCGTCTCGAGGACATTCTTCCTCAAACCCAATGTACTAAATGCGGCTATCCCGATTGCAGAGCGTATGCACAAGCCATGGCTACTGGTGAAGTGCCACCCAATCGCTGCCCTCCTGGCGGTGTAGAAGGCATTAAAAGATTAAGTCAGGCTCTTACTCCAATCTATCCTCAGGATGCCTTTGAGCTTCACCCCAATATTGATCCAGAATGCGGAATTGAGCGCCCTAGGCCAGTTGCCTATATTGATCCCAAGGCTTGTATTGGTTGCACCCTGTGTATTCAGGCTTGTCCTGTAGATGCCATTGTTGGAGCATCAAAACAGATGCATGTTGTCTTAAGTGATTGGTGTACTGGCTGTGATTTATGCATTCCACCTTGCCCAGTTGACTGCATCACGATGCTGAATGTCACCAAAGAACACACTGCTTGGGATGCATGGACACAAGAGCAAGCCGATGCTGCGCGGACTCGTTATCATGCCCGCGATACTCGCTTAGATCGAGAGCAACGCGATAACGATGAACGCCTAGCTAAAAAGGCAGCTAATAAATTGGCCGCTGTTAATGCCGAGAATCCTGACTCCGAACAGGCCAAGAAAGAGCAGGAGAGAAAACGCGCCATCATTGCCGCTGCCATTGCTAGAGCTCAAGAAAAGAAATGATGAACCCAGAAAAACGTCGCGCTTTTTTTGAACAACTCAAAGCCAATAATCCCCACCCTGAAACGGAGCTGGAATACAGCTCTCCATTCGAGTTGCTGATTGCCGTACTACTGTCTGCACAAGCAACTGATATTTCAGTAAACAAAGGCACCCGCGAGCTTTTTAAGATAGCTAACACTCCACAGGCCTTATTGGATCTTGGAGAGGATGGTGTGAAACCTTATATCCAGCATATTGGTCTATTCAACTCTAAGGGCAGGCATATTCAGGAGACTTGCCGTCTACTACTGGATCAACATGGTGGCGAGGTTCCGCAAAATCGCGAAGCGCTTGAGGCCCTGCCTGGCGTAGGTAGAAAAACTGCTAACGTCATTCTGAATACTGCTTTTGGACAGCCTACTATGGCGGTAGATACCCATATCTTTAGAGTCTCGAATCGTACCGGCTTGGCACCTGGCAAAGATGTGCTCAAGGTTGAAGAGCAGCTTCTCAAGCGCGTACCTAAAGAATATTTGCAAGATGCGCATCACTGGCTTATCTTGCACGGCCGCTACACTTGTAAGGCGCGCAAGCCAGATTGTGAGCAATGTATTGTTGAGCCCTTGTGTGAATTTAAGCAAAAGACTGGCAAAGGAAAAGTTCGTGGCGATATTTAATCCTACTCGCGAAGAGGTACGGCGTTTTTTCTGTGACACTTGGAAGAAGAAAATACACAATCAGATTCTGACGCCGATGGAAACGATTGCAAGCGATTGGATGGTTCAACATCCCGAGTACCATGCCACCTTAGCCGATCCTGAAGGCGCCATTGCTCAAGATTACACGCCAGAGCGTGGCGAAACTAATCCCTTCTTGCATCTGTCTATGCATTTATCCATTAGCGAGCAAATCTCGATTGACCAACCACCAGGTATTAAAGCAGTTGCAGAGAAGCTCACTCAAAAACTCGGCTCAGAACATGAAGCGCAACATGCCATGATGGAATGTCTGGGACAAGCAATGTGGGAAGCACAAAGAGAGGGTCAGCCCTTAAGTCCCGAGAAGTATCTGGAGGCACTGCAACGCTTAAACTAATTCCTGCGCTTGACGAGCATTCGTTTACTGAGGATGACGGTGGAGACCACTAGAAAAGCAAACACCATATTCATTAAAGTTATCTGATCGCCTAAAAAGATACTAGAGGCAATTAAGGTGCAAAAAGGTTGAATTAACTGAACCTGACTAACTCTTGCAATCCCGCCAACAGCAAGGCCTTCGTACCAAAAGAAAAATCCTAAATACATTGGAAAAATGCTGAGATAGACAAAACTCGTCCAAGCAATTGCATTAGCAGTCCAATATATCGAAGAAAATGTGAAATAAGACGCTACGATGTTGATGGGCAATGCAACCACTAGCGCCCAAGAAATGACAATGCGGGGATTCATCCTCCGCGATAACTCGCCACCCTCTACATACCCCACGCAGGCGCAAATACCACCCAGTACCAAGAGACCATCGATGTATGTGAAACTGCCAGAACTTTTAAGGAGTGCGTAAACCACGACCAAACCAGCGCCCAGCATTGAAACCAACCAAAAGCCCAGGGACGGACGCTCCCTAAAACGAATGACTCCAATCACAGTAGTGGCTAAAGGCATCATCCCCAAAATCACTGCGCCATGGGAGGATGAGCCCTCCTGCATGGCTAGCGTGGTAAATATGGGAAATCCGAACACTACACCGAGCGCAATGACGGCAAACTTCGCCAAATCCGCTTTACTAGGGAGCGGAGCTTGCTTGTAGGTGAGATAAGCCAAGGCCACCAGGCCCGCTAAAGCAGCCCTACCAAATGCAATGAAATAGGGGCTAAAGCTAACAACGGCAATCTTACTGATTGGCAAAGTCAAACTAAATATCAGAATGCCGATAAAACCAATCAACATCCCCTTGGTTTCTTTATTCACCCGAAGATTTTTCCATATTTAGAGACTTTGAGCATTATGAGCATTCAAGAAAAATATCTCATATTGATAATGAAGTGATATATCAATTAGCACCGAATAACACTAGCCGACCAAGAAAATCCTAATCCGCTAGCAGCTAAGATAGCGAGCTTACCTTCGGGCAATAAACCCTCACGATGGGCTTTTGCCATAGTGAATAAGCAATCTGCAGGCCCGATATGGCCGAACTCTCCCATGCTGATATAGGTGTGATCCTCGGGTATTCCCATGCCATTCATGATGTGGATACGCAATGAGTTTTTAATCTGGTTCATTAATACATACTCAATTTGTGAAGCCACAATTCCAGACCTATCGAGCGCCTTATTCATAACCCCAAGATACTCTTTTAGGTAAATTTGATTTACTAGCGTTGTAAACGCAATCTCATCTACGCAAGAGAAAGTCTTCTCCCATTCATGAAAGCCAGGCTTAATAGGCATGCGCGTTCCACCGGCCTCAACTCTCAATAGGTCACCCAAATCTCCATCAGTATGTTCGGCAAAACTCAAGAATTGATAACGTGGATAATTTCTGGTTAGCACAACAGCAGCGGCGCCATCACCAAAATACAGGATAGGTCGACATTCTGGGATTTTGGGGGAAACAACGCGAGTCAGCGTGTCAGCGCAGATGACTAAGGCATGATGAATCGATAAATCCCTTTCCATCAATCCCATAGCCACATTGCAGGCTAAATTTCCACCAGCGCAACCATTTCTCACTTCAAATGCATAAGCATGGTGACATCCAAGCTCACGAACTACAGCGCTTGATGGGCACCAAAATCGATAGTCATAATCACCCGCAGATACAAAAATGACTAAATCAATTTCTTCACCAACTAGCCCTGCATCCAAAAGAGCTTCTTTTGCGGCCTCCAATCCCATGGTGAATGGATGCTCATCATCACTTGCTTTATGAACGTGCGTGAAACCGATGCCTTCGGTTAATTTCTCCAGGGGGATGTTGGCATCACGCGCCAACTCTTGCGCAGAAATTCGAGTTTTTGGGACGTAAGTACCGAACCCTGAAATTCCAGCAATAACAGCATTTGGTCGTTCAACAGTAGAGGTATTCATGAGTCCAAGTGGCGAACAATAGGAGTCTTGCTCATTGTAAAAATTCCTTCATAGCGAAAGCTAAGGCCGATCTCGGGGGTCGCTTGTGGTTTAAATTCTCTTCAATCATAATGAGCTCTCAACTTTAAATAAAAGGAAGGCTTCATGAACACATTGAAATCAATACTATCTATAAACAAAATGATTGCTGCTTCGGGCCTTGCACTTTTAGCAAGCTATGCAAATGCTGTCAATCATACAGATGGTAAAACAGCCTACGAAGATATTACTGCAACTGTAATCCCCATGGTTGGTGCTAACAAAACGATTATTGGTCAAGAATTTAAATTTCCATCTGGATCACCCCTCATCAATGCTTTCAATATCGAGATTGCTCCTGGGAAAAAAACAGATACCCATCAGCATCTTGTCCCGCTTTATGTATATGTAGTGTCTGGCGAGCTCGAGGTAGATTATGGCTCTAAAGGGAAAAAAGTAATCCCCGCAGGTAGCTCCTACGTAGAAGCAATGAATTGGTGTCACTATGGCAAATCAGCTGGACAAGGTCCAGTGAAAATTATTGGTGTCTATCTCGGGCAAGAAAAGCCTGATCAGATCAAACCAGTAACCTGCGATAAATTGCAATAAAGCAATTTTAGAATTGAGCTCAAGAATTTATCCTTGAGCTCTTTTTTAATCTACATTGCATTAAATAAGATTACGCCAGCAATGAAATGGCTGCTCTTATTGCTCCAGGCAACTCTCGAGCAAGTTTCTGGCGATTCTCTAGCTGACTTTGGGGCGTCTCCCTTGTCTTTGCTGACCAAATAGAGCTGGGATAGTAAGCATCATCTGTGTATCTTGGAATGACATGCCAATGAATATGGGGCACCATATTACCCAATGCGGCAATATTCACTTTATCGGGATGCATCACTTGACGAATAGCAGCCTCTACAGCAAACACTAAAGTCATCAGATGTTCGCGCTCACCATAGGTGAGATCGGTCATTTCGGCGATATGGCGATTCCAGATCACTCTACAAAAACCCGGTAAATCAGGGTCGTTTATCAGAATGATGCGGCAGTCATCTCCACGCCATACCAGTTGACCCTCATCTGGCTTGAGCTCGCCCTTACAAAGTACACAATCAGTCATATCAAGAATGTAAACGAAAACGGCACCTAAGTCACCCTTGTGGGGTTATTTAGGTGCCGTGGCAGTATGGGCTTATTTTTTACTGCGCTGCTACTACAAAGTACTGAGGGATTTCTTAATGGAACTGCTCTTCTTCCGTAGAGCCTGTCAATGCGGTAACAGAAGACTTACCACCTTGAATCACAGTAGTGACATCATCAAAGTAACCTGTACCAACTTCTTGCTGATGGGATACGAATGTGTAACCACGATCACGTGCAGCAAATTCGGGCTCTTGCACTTTCTCGATGTAAGCAGTCATACCGCGTTGCATGTAGTCTTGTGCCAAGTCGAACATGTTGTACCACATAGAATGAATACCAGCGAGGGTAATAAATTGATACTTGTAACCCATTGCACCTAATTCACGCTGGAACTTCGCAATTGTTGCATCATCCAAGTTCTTCTTCCAGTTAAAGGATGGTGAGCAGTTGTATGCCAACATCTTTCCTGGGAACTTCGCACGAATAGCTTCAGCAAACTTGCGGGCAAAATCCAAGTCTGGTGTACCTGTCTCACACCAAACCATATCAGCATATGCAGCATAGGCTAGGCCGCGTGAGATTGCTTGATCCAAGCCCTTACGTGTTTTGTAAAAACCTTCAGATGTGCGCTCACCAGTCAAGAATGGCTTGTCGTTTTCATCATAGTCTGAGGTCAACAAATCAGCCGCTTCTGCGTCGGTACGAGCCAAGATGATGGTTGGAACACCCATCACATCAGCTGCCAAACGTGCAGAGATTAATTTCTGCACTGACTCAGTAGTTGGCAGTAATACCTTGCCGCCTAAGTGACCGCACTTCTTTACAGATGACAATTGGTCTTCGAAATGAACGCCGGCTGCACCCTGCTTGATCAATGCCTTACTCAATTCAAATGCATTTAATACACCACCGAAACCAGCCTCAGCATCTGCAACGATTGGGGCAAAATACTCAATATAACCAGCATCACCTTTA
>JAXIUI010000013.1:0-46461 GCA_034680725.1 Polynucleobacter sp.
ATCATTACTACGTTACCAACGCGGAGTTCTTGTGCTGTTTTCATCTTGCTAGTCCTGGGTGCAGAGCTACTTTTCTGCGGTTTTTATCAAAAACAAGATTGTAACCGCCCGAGGGCTTATTTCGTACGAGATCAGGCCACAAAGCCCAAGAGACGGGCTGCTAGGCCTCCATCAGCTTGTTTTTTCAGTAAATCAGCTCGCCAAGCCTTGGAATGGCTATTCCAGGCGTCCAATGATGAGATCCATTGTGTGGGCATTGCCCAAGTCATTGCAGCAATCACAGCTGCTCTCAGGTCCTGGGGGGCGTCATCCAGATACAGGTCTAAGAATGCGGCTAACTTCACCTCATGGGCACGATCCTCTTGAGGGTAGATGTGCCAAATAAAAGGCTTGCCTGCGAGTTGGGCTCTGACAAAAGAATCTTCACCCCGCACAATATTAAAGTCGCATTGCCCAAGCACCCAATCGTATTCATCTTGAGAGATGAATGGAATGGAAATGAGTTGAATAGAGTCTGGCAGAGTAATTGGCTGACTTGTGCTCAGCCTCAATTGCTCGAACAGGCCGTGAGTCAAAATGATGTCAACGTTTTCACCAGTCTTCCCTAGATCTGTCAGCCATTTCAGCAGCGGCGCCCCTGGATAGCAAAAAACACTTATACGCTTGGCATTGGGCCTTAATCTTGACCAGCTTGATTTGAGGCTGGTCGGAATATTACCAGCGCTATCCGCAGGTGCTGGTACTGGATCAATGAGTATGCCGCCAGCATTAGCCTGAAAACCCGGGAAAAAGAAATATTTAGGAATGCCATGAGCTTGAGGAGATGCCTTTTGATGAAAGTCCACAATCCAAGGCTCTGCGCTTAGATACTCCAAATTGATGATGAGGGGTTTCTTGGGAGACATCAATAAGCCCGTGAGATAGCGCTCTGGTAGTTCACAGCCAAAGGCCTCGATGACGACATCTGGAGTTTGAACGGGGTGACGGCTATTAGTAAAGCTGGCCTCCCAGGGCTGAAGATCGACTTTTGCTTTGATCGCCTCCTCTACTCCAGAAGCGAGTAAATTAAGGGTTGCTAGATCGTCGCAAAAAATACGCACGTCTTGGCCATGAAGACTTGTTAAGCTTCTTGCTAGACGCCAGCAAACACCGGCATCACCATAGTTGTCTACGATTTGACAGAAAATATCCCAACGCATGAGTAATTCGCTTTTTGAAACCCTTCAGCAGGATGTTAAACAGCTGCCCGGATTGCCGGGGGTATATCGGTTCTTTGATGAGGCAGGCCATATTCTTTATGTCGGTAAAGCGCGCAACCTCAAAAAACGTGTTTCTAGTTACTTTCAGCGCACCCAACTGTCCCCACGTATTCAATTGATGGTGGGCAAAATCGCTCGCTATGAAACAACAGTAACACGCTCGGAAACTGAAGCCTTAATTTTAGAGAACAATTTGATTAAGGAGCTTGCTCCCCCATTTAATATTCTCTTTCGGGATGACAAGTCTTACCCCTACGTGATGTTAACCGGCCACCAGTTTCCACGATTAGCTTCCTATCGCGGCAAGGTAGATAAACGTAATCATTACTTTGGCCCCTTTCCTAATTCATGGGCAGTTCGTAATAGCGTGCAAATTTTGCAGAAAGTCTTTCGCCTCAGAACTTGTGAAGATTCTGTTTTTAAGAACCGTAGTCGCCCCTGTTTGCTTCATCAAATTCATCGTTGTAGTGCCCCATGTGTTGGGCGACTGAGTGTCGAGCAATATGGGCAAGATGTCGCGCAAGCAACCCGTTTTCTAGAAGGTGACCATAGTCGCGTACTCTCCGAGCTAGAGAAAAAGATGCATACCTACAGTGACGCCATGGAATTCGAGATGGCAGCTGTTCTGCGTGATCGAATCGCTGATCTATCTAGTGTGCTGCAACAACAATCTATGGATACCGTTGCCGATGGTGAGGGCGATGTGGATGTGATTGCTGTTGCCCAAATGGAAGGGGTGGTTTGCGTGAATTTGGCGATGATTCGGGGCGGTCGTCATTTGGGTGATCGCGCCTATTTCCCAAAAGGCTTGAGAACAACATCAGGCGAGTTGCCGCCGTCCGAAGAAATTTTGGAGGCCTTTATTGCTCAGCACTATTTAGAAGATAAAGAGCTTGATGTTGAGTCAAGAACCAATCTCATTCCACCAGTGATTATTCTCAACCATCCATTACAAAAACCCCCTGAAGCCCTTTCAACTGCAGAAGAAGGTGATGAGCTGGCCCCAGAAAGTTTGCGCGATCTACTCAATATCCAAGCGGGTAAACGCATTACCTTCTTACATCAGCCCCAAGGCCAAAGACGTCATTGGCTATCCATGGCTGAGGGTAACGCCAAAATTGCGATTGCTAAGCGCCTTGTGGAGACAGGTGGACAGCTTGCTCGGGCAAGATCTTTGGCCGATATCTTAGGTCTTGAGTTAGAAAGCTTGGAGCATCTACGTATTGAATGTTTTGACATTAGCCACACCTCTGGCGAAGCGACACAAGCATCTTGTGTGGTGTATGCAAAAAATGCCATGCAAGCAAGTGAATATCGCCGTTTTAATATCAATGACATTACTCCTGGTGATGACTATGCTGCTATGCGCCAGGTGTTGCAGCGGCGTTACGCTAACTTCCAAGAGCTACCCATTGAGAAAATTCCGCAAGTCATTCTGATTGATGGTGGCAAAGGTCAGGTAGAAATGGCGCGGCAGGTTTTCTCTGAATTCGGCATAGACATTGGCTTAATTGTCGGTGTGGCAAAAGGGGAGGGTCGTAAGGTCGGTCTAGAAACTTTGATTTTTGCTGATGATAGAAAACCACTTGAGCTAGGGATTGATAGTCCTGCTTTGTTACTTGTTGCTCAAATTCGGGATGAGGCGCACCGCTTCGCTATTACCGGCATGCGGGCTAAGCGTGCTAAGGCTAGGACCGTTTCTCAATTAGAGGAAATTGAGGGAATAGGTGCAAAGCGCCGCCAGAAACTACTAGCCCGCTTTGGGGGTTTGCGAGGCGTAGCTAATGCCACTATTGAGGAAATTGCCACTGTCGAGGGAATCTCCACAGCTTTGGCTGAGCAAATCTATCGACAACTCCATTGATTTACCAGTGTCGCTACATTGGTTTATGCTTGAGCCATGCCTTTTAATCTGCCTATCGCCTTAACTTGGTTGCGCGTTGCTGCAATTCCACTTGTGGTGGCAGTCTTCTACTTGCCTAATGGCTGGCTTACGCCATTTGATAAAAACCTCACTGCCACCATTATTTTTGTATTTGCAGCAGTGACAGATTGGTTAGACGGCTTCTTGGCGCGCCGGATGAAACAAGAATCTGCATTTGGTCAATTCTTAGATCCTGTAGCAGATAAATTAATCGTCGCCGCTTCTTTGTTGGTCTTACTGAATATGGATCGTGTGCAAGTTTGGGTGGCACTTATCATCATCGGCCGTGAAATTACTATCTCCGCCCTCAGGGAATGGATGGCACTGTTAGGTGCAGGTAAAAGTGTTGCCGTGCACATGGTGGGCAAGCTTAAAACAACAGCTCAATTGATTGCGATTCCATTTCTACTGCTCAATGACACCTTATTTGGTTGGTTAAATTGTGCACAAGTAGGGACTTGGTTAATCTGGATTGCCTCCTTTTTAACGCTATGGTCGATGGTCTACTACATGAAAAAAGCCTTGCCTCAACTAATCGATCAGCCTAAATAAAGCCTGCAAAGCTTGATCACAGCTGGCTTTTGCTCAGTTCAAGAGCGCTCAATTTTTTGCCCTTGGCAGAAAATATGCCTTCTTCTAAATAGTTTGTTAAACTACTGCCCTGTTATGCGGGAATAGCTCAGCTGGTAGAGCGATACCTTGCCAAGGTATAGGTCGGGAGTTCGAACCTCCTTTCCCGCTCCAAGTTCGATGGGAAGCCCTTAAAAGCTTCCCATTTTCGATTTCAGAGATATGGCGCGTTGGCCGAGTGGTTAGGCAGGAGCCTGCAAAGCTTCGTACGGGGGTTCGATTCCCTCACGCGCCTCCAGTGATTTAGCTTGACCACTGGGGCGCTTTCCCTAAAATACTTCTGAGAGAAGTTTGTAGAGATTTTGTAGCCGATTCTTGCTAGAGAGAAAACATGACCCAATTGAAGCAACTCCACTATCTTGTTACAGCATCAGTGTTGGCTATATTGCTAAGTGCTTGCGCATCATCAGGCGACTCTCCTACCGGGACGCCGAACGAAGTGCAAGAGATCCAAGCTCAGCTTCTAGGTGATATGCCACTACCGGCTGCTTCCAAAATCATTGGGGCTGACTCCTTGATCATTGGTCGTGGCGATAACTGGGTAGGGCGCGTTGTTTTATCTGGCGTCCAAACACCAACGGATATTTATGCCTTCTTCCAATCTGAATACCCACGTGCAGGTTGGACTACTGTTAGCGCCGTCAAATCTAAGACTAGTATTTTGGTTTTCACAAAAGGGGATCGTACTTGCACCGTTGAGCTCACTGAAGGTTCTTTCACTGGCCCCAAAACCATGATTACGATTACGGCATCCCCTAAAAATGCAAACGTAGTTGCACCGAGTAAGAAATAAGCATCACCGCTTACTAACAAAAAGGCCTCGTCAGAGGCCTTTTTGCTTTCAGTGTTCAGTCTTATAGGCCTTCAGCCCTAATAAGCCCCACTGCCTGACCTTCTATAGCAAAGTTTGGTTGGCGAGCATCAACTAAGATGTTTTTGAAGTCTGGATTCTCAGCTTGTAATTCAATGACTAAGCCATCAGCAGTGTTCTTTTGGTTCCAGCGTTTTACTGTAACTTCATCATCTAATCGAGCAACCACAATATCGCCATTGCGCACTTCAGAAGTTTTTCTGACCGCTAAATAATCCCCATCCAAAATCCCCGCATCGCGCATGCTCATCCCTTTTACTTTTAAAAGGTAGTCAGCTCCTTTGCTAAATAAGCTGGGATCAATAGGAACTTGTTTTTCAATATGCTCAACTGCCATGATGGGTGAGCCTGCAGCTACACGACCAATCAGTGGCAAGGTGAGTTGCTGCAGTGCGCCAGATGGCAAAGACATCTGTCGAAACTTATTAGGATTATGGGATTGATTAAATCGTTGTGGAATACGAATACCCCGTGAAGTTCCTGGGGTCAGTTCGATGTACCCTTTTTTTGCTAAGGCGCGAAGGTGCTCCTCGGCAGCATTGGCAGAAGCAAAGCCTAGTTGACTGGCAATTTCTGCGCGAGTCGGAGGTGAGCCGCTCTCATCAATAGCGTTGGTAATGAGATCCAAAATCTCACTTTGGCGTGCAGTGAGCTTGGGGAGGGCAGTCAGCTCCTCAGTAAAATCGACTGTATTTATGTCCATACTGGGATTGTATACAGCACTTTTTGATAATTCAAGTAAATTTGAGGCGGATAATAGGGTATGAGCTCTCATTTAAGCAATATTGAACATTCACCCCATATTCTTGTTTTGGGGATGGGGGGCACCATTGCTGGCCTAGCTTCAAATCCACAAGCTCAGCCAATGCACTATGAAGCAGGGCAGCTTGAGGTTAATGATTTAGTGAGCCAAATACAGGCAGCAATTCCTGTTGGAGTTCAGGTGCTTTGTCAGCAGATTGCCAATATCAATAGCCGTGATTTACTAGATGACGATCTCAGCTCTCTTGGAATGGCAGTGCAAGTGGCTCTCAATGACACAAATGTCCATGGCATTGTGATTACGCATGGCACCGATACCATTGAAGAAACCGGTTTATTTTTGCAAGCCGTTTGCGGCAAGCAGGCACATGATTTAGGCAAGAGAGTCATTCTGACTGGTGCAATGCTTCCCAGTAATGCACCTCAAGCTGATGGCCCCTCTAATCTTCTGGATGCTCTGCGTTGGGCCTTTACCGCAATAGATAACTGCCCAGGTGGTGTTTATGCTGTGATGAATGGGCGTGGCTGTATGGCGATGGATTTGGCAAAGCGTCATGCCACCGCTCTTGATGCTCCAATACAAAGTTCGCCAAGCAGCTCCGTGGGTTTAATAAATCCCTCATGGCTTGCAGGCGTGAAGTTAGTTCAGGCCCAGTGGATTGAGGATTTACCAATCCCCAAATCAGACGAATGGCCTTGGGTAGAAATCTTGACCAGCCATGCTGGTGCTAGGCCAGAAACACTTAGGCATTGGCTTGGTAGCCAAGTTCAGGGCGTGGTAATCGCAGGAACTGGTAATGGCGGAATTCATTCTGCCTGGTTGGCACCCCTGAAAGATTTGATAGACCAGGGGATTGCCATTGTGAGAACCAATCGGACTGGGGCGGGGTCAACACTCCAGGATCTACCTGAAATAGACCTGCCTTCCTGTCTTGCAAGTGGGAAGCTTTCGGCCCCAAAAGCCAGAATTGCGCTGCAATTAGCCATCAATGCGGCAAAACAGGCCAAATTAGTCGGTAAACCCCTGACTTGGCAGGATTTTTTTGCTAGAATAGCGGACTTACCTGAAATTCGGTAAGGTCTTCAAAAGCACTAAATACGTGTAGTCCGTTTTACCTACAATTTGTTACTACCTTGTCACACTGGCGCTAACTTTAAAACCATCGGAAGTTAGCAAGACGCCCAGGTGACTTTATCCTTAAGGAGTGTTAGATGCGTCATTATGAAATCGTCTTTATCGTCCATCCGGACCAAAGCGAGCAAGTGCCTGCAATGATTGATCGCTACAAAGCGGCATTAGCAGCTGCTGGCGGCAAAGTTCACCGTATTGAAGATTGGGGTCGTCGTCAGATGGCTTACATGATCGACAAACTTGCTAAAGCCCACTACGTTTGCATGAATATTGAGTGCGACCAGAAAACTCTGGAAGAGCTCGAGCATGCGTTCAAATTTAACGATGCTGTTTTGCGTCACCTCATCATCAAGACTAAGAAAGCTGAAACTGAGCCTTCTATCATGATGAAAGAAGTGCAACGTGAAGAAGCGCGCAAATCAGCCCAAACTGAAGCTCCTGTAGCAGCGGTTTAAGTTAGAAATTTGAAGAGGAAGATACAGACTAGAAAACGTATCAGAGTGACGGAGCGGCGTTGAATCATTTCACCCTAACTGCATTCTTGGTATCTAAAGACGCGATTCGATTTACACCAGCTGGAATACCGGTGATGCATTGCCAACTTGAACATAGTGGCGAGGTAAACGAGGTAGGGACAGCAAGGAAAATTCAGATGAGTGTTGAAGCCATAGCAATTGGCCCAATACAAAAGGGCATAGAGCAAATGGATTTAGGAGCCGAGGCAGTGTTTGAAGGATTCTTAGCACCCAAGACTCTGCGTAATCAAAGACTGGTTTTCCATATTACCCATATTCAATTGAAAAATTAAAAGAGGAAATCATCATGGCGTTTGGAAAGAAACCCGATTTCAAAAAGAAACCAGCTCAGAACCCATTGTTCAAGCGTAAGCGTTATTGCCGTTTCACTGTTGCTGGCGTAGAACAGATTGATTACAAAGATGTCGATACATTGAAGGACTTCATTGGCGAAAACGCCAAGATTACTCCTGCTCGTTTGACTGGCACAAAAGCAAAATATCAGCGTCAGTTAGACACTGCTATCAAGCGTGCTCGTTTCTTGGCCTTGTTGCCATTCTCCGATCAACATAAGAAATAATTAGGAGCCCTCAATGCAAATCATTCTTTTAGAAAAAGTAATTAACTTGGGCAACCTTGGCGACATCGTTCGCGTTAAAGACGGTTACGCTCGTAATTTCTTAATCCCACAACGCAAGGCCCGTCGTGCAACGGAAACAGCAATTGCTGATTTCGCAGTTCGTCGCGCTGAGTTAGAAAAAGTAGCTGCTGAGAAATTGGCTGCTGCGCAAGCGGTTGGTGTAAAGCTCAAAGACTTGGTTCTCGAAATCGGTCAAAAGGCTGGTGTTGACGGTCGCTTGTTTGGTTCTGTAACCAATCACGATATCGCTGATGCTTTGAAAGCCAAAGGCTTCTCAATTGAGAAAGCTTCTGTACGTATGCCTACTGGCCCATTGAAGATGGTTGGTGATCACCCTGTAGCGGTTGCTGTTCATACCGATGTCGTGGTGGATATCACTATCCGTGTTGTTGGCGAGCAAGCGTAAGTTTTAGACCTGTAAGCTAGCCTCATGGCTGAATCCCGTTCTCGTTCCCTTATGCCAAATCCCGGCATGATGGGCTCTGGGGATGCAGTCGTGCAGGCCTTAAAAGTACCGCCGCATTCTGTAGAGGCCGAGCAATCTTTGCTCGGCGGTCTACTCATCGATAACTCCTCATGGGACAACCTAGGTGGAGTATTAAACGATAAAGATTTCTATCGCCCTGAACACGCCCTGATCTACAAGGTCATCGCACGTTTAGTTGGCGACAATCATCCTGCTGACGTCATTACTGTTTATGATGCGGTCAAGTCTGAGCAGGGTGGCGATTTAGTCAGTATTGATTACCTCAATTCATTAGCGCAAAACACACCAAGTGCAGCGAATATCAAAGGCTATGCCGATATTGTTCGTGACCGCAGCATCCTGCGTCGCTTAATTGAGGTTTCAGACAGCATTGTGAATTCTGCATTCGTTCCAGAGGGTCGGACAGTAAGAACCTTGTTGGATGAAGCTGAGTCACGTATTTTGCAAATCGGTGAAGAGGGTAGTCGCAAAGCTGATTACCTGGAAATTGAACCCCTTCTCAGAACAGTTGTTGCTCGTATTGATGAGTTATACAACCGTCAAGGTGGTAGTGATATTACGGGGATTGCCACTGGCTTCATTGATCTTGATAAACAAACCAGTGGCTTGCAAAAAGGTGATTTAGTCATTGTTGCAGGCAGACCGTCAATGGGTAAGGCGCAGCCACTAGATGCAAAAGTAAAAACGGTTGATGGTTGGAAGTTGATGGGTGACTTGCGTTTCGGCGATCGCCTGGCCTCTGTAGATGGGCAACATTCGATGGTTACTGGAATCTACCCGCAAGGTGTCAAGCAGATATACAAAGTTACTTTTTCTGATGGTCGTGAAGCTGAGTGCTGTGATGAGCATCTGTGGCGTGTCATGTATCGCGATTGGGATGCTCCCAAGGTGATTCATACTGCGCGTTTAATGGAAATGCTCTCTTGTGTTCGCTACAAGAATCGTCTGTGGATAGATCCTGTCTCTGGTGATTTTGGTCACTCCAATGCATTGCCAATTAACCCATGGGTTTTAGGTGCATTGCTCGGCGATGGAACTTTAGCCTTATCCCATGGTAGCGTCATGTTCTCGACCAAATCTCCCGAGCTTATTGAGCGTATGAATGCGCTAGCCGGCTATGAGATGGAGTTAGTCCATGCAAACGCCTATGACTGGAGATTAGTCTCCAAAACCAGAATTGCTGCCAATGGCCAGCGTCAATCTGTGCCAACAAATTATTTCCGTTCTGCGTTACAAGACTTAGGCGTGCTTGGTTGCAGAAGTTTTGATAAATATATTCCCGCTACTTACCTTGAGGCAAATAAGACCTCTCGTCTCGCACTCTTTCAGGGTCTGATGGACACTGATGGCTGGATTGAGAAGTGGGGCTCTATTCGTTTTTGTACGGCTAGCAAGCAATTGTCAGAAGATGTTGCATCCTTGGCTAGATCATTGGGCGGTTTTTGCTCCATCGCTCATAAGCAAACAAGCTATACCTATAAAGGTGAGAAGAAGCAGGGACGCCCATCTTATGTTCTGAATATGAGTTTTGGCCCTGGCTTTCAAGCATTCACTTTGCCTGAAAAGAAGGAAAGACTTAGATCAACTTGGGATCGTCAACGCAGACTTACCTTTAAGAGTATCGAGCCATCTAGAGTGTCCGAGGCTCAATGTATCTCTGTCAGTCACCCAGATAGAACCTACATCACGAATGATTATGTGGTGACCCATAACACTGCATTTGCATTAAACATTGCTGAGAATGTTGCCTTGGCTGAAGGTTTACCTGTTGTTGTTTTCTCAATGGAGATGTCTGGTGAGCAGTTGGCGGCCCGTTTATTGGGTTCAGTAGGGCGCGTTGATCAAGGTCGCATGCGAACTGGAAAGTTGCAAGATGATGAGTGGCCGCGCGTAACCGATGCCATTGCCCGTTTAAGTAATACCCAAATTTTGATTGATGAAACTGGTTCTTTATCCAGTCTTGAGCTACGTGCACGTGCACGCCGTATTGCGCGTAACTTTGGCGGAACATTAGGTCTGGTTGTGATTGATTACTTGCAGTTGATGAGTGGCTCTGGTTCAGAGAATCGAGCAACGGAGATTTCTGAAATCTCACGCTCCCTGAAATCACTTGCAAAAGAGTTGCAGTGCCCAGTGGTAGCCCTATCTCAGCTAAATCGTGGTCTAGAGCAGCGCCCGAACAAGCGTCCCATCATGTCTGATTTACGTGAGTCAGGTGCGATTGAGCAAGATGCTGACTTAATTATGTTTATCTATCGTGATGAGGTTTATCACCCCGATACCACCACGGATAAGGGTGTAGCGGAGATTATTATCGGCAAGCAACGTAATGGACCTATTGGAACGGTGCGCCTTAGCTGGCAAGGCCCGTATACCAAGTTCGATAACTTAGCGATGGGTTCTATTGGCTATTCTTCCGGTGGATATGAGCCATTCTAATTCCGCGCTAACAAGCAATTGAAATAAAAAAGCCTCGCAATGCGAGGCTTTTTAACTTGATGCGACAGTATTTACTTACCACCTTCGCACTTCTTAATAGATGCCTCTTTCGCTGCGCCATATAGCGGCTTACCATCCTTACTTACGGCTTTAGCTTCGCAGCCAGAATTCGCTGCGGCACCCATACATTTCTTGATAGACGCATCTTTTGCTGCGCCATATAGCGGCTTACCATCTTTACTGACTGCTTTAGCTTCACACGCTGCTTGATCAGCAAAGGCAATGGATGGAATTGCAAAGCTAAATGCAATACTTAAAGCAATGATGATTTTTTTCATGTGCACTTCTCCTAGTTGGTTACTACAAAAATTAAATTTGCTTCATGATCATATTTTGCGAGGCAATAGGTGCTGGGAAGCCAGCAGCTGTCAATGCCTCACTCATGACGCGATTGCTATCAAAATAGACTTGCCAATAATGATCGTTATTGCAGTAAGGGCGAACGGCTAATACTGGCCCAACAAGATTGAACTCTAATATGTTGACTTCAACAGCTGGATCTTGCAAAACATTTGGGATAGTAGAAATCTTTTCGCGCAAAAGTTGCATCGCAGCGATTTGATCGGCGGCCCCCGCAATTTGGCATTTAAGATCTACCCGGCGATAAGGACTATGGCTAAAGTTTTGAATGGTGTCACCCAAAATTTTGGTATTACCAACCATCGTTGCAATATTGTCTGGCGTATAGATAGTTGATGAAAAGAGTCCAATCTCTTTAATGGTTCCAGTTACGCCGCCTGCAGTCACGAAGTCACCAACCTTGAAGGGACGCAACACAATTACAAACACGCCTGCTGCAAAATTAGAGAGTAGACCTGCCCAGGCGGCACCAATGGCAATACCGGCAGTGGCAATTAATGCAGCAAAGCTAGTTGTCTGAATGCCAAAATAGCCCAGAATACCAATGACCAGTAGGATATTGAGAGTGACAGAAACGACTGATCCTACATAGCGAAGAATAGTTGGATCCAGTTTTTGTTGCTCTAGACCTTTGCGAAGAATGCTCAGAGCAAGGCCAATCAGCCAGCGTCCAATCACCCAAAAGGCAATGGCAGCCAAAATTTTCAGACCAATATCGGTTGCGGCTGTTACGAGAATTTCTTGAATGCGGTCTATATCAATTTCTTTCATTACTTCATTCCCATGTTGGTTGATTACAAAATTTTAAAATTTATATTCGGAGGATTATTTCCAAAAACTACCTTGATAGATATTAGCCCTTGAGTTAATAGATATTATCCTGATAGCTAATTATTATTGGCTAACTTTAGAGGTGACCTCTTCAAGTTATTTACGTCCTTATATCCATATAGTTATGAATTCCATTTTGCCATCTAGACAATATTTACTGTTGATTATCAGCAGTTCCATTATTTATATCAACTCATCTGGCCTAGCATTTGCGCAATCGACTGGCGGTTGTGATTCATATGCTCCCAATACTGCAAGCGGCGCTTCTCAAACGGTGAGCTGTACTGGCAGCATCACTCCAAATGCAACTTCTGGCGTTACTTCTACCGCTAATTCAACGGCTATTGGTAATAATGTCACAGTCGGCATTGCCAATGGAACATCATTGGTAGTTGATGGCTCTACAGTTGGCATAGGCAGTGCTGCAAATATCACCAACAATGGAAATTTAAACACCAGTTCTTTTTATTACGGTTATGGCATGTCATCAGGAGCTAATGGACGCTCTCAGGCAGGCGGTAGCAGCTTACTCAATGCTTCTGATGGCACCATCTACACTGGTGGAGGATATGCAGCAGGGATGTATGTGAGCGCTACAAATGCCTCATCAGCTGCTAATGCTTTAACAAATGCAGGAGCAATTGAAACAGCGGGTATTGGAGCTGCTGGTATTCGATTGGTTTCTGGCGCAACCTCTAGTGGCGTCGTAAATTCAATTGTAAATAGTGGCACGATGATTACTCATGGTGCATCAGCCCATGGCATTCAAGTCTCGGGTGTGGGGGCTGTAACTATTGAAAATACCGGCACAATTAGGGCAAATGGTTCAAATGCCTTTGGTATATATTCTGCTGGAAATATCACCACGCTGACTAATTCTCAAGGTGGGTCAACACCGCTGACCTTTTCTGGCATAGCCCCTAGTAATTACAACGTAGTGGTTACAAGTCCAAGCAACTATGGCAAGTTAGATGCTGGCAATGGAGCAATTTCCGGAGTAATGAATTTTGGAATCAATAACACCTCAAGTTTAGCTTTTGATACTACGTATGCCACTGTATTGAATGGTGTGAAGATTAATAATATTGGTAACTCTTATGGAACTTTTACCTCTGGAGGCAATACCTACCAATGGGCTTTAGCGCATCGAATTAATGGTTCAGCAGATGAAACAGATCTTGTCATTCTGCCGGTAGTTCAGCCTACATTGGAGGCGCTTGAGGAGGCATTAGCTGCCCAGTCTTATTTGATTGCCCCAATTTATTTAGATACACAGACTTCACTCAATTTAATGGGTACGGCTTTGCAGGGATTATTTGCCATGCAATCAGCTGGCGTTATTAACGGCATGGGTTATGACTGCCAAGTATTTGGGGGTAATAATATTTGCGTTTCTGCTGGCGGTCGATTTACCAACGTAAGCGCATATCCATATAACAATACTAGCGGATTGATTATTGGGGCATACCGATTCTCTGAACAGATTCGTTTTGGGGGCTATCTTGATCAAAATCTTTCACAGAGCACGCCGGGTGGAATTGTTCAATTAAATAATGGCAGCCCCATGGTGGGCGTTTTTGGAGTTTGGTCACAAAATATTGATGGCACTGGTGCAGAAGCAAAGGTATCAGCAGGATATGCGAATAAGGATGCCACGCTTACTCGCCCAGTTGTGGGGGTATCTGAGGCTGGAGCAGGCTCTACATCGCTAACTACCCAAGGGGTGATGGGTCTATTAAGGTATGGTTTTGCTATTGGCAATAAGACTGTTGTATCTCCTTATATTGGCATGAGATATGTCGCCGGGGGAATGGGTGCTTACAGCGAAGGTCAATCAAATACAGTCTCCAGCCCCTTAACTTATAACGCAATCGATAACTATACAACTACAGCATTATTTGGTTTCATGAGCAGTCATCGCCTTGCTGAAAAAACTAGCTTACTAATGAGTGCTGGTGTGGAAAAAGATACGAATGCCAATATTGGAAATTTAATCACTACGGGTAATGGTGACTTTAATGTCGCTATGAATAATAACTACCGTAGCGTAAGGCCAACAGCAAGCCTCGGCGCCTTTCATGATCTGAGCGCTAATGAGCGAATTGGAATTTCAGCTATCTATCGTCAGGAAGCATATCAAGCGCTTACTTCAACAACGGTCATGGCTACCTATACAGTAGGTCTGTAGTTTAGTTCTTTGGATTTGCTGGAGTGAGTCTTCTGGCCTCAGTAAATCTGGCCGCCCAATAGGGTTTAGTGATGTACTCAAGTCTTACCGTTCCGCCAGCGCTGGGCGCATGAACAAATCTTCCTTGCCCGACATAGATTCCTGCATGTGAATATTTTTCCCCAGTGGTATTAAAGAAGACGAGGTCGCCCGGGGCAGGAGGCTGGCCCTCAACACTCTGTCCTTTTCTGCTCATTTCTAAAATAGTCCTTGGTAGCTTGATATTTGCTGACTTAGCGTAAACATATTCTATTAAGCCGCTGCAATCAAATCCGCCCTTAGGGTTGTTGCCTCCATAGCGATAAGGTACGCCGACCAAGCCTACGGCAGCAATCGAAATATCTTCTGTGCCAACGCTAGTATCTTGTTTAAATTGCGCTACCTTGGCAGTGTTTGGTTTAGTAGAAAATGTACTGCAACCCGATAGTGTCAGGACATAAATAAAAATGCCGCACCCTATGAGAGTGCGGCATGAAAGATTGCTATTAAAGTGCGTCAGCAGCATGATCCGCAAGGCGTGAGCGCTCTCCACGGGCGAGTGTTACATGACCGCCATGACGCCAACCTTTAAATCGATCCACCACGTAAGTTAGGCCTGAAGAGCCTTCCGTAAGGTATGGGGTATCAATCTGCGCAATATTGCCAAGGCAAATAATCTTGGTTCCCGGGCCAGCACGAGTGACTAAAGTTTTCATTTGTTTAGGAGTTAAGTTCTGCGCCTCATCAATAATGACAAACTTGCTAACAAAAGTTCTACCCCGCATGAAGTTCATGCTCTTGACTTTAATGCGTGAGCGAATCAGTTCCTGAGTGGCGGCACGACCCCATTCACCTGCGCCACCATCTTCATTGCGTTGTAATACCTCCAGGTTGTCATCAAATGCGCCCATCCAAGGCTGCATCTTCTCTTCTTCAGTGCCTGGTAAGAAGCCAATATCTTCGCCAACAGGCACAGTTGCACGCGTGATGATGATTTCGTTATAGCGTTTGCTATCTAAGACTTGCTCAAGGCCGGCAGCCAGTGCCAACAAGGTTTTACCTGTGCCGGCTTGACCTAATAAGGTAATGAAATCCACATCTGGATTCATTAAGAGGTTCATCGCGAAGTTTTGTTCGCGATTGCGGGCAGTGACACTCCAAACATTGTTCTTTTGATGAGAAAAATCTCTCAGAGTTTGCAGTAGGGCGGTCTTACCATTGATTTCTTTGACTTGAGCGTAAAAGGGTGTGGAGCCATCGGGATTTTCTTGGTAAACAAATTGATTAACTAACATGCTCGGCACTGAAGGACCGGTGACCCTGTAGTACATCGTGCCAGACTTACCATCGGCCCAACTTTCCATATCTTTGCCATGTTTTGGCCAAAAGTCCGCTGGCAGAGTCATTACGCCGGAGTACATTAAGTCACGATCTTCTAGTACTTGGTCGTTGAAATAATCTTCTGCAGGCAGGCCTAAAGCACGCGCCTTAATACGCATATTGATATCTTTAGATACCAGTACTACCTCTTGTCCTTTACGAGTCTTTTGCAGCTCACTTACTACGGCTAAGATGAGGTTATCCCCTTTACCCTCTGGTAAGCCCTCTGGCAGAGCTTGGGTAGTGAGTTTGGTCTGGAAGAAAAGACGTCCTGAAACATCTTGATTGCCTAATTTATTGAGCGGAATGCCTTCATCTAACGCACCACTAGTTCCTGCTACTAACTGATCTAAGGATCGACTCACTGTACGGGCATTACGGGCAACCTCAGTCATACCCTTTTTATGGTTATCTAATTCCTCCAATGTTGTCATTGGTAAGAAGAGGTCATGCTCTGAGAACCGAAATAGGGAGCTTGGGTCATGCATTAATACGTTGGTGTCTAGGACGAACAAACTTGGTGGGCCGGTGCGAACAACCCGCTTGGGTTTTGCCGGAATGCTTGCTGCTCTATTACCACTGCGTTCATTACGTGATGCTGGGAGATGATCACTCTTAATTTTTTCAAGGGCAATTTCAGCATCCGATAGATCCTCGTCAGCATCAGCTATCCATTCCGGCGCATGCGTTTCCATCGCAACTGGTTTTGCTGGTGCAGGACGCTTTTTTAAATCAGGAGTGTCCTTGCTGCTAATTTTTACTTGGCCAGCAATTTGAGTTGGGATTGGGGGCAATGGCATGCAGACTCTCCTAAAAGAAAAAACCGCCAAGCGGATTGCATTGACGGTTTGTAATAAAACTGGCTTTAAAACAATCGAAAAAACGGCGGGGGTTGTTTGCCAAGCCTGTTCTAAAGTATTCAGGCTGATGAGTCAAACAGGTTGTCAGACTTTCCCGTCGTTTACGGTGCATATGAATTACTTTACCCCAATTTTTGGGCTTTGCAAGCACCCCAGATTAAATTAATTTAAATATTTATTTTGTTTCTTGGGCGGCTTGTAATACCTCTGTCACATGGCCAGGGACCTTGAGTCCACGCCACTCTTTAGCCAGGTTTCCAGCAGAGTCAAAGAGAAAGGTGCTACGCTCGATTCCCCGAACTTGCTTGCCGTACATATTTTTCATTTTCATGACCCCAAAGAGTTGGCAAAGGGTCTCATCGGTATCGGCGATTAACTCAAAAGGGAGTTCGAGCTTGCTACGGAAATTATCATGCGATTTCAGGCTATCTCGAGAGACGCCAACAATCAATGTATTTGCTTTGGTAAAAGCATCAATATTGTCACGAAATTCTCCAGACTCAGCAGTGCATCCTGGGGTCATGTCTTTTGGGTAAAAGTAAATCACTAACTTTTTACCTTTGGCGGACTCTGGCGTAAAGGTCAACCCAGATGTCGCTGGAATGGCGCATTTGGGGATTGGTTTGCCAATTTCTACTGTCATGATTCTCTCGCTTATTAAATTTACTTCTGGTTCAATTGCTTAGACTGCTTGCAAAATCAGTTCGCCGCTGCGATTGGGGATTTCGCCCCAAGTCACTGGTTCAATCGCTATTTTATCGAGTTGTTTAGTGGCTACCCAAGATTGGTGGAGTTCACCCATAGTGACTAAGTCATGACCCTGATTGAGCCAGCCTGCGAGCAGTTGCTCAAATGCAGGTAATAGCTTTTGACCCTCTAATTCCGCATGCAGGGTAAATACCTGATCATTTGGATTGCTTTGGGTGATCTCAAGGAGCTTTTTAACGGCGCCAAATTCATCGGCATCATCGATTCCAATGAGCTCATCAAACGTAGGTAAAGTGGTGGGATATTGAACATGCTTGGCTGTGCCAGAAGGCAACGCAAATCGGTAGGGGATGAGATTGGGCTTTGCTCTGCCATCTGAGGAATATTGAATACCCCATTGATCTAATTGTTCAAATGCTGCTTCATTCATTTGCCAGCCAGCAGCACCATAGGTGATAGGTGGGTGACCAAAGATTTCAATAAAGCGATTCCAGCTCTTTTGCATTTGTGCTTTAGTCCACTGTGAATCACGATGGCGGACGGCATCTTGCCAAGCCACATGATCCCAAGTGTGAATGCCTGTTTCATGACCAGCGGCATCAATGGCGCGCATTTCTTTAGCTGCTTGTTTGCCAATATCGGGGCCTGGCAATAAGACACCATAAAGTAGCGTCTTAATGCCATAGTGCTCAACTACAGAAGTGCGGCTCACTTTTTTCAGAAAGCCAGGACGAAATACTCGCTTGAGTGCCCAGCCGGTATGGTCTGGACCCAGGCTAAACAAAAAGGTAGCCTTTAGACCAAAGCGTTCAAGAGTGCGCGCTAGATTGGGCACTCCTTCTTTAGTGCCGCGTAAAGTATCAACATCTACCTTGAGTGCAATTTTTGCCATGAAGCTGTGAATTTACTTTCGCTTATTCTGTATCGACAAGGTGACGTGCTTTCTCAACATCTTGGCGATAAGCTTCAAAAATATTCTTGAGTGCATCACTCATCGTCGTTGTTGGCTTCCAGCCCAATTCGCTCATGGTGTTATCAATTGCAGGAACACGATTTTGCACATCTTGGTAGCCTTCGCCGTAGTAAGCGCCTGAAGTGGTTTCTATAATCTTTACTTCATTTGCAGTCTTAGCGTACTCCAGAATACTACGAGCAATCTCAAGCATTTGATTTGCCAGCTCACGAACGGAGTGATTGTTTTTAGGATTGCCAATGTTGTAAATCTTGCCATTGGCAATACCATCTTTGTTGTCGATGATGCGCATAAGCGCATCGATACCATCATCTACATACGTGAAGGCGCGTTTTTGCGCTCCACCATCTACCAAATTAATGGGTTCGCCACGAACAATATGACCCAAGAACTGAGTGACTACGCGGGAAGAACCTTCTTTTGGGGTGTAAATGCTATCAAGACCAGGGCCAATCCAGTTAAATGGACGGAAGAGGGTAAAGCGTAGGCCTTCCATGCCATAACCCCAGATCACGCGATCCATCAATTGTTTGGAGCAAGCGTAGATCCAGCGTGGTTTGTTGATGGGGCCGTAAACCATATTCGATTTTGCAGGATCAAACTCTCTGTCTTCACACATTCCATAGACTTCAGATGTCGATGGAAACACTAAATGTTTTTTGTATTTCACTGCTGAGCGCACGATTGGTAAATTTGCTTCAAAGTCGAGCTCAAATACTTTTAAAGGTTGCTGAACATAAGTTGCTGGGGTGGCAATAGCCACTAACGGCAAGATCACATCACATTTGCGGATATGGTACTCAACCCATTCTTTATTGATGGTGATATCACCCTCGAAAAAATGCATGCGCTGATGATTCACTAAATCACCGAGGCGATCATTTTGCATATCCATGCCATACACATCCCAATCGGTTGTTTCTAGGATGCGCTTTGAAAGGTGATGGCCAATAAAACCATTAACACCAAGAATGAGAACTTTTTTCATCTTTACTGCCTCGTCTTTAATCTAAAGGGTCCTGCTGCATTCATTAGCTCTTTGCTGGATACCAGTCTAGGATTGCTACCGCTTTTTGATCTCCGCAAACGCCGAATACCTGATTATCAACCACTTGGATACCGGGGGTCTGAAGATTGAGTTGGGCCGGTAAGGCGCCGTCTAGGCTGGTTTGAGCCACAATCATGCGCTGACCTTGCCAGTCTGCAAAAGCTCCGGGGTAAGGTGGTGCAACGGCTCTGACAAGGTTATGAACCTGTTTAGCGTCTTGCTCCCAATGAATTTGACCATCAGCAGGCTTACGGCCCCCAAAATAACTGCCTTGGCTCAGATGATTGGGTGATCTGGGTACTTGACCCTGAACAAGTGCTGGCAAAACCTGGGTTAAAACATCCACAGCAGCCGTGCTGACCTTGCCGAAGACATCGGTAGCGGTTTCATTTGGACCGATGGGAACGGCTGACTGACCAACAATATCCCCCGCATCTGGCTTTGCTTCCATGACATGTAGGGTGGCGCCAGTTTGGGTTTCGCCATGCAAAATAGCCCAATTAACTGGAGCACGCCCACGATACTTGGGTAAAAGTGAGCCATGCATATTGAGGGCTGCAATTCTGGCGCAAGCAAGCAGCTCGGCAGGAATCATATAGCGGTAATAAAACGAGAATAAATAGTCCGGAGCTAATTTTTGGATTTGCGGAATGAATTCAATTAGTTGATCGGCTTTAGGTGTGATGCAAGGAATCTGTTTATCTGCGCACAACTGGGCCACACTTCCGAACCACACATTTTCATTAGGGTCATCTTGATGGGTTAGCACCAGATCAACTTGGATGCCAGCATTGAGTAAAGCCTTGAGGCAATTGACGCCAACATCATGATAAGCAAAGACGACTGCGTGCAATTATTTTTTCTCTAAAACAGTTTGCACAACATAGCGTGGACGCTCGCGAACCTGTTGGTAGATACGACCAATGTATTCGCCTAGCAGGCCAAGGCCAAAGAGCATCACACCAATTAAGAAGAATGTCAGCGCGAAGAGGGTAAAGACTCCTTCAACCTCGGCACCCAAAACAAAACGACGTACTAACAAGTAAGCGAAGAGGCTGCCTGCGGCAAGCGCAAGCAACATGCCCAAAATCGAAAAGATCTGTAAAGGCATCACAGAAAAGCCGGTCACTAAATCAAAGTTCAGGCGAATGAGTTGATAGAGGCTGTATTTGGATTCACCAGCAAAGCGCTCCTCATGTTTTACGGTGATTTCAGTTGGGTTAGCTGCAAAGGTGTATGCCAGCGCCGGAATAAAGGTATTACTCTCATCGCACTGGCGCACAAGGTCAACGATGCGACGACTGTAGCCGCGCAACATACAGCCTTGGTCGGTCATCGTGATGCGGGTAATTTTTTGACGCAAGTGATTCATTGCACGAGAGGCAAATTTCCTAAAAAAGCTATCGCGTCGATCAGCGCGAATCGTCCCAACATAATCATGACCTTGAAGTAGCTCGTTCACTAGAGCATCAATTTCTTCGGGTGGGTTTTGGAGGTCAGCATCCAAAGTAATAATGTATTGACCTCGAGCGTATTCAAAACCAGCCATGATGGCCATATGCTGACCAAAGTTACTGTGAAATAAGACGGCACGGGTTACATCTGGTCTTAATTCCACTTGATTGGCTAGCATGCCAGCAGAGCGATCTTTACTGCCATCATTCACAAACACCACTTCATAATTGATCTGGCGTTTACTTGCCGTGGCATCTAGCGCTGGGTAAAGCCGATCAAAAAGTGCTTGGAGCCCATCTTCCTCGTTGTAAACGGGGATGACGATGCTAAGTTGGGGATTGCTCGTTTGGGTTGCTAAATTCGCAGTCATTCTGCAATTTTGCCTGATCTTGGCCCTTACCCCTAATTCTGGGGTGGGGAGTGCCCCGCGCGCTACTATTTAAGGTGTTTCTTCAAAATGGCAATAAGCGTTCGAGCGATGCGGCCAACATCTTCATCGGCCATCCCTGGAAAGAGTGGCAGGGTCAAGATTGAGCGACCAATGCGCTGTGCATTTGGGGTGGAGTTGGTTTGATAGCCCAATTTCTGATAAAGCGTAAAGCCAGTAATGATGGGGTAGTGAACGCCAGTGCCAATCCCTTGATCTTTTAACTCGGTCATGACTTGGGCGCGGTCAACATGCAATTGATCAAGCGGTAAAACTACTTGGAACATATGCCAATTGCTATCACTAAAGTTTTCAACTGGAAGTTCTAATTTGAGATGTTCTATACCGGCAGTTTTTAATTCGCTCCGCAGCGCATCAAAATATTGTTTTGCTAAAGCGCTTCTGCGTGCCTGAAAAGCAGGTAGTTGTTTGAGCTGATGCAATCCAATGACTGCATTGACATCAGTGAGGTTATCTTTGCCACCCAGCACGTCAACGTCCATACCATCCATGCCATGGCGAGTAAGACCCTGGAGGCGAAACTTCTCCGCAAGTTTCGCTTCGTCCGCATTATTTAGTACAAGACAGCCGCCTTCAACGGTTGATAAATTTTTATTGGCTTGAAAGCTAAAGCTCACCAAATCACCAATGCTGCCAATCTTTTGACCTTGCCATTGCGATCCAAATGCTTGAGCAGCATCTTCAATGACCCGCAAGTGATATTCTTTAGCAAGCGCATATAAGCGATCCATATCAAGCGGTAAGCCAGCTAAGTAAACCGGCATGATGGCGCGCGTCTTAGGTGTTATGGCTGCAGCTACTTTATTTAAATCAATATTGCGGGTAATGGGATCAATATCTACAAAGACTGGGGTAGCGCCCACACTCAAAATAACGTTGGAGGTTGCAACCCAGGAAATGGGCGTTGTAATGACTTCATCCCCAGGGCCGATACCGGCAACCTGCAGGGCGATTTTCATGGTTGCCGTACCATTCGCAAAGCAGCGCACTGGGCGCCCACCAAAGTAGGTGCTTAATACTGTCTCAAACTCGGCAAGTTTAGGCCCAGAAGTAACCCAACCGGAGCGAAGGACTTGGGCTACGGCATCGATCGTTTCTTGATCGAAATGGGGGCGCGTAAAGGGGATAAAAGGGGGCTGAGATTCTTTAGTCGTCATGGTCGAGAAGATATGCTTATTGTGTAGAAGTGCTGGTGGACTCAGGATGTTTCACAATCACCCGCCTTGAATCTCGTCCCACCTCTTGCATGGGCACATTTAATTTTTGCAACTCAACATATTGCTCTGGAACCATTAATGCATAAGCAGTTTGATCTTCCGCCCAGCGTTCAATGAAGGCATTTAAGGTGGGTAACCAAAGTTGCGGCTCTTGTTTGACGCCAAATTCGAGTTCATCGGGGGACTCTACCATCACCATGGTTTTGCCTAAATAGAAGGGCACTGTGTGATCCAGAATGCGCACTGAATAAAAATTGACCTTGTCAGGAATGGTCTCTTTTACTTTTATTACTAAGTCGATCCCCGAAACTGCACGACCAAGGGTCTCGTGACCCGTGCCCGCAATGAGTGCACATAGAAAAAAACCACTTGCAAAACTGGTCATACTTGCCAAACCATTGCGTTTACTTTGTATCAGTGCAAGTAAACTAAAAATGATCAAGGTAATCAGTGCCGCAATAATCCAATAGGTGTACTGTGCATATGCCTCGAGTTCATCTGGTCTAGCTTGTTTGCTCACTTGATCTAAAAAGAAAAAGCCTGCAATACCAAACAAGGCAAAGAATGCTGTTTGTAATTGCCAAGGCAGCTTAAGGCAATTGCTAAATCCTAAATTCCTATCGAGGCGATTGCCAACAATCAGCGCTAATGCTGGAAAGATCGGAATAATGTATCCCGGTAATTTGGATTGTGAAAGACTAAAGAATCCCATAATGACTGCAAACCAGCAGGTTAATAACCAGCCACTGGAGAATTGTCGATTACGTTCTTGCCATGCCTGACCAATGGCGCCAGGTGTCTGTGCAACCCACGGCAGGAAGCCCAGTATCAGCAGGGGGATGAAAAAATAAATAGGCCCTGTTCTGCTATGTGCAGTCTGAGTAAATCGTTGCAAATGCTCATGAATGAAAAAGAATTCTAAAAATTCTGGATTACGTTGTGCCACCAGAACAAACCATGGTGCAGTTATTGCTAAAAATACAATCGTGCCGCTAATGATGTAAAGGCGCTTCCAGATTTTCCAGTCCCAAGCAGTGATGGAGTACACCACGAACACCATACCGGGAATGGCTAGCCCAATGACTCCCTTGGATAAAGTGGCTAAGCCCATAAAGGCCCAGCAAGCCCACATCCAGTTACGGGTGCCGCTTTGAAGTCGAGAGGTTTGTGCCAGTAAAAGACTGCAGAGCGCTGCAACCAGAAATGCAGACAATCCCATGTCTAATGAATTGATATGGCCACCAATGACCCACATGGGGCTGGAGGCTAAAACAAGTGAAGCTATCCATCCCGCTCGGGCGTTATAAATGCGTGCGCCAGTAAAGCCAACAAACAGAATCGTGAGAAAACCAGTGAGCGCAGTCCAAAGCCTTGCTTGCCAATCGCCAATGCCAAATAGATTAAAGGCGGTTGCAGTGGCCCAAATTTGCAGGGGCGGCTTTTCAAAATACTTGTAACCGTTATAGCGAGGGGTAACCCAGTCACCAGTGACCAACATCTCTCTAGAAATTTCGGCATAACGACCTTCATCTGAAGGAATGAGGTGACGGTAATTTAAAGTGCCGAACCATAACAACCCATAAATCAGCAGCAAGACCAAAATCTTGACAGGATTTAAGGCGGCGGATTGTCGAATCTGGCCAAATTGCATTAAGGTGCTTCCACGATTAAGGCCAGCAAGACTTGTCGGCCCTCGCCAACCAGAATGTTGTAAGTGCGGCAAGCTGCCTGCGAGTCCATGATCTCAAAGCCAATCTTGGCCTCAATCAGGGTTTTGAGTAATTCTGGTTTTGGAAAACGCTGGCGATTGCCGGTGCCGATAATGATCAATTCGGGCTTAAGAGCAGCCATTTGACTGAAATTAGCCGGATCTAAGGTGTCAAATGATTCGACAGGCCATGCTTCGATATTGCCATCGGAGCTCAATAAAACGGCATGACTATAGGGAGTCTTATTGATCTCGACGTAGCCTTCACCATAACCGGTGATCGTATTGGCTCCGGAATGGGGGTCAGATTGAAGCTTCACATGGACTCTCTGTCATAATTATGTGGATTATAGCCAGCTGTTTTTTCCTAGATTTCAAGAACTTACCCTTTATTTACCGTGAAACCGATCCTAAAGTCCGAAAAACTCAATGACGTCTGCTACGACATACGTGGACCAGTGCTGGAGCTTGCTCAGCGTATGGAGGAGGAGGGGCACAAGATTATCAAATTAAACATTGGTAATGTAGGGGTCTTTGGCTTCGATCCCCCTGAAGAGATTCAGTTGGACATGATTCGTAATTTGGGTAATGCCTCAGCCTACTCCGATTCCAAAGGAATTTTTGCTGCACGCAAGGCAATCATGCAGTATTGCCAAGAAAAGGGCATTCAAGGCGTTGCTTTGGACGATATCTACACTGGTAATGGCGTTTCTGAGCTGATCGTCTTATCAATGAATGCCTTGCTTAATAATGGTGATGAGGTGCTTGTGCCTGCACCAGACTATCCACTTTGGACGGCAGCAGTCAGTTTGTCTGGTGGAACTCCAGTGCACTATCTTTGCGATGAGTCAAAAGAGTGGGCACCAGATCTAGATGATCTGCGCAAAAAAATTACTCCGAAGACCAAGGCGATTGTGGTGATTAATCCCAACAATCCAACGGGCGCGATCTATTCCAAGGAAGTTTTACAAGAGATCACCGCCATTGCACGTGAGCATGGCTTAATTTTATTTGCCGACGAGATATACGACAAGATGCTGTATGACCAAGAGAAGCATATCTCCTTGGCATCGCTATCAACGGATGTTGTCATCATCACCTTTAATGGTTTATCCAAGAACTACCGCTCTTGTGGCTATCGTGCCGGATGGATGATTGTGTCTGGTGACAAAGAGATGATTCGAGATTACATTGAAGGCCTCAACATGCTTTCTTCAATGCGTCTGTGTGCCAATGTGCCGGGTCAATATGCTATTCAAACAGCGCTTGGCGGCTATCAAAGCATTAATGACTTGGTAGCAGAGGGTGGTCGCTTAGCTAAGCAGCGTGATTTAGCTTGGAAACTCATTACTGCAATTCCGGGTGTGACTTGTGTCAAACCCAAATCTGCACTTTATTTATTTCCAAGGCTTGATCCTGAAATTTACCCAATCAAGGATGATCAGCAATTTGTAGCTGATCTTCTAAAAGAAGAAAAAGTATTACTTGTGCAGGGCTCTGGTTTTAACTGGGCCAAGCCTGATCACTTCCGCGTAGTGTTCTTACCTCACGAAGATGTGCTGACCGAGGCTATTGGTCGTTTGGCACGTTTTCTAGAGCGTTATCGTCAAAAGCATAGTCGTAAAGCGACTAATTAAACCGCAACAAAGGCATCATGAAACCGATTCAAGTTGGTCTATTAGGTATTGGCACAGTAGGTGGTGGTGTATTTACTGTTCTCGAGCGTAATCAAGATGAAATCACTCGCCGCGCTGGCCGCGGTATTCGAATTAATACCGTTGCTGATTTAAATGTAGAGCGCGCTAAAGAATTGGTTAAAGACCGCGCTCAAGTAGTCAGCGATGCCCGTGCCGTGATCAACAATCCTGAGATCGATATTGTGGTTGAGCTCATTGGTGGTTACGGGATTGCTAAAGATCTAGTGCTTGAAGCGATCGCTGCAGGTAAGCATGTCGTTACCGCCAATAAAGCCTTGATTGCTGTTCATGGCAACGAGATTTTTAAAGCAGCGCATGACAAGGGTGTCATGGTTGCGTTTGAAGCAGCGGTGGCTGGCGGTATTCCGATCATTAAGGCTTTGCGCGAGGGCTTAACCGCCAACCGAATTGAGTGGATTGCCGGAATTATTAATGGCACGACAAACTTTATTCTCTCGGAGATGCGCGACAAAGGTTTGGACTTTGCGACCGTATTAAAAGAGGCGCAGCGCTTAGGCTATGCTGAAGCAGACCCGACTTTTGATATTGAAGGTGTTGATGCCGCACATAAAGCCACAATCATGAGTGCGATTGCATTTGGTATCCCTATGCAGTTTGAAAAAGCCCATGTAGAGGGCATTACTAAGCTTGATGCGATTGATATCAAATATGCTGAGCAATTAGGTTACCGTATTAAGTTGTTAGGCATTGCTAAGAAGACAACGACAGGCGTCGAATTGCGTGTACATCCAACCTTGATTCCAACGAAGCGTTTAATTGCAAACGTGGAAGGCGCAATGAATGCGGTTCAAGTGTTTGGCGATGCTGTTGGTACCACTCTTTACTACGGCAAGGGCGCCGGTTCTGAACCAACTGCCTCCGCAGTGATTGCTGATTTAGTGGATATCACTCGCCTCCTGGGAGCTAGTCCTGAGAGCCGTGTTCCCTATTTAGCGTTCCAGCCTAATGCTGTTCGTGACATTACAGTCTTGCCGATGGGTGAGATTACAACCAGTTACTACTTGCGCTTGCGGGTGGCAGATCAAGCGGGTGTCTTGGCGGATATCACTAAGATCTTGGCTGCTCATAGCATTTCAATCGATGCACTGTTGCAAAAAGAGGCGGATGAAGGGGAGAGTCAAACTGACTTAGTGGCTTTGACTCATGAAACCAAAGAAAAGCACATGCTTGCTGCGATTACTGAAATCCAAAATCTGAAGACCGTAGCTGGTGAGGTTGTCAAAATCCGTTTAGAAAATTTGTCTTAAGCCAAATACATGCGTTATCAATCGACTCGAGGCAATAGCCCGCAACAATCTTTTCTAGAAATTCTGCTGGGTGGCTTAGCGCCAGATGGCGGCTTGTATTTGCCTACCCAATATCCACAGGTTACGAAAGAGCAGTTAGATTCTTGGCGTGGTTTATCTTATGCGGATCTGGCCTACGAAGTTTTAAGCTTGTATTGCGATGACATTCCAGAAAATGACTTACGGGCCTTATTGCGTAAAACCTATACAGAGCAAGTCTATTGCAATGGCCGCCCTGAAGACAATGCAAAAGACATTACGCCACTCCATTGGTTGGGCGAAGAAAAGGGCGCTCGTATTGGTTTACTAAGTTTATCGAATGGCCCTACATTGGCTTTTAAAGATATGGCTATGCAGCTGCTTGGCAATCTTTTTGAATACGCTCTCAAGAAAAATGGCGAGAAACTCAATATCTTAGGCGCTACTTCTGGTGATACGGGTAGTGCTGCAGAGTATGCGATGCGCGGTAAAGAGGGGGTGAAGGTATTTATGCTTTCGCCACGAGGCAAGATGAGTGCTTTTCAATCTGCGCAAATGTATTCCTTGCAAGACCCCAATATTTTTAATTTAGCTGTAGCGGGGGTATTTGACGATTGCCAAGACATTGTCAAGGCAGTAAGCAATGATCATGCTTTTAAGGCTAACAACCAGATCGGTACTGTCAATTCCATTAACTGGGGTCGTGTTGTTGCCCAAGTGGTGTATTACTTCCAGGGTTATTTATTGGCCACCAAGTCTAGCGCTGAAAAAGTGTCTTTCACTGTGCCATCAGGAAACTTTGGCAATATCTGCGCTGGCCATATTGCCCGCATGATGGGTTTACCGATTGCGCATCTAGTAGCGGCCACGAATGAAAACGATGTTCTTGATGAGTTTTTTAGAACGGGCGTTTATCGTGCCCGTAAGTCTGCAGAAACACTGCATACATCCAGTCCCTCGATGGATATTTCTAAGGCTAGTAACTTTGAGCGTTTTGTTTTTGACCTCATGGGCCAAGATGGTCAAGCTACTGCTGCCATGTTTAAGCAAGTAGACCTTGCCGGTGGTTTTGATATTTCCAAAGATGATGTCTTTAAAGACATTGCTCAGTATGGCTTCCAATCTGGTCGCAGTACCCATGAAAACCGTCTCGAAACCATTCGTAATATTGACTCTCAATATGGCGTCATGATTGATACGCATACCGCAGATGGTGTGAAGGTTGCGCGTGAGCATTTGCAGCCAGGTATCCCGATGATTGTTTTAGAGACTGCCTTGCCGATCAAGTTCGAAGAAACCATTGAAGTAGCCTTGGGTCGTCCAGCGGAATGCCCGCCAGCATTCAAAGACATCAAGACCAAACCACAGCGTGTTGAAAATATTGATGCTGATGTTAATCAGGTCAAAAACTTTATTACTTCACATCTCAACTAGATACAAAAATCAACATATTAAGCCCTATGACTAAGCCTCCGATGTTGACTGCTCAGCAGGCTTTAGACCACTTGCTATCTCATGCACAAGCTGTCAGTGAGAGTGAGGATGTATCTATGCAAGCTGCTCTTGGAAGGGTGCTTGCCCGCAATGTTGACAGTTTGGTTGATGTCCCTCCCTTGGATAACACTTCGATGGATGGTTATGCTGTCCGTGCTGCAGATACTCAAGTTCTAGGAAGCACTCTCAAGATTGCGCAACGTATTCCAGCGGGATCAGTTGGGACTTCGCTAGAACCCGGCACAGCAGCCCGAATTTTTACTGGCGCCCCAGTTCCCCCGGGTGCGGATGCCGTAGTGATGCAAGAAGACTGCATTATTCCAGAGGGCTCTGCCGATCAAGTGAAGGTCAATATTGCCCCAATAGCTGGTCAATGGATTCGTCGAAGGGGCGAGGATCTTTCTGCAGGAAAAACGGCATTAATAGCGGGTACTTTCTTGCGCCCTCAAGAGTTGGGGGTTGCTGCTTCTGCAGGTTTGACGCATTTAAATGTTAAACGCAAGGTAAAAGTAGCTGCGTTTTTTACAGGTGATGAGTTATCGCTTCCAGGGGAGCCTCTAAAGCCCGGTGGCATCTACAACTCTAATCGCGATACCTTGTTAGCTTGTCTACAATCTTTGGGTTGTGATGCTACTGATTACGGTATTGTTCCGGATAATCTCACTGCTACCAGGCAAACTTTGCGCAAAGCTAGCAAAGATCATGACCTCATTATTACTTCTGGTGGTGTATCCGTTGGTGAAGAAGATCACATTAAGCCAGCGGTTACTGCTGAAGGCAGATTAGATCTCTGGCAAATTGCAATCAAACCAGGCAAGCCTTTAGCCTTTGGGGCAGTCAGAAAATCGGATGAGGCCAAAGATGGTGAGGCATGGTTTATTGGATTGCCTGGCAATCCAGTTTCTAGCTTTGTCACTTTCTTATTATTTGTGCGCCCCTTCATTTTGAAGCTTCAAGGCCGAGAAGAAAATACAGTCCAGTTCTACCCCCATGCGCGCAGATTTTGATTGGCTCAAAGCAGATCGGCGTAATGAGTTCTTGCGTGTCAAGATAAATGCCCACGGTGGTCTAGATTTATTCCCCAATCAAAGCTCTGGTGTGCTCACTAGCGCATCGTGGGGTGATGGTTTGGTGGATTGTCCGCCCAATCAGCTAATTAAAGCGGGTGATTTGGTGAAGTACATCCCATTTAATGCTTTACTAGGTTAAAGTAAATCGGATTACGATTTAGCCATGAAACTTCAATTGCGATTCTTTGCTTCATTGCGCGAGGGTCTTGGACTCTCAGAAGAGACTATTTCTGTCCCGCTTGATGTCAAAACCATCGCTGACTTAAGGATCTATCTAATCGCTCGCGGCAATCCTTGGGCTGAAGTATTGGCAGGCAGTAAGGTGATTCGTTGCGCCTTGAATCAAGAGATGGTGAAAGATACCGCTTTTCTTCAAGATGGTGCTGAAGTGGCATTTTTTCCCCCTGTAACAGGCGGCTAGGATGCAGAGTCATTTCATTCGCATTCAAGAGGCGGACTTTGATTTAACAACGGAGATTAAAGCGCTTCGTAAGACTGATCCTCGAGTCGGGGCAGTAGTGACTTTCATCGGTACCGTACGGGATGTGAATGATGGCAGCGTAGTGAGCGGTATGACGCTGGAACACTATCCTGGGATGACCGAAAAGGCTTTAGAGAAAATTATTTCCCAAGCTAAGGATCGCTGGGATATCTACAAAACCCTCGTGATTCATCGAGTGGGGCCACTTGAGCCTGAAGATCAAATTGTTTTGGTCGCAGTGACGAGTGCCCACAGAGGAGAGGCATTTGCCGCCTGTGAATTCATCATGGACTATCTCAAGACAGCAGCCCCATTTTGGAAAAAAGAGGAGACTCCACAAGGGGCTCGCTGGGTAGATGCTCGCGTCACTGACGATGCCGCAATCGCACGTTGGAACAAATAACTAAAGGTCTAAAACCATGCTGACTGATGAGAAGAAGGCCTTAATAGAAGCTGAAGAGCACTTTAGGCATGAGTTAAGGAAAAAGATTGAGTCTGGCATTGCAACTGCCGAACGGGAAATTAAAGCATCTGAGAAAAAGTTATTTGAAAAAATAAACGAATTCTTGAATAGCTCAATCGGCTTGCTTTTAGTCTCTTCAGTAGTGGTATCTGGTGGCGGTGCTTTATATCAACAAATTCAACATGTTTATGAGAGTCGTGAAAAGAGTAAAGCCCAATCTCTGACGTTTAAATTTGAGATTGGGGATCGTATTAAGAATATGCAATTCCTCTTAAAGCGTGCCAAAACCGTAGGCGATGCAAAAGTTGCGATGGCAGGCATGTTTAAGAGTCAATTTCCCCTTAACTCTAATTTAGACAATAAGAGCCTTTCTTCTATGTACTTCAGTCTTTATCAATTGGCTGAAGGCACTGAGAAAGAGCGGAGTAAAGAAGCCATCCAAATCCTCAATGAGCTCGAGGAGCTTGAATACTCATTGCAAGCTAGAGTCAATACTGATGTTTTGAATGCCTCTGAAAAAGAGCAAATTATTAAACTAGTAGCTAGTATTGAAAGTATGCATTTAGATGCACGCTAGTTAGACGCGTTAAAAAACTCCAACTTTTCAGACCTCGCCAGCTTCTTTAGTTTGGCCTCAGCCTTAGAGGCTTCAGATCGATCTGGGTGCTCTTGTGTTGCCAAGAGGACAACTGGTCTACGCGCCCTCGTATAGCGAGCACCTTGCCCTGAGTTATGGGCTGCCAAGCGGTGTTCAAGGCGGTTGGTAATGCCAGCATAGTAGCTGCCATCAGCGCACTCTAGAAGGTAAACAAGCCAAGTCAAAATGAGGATAAATTCGCTTAAAAAGGGGTCTAAAACACTTGAAATTGCCCAAAATGCCCCTATATTCTATAGGTAGAAATGAATAAAAATAGATGCAGTAGATAGGACTTAAAAATGAGAATAGATAAATTAACTACTAAATTTCAAGAGGCGCTGAGCGAGGCACAAAGCCTAGCTTTAGCTAAAGACAATCAATACATCGAACCAGCCCATTTATTGCTGGCGATGCTGCGCGACTCTGATGGCGGCGCCAAGAGTTTATTGACGCGTGCTGGCGTCAATGTGCCTGGCTTAGAAAAGGCTACCGAGAAGCTAATTAATCATCTTCCTGAAGTACAGGGAACGGGCGGTGAAGTCCAGGTGAGCCGTGATCTGACTAATTGGCTTAACTTATGCGAAAAAGAGGCCAATAAGCGTAATGATCAATTTATTGCCGGTGAGTTGTTCTTACTGGTGGTAGCTGATGACAAAGGTGAGTTGGGCAAAATTGCTCGTGAGAATGGTTTAAATCGTAAATCGTTAGAGGCGGCTATTGATTTAGTGCGCGGAGGAGAATCAGTGAATAGTGCAGATGCAGAAGGTCAACGTGAAGCCCTAAAAAAATACACCGTCGATTTAACTGAGCGTGCTCGCATGGGTAAGTTAGATCCTGTCATTGGTCGTGATGATGAAATTCGTCGCACCATTCAAATCTTGCAACGCCGTGGTAAGAATAACCCTGTACTCATTGGTGAGCCTGGTGTTGGTAAGACTGCAATTGTTGAAGGTTTAGCTCAGCGCATTATTAACGGAGAAGTTCCTGAAACTCTTAAAAATAAGCGCGTTTTAGTTTTGGATATGGCTCTGTTATTAGCGGGCGCAAAATATCGCGGTGAATTTGAGGAGCGCCTTAAAGCTGTACTGAGTGATGTTGCAAAAGATGAGGGGCAGACCATCATCTTTATTGATGAGATTCATACGATGGTGGGCGCTGGTAAGGGCGATGGCGCAATGGATGCGGGAAATATGCTCAAGCCTGCACTGGCTCGTGGTGAGTTGCATTGCATTGGTGCAACCACCTTAGATGAATATCGTAAATATATTGAAAAAGATCCTGCGCTTGAGCGCCGCTTTCAAAAGGTCATGGTTGAAGAGCCTAGTGTTGAGGCAACGATTGCCATTTTGCGTGGCTTGCAAGAGCGCTATGAGTTACATCATGGGATTGAGATTACGGATCCAGCCATTGTGGCTGCCGCCGAGTTATCCCATCGCTATATTACGGATCGCTTCTTGCCAGATAAGGCAATCGATCTTATTGATGAAGCTGGCTCACGTATTCGGATGGAGATTGATTCCAAGCCTGAAGTAATGGACAAGTTGGAGCGTCGTTTGATTCAGCTCAAGATTGAACGTGAAGCAGTGAAAAAGGAAAAAGACGAAGCCTCGCAAAAGCGCCTTGGTTTGATTGAGGATGAGATTAAGCGTTTGGGTGCCGAGTATGCTGATCTAGAAGAAATCTGGAAAGCAGAAAAGGGTGCCGTCCTTGGCGCTGCTAATCTCAAAGAAGAGATTGAAAAGGTGAAGGCAGACATCGCCAAGTTACAACGTGACGGTAAGCTAGAACAAGTTGCTGAGTTGCAATACGCCAAGCTTCCTGAGTTAGAGGCCAAACTCAAATCTGCGGCTGCCGCAGAAGCCAAGGGCAATAAAGATGGCGTGGTGAAGAATAAGCTATTACGCACTCAAGTTGGCGCTGAAGAGATTGCCGAGGTTGTCTCACGTGCAACCGGCATTCCAGTATCGAAGATGATGCAAGGAGAGCGCGATAAGTTACTTAAGATGGAGGAGTTACTCCATAAGCGTGTGGTTGGTCAGGAAGAGGCTATTCGTGCAGTCTCTGACGCTATCCGCCGTTCTCGTGCAGGACTCTCAGAAGAAAATCGCCCTTATGGTTCATTCTTATTCTTGGGGCCAACCGGGGTTGGTAAGACTGAGCTTTGCAAAGCTTTAGCTGGCTTCTTGTTTGATAGTGAAGATCATCTCATTCGTATTGATATGAGTGAGTTTATGGAAAAGCATAGTGTTGCCCGGTTGATTGGTGCGCCTCCTGGCTATGTTGGCTATGAAGAGGGTGGCTATTTAACAGAGCAGGTGCGTCGCCATCCTTACAGTGTGATTCTTTTTGATGAGATTGAAAAAGCGCATCCTGATGTTTTTAATGTGCTTTTGCAAGTACTAGATGATGGTCGCTTAACCGATGGTCAAGGCCGTACTGTTGACTTTAAAAACACTGTGATTGTGATGACCAGCAATATTGGTTCGCATCTGATTCAGTCAATGGCAGATCAGAAGCAATCCGAAATCAAGGATGCGGTATTTGAAGAGCTGAAGAATCACTTCCGTCCTGAGTTTCTGAACCGCATTGACGAGATTGTGGTGTTTCACGGTCTTGATAAGGGCAACATTGCCAATATCGCAAAGATCTTGCTCAAGAACCTATCGGATCGCCTGGCGAAAGTCGATATGCAGCTTGAAGTCAGTGATGCAGCGCTGAGCAAGATAGCCGAAGTGGGTTTTGATCCGATATTTGGAGCAAGACCACTGAAGCGGGCGATTCAGCAGCATATCGAGAACCCTGTATCCAAGATGATTTTGGAGGGCAAGTTTGGCCCGAAAGATACAGTGCCAGTAGATGTGGATAAAAAAGGCGATTTTAGCTTTAGCAAATAAGAAAAAGTAGCAGAAAGTCTTCTGCGCCAGTAAACTCGGCACATGACTGTTGCGCTTAGCGGGCGTGCCAGTGATGTCCGGGTAATGGCTCTCATTTCGCTGGCTCACGGCAGTTCCCACTTCTTTCATTTAGTACTGCCTCCCATGTTTCCATGGTTGATGGAGGCATTTGCCTTGAGCTATGCCGAGCTCGGTTTACTCATGTCAGTATTTTTTGTAGTGTCATGTGTCGCTCAGGCCGCTTCTGGGTTTTTAGTTGATCGCGTTGGCGCACGACCTGTCCTTTTTTTCGGGATTGGCCTGCTCATTTTGGCGGCCCTGATTTATTCACAGAGCAATGGTTATCTCATGCTCTTGCTGGGAGCAGTTATTGCTGGGTGCGGTAACGGCATCTTTCATCCAGTTGATTACACACTCATTAACCACAAAGTTTCTGCCCCTAACTTGCCGTATGCCTATTCAATGCATGGTGTAGCGGGATATTTGGGTTGGGCTATTGCTCCGGCCTTTATGGTCGGTATCGCTCAATTAAGCGATTGGCGAATAGCGTTTTTAGCGGCAGCTGTATTGGAGACCCTGATTTTATTGATCCTTTGGTTCAATAAAAAATATTTGATTGATAACGCTAGAGAGCGTCATGAGCAAAGTCATGCAAGTGCTCAGGCGGCAAACCCAGCCTCTACCCCAGAAAGCACATTTGCCTTTCTCAAGTTGACTGCTGTCTGGTTATGCTGGTTTTTCTTTTTTCTCAGTATGGCTTCCACTTCAAGCTTGCAATCATTTGCTCCGAGTGCGCTTTTTAATATCTATGAGATTCCCCTCACGGTTGGAAGTTATTACATCACGTTGCTGGCCCTAGGTAGTGCAAGCGGAGTTTTATTTGGGGGCTATTTAGCAGCCAAGTTGCAAACACCCGAGCGTATTGTGACATCTTGCTTAATGATGACGATTGGAATGTGCTTACTGCTTGGTAGCGGCTTGATTTCTACTGCCTTGATTCCCGGTATATTTTTTGTGATTGGCTTTGGCTATGGTGTTGTGGCCCCCTCAAGAGATCTCTTGGTCAAGACTGCAACACCTAAGGGCGTATCGGGGCGAGTGTACGGAATTGTGTATTCTGGAATTGATTTAGGTGCGGCTGTGGGCCCCTTTATCTTCGGTTTTTTTATGGACGCAGGTCTGCCAAAGGCCTTATTTTTGGGCATCGCTGTATTTCAGTTATTGGTTATTCCAACAGTATTTAAGGTTTCTTCAAGCACGCAAACTAAAACTGCCTAAAAGATCTTTTCTGACGCCGATTGATTTAACTTGGTGATTCATCTTGGCGGTATTTACCGAGGGGTAAATTGTTCCATTCAGTAGATAGGGCATCCTATCAGATTTACTGAGAGTTGTTTAAACTGGCTTCACATTACACTTTTCTTGGAGCCTCTTGGCTAAAGCAGATGAATACCCAGCAGTTTGACCTACAGAGCTCCATTGATCATTTTTTGAATGCAGAATTCTTGACCTTGGAAACTGAGGATATCGAAGCATTTTTATGGGCAATCGACAAAAACGTTACCAGCATGCATGCTTTTCTGCAGGCATTAACCCATACAAAATTATGGGCACGCTGGTGCATTGATCCGAACCCCTATTTATCGATGATTTTGGATGTAGGTAAGGAAATTGATCGTTTGGCATCGACTCACGCCGCCCCTCCTTTCCATTCTAAAAAGCACATGATGGAGGTATGTTTAATGCTTTCTTATTTGCTGATGCATGAGGACGAGTGCACTCAGGCGGACTCCATTGATCCCGCCTGGATGACTTCATCACTGGAAAGGTGGCAGCTACTGCTGGCAGCAGCTGCTCATGATCTAGGACACCCTGGATTGATTAATGTCACTCCGGGTCAAATAGAGCAACATAGTTTGGAATTATTAAGAGGCCTGCTGGCTCATTCAGGCTACCCATCATCCCTAGTAGATGGGGTTTTGAAGGTTTTGGATCCTTGGGTGATGGCAACTGACCATGGGCAATATAGCGCTTTATTGGAGCGCCTCGCCTCAAAACCCCCTGCCCACCAAGATTGCCTAGCGATGCTGTTAGTGGAGTCCGATCTAGGCGCTAGCGTTCTACCACTAAGGGGGCGGGAGTTAACTAGTAGACTCGTTCAGGAGTGGGCAGGACCTTATCCTGAAAAATCGATTGCCCTTCAAAATCAGCTGGGTTATCTTAGCTTTCTTGCTAGCTTGCAATTTATAAGCCCTCACTCCTTTAGAGCTGGATTGCCGAAAATATTGAATAATTCTCTCTCACTGCTTCGTTCCCCGTCACCATGAAAATCACGCACAATATTTTTTCTTTACCAAAACCTATCTTTTGGCTTTTGATTATTGCCAACTTTGTCTATGCCTTTTGGATGGACAGGCAGTTTGGTTCATTTTGGGCTTGGAATATTGCCGATTTGGCTCACAAGCATGATTTTAAGATAGAGGATTTTGTTGCAGTAGGTCAATTTATTCTATTTGCAGTTTCAGTAGATATGGCTATCCGCCATTTTGTGGTTCGCTTTAATGAAATCACTACAAAAAATCCTATGCCTGTCATTTTGGTTCAGGCTATGACCATCGGCAGCTATGCTTTGATTGGATTAATTGGTTTTATTGTGATGTACGACCATTCAGCTGGTCAAATATTAGCCGCTTCTGGAGCTATTGGTTTCGGTATTGTTTATGTATTACGTGAATTTATTGCGGATATTGTTGCTTGCATCCAAATTCAATCGGATGGCTTAATTAGAATTGGTGATCATATTGAAGTTGATGGCGACGAATACTACGAAGTAGTGCAAATCGATCATCGCATGGTGGTTTTAAGAAATGCGGTTAAGCAGTTGGTTCGGATTCCGAATCGTCGCTTTGTTGACATCAAATATATTAATCTCAATCAGCAAGCTACAAAAATCGGCGCTCGTCGAATTATTGAGATTGAGTTAGATTCCGGTAATGATGCTGATAGGATCATCGAGCTACTAACCCAGGCGGCAGAATACTATATTAAGTCAGATCCTCGCTATCCTTGGTATCACATACGGTTGGCAAAAATTAATAGTGGAATTTATATATTTACTTGGCAGTATGAGTGCGATCCCTCTTTGGGTCCAAAAGATTCAAAAAATAGGGTGAGTTTAGCCGCCGCTCGGTTCCTTAGGTTAGGTGGCATCAATATGAATTACACGGTTGAAGTAAGTCGTTCCTCGGATTTGGTCCGTACAATTAATGGTCGTCTCAAGGATGTTTATCGATTTGGAGTTCTGAAGGCATTAAGCTTGGAGCAAGTGACTCGTTTATCTGATGTAGCGCAGATTGTAATGTGCCGCGCTAATCATTTGCTGATCGAAAAAGGCCAAAACGCAGATAGTATGTATATCTTGATGGAAGGCGGATTAGAAGTAACCATTCCTAATGATCAAGGTGAGCAGGTAGTTGTCGCCACGATTTGGCCTGGTGACTGTGTTGGTGAGATGTCTTTGTTGACTGGAGAACCCCGTTCAGCCAACGTTAGAGCAAAGGTTAACTCCACGCTGCTAGAAATTACTAAGGCAGATATTTCCCCGATCCTTGAGGATACCCCTGAATTAATAGATGAAATTTCAACCCTACTTGAAGAGCGGAAAGCCGCAAACCAAGCTTACTTTAATCAGGCACTAGAGCCTGAGGAAGTGAAGAAAAATATCAAAATCCTCGCTAAGAAGATTTTGAAGTTCTTTTTCAATAAGGGTTAAGCTGATTAAGTTGTTAATAGTATTCAATGTTTAAATAATTGTTTTTGATATTGACCTAGCCCCAAGCTAGACTCTTACTCTTGTTTAGGAATTTGTGGAAAAAGTTCGCGTTCTAGTAGTTGATGATTCTGCCGTGATGCGCAAAATCATTGCAAGCGCCTTGCAAAAAGAGCCTGCAATTGAGATTGCAGGCTTTGCTGCAAATGGCTTGCAGGCAATAGAAGCCATTCAAACTTGCAATCCAGATGTGGTGACTTTAGACATCGAGATGCCGGAGATGGATGGTTTAACGGCCCTAAGAGAAATTCGTAAAGACAATAAGTATTTGCCGATTATCATGTTTAGCTCCTTAACCCACAAAGGCGCTCAAGCAGCAGTGATGGCATTGACGGCCGGCGCAAGTGATTACGTGGGCAAGCCTGCCAATACTGCTGGTGGAATTGATGACGCATTTAAAATTTTAGAGTCTGAATTAATTCCCAAGATTATTGGTTTGGCCAAACGCGTTAAAGCACGCAGAGCTAAAGAGGCTCAGGCTGGTGAGATTGTTAAGCCCACTACACCTGCGCCAGCTAGAGTTCCTACTTCTTCAATCAAGTCGGAGTCACCCCTAGTAGCTAAGATTAGCAAAGTCAGTTCCAGCATCTTGGCAAAGCCTGCAGAAGCAGTTTGTATTGGCGTCTCTACAGGCGGGCCTGAAGCCTTGATGCAAGTGTTCAGCGCCTTTAATGCGCCAATTAATGTACCTATTTTTATTGTTCAGCATATGCCAGCCGAGTTTACGGCTCTATTGGCTGCTCGATTGACTACGGTTGGTGTCATGACGGTGAAGGAAGCTGAAGAGGGCGAAAGTGCTGAACCTGGTATGGTGTATTTGGCGCCTGGTGGATTTCATATGACTCTATCAAGGTCAGGTACAAAGACTATTATTCATCTCAATACTGATCCCCCTGAAAACTCCTGTAGACCAGCTGTTGATGTCTTATTTAGGTCTGCGGCTACAGTCTACGGCAATAGATTGCTGGCAGTCATACTGACTGGTATGGGCTATGACGGCTTAAAAGGTGCGCAACTCATCAAGGAGCTCGGTGGACAAGTCATCGCGCAGGATGAGGCATCTAGCGTCATCTGGGGAATGCCAGGCGCAGTGGTACAGGCTGATTTAGCGGATGGCGTTCTGCCACTTGATAAAGTGGCTAATGAAATTGTTTTTAGAACCCGAAAAGTTTTTGCTGGTCAACAGCATGTCTAAGGACTACCTACCGCAGTTTTACATCATGCTAGAGAAGCAAGTGGGAATAGCTTTAGATGACACTAAGCAATACTTGCTTGAGTCTCGCTTGTTGCCTCTTGCGACTCAGAATGGATATCTTGATGTATATGCCTTCATCAAAGATCTGACGCAGAACGCTATCGGCCCCATTCATTGGCAGGCATTTGAGGCGCTCACAACGAATGAAACTTTTTTTTTCCGAGATAAGCATGTATTTGAGGCCTTAAAAAATACCATCTTGCCAGAGCTGATCGAGGCTCGAAAAAATGAGAAAACACTACGGATATGGAGCTCCGCTTGTTCTGCGGGCCAAGAGGTATATAGCTTAGCGATGATGCTCAAGGAGGATTTTTCACAACTCCGTGATTGGGCTATTCAGCTTCAAGCTACAGATATCTCTGAATCAATCTTAAAAAAAGCCAAGTCTGGAGTATATAGCTCAATGGAGGCGCATCGTGGCCTTGATGCCCATTATTTGAGAAAGTATTTTGCGCATCTTGAAGATGGCAGTTATCAGATCACGCCTGCTATTCGTCAGATGGTTCATTTCTCGCACCATAATCTTGTTGGAAGTTGGCCTTTTTATCCCAAGTTTGACTTAATTATGCTCAGAAATGTCCTTATTTACTTTAAGCAAGATGCAAAAGATAAGGTGCTCTCGAAAATACAGAAGCAATTAAATGGTGATAACAGTATTTTGATTTTAGGTGCTGCAGAATCAATCTATTCAAATGACCTGTATAAATTAGTGCAATTAGATAAGATTTCGTATTACAAACCCAATATCCTCGCCAAGGTCTGATATGGAAAATCCCAGTACTTCTCCTGCTATTGCAATCGACCCAATGTATGCAGATGCATCCGTACTAGTAGTCGATGACAGTCGCACGCTGAGGAAGATTTTGATTCGAGAATTAAATTCTTTGGGTTTTCAAAATATATCTGAAGCTGCTGATGGCATGGAGGCGATTGAGTTTGTTAAATCCAACGCTGTAGATCTGATGCTTCTGGATATGGAAATGCCTGAGTTAGATGGTTTGGGAGTGCTCATGCAGTTAAAAGCGGATGATACTCATAAAGCATTGCCGATTATTGTGATATCGGGAGCAGATCAGTTTGAGAAGACTATTAAGTGCATTGAAATTGGTGCGGAAGATTATTTGCCTAAACCGTTTGATCCAATTTTGCTACGAGCACGGATTTTTTCTTCGCTTGAGAAAAAGCGACTACGTGACTTAGATCGCAAGCATTTAGAAATGCTCAACCATGAAAAGCAGTTGTTAGAACTTGAGCAGATGAAGACGGAAAAGCTCATGCTCAACATTCTTCCTCGGCCTATTGCTGAGCGTCTGAAGCGTGGTGAAAAGAATATATCTGGTAGCTACCCCGACGTCACAATTTTGTTTAGTGATTTAGTCGGCTTCACCAAAATGTCATCCAAAATTTCGGCAACTGAGTTGGTGAAATTATTAAATGATTTATTTACTCGGTTTGATATGCGAGCAGATGCTTTGGGCTTGGAAAAAATTAAGACGATAGGTGATGCATATATGGCGGTAGGTGGCTTACCAATTCCGCGTCCGGATCATGCCGCCTTATGTGCTGAAATGGCTTTGGGAATGTTTGAAGACCTAAAGATATTTAATCAGGAAAACAACGCAGAGCTCAACATGCGCATTGGGATGAATTCGGGGCCAGTTGTGGCGGGAGTGATTGGTTTTACTAAGTTTTCTTATGACTTATGGGGTAATACCGTCAATGCAGCGAGTCGTATGGAGTCGACGTCCCAACATGGTCGGGTGCAGGTTTCGCCGAGTACTTACGAAGCCCTTAAGGATATCTATGACTTTGAGGATGCCGGTCTAATGGAGTGCAAGGGTTTAGGGGAGATTAGCACCTACTTATTGATTGGAAAGAAAGCGTAGACCTGTCTTTCATGGATGTCTTGGGCACTCTCGATCTGCAAAGTATAAAGGCATCTGATAGATGCCTTTATACTCTCCTTGAAGATTGACTAGCACTCAAATTTAGAGACTAGCTCTTTCAGTTTGGCAGCAACTCGAGCCAATTCAGCAGATGAGTTTTGAATTTCAGAAGATCCCGAGGAAATTCCACGAGAGGCAATCGCAACAGCTTCAACTGTTTCTGTAATCCTCGCTGAACTACCTGCAGAAGTTGAGATATTGCGTGATATTTCCCCAACCGTAGCAGCTTGCTCCTCAACTGCAGTAGCTATGATGCTGGAGATGTCATCGATCTTATGAATAATGTGCGTGATCTCTGCAATAGATTCAATGGCCCCCTTTGCATCAGCTTGGATGGCATCAATTGACTGACCAATTTCGTTGGTCGCTTTAGCAGTAGAGCGGGCCAATTCTTTAACTTCGTTTGCCACTACAGCAAAGCCTTTGCCTAATTCACCAGCTCGCGCAGCTTCAATAGTGGCATTTAAGGCAAGAAGATTGGTCTGTTCTGCAATGTCGGCAATCACTGCGACTACTTCACCAATTTGAATGCTGCTATGGCTCAGCTTGGACATTTGCTGATTCGTGCTATTTGCAATGGTGACTGCCTGATTGGCGACCCTTGATGCTTCCATTGCGTTAATGGAAATCTCGCGAATGCTTGTGCTGAATTCTTCTGCTGAGGTAGCAACTGATTGCGTATTTTGACTCACAATCTCGGATGATTGCGCTACTTCATTAGCTTGAGAGGATGTCTCTTCAGCATTGGCATTGAGTTGCGCGCTAACTACTGCCAACTCTTCAGAGGAAGCACTAATCATCAATGCATTATTGCCAATTTCCTGGATAGCACCACGCAAATTGTTCTGTAGTGTTTGGGCTGATTGCGCAATTTGGCCAACAACGCCAGCATAATCTAAGCCTTCAACAGTGGTATTTAGACGAGATTCAGCCAAATCATTCAGGGCCTGTTTGGTTTTATGCAAAGGATCAATAATGGACTGTCTGAAACGAATGCCAATCAAGATGCTCAGCAATATTGAGATCGTAATAGTGACAAGCGTATAGATAATGGCATGTTGTTTGGCCGCCTTTGCTTCTTGATGGAATAGGCTAGCACTCTCTAATTTAGCATCTACAAAATCTTGTAAATTCTTATTGATGCGCGGTTTAAAGCCTTGAAACTTTTCGCTAAAGTACATCGTTGTAGCGGTAGTTGGGGCGCTCTTTTCGAGAAGGGCAATTTGCTCAATAGCCACTAAATAAATATCAAAGTCTTCCACTAGCTCGTTAAATTCAACTCTCGTTTTGGAGCGAATGATATTTTCGTCAACACGTTTGATTGTTATTCTTAAGCTTTCTTTTAGCTTTTCAATATTATTGAGAGACTGCTCGCGCAAAACTTGACCTTCAGCTTTATTTGCAAGTGTGGAGGAGAGTAACAAGTGATTGAGTTCTACGTCTAATGCAATGGCTTCAATTTGTAATTGCTTAGAATCTTCAATTCCTTTAGCACCTTGTACATATAACCAATCAGCGCTTTTACCCATAACGTGGTAGCCGTAAAGTGAGATGCCACCAACAATGAGTGTAAAAAAGAGGATGAGGCCAAAGCTCACTACGAGTTTGGTTTTGACGGTTGATTGTCTGTCGAAGTTATCTAAAAGGGTGCGAAACATTCGGTAGGGCTTCCTGTAGAAGGTTCATGCGTAATTCAGGCTATTGGGTGGTGCTTGCTTGTACGATTATTACCTAATATAGGCTAATATCTCATTAGCCCACATTCTATCCGCCTGCCCAATTAAATGTCCATTACTATTAGCTTACATGGAAAATCACGACGAAATCCTTGCTGAATTTATCCTGGAAGCGCGGGAGATCATCGATCGATTGGACGTTGATTTTGTTCGCCTGGAGCAAGATCCTGGTGAGCAAGCTCTTATCGGAAATATTTTTCGCGGTTTACACACCCTCAAAGGTAGTAGCGGCTTCTTCTCTCTAAAGAGGCTGGAGAAGCTCTCCCATGCGGGAGAGAGCTTACTTGGCAAGATTCGTGCTGGTCAAGCTGAGCTTGATTTTGACAAATCTACTCGTCTCTTGGAGATGAATGACATTCTGCGGCAAATTATTGATGGTGTAGAGACGAGCCATGTCGAGCCTGCAGGTGACGATCAAGAGCTCATCAATGCATTGTTAGGCTTATCTCCGACTGAAAAGACAAGCCCGACTAAGGTGGTTGCTGCTGATGTTGAGATCAAGTTACCAGAGGTGATTACTCCGGAGGGGCCTGTAGAGGCCATAGAGTCCCCTGAGATCACTTTTGCTGGCACTTCTGGCCAAGAGGTTGTGGTTCCCGTTAAGGTTAATCCAGAGGTGCTGGATAAGTTAATGAATATTGCCAGTGAAATGGTATTGGCGCGCAATCGATTGCTGCCGTTTTCTCAGCAATCTTCCGATAAGCTATTTACTAGTGCAGTTCGCAGTATTGATTTACTGACTCTAGAGTTGCAGGAGCGCATGATGAAAATGCGAATGCAACCAATCTTTCATATTTGGGATAAATTTCCGCGTCTAGTACGAGATGTTGCGGCTGAATGCGGTAAGAAGGTGCGACTTTTACAAGAGGGTGCAGAGACTGAATTGGATCGCATCTTACTTGATAGCATTCGAGATCCTTTGGTGCACTTAATTCGAAATAGCATCGATCACAGCATTGAGTCTCCAGAGATACGCTTAGAAAAAGGGAAATCGGAGTTAGCCTACTTAGTACTTCGTGCCGCACATCAAAATGGTACCGTGATAGTAGAAGTCATAGATGATGGTGCTGGGATAGATTATGAGCGCGTCAGACAACGCGCCATCTCCCGTGGATTGGTTAGCGTTGAAAAAGCCCATACTCTCAATCACAAAGAATTAATTGATTTGATCTTCCTGCCGGGATTCTCGACACGGGAAACGGTTACCAATCTCTCTGGGAGAGGGGTTGGTATGGATGTGGTGAAAAACAATATTGAGAATATTGGTGGCAGTATTGAAATTACGAGCGTTCCAAATGAGGGTACGCATGTCAAATTAAAGATTCCACTGACTTTAGCTATTTTGCCAACGCTATTCGTCAGATGCGCTGATGAAATCTTCTTGATCCCTCAAAATCGCATTCTAGAGCTAGTGCGTTTTGCTCCGAATGAGCCCAATAATGGCATTGAAGATTTCTATGGGACGCCTACTTTCAGGTTAAGAGATAAGCTCATTCCTTTATTATTTTTGAATGAACAGCTGCATCTGACTTCTGCTCCTCTCAAGCCTAAGCAAAAGTTATTCATAGCGGTGCTCAATTTTAATGGCACACTCTTTGGCCTAGTTGTCGAGGAAGTATTAAATATTCAAGATATTGTGATTAAACCTTTGGGTGATTTGCTCAGAGATGCATCTAATTTTGCTGGTGCCACCATTATGGGGAATGGCGAGGTTGCCTTGATTTTAGATATTGATGGAATTGCGCGACAGTCCGGTCTAATTGAGCGCCTGCAGGCCAATCCAATCAGGCAGGAAGAGCTTTATGTGGCACCAGTGGTAGAGATGATTTCAGTCCTGCTCTTTGAAATATCGGGGCTACATAAAATTGCCCTAACATTGGACGCGATTGACCACATTATCAAATTGGATCCCGAAAAGATTCAGCAAAACGGTAACCGTGAAGTGGTGTATTTTAACGAGCAACTAATGGATTTGGTGCGTCTGGATAAATATGTGAGCGGTGGAGTTAGGGAGGCTCAGGTCCATCATGCGCGAGCACCAGTACTGACATGCCAGTATCGAGATCGCCTATATGGATTGGTAGTGAAGCAAGTGACCGATATTATTGAAGTTCCTGCAAAGTTACATGAATTATCGAGCCCTCAAAGGGGTTTGAGTGGATGCATCATCTATAACGATCAGGTGATTAATGTTTTGGATCTAGAGGAGGTGCTCATCATGCACAACATTCAGGAAGAATCGAATGAGTATCCTCAAGTCATTGATGTATATCTGCCCAATTAATGATGGAACGTTCATTCTTAGTATTTCATGTTGGAACTTATACCTTAGGCGTGCCTGCTGAGGAGTTGATTGAGGTCAATCGTAATCTAGGATGCACCAAGGTACCGGGTAGTCCAAAAATGATTCGCGGCATACTCAATTTACGTGGATTATTGATGCCCGCTGTAGATATGGCGGCTTATCTTGATATCCCCGATTCAACATGCAAGTCTTTCAGCATCATTTTAAAAGTGCAAGAAAATCATATTGCTCTCATGGTTGACTCCATTGGGGACATTATGGGTTTTCATCATCAGGAGTTGGTCTTGCCACCAACCCATTTATCTGGGCAATTCCAAGAAGCTATCGAAGGGGCTTTTAAATTACCCCATAGCCTCCTCATTATTTTGGATACGAAGGCTATTTCTCGTAATGCTCAACATCCTCATGTAGCCGCTCCTCTTGGGGCATTAGTCCAAAAGTAGCTTGGGCGAGATTGGCTTCGCCGAAACTGCGTTTTCAATCTCGCGACTACCGAATGAAAAGGCCATAATTCTTTTCATAATGTGAAAAGAAATTCTCCCAGGCAAAACGCAGTGCAATATTTCCACTTAGGGGATCTCTCGCCCCTTGGATACGTTTTTCACAATACAAAATAATATTTATAAGTTATTGAATTTTATGAATTAATTATTTTCATTAATCGCTTAAATAATTCTTGCATGCTGTTCCTAGATCCTTAAACTCTTATATAAGACATAAGACTTAAGACTTAAGTGTCTCAGTGAAGTGTCTCAATATTCGCAGTTTTGAATTACTTGTTTAACTTAGGGAGAAAAACATGGCAGATCGCAAAGCAGAAATCGCAGCTCTTCAAAAAGATTGGGATACCAATCCACGTTGGAAGGGTATTACCCGAGGCTATACAGCAGAGGATGTCGTTCGTCTGCGTGGCTCACTCAAAATTGAGCACACGTTAGCTAAGCATGGCGCAGAGCGTCTTTGGGAATTGGTGAATAACGAAGCTTATGTCAATTGCTTAGGCGCTTTAACAGGTGGCCAGGCAATGCAGCAGGTAAAAGCAGGCGTACAAGCAATTTATTTATCAGGCTGGCAAGTAGCTGCTGATGGCAACTCCTATGCAGCTATGTACCCAGACCAATCCCTATACCCAGTAGATTCAGTTCCAAAGATGGTTGAGCGTATTAATAACTCATTCCAGCGCGCCGATGAAATCCAAACTGCTAAAGGTATTAGTAAAGGTGATGCTGGTTATATTGAGTATTTTGCCCCAATCGTTGCAGATGCTGAGGCTGGTTTCGGTGGTGTATTAAATGCATTTGAATTGAGTAAGGCATTGATCAAGCAGGGCGCAGCTGGCGTTCATTTCGAAGACCAATTGTCATCTGTAAAGAAGTGCGGTCACTTAGGCGGCAAGGTATTACTGCCAACTACTGAGTCAGTGCAGAAATTAATCTCTGCACGTTTGGCAGCTGA
>JAXIUI010000014.1:0-45072 GCA_034680725.1 Polynucleobacter sp.
ATAGGATAAATTAGCAGGGTGATCATTTCTGTTTAATGGAGTACCTATGAAGCGCATTACCTATTCGTTGACTGTAGCGATTGCCATGGCAACCCCGTCCCTTGCTGTTGCCGAGCTCGGTGAGAACACCTATAAGCAAGTTTGTGCAGCCTGCCATAGTGCTGGAGTTTTGAATGCGCCTAAGTTGGGGGATAAGGCAAAGTGGGCTCCATTAATTGCTGAAGGGCAAGTGACCTTAACTGCACACGGCTACGTAGGAGTCAGAGGAATGCCGGCAAAGGGTGGTAATCCTAATCTGAGTATTGAGAATTTTTCGGACGCAGTGGTTTATATGGCCAATAAATCGGGCGGAAACTGGAAGTCTCCTGACGCAAATACCTTAGCGGCGATCAATAAAGAGATTGAAGCGCGCAAAGCAAAGCTCAATAAAAAGTCATAGATTTTTTGAATGCATCTTGAGCCTCACCACATTGAATTATTGGGCTATTGCGCAGCCTTTTTAACTACGATTGCCTTTTTGCCCCAAGTCATTCGCTCGTGGAAGACGCGTGATTTATCGGGCATCTCCCTAGGAATGTATGGCCTATTTACCACCGGTGTTGGTCTATGGCTTGTTTATGGCCTCATTATTGAAAAATGGCCTTTGATTTTGGCCAATGCCCTCACTTTTTTACTGTCCTTGAGTATTTTTCTGCTCAAGGTAATGACCCAGGCTCCCCGAGAAAAAGCCGACTGAAAGTGATGTCATAATCATCTACATCTGTACTGATGATGGCATTGCAAATATATCCTTACCCGAAAGGCAGTTCATGAGCACTACATTCGTGATTGATCCACCACAAGTCCCTTCTTTGCCAGTCACTGGCGATTCACGTCGTTTTGCCGTCAATCGCATTTATTGTGTTGGTCGAAACTATGCTGATCATGCGCGTGAGATGGGTCATGACCCTGATCGTGAGCCGCCATTCTTTTTCATGAAGCCAGCAAACTCTATTGTTGCGGATGGTAAAGATATGCAGTACCCCAATCTTTCTAAAGACGTGCATCACGAAGTAGAGATGGTGGTTGCAATTGGTAAAGGGGGCGCCAATATTCCTGCCGATAAAGCGCTAGAGCATGTTTATGGTTATGGGGTTGGTTTGGATATGACACGCCGTGATCTCCAGGGAGAAGCCAAAAAGATGGGGCGTCCATGGGATACCGGTAAAGCTTTTGATCAGTCCGCACCTTGCGGTGCAATTACTCCAGCAGCCCAGTGCGGCCACCTTGAGCAAGGCAAGATTGCCTTGTTAGTCAATGGTCAAGTGCGTCAAGAGGGTGATCTCAATCAGTTAATTTGGAATATCCCAGACACGATTGCTTATCTGTCTACCTTATTTACTCTTGAGCCGGGCGACTTGATTATGTCCGGTACACCAGCAGGTGTCGGCCCCATTCAAAAGGGTGATGTCTTAGAGGGAACGGTTGCGGGCTTAACGCCGCTGAAGATTAAGATAGCCTAAATACGATATCTTTACTTGCCACGCCATTGAGGAGGTCGGCCTTCTAAAAAGGCCTTAACCCCTTCCTTAAAGTCGGCGCTATTGTATGTTTCTCTCATGAGCGCTGTGCAGTCCGGAAGATTGTTTTCTAGTAAGCGAGCTACAGTCAGTTTGCTCGACTTTTGGGTCATGGGGGCGAGTGCTAGTAATTTGTGCGCCAAGAGATCAGACTGCTCGGTAATTTCTGCTGCAGAAGCAATTTGATAGAGATAGCCTGTATTCAATAATTCAGGTGCTTTGATCAATTCAGCACCCAGCAGCATGCGTTTGAACATCCCGATGCCTAGATGGGCTGTGAGCCAAGAGACATTATTAGGGGATAAGCCATTTCCTAGAGTTCGAGCGATGGGAATGCCAAATTTGGCATCGTTCGTGGAGATGCGAAAATCACATGCCGTCGCAATCAATAACCCACTACCTATAGCCAAACCTTCAATGACTGCAATCGTTGGAATAGGGAGATGCTGCAGGGAGCGGAAGATCGCATCGACAGCATCTTCATAAGCCTCATCTTTCTGAAGCTCTACAAACTGTTCAATATCACTGCCAGAAACAAAGGCTTTATCACCAGCCCCTCGAAAGATAGCCACCCGAATGGCTGGGTTATTGGCTAGCGCATCGCATATCCGCTGAAGTTCTTCATACATTGGCCATGTCAAAGCATTCCGCGCTGGCAGATTATTAAAGCGAATGCGGGCAATTTGACCATCAAGGGCTAAATCAATGCAGGGTGGGGCGCTTTTCATGACTTGATTCTATACAAATGCCCTTCATAAAACCCTGTTTTCTCTTCTGAGTCCTAGCTGGGATAGAATTCTGATATGTATATGTTTCTCCCTTTTCTGACGGCTTTTATTGGTCTGGTCCTTGTTTGGTTTGAGAGGCGTATGGCGGGTTTAGTGGTACTGGCTATCACTGTCGGAATTCTGATTTTCTGGTTTCGGATTCATGCGACTGATCATCTCAATATTAGCCTGTGAACAAGCTTTCTTTATCCTCCTTAGCTGCCCTAGGTAATCAATTAGCCTTGCTGGCAATTGTTGGCATGCTGTCTTATGCCTTTGTAGATCAACTCTATTTTGGTGAGTTGCCTTGTCCGCTGTGCCTCATGCAGCGCATTGGTTTTGTGATTATTGGTTTTGCTCTGGTATTAAATATTCGCTGTGGTGCACATTCGTCTCACTATGGCTGGGGAATTATTGGTGGCTTGGTAGGCATGATGGTTTCTCTTCGCCAGGTCCTCTTGCACATCTTGCCTGGCGATAAAGGTTTTGGTACCACCTTTTTAGAGCTGCATTTTTATACTTGGGCTTATGTCGGGTATGTTGGACTTCTGCTTGGTTTGGCCATTTTATTAATGCTGCCAAATCGCGAGGTCCGTTCACGCTCCCTGTTTGCCAACGCTCTTGTCATTATTTTTATCTTCTTAGTTTTTGCCAATCTTGTTTCTACCCTTTTGGAGTGCGGTATCGGTCCTTGTGCAGATGATCCTGTAAAATATGATGGTTGGCATTGGTTACGCGCACGCTTTGGTTTCTAAAGCATTGCCTAAGATATCGATGGGTTTCTCAAAAACAGCAAGGCACCTTGCGCTTGCAGTCTCATCTTTAATATTGATATCGACAGTTCAGGCGCAACCGAAAGTTTCAGAAAAGTCCAATGTGCCTTGGCCTAAACAAGCAATTCGGATTGTGGTTACCTTTACACCGGGTGGCGCTCCTGATATTTTGGCGCGCGTATTGGCCCAGAGTTGGCAGAAAACTTTAGGGGTCCCAGTACTAGTTGAAAACCGACCTGGATACGGCGGTAATATTGGTGCAGATCTGGTTGCCAAAAGTGAGCCAGATGGCTACACCTTATTAATTGGTACGGTAGGTATTCATACGATTAATGCTGCCTTATATGAAAAGATGTCTTTTCATCCGATACAAGATTTCACGCCCATTAGCTTTCTAGCAAGCACTCCCAACGTATTAGTTGTTAATAAAAGTTTAGGCGTCAACAATTTGCGTGAATTGATTGAGTTGGCCAAAGCAAAACCCAACGAACTTACCTTTGGCTCATCTGGGGTTGGTACTTCATTACATATGTCGGGCGAACTATTAAAAGAGATGACTGGTGTGCAAATTCGTCATATCCCTTACAAGGGACGGGCGCAGTCTTTACCCGATTTGGTTAGCGGCCGTATTTCCATGCTATTTGATAATCTTTCTTCATCTCTTCCATTCATTAAAGCAGATGAGATTCAGGCGCTAGGTGTCACCACCTTAAAGCGGTCACCTGTCGCCCCGGAAATCCCGACAATGGCTGAGCAGGGCTTGCCGGGTTTTGAGGCAACTTCTTGGTTCTCTCTGATGGCTCCTGCCAATCTGCCAGCTGCTATCCAGATGCGCTTAAATACCCTGACACGCGAGACCCTCAATACCCCTGAGGTAAGAAAAAAACTCATGAATAGTGGTTTAGAGCCTGCCCCCGGTAGTCCGCAGGAGCTCTCAAAGCTAATCCAGGTAGAAAGCAATAAATGGGGCAGAGTGGTTTACAAATCTGGCGCAAAATTAGAGCAGTAGGATAGATTATTAATCTCACAATATTTACAAATCTTGTCAGCCTAGCTTGAGCTAGGGCGTTATAGATAGTAGGAGGCATCCAATAGATGGAGGGCGCTATGTTTACTGGTTCTAGAAGCTTTATACAGTGGATTCAAAAGGTAGTTTTAGTCATCGCATCTGGCCTTGGCCTGGCAGTCTTCGCTCCATCAATTGCTCAAGCGGGTAATGTCGGTTGGGCGGTATCGGTTGGCGGTGGTTATGGAGGTGGCTGGCGTCCTGCTGCTTATGGCCCTTGGGGTGGATGGGGCTCCGGATGGGGTAGTAATTATTATGGTCCAGCCTATGGTTATCCATACGGTGCTGGCTTTTACTCCCCGCCAGTGGTTTATGCAGCACCCCCGGTGATTGCTTATGCCAGTCCACCGCAACCCATGGTTTTAGCTGCACAAGCTCAGCCACCAGTTTGGTATTTTTGCCAAACCAGTGGCCAATACTTTCCCTATGTGCAAAGCTGTCCCGCGGGTTGGCAAACTCAGCCAGCTATGCCGCCAGCGAGTAGTGCTAGGCCGAGTCAAGGTCTAACGCATTAATCTTGAATTCATTAAGGAATTAAATATGAAACGTGTCATTCTGAGTCTCACCTTACTTGCTTCTTTAGCGGCTTGCGTCTCTGCGCCTACTGGCCCAACGATCGCCATCATGCCGCGTGAGGGCAAGCCTTTTGATGTGTTCCAGCAAGAGGATCAAGAATGCCGTCAATTTGCTGCTAATGCTGTGAAAGATACCAGTAATGCGGCCTTAAAAGAAGGCGCTACGAGTGCGGCAATTGGCGCAGCTTTGGGTGCTGCTGCAGGAGCGGTCATTCAGGGCGGTAGTAGTCAGAATATTGGCACTGGTGCAGGCATTGGATTATTGGGTGGCGCTGCTATGGGTGCCATGAATTCTGCTGGTAAACAAAATCAAGCGCAAACTCAGTACAACATTGCTTATCAGCAATGCATGTACTCTAAAGGCAATCAAGTTCCCAGTTACCCAACTCAGGGCGGTAATCCTAACTACGCTCCACCAAGCAGTGGTTTTAAGCCCATTCAATAAATACTGCTGTTGAATTTACACCTCTACTGGCGGTCGCATCTTTTCATAACGCTCTGCTGTTCTTCTAAACAGATAGAGTAAAAAGCAGGCGGCCAAAATGAGACTCAAGCTATTTCCCGCCCAAAAGCCATTGGCCCCTTGTAAAAACTCTGGTGTGTTGCCTAAAACATTAAATCCCATGAGATAGCCACCCCCTAAACCAACGCCCCAGAGTGATCCTGCATAAATTACCATGGGCCAAAAAGCAACGCGATAGGCGCGCAAAATAAATGCTGCTGTAACTTGTAAGGCATCAAATATTTGATAAAACGCAATGAATAAAAACAGAGGAATGGCAAAAGTCTTGACCTCTTGCGGCGGATCATAAAGATCGAGCAGCTGAATTCTAAAAATCCACACGGCGATACCAATAACGATGCACAGCATGGTTGTGAAGAAAACTGACGACCAGCCAATCTCTTCAGCACGCTCTTGTTGATTGGCTCCAATGGATTGGGACACCAAGGTCATGGTGGCAATGGACAGTGATAGGGGAACCATATAAATGACAGTGCCCATATTGGCAACAATTTGATGTCCTGCTAGTGCAGTAGTTCCGAGGCGCGCAATAAATAAGGACATGAAAGTAAAGGAAGTGACTTCGATAAGATAGCTAAATCCAATCGGTGCACCTAGTTTTAATAGGGTCCAGATGCGATGCCAGTTGGGCCAGCTAAAGCGAACAAAGATCTGAAAAGGGCGATAGAAGCGATCTAATAATACAAAGCCTAATGTGATGATGAGCCAAAACCAACTGATGATCACCGTCGCGACTGCGCAACCTGGGCCACCCATGCCCTCGATACCAAATCCACCATAAATAAATAGAAGATTGAGTGGAAGCTTGAGCCCTAAACCAATCAATTGAATAATGGTAATTACTAGCGGTCTTGAGACGGCATTATGAAGTGCCATTAAGACTCGCATAGCCATACTGGCTGGTAAACCGATAGCAAGAATATCCAAATAGAGTCGCGCTTTACCCTCTATATCGGGAGTGACGCGCGAAATATGCAGTAGAAAGTCAGCATTAAGCAAAATGAGGCAGCCCAATATTGTCAGACTTAAAGCCAACCAGCTTGCCTGACGAACCTCCTCACCAATTTCACTAAGGCGTTTAGCGCCAAAGAGCTGACCGGCAATAGGTGCGAGCGCGGAAACGACCCCAGTCAGACCAACATAGATACTAATAAAGATGGCGGAGGCCATCGCTAATGCAGCTAAGTCATCTGCGGAGTAACGCGCTGTCATGGCGGTATCTAAAACACCGAAAGTAATTACTGCAAGTTGGCCAATGAGTAGAGGTCCCGCTAATTTCAGTAGAGAGGGGACATCCTCGCGCAGCCGCGATAGCTTAAAGTGCAGCACGAATTATTCTTTACTAGCAGGAGTAATTTGATAGAGGCGCAGGCGCTCATCACGGTCAAACGTGCGGCGATCCTCCCAGAGCAACTCAATTTGCTTTTTATTGAGACTTGCATACGCTTTCGCCTCTTGCGAGCTGTGGGTCAGCATTAAATTGCAACTAGGATCATCTCGCAAGGTCAGTTTCGTGAAATAGCTAAAGGAAGCTAGCTGAGCAGGGCCTAAGTTACTCGTATCAATGCATCCTGGTGTATTGGCAATCATTTGTACTAGGCGATCAGAAACATCACGATAGGTCTTGGCGTAATTAATAGTGGGCAACCACAGTGTCATGAGCAAAACCCACATTAAGGTCGTGCCTGAAGCGGAGATGATGAGGCAGCGCCAGATTTCTTTTGGTGCGCGTGAGGTGCGCCAGCGTACAACGGCTAGCCAAACACCCGTAATCAGCAGGGCAACACCAAAAGCCAACATACTGAATTGAGTTTGAAATCCTGGCAAGAGGCGCGAGAGATTTGCGGCGGTAGATTCAGGGAATCCAGTCACTTTAGCAAGCCAGATAATCCAGATTGCTAGGGCAATGATGGTAAAGCTAAACATCGCAAACCAATCGATAAAGCTAATCAGACCACGCTTGAGTATCGGTAGGCTAAATGCGGCAATGATAGAAAGGCTAGGAATCATGATCATCAAATCATGTTCATTCGCCTCTAGTCTGAATAAAACATAAATGAGGCAACCCACAAATAGACTTAGCGGAATACAAAGATGGGGTGCGCGCCAAGCGCCAGACTCTTTTGTTCTTCCCCAGTGGGCAAGAGAAATAATAGCTAGAGGCCAAACAGGCCAAGCATAGGCCCAAAAGTTCACGCTGAGAAAGCTCATTGAGTCGATTGAGGGACTGCTTCGCATTTGCGGTACATTGCGCCAACCCTCTTGAGCAATATGTCGCCACTCTGGAGAGAGCTCAGCCAGATACCAAAGAAAAGGCCAAATAGCAAAGCCGATTAATCCCAGTACTGTGCTTGTTAAGGTCCAACGAAAGCGTAATTTGGCATTGCTTGCAATGACAGCAATGATGGTTGAGCTCACCATAATGAGGCTCAAGCTGAGGTTGCTAGAGAGGGCAACGATCGCAATTCCTAGTCCTGTCCATAAACCACCTTGCCACGGTTTATCTAAGCCACGCACTGTGCCATATAGGACGATGCTGATACCCATCAGTTGCGCCATCATTGGCGTAGTTTCATGGGCGCGCTGTGCAAGACCAACGCAGGCTAAAAAGATTAACAAGGCTCCATCGGCCAGGGTCATGCCGTAGTTCTTGCGGCCAGGTTGACCGCCAACCGCTAATGCCATGGGCTGAACTTCTTGGCGACGCCCTAATAAGTATGTTGCATACCAAATTGCTAATGCAGCAGAAAAGAAGCAAATCGCCGAGTAGAGGCGCGCCGCATTGGTATCGCCAATGAGGGGGCCAAATAAGTCGATTAAGCTTGCGCCTAGCCAGAACGGAAAAGGGGCGCCCAATGACACATCTCGTCCAGCAAGATGCGGAACAATCCAATCGAGCGATTTGCCTTGGTGTAGAGCCCACATTCCACCAAAACCAATAGCATCTTCATTTTTCCAAGGGTCGCGTGCAAAAAGGCCGGCCAAACCATAGATGATGGTGAGCGCAAAAATAATAATGCGTGGAATGGAGGTGGTGGCGGCGGCGGTAAGTTTGACCATAAAATGCTAGCAATAAAAAAGGCAGCAAACGCTGCCTTGATTATCTCGCAGGGGAAGGGTCATTGCCCAATCCCTATTCGAAGTAAGCTTGAAATTAAGCCTTTTTCTTAGCTGGCTTTTCAGCAGCTTTAGCTTCTGCAGCAGCAGCTTTTTTCTCGGCTGTTTTTGCAGCGCCATCGCCAGAAGCTTTAGCAACAGCTTTAGTACCGAATTTCTGACGGAATTTCTCAACACGGCCAGCGGTATCCATAATCTTCTGGGTACCAGTGTAGAAAGGGTGTGACTCCGATGAAGTCTCGATCTTGGCCAATGGATATTCATTGCCATCTTCCCACTTGATGGTCTCTTTAGTAGACATAGTGGAGCGAGTCTTGAAGCTGAAGTTGTTGGAAACGTCTACAAAGACGATTTCACGATATTCGGGGTGAATGCCAGGTTTCATTATTAGTCCTATTAGCGGGCAGCCGTTGTGATCTTGAGACCTCAATACTTACCCAGTTAAATGCAAATTAGTACAGCGGTAAAGGCGAAATTATGCCATGAAATCAATAGGAAAGCGCAGTTTTACGGGCTTTCTTGGGCCAAATTAACCACCTTTACGCATTAAATCAAAGAATTCACCATTATTTTTGGTGGATTTGAGCTTATCAACGATAAAGTTCATCGCCTCAATATCGTCCATATCGGCCAATAGTTTGCGTAAAACCCAGATTTTCTGGAGATTCTCAGCCTTCACTAGCAACTCTTCACGGCGGGTGCCAGACTTATTGAGGTTAATTGCTGGGTAGACGCGGCGCTCAGCCAAACGACGTTCTAAATGAACTTCCATATTGCCGGTGCCCTTGAACTCTTCGTAGATCAAATCGTCCATGCGGCTACCCGTTTCAATCAAGGCAGTAGCGATGATGGTTAATGAGCCACCTTCTTCAACGTTACGCGCTGCACCGAAGAAGCGCTTTGGACGTTGCAGTGCATTGGCGTCCACACCACCAGAGAGTACTTTGCCTGATGAAGGTACTACCGTGTTGTAGGCACGTGCTAAGCGAGTAATGGAGTCAAGCAAGATGATCACATCTTTTTTCATTTCAACTAAGCGCTTGGCTTTTTCAATGACCATCTCGGCAACTTGAACGTGACGCACAGCAGGCTCATCAAAGGTGGAAGCAACAACCTCACCACGAACAGAGCGCTGCATTTCAGTAACTTCTTCTGGGCGCTCATCAACGAGCAGCACAATCAAAATCGCTTCAGGATTATTAGCAGCAATAGCATGGGCAATATGCTGCATCATGACTGTCTTACCGGATTTTGGTGACGCGACGAGTAAGCCGCGCTGACCATAACCAATCGGGGAAATCATATCGATGATTCGCCCCGTTAAGTTTTCCTCTGCCTTAATATCGCGCTCAAGTTGCACTACCCGATTGGGGTGAAGTGGCGTTAAGTTCTCGAACATGATGCGATTTTTTAGGGCCTCAGGAGGTAAACCATTGATCTTGTCTACCTTCACTAACGCAAAGTAACGCTCACCATCTTTAGGGGTACGCACTTCACCTTCAACGCTGTCACCAGTGTGTAAGTTAAAGCGACGAATCTGTGCAGGGGAGATATAAATGTCATCTGGTGATGCCATATAGGAGGCATCAGGGGAGCGTAAAAATCCAAAGCCATCAGGCAATACTTCCAAAGTGCCATCACCGAAAACCGATTCACCTTCCTTGGCACGCTTTTTCAGAATGGCAAACATTAATTCCTGTTTGCGCATACGTTGCGTATTTTCAATTTCCAAGCTAGCTGCCATTTCAAGCAAAGCGGATACGTGGAGGACTTTGAGTTCAGATAATTGCATGTGGTTCTCGGATGTAAATAAAGGGGTAAATATGTTTTTAGGTTTGTGCTGTCCTAGCAAGCTTGAGACAGATCAGGGGAAAACAGAAATTTTGGGGATTTGCTTAAGGAAAGGGGGGTAGGTTGCTGAAAATCGGGGCACTAGATAAGTGCGTTGAAATACTAACTGTTTAGATACTACACTAAAAATGCGCCAAACAAGCAATGCTGGTAATAGGGTGCTGATAAAACCACAGGCTCACCCAGTGAACCTGTGATCAAGCATGATTTACAGATGACTATCAATAAATGCGGTCAACTGGGATTTAGCCAAGGCGCCTACTTTTTGAGCAGCTACAGTGCCGTTCTTAAAGAGGATCAAGGTAGGAATACCCCGAATATTGAACTGAGCAGGAACTCCTTGGTTCTCGTCCACATTCATTTTGGCAATTTGGATCTTGTCGCCATATTCGCCAGCGAGCTCTTCCAGAATAGGGCCGATCATCTTGCAAGGACCACACCACTCAGCCCAGAAGTCGAGCAATACAGGTTTATCGGACTTGAGAACATCTTGCTCGAATGAAGCGTCAGTTACATATTTAATGCCGGCACTCATGAAAATTCCTTATTTTTAGCTAATTTAGTTTTATATAGTTATTACGCTACAACGCTTATATTAGCAATAAGCCACAGTTTGTGCCCAAAATTCACAAAATTCAGATATAGCCACTCCCTCACCCTAGTTCAATGCTGCACCCATTTCCTACCATCACCACTCAAAAGCAACCATCTACTTGGGCGATTAGCCCCAATGCAGATGCGCTGAAGGAGCTTGCGCAGGGGATTTGGGCATGTGCAAAACAAACTGGGCAACGGCCTTTAGTGGTTTTGAGTACGGCCGGCCCCTTAATGGGGGTCAGGGCAGCTCTTGAGCAATATCGCCCTCAAGACCTAGATCCCCAGATTGCGTTTTTGCCGCAAGTCATGAGTTTTAGTGATTGGTTAGAGTCTGCGCCAGGCGCCTGGAAGTTTCCTAAAAAGCAAACCGACTTAGAGCGCTGGTTATCGGTCTATGTGAACTTACGAAAACACAAAACTTTGCAAAGCTGGTTTAAGGCGGAGAGTGAGGCGGGGGCATGGGGACTGGCGCAAGCCGTGATTGATGCTTGTGATGCATTGTCAGAGGCAGTTGTGCCACTGATGCAAAGTGAGATCAATGCCTTGGTGCAAAACCAAACCCTCGATTCAGGATTATGGGTAAAAAAAGTAGAAACACTTTTAGATCAAGCTATCGCTAAGGCCTATGTCGGTTTATCCCGCAAGGTCGTTGATCAAGAATCCACTGTTTTATTAGCCTTCTGGCGCTACTTGAGTAGCCCTGGTGATCCTGTCATGCGCAAGCATTTCGCATTAGCTGCTCATCTGCAGGCAGCAAAAACTAATCAAGCTTTGGCAAGGCCGTTGATTTGGGTGGAGACTGCCGATCCTAAGCCCATTGATCAAGAGACGATGTCTCGGTATTTTCAGGAGTATTCACAATTTGCACCGGTTGTGAATATTGGAATGAATTGGCATTCAGTAGCCTTGTGGTCTGAGGCCTTGAATGGTCAAGATATTGAGGGGCAACTAACACCGGCAGATAGCGAACAGCAGGCCCTCATTGATCGCAATATTCAAGCAAACTTTCATGATGGATGGAAGTTATTAGCCGCTAGACGTTTTGAAGAATTAGCTTGGGCAGCAGCGAAATCGATTGAGGACCATTTAATTGCAGGCAAGACCAATATTGCATTAGTTGCACAAGATCGTTTAGCCGCAAGAAGGGCACGCGCCTTGTTGTCACGCTTTGGCCCAAGTCTGCGTATTCGTGACGAGACCGGTTGGAAGCTTTCAACTACGCGTGCCGCAGCATCGCTCAATAGTTGGCTGGAACTGATTCGTGCGCCCAAAGAGGGGCCGAGTGCAACTGCGCTACTTGAGTTTTTACAAAACCCATTTTTTGATATTGCTTTTACCTTACAAAAGCCAGCGGGGGCTTGTATTAGTCTGGTTGCGCAGCTTGAAGATATTTTGATTGCAAGCCAAGCAAAGTCAGGATGGGAAACCTTTCGAAGCGCGATTGAGCGCGCTAATGCCTATTCATCATCGCGCGGTAGTGTTCCCCATGAATCACTCTTAGAGTTGCTCACTGTATTGCAAGGACATCATGCGCAGTGGTTGGAGCTCAAGCTTGATTGTGAAAATGCTTATGTACTCCTGCAAGCCAATCTGCAAGCGCTAGGTATGGCACAACAACTTGAAAAAGACTCCGCTGGCAAGCAGCTGCTCGAAGTGCTTAAGACTTTTGATTTAGGTACGGGAGCTTATCGGCAGGTCGCTATGCGCTTGCCGGAGTGGCTTAGCTTACTGAAGACGGTGATTGAGGAGGCCTCCTACCAAGAGGTGGGGCAGCAAGCGCAAGCGACGCTGAGTATCTTGCCCCTGAGTTCAACACGTTTGCGTGAGTTTGATGCCGTTGTCTTAGTAGGTTGTGATGAACAGCAGTTACCCGCATTTTCTGAGCCGCCATTGTTTTTCTCAGATACGCTCAATCGCTTACTCAAAGCATCCACCATCACAGCGCAGTACATTCAACAGGCCAGAGATCTGTCGCAGCTTTTGGTTTCTTGTCCGCACGTCGATTTACTTTGGCAGAGCACCAGTAAAAGTGGCGAGCCACTTAGACCATCGGCTTGGATTAGTCGCTTACGTATCCATCTTCCAGATTGGCCGATATTAGAGGCAAAGCCTGATACCCATTCAGACCAATCTAAGCCATTGCAAGAAGCGGTCACCACCGTTAACCCTGATATTGCTTTGCCGATTAGCATGTCTCCTAGTGCTTACAAAGCATTAAGAGATTGCCCTTATCGCTACTACGTCCGGAGTATCTTAGGTTTACGTAAGGCAAAAGAGTTCGAAGATGGCTTTGATGCCTCATTAGCAGGGCAGGTTTTACATGCTTTATTAAAGAACTTCTTCCAGGCATTAAAAACAGAAGAGCAAAAAACCCATTCCACCATTCATCAAGGTGAGGAGGCTCGTCGCAAGTGGATGCAAGAACATCTCACCCGGCATTCAGAAAAAGAGTTTGAGCGCTTGATTAAAGGTGATGCCAGGGTCACTGGAACTTTGCGGGATTGGCAAAAGCAGATCCCGAGCTTTGTAGATTGGCAGCTAAAGCGTGAGGCGGAAGGTTGGCGCTATCACGATGCAGAGTTACCAGTGGGATTCATGGTGATGCTGACCGATCCGGATGGCGTGCAAAGAGCAATTGAGATTGCGGGGCGCGCTGACCGCTTTGACGTGAACATCAATCATTCCAATGCTGCGGCAGTCATTGATTACAAGAACCAGGGCATTAACAAAATCAAGCGGCGGGCAGATCGCCTCTTGGATGATCCTCAATTGCTCATCTATGCCCGCGCTGTTAATGAGAATGCCATGGCATCACATCTTCCTGGCCGCACTATCGAGCAAGCCGAGTGGGTGTCATTAAAGGCTGACCTTAAAAAAGCGGATGACAAAATTGTTAGGGCGCAGCCAGTTGAGCAGATGCCAGAGATGATGGAGCAATTTTCAGAGCAACTCAATGAGGATCTAGAGGTCTTATGGGCACGCAAACCGATGAAGGCATTTGCGCCGGATAGTGTTTGCCAGTATTGCGAGGCCAGGGGTATTTGCAGAAAGGGGATGTGGTGAGCGATCAGTTTGATTACGCCATCGCCTGCAATCCGAATCACTCGGTGATTGTGTCTGCTTGTGCGGGTAGCGGCAAGACCTGGCTCTTGGTTGCGCGCATGGTGCGCTTATTGCTTGCCGGTGCTAAACCTCAAGAGATCTTGGCGCTGACCTTTACTCGTAAAGCCGCTCAAGAAATGCGTGACCGACTATACGGATTGTTAGAGCAGTTTTCTCAAATGACTAATGAGCAGCTCGTTCATGAGCTCACGATCAGGGGTTTGGATGATGCACAGGCTCAGAAACTACTACCGCAAGCAAGGGCGCTGTATCTCACGGCATTAATGAGTCCCCAATCCATTGTGATTGATACCTTCCATGGATGGTTTGGCAGGCTTCTCGGAGCGGCCCCAATCTCCGCAGAAGTTCAGCCTGGATTTAATCTGCGTGAAGATGCTAAGCGATTACAAGAAGAGTGTATGCAAGATTGGTGGGGAGATTTATCTGCTGATCTTAAAAAACACTATGACGTTTTACTCAACGAGTTTGGCGCCTTTGAAACGGATAAGTTCTTGATGGGTAATTACAGCCTCTTTAAGCAAAGGGGTGCTTGGACATTCTTCTTAGCTTCTTGCAAGGCCAAGGGTATTAGTCCAGTGCAAGCTTTAGCGCAATGCTTACCCAATTTATCTTTGCCAAACCCGCTAGAAGCATTTTGGCGACGCCCCGGCACCAAAGAAGATTTACAAGTCATGTTTGACTGTTTTAGTAATGGCACGCCCACCCAAAAAAGGGATGCCCCATTTATACAAACCGTTATCAATCACTATGATGTTGGTGGCTCGGTGATGGAGATTGCAGATCAGTGGCAAAGCTATTTCTTGACTAAGGCTATGGCACCGCTAAAAGACATTGCAACAATGTCTGCGCCCATGCAGAAACATTTAGCTGCGACTGGTGGTGATCCAGCGCAGATCACCTCTATTCGTAATGCTTGGGTAGATGCGTATGAGGCGTGGTTCGCCTGGAAAAATGACCAAGATGCTTATGCAATCAACGCCGCTTGGTTTGCAATGAGCGAAGCAATGCTAGGTCATATGCAAAAGGCAAAAGAATCAATGCGCGTGCGCGACTTCGATGATTTGGAGATTGGTGTGAGTCAGTTGATGGCCAATCCAGAAAATGCCGCTTATCTTCAAGCCAGATTGGATGCCAAGTACAGCCACATCCTGATTGATGAGTTTCAGGATACCAATCCACTGCAATGGCAGATTTTGCGTGCTTGGCTGGAGGGTTATGGACAAGATAGCTCTCGTCCAAGTGTCTTTATTGTGGGGGATCCCAAGCAGTCGATCTATCGCTTCCGCCGCGCTGACCCCAGGCTGTTTACCAGTGCCAAGCAGTTCTTGCAATCGACCATGCAGGCTCGGTACCTAGAGAAGAACACGACTCGCAGAAATGCCGATGCAATTAATAAAGCCGTCAACAGTATTTTTTTGGCCCCATCCCTTCCTCTAGCTTATCCATTCTCGGAGCAAAGTACGGATTGGAAACCACCATTAGCGGGGATTGCTAAACAGGAGTTTGCCGCCAAGGGCGAGGCGATGTTATTGCCACTCATTGAGCGTACAGAGCAAGATCAAACTGAACGCACTGGTAGCGCTCTAGATAATCCTATTGAGGATTTAGCGCTGACTGTCGGAGTACAGCAGCGCTATTGGGAGGGTCAACAAGTAAGCCGCTTGATTCATCATGTGCTGGCAACACGCCAAGTAATTGATAAAAAAGATGGCAAAGACTATTGGCGCCCAGCAAGAGCGAGCGACTTTATATTGCTCGTCAAGCGCCGGGCCTACTTGCCGCAATTTGAGCGAGCACTGCGCGAAGCAGGTTTGGCTTACGACAGTTCTCGCTTGGGTGGTCTGCTCAATACTTTGGAGATTGACGACTTAATTGCCTTGCTCACTGTCTTGGTATCCCCAAGACATGATTTACCGCTAGCGCAAGTGCTCCGTAGCCCCATCTTTAGTTTTACTGAACAGCAAATGCAGTCGCTTAGCAGTCATGTAGGTGACAACCAAGGTCAAACTACATCATCTTGGTGGGATGCCTTACAGGGCAGTTACGATGCGCCTATGCAAAAGGCGGCGCGCTATTTAGAGCGCTGGAGAGGTCTAGGTGAAGTATTGCCTGTACATGATCTGCTTGATCTTATTTATCAAGAGAGTAATTTGCGAGTCAGTTATGCAGTGGTCTCTCAAAATCTAGCGCGTGCACAGGTATTGGCTAATTTAGATGCTTTCTTGGAGCTTGCATTAAATCAAGACGGTGGTCGCTATCCGAGTTTGAGTCGCTTTATCGAAGAGATTAATGCGATGCGCCGTGGTGATGATGACGAGACTCCAGATGAAGGTGATGTAGAGGCTGAGCTTGATGATGATATTGGTGAGGTAGATCTCGATACCGAAATGTCTGAGGAAGATCAGCACAAGCGTGTGCGCCTCATGACTATTCATGGCGCTAAGGGGCTGGAGGCGCCATTTGTCATCATGCTCGATGCGAACCATACCGAGTGGAAGGCGCCCCATCGTGGTGTATTAATGGATTGGTCACCAGATGAGGCTAGCCCAAACCATCTTTCTTTGTATACCGCAAAGTCTTTGACAGAGCAGCGTGCGGCAATCTACGAAAAGGAGAATGCAGTGAGTGAGAATGAAAATTGGAACGTCCTCTATGTCGCCATGACTCGCGCACAGCAAGGCTTATGGATCAGTGGCGTGCAATCCCATATTAAAGATGGCATTAACCAAAAATCTTGGTATGGCAGAGCACTTGCAGCAGGCGTGCAGACTATGGATACCACTCAGTTAGACGAACTGCCACTTCAAGAGCATGAGGAGCGAGATGCCAGCAGTAGCGAACCATTTCAGATAAATGATTTCCAATTGTCATGGGATGTAGCCAAACAATCTCATCAAGAAACTATTGCCAATATTGAAAGTGGCGCGCTAGCGATTGCTACAAAAGCAAAAGAGCAGGCGCAAGCGGTAGAGCAAGCCGATCCAGAGATCCTGGAAGAGGGCACACATTTCCATCAATTGCTAGAGTTCTTAACTGCACACTCAGGCACTCAGGCAAGGACGGAAATGCCCAGCGGGCAAGAATTGATGGATTGGCTGAGCATCGGTCAAGAGCAGGCTAAAAAACTGACAGAGCGCGTGCAGATGGTGATGAATACCCCAAAACTCAAGCCATATCTCACAGACAATCAGTGGGTGCAAGCCTGGAATGAGATTGATATTGTGAGTCTCGATGGTAGGGGCTTTCGCATAGATCGCCTAGTGGAGTTTGAGGATCACCTTGCCATCATCGACTACAAGCTGACTATTCCAGAAGAGGGCAGCGTAGCTTATGAAAAGTATCGAGCCCAACTAAATAACTACAAACAAGAGTTAGAGCGTATTCGTAAAGATAAGCCCAATAAGGCTTTCTTAATTTCTGCTCAGGGCAATATGAAAGAGGTGATTTAAAGGATCCCTCTTGGTAGGCTGGCTGAGTGATATTAAAACCCCTTAAAAGGGGTCAAAAACCACGTTTTTCAAAAAATAAAGCCCAGGTATTGAAATACTGTATGGATATACAGTATATTAGAACCCATGGCACTTATCGCACTTTCAACAAAAGCTTTAGAAAGCACTCTGACCCAGGCCCCACAAGCCTTGGCGGTTGGCTCTGCTTTTGAGTTCACCTTGCTCAGCCACCGTATTTCTGCAGGATTTCCGAGTCCAGCAGCCGATTACGCTGAGGAAGGGCTCGATCTCAATAGCTATTTGGTGCAAAACAAGCCAGCGACCTTCATGTTTACCGTTAAAGGCGATTCCATGATGGGCGCAGGTATTTGCGATGGCGATAAGGTGGTGGTTGATAAAGCCCTCAAGCCAAAACATAAAGACATCGTGGTAGCCGTAGTGAACGACGAGTACACCATCAAACGCCTCTATCAGTTACGGGGAAAAACCGAACTACAACCTGAAAACCCCCATTACCAGCCGATTACTTTTGAAGAGGGTAGCGAGCTCCAAATCTGGGGTGTGGTGGTCGGAGTAGTACGCAAATACAGTCACGCGAGTAGCAGAAACGGTAAAGCCTCATGAACGTCAATGCTAATGCGCATACCAACGCAAATACCAATGCCTTATTTGCGCTCGTGGATGTGAATAATTTTTATGTCTCTTGCGAGCGGGTCTTTGCCCCCAAGTTAGAAGATGTTCCCATGGTGGTGCTCTCCAATAATGATGGATGCGCAGTAGCCCGTAGTGCAGAAGTCAAAGCATTGGGCGTCAAAATGGGCACCCCTTGGTTTCAGATGCAAGACTTGGCCAAGAAGCATGGCATTGCTGCCTATTCATCAAACTACACCTTGTATGGCGATATGAGTGGCAGGGTAGTGGAGGTCTTAAGAAAGTTCACGCCTAATCTGGAGGTCTACAGTATTGATGAGAGCTTTCTGCGCATTGAGACTATGCTCAAGCACTACGCTGATCCCACGGCCATGGGTTGCATCATCAAGCAAACAGTGAAAGACACCACCGGTTTGCCAGTATGTGTCGGCATTGGTGCAAGCAAGACTTTGGCAAAGCTGGCGAATCATTTAGCAAAAAAGCATACCCAGTTCGTAGGTGTGTGCGATATCAATGCTATGCCAAAAGAAGTGCTCTACCAGTGGATGAGTGAAACGCCAGCAGGAGAGGTATGGGGTATTGGTAGACAGCTGAGTAAAAAACTCAAGGCACTTGGTATCGATACTGTTTTTGATTTACTGCAAGCGCCACCACAATCGATGCGCCAGCAGTTTGGTGTTGTAGTAGAGCGTATTTGCTATGAGCTCCGGGGCGTCTCTTGCTTAGATCTAGAAGAAGTAGCACCAGCTAAACAGCAGATTGTGTCTTCCCGTAGCTTTGGTAAACCAGTCGTCTTAATGGAGCAACTCGCAGAGTCTGTTGCAACCCACGTTGCCAGAGGCGCAGAAAAACTACGAAGCCAGCAATCCGTTGTGGGCGCGCTCATTGTATTTATACAAACCAATCCGCATAAGCTATTTGAGCCACAACATCATCAAAGTATTACTGTTGCTTTATCTGATCCTACTGATAACACCTTAACACTGACCAATGCAGCGCTTAAAGGCCTTAAGCAAATTTATCAAGCAGGCTTTAAGTACAAAAAAGCAGGGGTCATGTTTAGCCTCTTGGCAGACAAGCCTACAGTTCAGCAATCTCTCTTTGATGATGTAGAGGTCAAAGGCAAGTCAGCCCATCTCATGAAGGCAATGGATTCGATTAACAGTCGCTTTGGTAATGCCGTGATTAGAACTGCCGTATCAGGAACCAAGCAAGACTGGAAGATGAGGTCAAGCAATCGCTCACCGAACTACACCACGCAGTGGGATGAATTACCTATAGCGCAATAAATCATTTATCAAGTCAATGTAAATAAGGAGAAATCAAATGGAACTACTTAATAACTTTAACGGCATCTCACTCGCAGTCATTATGGTGCTGTCCTACTGCGCCGTACTGAAAAATACGAAGCGTGCTGAACGTAAGCATGCGCAGGTATTTAGCCGCAAGTATCAGTAAGCAGAAGTAAAAAAATAGCAGTAGGCCTGGATGGGGGATAAGGAAATCACGGATTCCTTATTCCCTAGTAAGGGCGGGTCTATATTGACCCAGAGCGACGTCATGAAAACATCATAAATGTCGCTAAAATAGGCGCATGAACGAAAACCTCCACCCCATAGAGAAAAAATTGCGTCCTTTGCCCCGTTGGATATTTATGTCCCGCTGGTTGCAGGCGCCCTTATATATTGGCTTAATTGTTGCCCAAGGCGTCTACGTGTGGCAGTTTTGGTTGGAGTTAGTTCATCTGATTAGTATGATGGCTGATAAGTCCATGACAGAGACAACATTAATGTTGATCGTCTTGGGCTTAATTGATGTGGTGATGATTTCCAACTTATTGGTGATGGTGATCGTTGGCGGATGGGAGACTTTTGTTTCTCGGTTGGAGTTAGAGAATCATCCTGATCAACCTGAATGGTTATCGCATGTCAATGCCGGTGTGCTCAAGGTCAAGCTCGCAACAGCGATTATTGGAATTTCATCTATTCATTTGCTCAAGACCTTCATCAACGCCGCATCCTATGATGAAAAAACCTTGATGTGGCAAACCATCATTCACATTACGTTTGTCTTGTCAGCAGTTGCCATTGCGTATACAGAAAAGTTGGTAGCTTCAGCGCATAAGCAGCACTAAAAGTTAGCAATGATTGGGAATCCAGTTCATAAAGTCCCAATCTTGCTGAAGTAGAAGCATTGTGACTACTAACCCCTGTTTTGAATGTGGCATGTGTTGCCAACAGTTCCGGGTAAGCTTTTATCAGGGAGAGATTGCGGGTAATGGTGTTGGCACCGTTCCTGAAGACTTAACCACCAAGATCTCTCCACATCTAGCTTGTATGAAGGGTACGGAGAAGGGTGGTGAACCTTGCATAGCCCTGCGCCATACTGAACAGGAAGGTTATCGCTGCTCTATCTATGAAAAGCGCTCGAGCACTTGTCGAGAATTTGATGTTCTCAATGAAGATGGAACACCCAATCAAAAGTGCCAAGAACTGCAAGAGATTGCAAGGCAGAGAAAACAGCAAAAACTCAATCTGCTGAAATAAGTACTCTCAACATTGTTAAGCCTCTAGAGCTTTACGTAGATATTCAGAGACATTGTCTTGGCGCAGCATCCATTGCTTATAGTCAGATGGCACTTGGCTAATTAACTCACCCTTATGTTTGCCAAAAGGCATGATCTTCGGAATACGCGCTTTTTCTGACATTTCCCATAAGGCATCCAAAGAAGCAGGGTGCAAGCGCTCAATAATTTGCCCCAAGATCTTTGAGCAAATCCACACATCCGCTAAGGCGCTATGCGCATCACGCAGTTGCTCTCTCGCAGTTGCCCTTTCAAAGTAGTAGAGCAGCGCGCTCTGGGTATGACTATCTAACTCAGGCCAAAGGCTACGAGCAAGAGCAAGAGTACAAATGCGTTTAACTTCTGGTTTACCAATGGCTTCCCAGTCAAAATCAATACTGTGACCAATAAGATATTTAGTGCCACCAGGTAATCTAAAAGAGCTGCTTGCAGGACAATTAACTAGCTCCTCATCCATAATGTGATGTGTGGCTAGCGCACCTAAGCTAATGGGTTTACCAGGGTTATAGCGTTGCACCCAAGGATTGCCAACAGCGAGCGGGTTGATTGAAGTGACGTCTAAAGAAGCGGCTTCAATAATCACCGCATCATTCTTGTCGGTGGCTTCTACATCAAAAATAATGGCTTGGGGCATGAGGTTCTTAAATGGTTGATATGTGAAGCGCTATTGTGGACCCAAGTTTGCTTTAGTCTTGCAATGCAATCAAGTAGTTCCTACGCCGTTTTGGCTAATAAGCCATGGATTGAGTAAGTTTGCATTGCTACGCTAAATCCTTTGAACTATCTGGAGATAGGTATGCACGTTTCTATTGAATGCTCACATAAACAGCAGCGCTTATTTAGATTGGTGATGGATTCCCGCGTATTGCTCGTTTTATTGATTATTTGGATGATTTGGGGAATCTCCAGGGTCTTAAAGATCCTGTAATTTGGCTCAATCTAGCCTAGGGAAGGTGGACGAGCCCGACCCCCGGCACTGACAGAATTGGGTTTGGCTGCTTCGTTCCCGACCTGACCAGGTTATCCAAACCGCCATGCGGGGAGGCCCGTCCAATTCCATTTTAGCTTGTTAGAATGGAGTCCATGACTTCATTGGCCTTAGCCCGTTCCTGGCGCCCCAAAACTTTCTCCCAATTGGTAGGACAAGACCATGTGGTTAAGGCTTTAACCCATGCTTTGGACCAGGGTCGCCTACACCACGCTTGGCTCTTTACGGGCACTCGTGGGGTTGGCAAGACCACCATTGCCAGAATTATGGCCAAAGCCCTCAATTGCACTGGTGAGGATGGTCAGGGTCGGATGACTTCAGAACCCTGTGGAAAATGCCCAGCTTGCCTAGAAATCGATGCAGGACGCTTTGTTGACTATATTGAGATGGATGCTGCGAGTAATCGTGGTGTCGATGATATTGCTGCGCTTTTAGAAAAAGCAGCTTATGCCCCAAGTAATGCGCGTTACAAGGTTTACATGATTGACGAGGTGCACATGCTCACCAATCATGCCTTTAATGCCATGCTCAAAACACTCGAAGAGCCGCCAGAGCACGTCAAATTTATTCTAGCTACGACCGATCCGCAAAAGATCCCGGTAACTATTCTGTCGCGTTGCTTGCAGTTCAATCTCAAGCAAATGCCGGTGCCACTGATTGTTGAGCATTTAGAAAAAGTGCTCGTCGCTGAAAGTGTTGAATATGAAACCAATGCGCTGCGTGTTTTGGCAAAGGCGGCACAAGGCTCAATGCGTGATGCTTTATCCCTAACGGATCAAGCCATTGCTTATGCTGCTGGAAAAGTATCAGAAGAATCTGTGCGTGGCATGCTTGGCACCTTAGATGATGCCTATCTCATTCGTATTCTGGATGCACTAATTGCTAAAGATGGCGCTACCTTGCTGTCGATCTCGAACGAGATGGGTGAGCGCAGTATGTCTTTCTCATTAGCACTGGCTGATTTATCTAGCCTCATTCAAAAGATTGCTGCAGCGCAAATCGTTCCCGAATCTGTCTTAGAAGATTGGCCAGAGGCAGGCGAGATTCGTCGCTTAGCTGATGCCTTCACAAAAGAAGAGGCACAACTCTTTTATCAAATTAGTATTACCAGTCGCCCCGATTTATCGCTTGCACCTGATGAGCAAACCGGCTTTGCCATGACGCTGTTGCGTATGTTGGCTTTCCGTCCTGGAAATGATGGCGTTAGAGCAGGTGGTAATGGCGGACCTCCAGTAGCCAATGCTCCAAGACCAGCCAATGTGACGACGCCAGCGCCAGTTCGTAGCACTCCTGCCGCTCCTCCATCTTCCGCTGCTCCTTCAGCACCGGCCGCTGCTAGTGCCGCAGTGCGTCCTGACTGGCATGCTTTGATGCGTCAATTGCCAGTTAAGGGTTTAGTGCAACAGTTGGCCTTTCAGACAGAGTTGCAAGACTGGAATGATGCAGCAACTGGGGTTCGTGCAACGATTGTTACGCCCATGCCACAACTCGCTTCAGAGGCTTCAATAGCGCGCCTTGCTGATGCCTTGACCACTCACTTTGGCAAACCCGTGAAATTGCTGATTGAAAAAGGTGAAGTAGAGGGTAAGACAGTAGCAAAGGTCGATGCCCAGATTCATCAAGAGAAAAGACAAAACGCAGAGCAGATGATTGCTCAAGATCCCTTTATTTTGCAATTAGAAAAAGAGTTCGGGGCTAAAGTAGTTGGTGGCTCAGTAAAGCCTTTGTAATCTGCTTTACACATACTCCATCATTATTTAATTAATACAACAAACATTCATAAGGAACAAAGCGATGATGAAAGGCGGCCTTGCGGGTTTGATGAAACAAGCCCAGCAGATGCAAGAGAAGATGAAAGTAGCGCAAGAGCAGTTAGCGGCCTTAGAAGTAACAGGTCAAGCTGCTGGCGGACTGGTTAAAGTCACTATCACTGGTAAGTATGAGATGAAGCGTGTGCAAATTGATCCAGGCGCCATGGATGATCGTGAAATGCTCGAAGACTTATTGGTGACTGCTTATACAGAAGCTTTTAAGCAAGTGGAAGCGGCTAGCGCACAAGTGATGTCTGGCGCGACTGCTGGCATGCCGATGCCCCCTGGCTTTAAGTTACCGTTTTAATTCTTAAAAGAAACATTATTAATGGCCCGCCATGAAGCTCCGCAAGATGCACTCGGTCGACTGATCGAAGCATTGCGTGTATTACCAGGGGTGGGTCCTAAGTCAGCTCAACGTATGGCGTTTTACCTATTGCAGCATGATCGCAATGGCGCAGCAGTTTTAGCCCAGTCCCTTGGTGAGGCAGTGGAGACGGTTGGTCATTGCGCGCGTTGCAATACTTTCTCAGAGACTCAAATCTGTAGCACTTGTAGTGATGATCGTCGTGATCCTTCGCTGCTGTGTATTGTAGAAACGCCTGCTGACCAAGTCATGGTTGAGCAAACTTTGAGTTTTAAGGGAAATTATTTTGTCTTGATGGGGCGCATCTCTCCGCTCGATGGCATGGGCCCCAATGAAATTCATTTTGATCGCTTGCTCAGCCGGATTGAGGCACCTGATACCGGTGTACCAGTTAGAGAAGTAGTACTTGCAACCAATTTCACGAGTGAGGGTGAAGCGACAGCTCACTACATTGGAGAAGTACTCAAAGCTAAAGGCATTAAAGTTACCAGAATTGCTAGAGGTATTCCGGTGGGTGGAGAGCTTGAATATGTTGATGCAGGCACACTAGCCAGAGCGCTAATGGATCGTCGGTAAGTGGATTGGTTTTCTAAAGCCTTTTTGAGTCCGCTGCTTTTGCACAGGGGTAGGCGGATTAGACTTTCAATCAGATTCTTGAGTCCTTTGAGTTGGAATGTCTCCATTCTCAACAGTCACTAATTCGACATAAATTCTAGGTAAATTACTTCACTTTGGGGATAATTTGTCCTGCGCCATTAATGAGTTCAACTTTTCATCGCGCTTATTGCAATTGCCTCTCGTTTTTCTTGCGTTCGCTGTAATGGGCTTTCGCTATCAACCATTGTGAGAACTTCAATGCTCCGCAAGCATTACTTATCTTTTCTATTGGGCCTACTTAGTGCATGTGTGTGCGTATCTGCACTTGCGCAAAAAGCTGGCTCAGGTTCGGATCAGATTGCAAGTTTTGCTGCTCCTATTGATAATTTTCCGACGGAAGGAACGCTGTTTGGCCTGCCAGTTAATATTCATGGTCAAACAACCTATATTAATCAGCGCTATAACAACTTCACCTCATCTTATTCAGGAATGAATAGCTTGGATGCCCAAAAGTCTATGAGCTACACGTGGTCTGGAACTTTATTTATGGGTGCGCGTCTTGCTCCAAACACGGACGTGTATTTCAATCCAGAAGTAGTTTCTGGCACACCATTTTCTGATCTATCTGGTTTAGGTGGTTTTACTAATGGCGAGGGCAGTAAGGCAGCAGGCACTCAAGCCAAGTTTTATTCAGCCCGCGCCTTTGTTCGGCAGACCATTAATCAAGAAGGCTCCAAAGTCCTTCTGGAGAATGAAGCCAATCAGATTACCCAAAGTGTTAGTAGCAATCGCGTGGTCCTCACTGCAGGGCAATTTTCGACTCTCGATATTTTTGATGACAGTCGTTATGCCAAAGACCCCCGTATTCAGTTTATGAACTGGGGCAATATGACTTACCTGGCTTATGACTATGCAGCTGATGCACGCGGCTATAGCTCAGGCTTAGCAGGGGAGTGGTATTTGGGTAACTGGGTGATGCGTGCCTCCCGCATGTTGGCTCCTAAAATTCCCAATGGCCGCGATCTTAATTGGCAAATCTTTAATGCTTATGGTGATCAGGTAGAGGTCGAGCGTCAGCACAAAATTGCCGATCTGCCGGGTAAGGTCAGTGTCTTAGGCTATCGCAATCAGATGATCTTGGCCCGTTTTCAGGATGCAACAAATTACATTAATCAAGACCCTAATGCGCGTCAAGGAACGCAAGCCATTAATAATGTTCGCAGCAGTAAGCAAATTAAGACCGGTATTGGCATCAATGCTGAACAGGCGCTCACTCAGAATCTAGGCATCTATGGTCGTGCTTTCACCTCTGATGGGCAGACTGAAACAATGTCATTTACTGAGGCTGATAACTCACTCTCAGTAGGTATGGGCATGAATGGTACACAGTGGAAACGACCCAATGACACCGTTGGTATTTCGATGATGCAAAACGGTTTATCAAGCTATCGGCGCTCTTACTTGCAAGCAGGTGGGGTGTCTTACTTTATTGGCGATTACGCGAGCCCAAGTCAGACCATCTCGTATGCGCCAGAGCGTATTGGGGAAATCTATTACAACGCCACTGTAATTAAGAACGTGCTGGCTGGCCTGAACTTTCAGCACATCATCAACCCCGCATACAACTCCGCCCGCGGCCCAGTCAACATCCTGTCTTTAAGGATTCATGCTGAGTTTTAAGGGTTTTCGAGGGGTGGCTAATTGATTATCTTCTTTAGAATCAATTAGATAGAAATAGCCAATTTGTCGACTCTAGAGATTTAAACCCTATAATCAGCAAAACCCCCTGTAAGTGTAGGGAAATCTACTTTCGGGACGATAAAGATGGTGTTTCTAAAAATAGTGAGGCGGCCGCTTTGAATGACGGCGTTGTGAGAGTTGAGCAGTGTTTTATGGCAGCAAGACGCTCTGCAAATAGAGCTTGCTTTGCCATTGCACTTTCTCAACTCACTTTGCCTGTCTACGCACAAAATGCTGCTCCCAGTCGTGTGACTGTCCAAGCGAGTGAGTCGAGCCCAACTTTAAGCAACCCACCAATGTTGCGCGAGCAGGTCAATGCGGCAGTAAACCAGACGCCTACTGAGGCTAATACGCCGAAGATCTATAGCAAAGGCATGCCTTCTGGCCCGACACAAATGGATTTGCGTCAACTTTGGCTGGAGTTAAAGCTCAATAATCCACAGTTATCTTCTTTGCGCGAGTCTTATTTATCTGCCAAAGCCACAGTGCCGCAGATCAATGCACCAGCCAACCCACAAGTAGGATTAGTGTGGTCTGGCATGCCAGCGAATTCTCCATTTGCATTAGGAGGTGCTAATGCTCCTAGTGCTGCCTACCCGCAAGGCATCAGTAGTAACAACGGCATCTCTTTTGCGCAACCATTTCAGTTTCCAGGTAAAAAAAGCCTCGCATCGGATATTGCCAACACAAATGCAGAAGCTTTATTGGCGCAGAGTGAATCGACTTATTTACAGTTAGGCGCGCAACTATCCACTCTTTATTACAGCGCTTTAGCGAATCAAAAAGAATTGCAGGTATTAAAAGAGTCTGTGATGCGTCTTGAGATGATTAAAAATGTAGCCAAGGCGCGTTATGCCAATAATGCTGCAGCCTATGTTGAGTTTCTCAATGCTCAAGTTGCACAAAGTACAGCTCAGGCAGATCAATTCTCGATTGAGCGTCAATTGCATGTAGCGCTCAAAAATATTAATACACTGGTTGGTCGACACTCTCGCGAGAATTTGGTTTTGGTTGCAGATTTGCGTCGCGCTATGGCGATGCCTACCTTAGTGGAGTTGGAGGATTTTGCTGAAACCAATCACCCCTCCTTAAAAAGCTCTGCGCTGCAACTAGAGTCTGCGCGTAAGGGTGTTGATTTAGCTAAGAAAGCCTATTTGCCTGACTTTCAGGTGATTGGCTCCTCTTTTACGCCACGCGGACCATTCTCTGCTAATAACGGGGCTATGTATTATCAGTTTGAGCTCGATCTGATTATTCCCTTGTATTTTTTCACTAAGGAAAAATATGGGGTAGAGCAAGCCCAACGCAATCAAGCGGCTGCCGAAGCAGGCAATATATCGAGTCGACAACAAGTAGTATTGGCGGTCAATAGCGCCTATGCCTACTATGAGCAAGCTAGAAGGCAAGCCCAATTTTTAAAAGAGCGTCAGCTACCTCAAGCAGATGCCGCCTATAAAGTGGGTCTCACACAGTATTCAAATAACGGTCAGGGTTTCAATGACTTACTCATCGCCCAAACCCAATTACGCAGTCTTGAAGTTCAGCTTGCTTTAGCAGAGAGCAATCTTTTGCAGGCACAAGCCGTTCTCCTGGCGACCGCAGGTAAAGAGCCGTTCTAGGAGATTAGATTGAAAGAAAAATTGCAATTACTTTTAAGAAATGCAGCTAAAAAACTCAGCTCGATCTTAGAAAAAATGGGTCACATTGTGGGACATCGTCTCGAGCTAGTGATCGCTAGTACCGTTGGCATGTATTGGAAGTTAAGTCCACAAAACCGCTATCGGGTTCGTCTGGCTGCCTTTGCTTTTGCGATTCTTTCTATGGGTATTGTTTTGGGTCGCATTACCAACGTTAACCGTGTTGTCAAAATTGAAGCATCCGACAAGGCATTAAAAGTCCAAAAGAGTGGTGTTTTGGAATTAAATCTTCCCGGTGTAAAACTCAATCCAGATATCTACCTCTTTCAAGATGCCCAAAAGGTTGAAGTGCCCGTAGACATTAAAGTGCCTGGACGTTTGGCATTTAATGCAGAAAAATCAAAAGTACTTTCTGTGCGCGCGCCAGGTCGAGTAGAGCGCATCTTTGCCTTTGACGGCGCTCAGGTTTCTATTGGCTCGCCGATAGTCGAGCTCTATAGCCCTGAATATATGTCTGCTCAGCAAGAGTATTTACTATCCTCTAAAACTGCTCAGGTATTGGAAATGAATAAATCAATGAGTGATTTGCTGGGCGATGCCCGCATTACTCAAGAAGCTGCTGCGAATCGGATGAGAACCTTGGGTGCGAGTGAGGCTGATATCAAAGCGATTAGCTCGACTGGCAAGACCCAGAATCACCTTGTCATGCGCTCCCCATTAAATGGTGTAGTGGTTAAGCGCAATGTCGAGCCGGGTTCTGCGGTGAATTCAGGGGATGTCATTGCTACTTTGGCCGATCCTAAGCAGTTGTGGTTCTTAGGAAATGTATTTGAGCAGGATGTGCGCTTCATTAAGCCGGGACAAAAATTGGTTTTGCAAGTCGAAGCTTATCCCGATAAAGAATTTGTAGCTCTTGCTAATTACATTGCACCCACCATTGACCCGCAAACTCGTGCTCTATTGATTCGTGCGGAGATTGATAATGCCCAGGGTCTCTTGCGCCCCGATATGTTTGCTTCTGCAAAATTGACTACTGGTATGGCTGATGCCATTGTGGTGCCGCAAACTGCTGTAGTGCGCATTCGTGAAATGCGCTACGTGATTATTAAAGTAGGTGAGGAGCTTTATCGCCGCGTGCCAGTGAAAGGGTATGACTTAAATAGTAAGCAGTTTGCTATTACGGAGGGTGTTGAGCCTGGTGCACGGGTGCTTACTGATGGCGCGGTTTTGCTGAATGATCGTTTTGCCAAGCAGGAAGATTAAGTGAGCGTCTTTACCTCTTTTATTCGGGGAGTCGTTGAAAAGCGGGTGCTTGTTATTTTCGCCTCTATTGCTCTCTTGGCTTTGGGAATGCTGAGCCTTTCCAAGCTACCTATTCAGCCTTACCCAGGTGTGGCGCCATTAACGATACAGGCGATTTCTCAATGGTCTGGTAGAAGCACTACCGAGGTAGAGCAACAGGTCACCATCCCCATTGAAAATGCCCTTGCAGGTATTCCAGGATTACAAGCGTTTCGCTCAGTTTCTTTATTTGGACTATCGGTAGTAACGCTCAAGTTCAACGATACGACCGATCCCTTCCAGGCCCGTCAACGGTTTGTATCCGCACTCTCTAATGTCAATCTTCCCGCCGGTGTTGTTTCGAGTATCAGTCCAGATTCTGATGCGACGGGCGAAATCATGCGATATGAAGTGAAATCAGATTTTGCCTCCTCATCACGATTAAAAACCTTACAAAACTACGAAATCTATAAAGAGTTAAAGCAGACTCCTGGAGTGGCAGATGTCTCTTCTTTTGGCGGAAAGGTACGCCAATACCAAGTCATTATTAGCCCTGAAAGCTTACAAGCTAAAGGGGTAACGATTAATCAATTAATCACTGCCTTAACTAGTGCTAACAGCAATACGGGAGGCGGCCTCTTAACCAGTGGCGAGCAGCAGTTTGTGGTTCGCGGTGTAGGTCTTCTGAGAAATATTGAAGATATCAAACAAGTAGTGGTAGCAATCAATCGGGGTGTGCCGATTCGAATTGGCGATGTGGCTCAAGTAGAGATTGGTAATGCTCCTCGTTTGGGAATGTTTCAATTTAATGACAACCCCGATGCAGTTGAGGGAATTGTCTATTTGCGCCGCGGAGAAAATGCTTCAGAGGTATTGGCCCGGGTGCGCAATACTGTTGAGAACATCAATAAGCAAATTTTGCCTCCGGGTATAGAAGTAAAACCATTTTATGATCGCCAAGTACTTTTGGATATCACGATTGGCACTGTAAAACATACTTTGTTTTTTGGTATTTCCTTGGTGCTTGCAGTCTTGTTTTTCTTTTTGGGCAACCTACGGGCTGCTGCTGTAGTTGCTGCCGTCATTCCACTGGCTTTATGCGTTTCTTTTATACAAATGCATTTGTGGAGTGTGCCTGCCAATTTGATTTCCTTGGGTGCGATTGACTTTGGGGTGATTGTTGACTCAGCCGTAATATTGACTGAGAACGTGATGCGCCACCTAGAGGAGGGTGGTAAGCGTCTCAAGCAAAGCATCATCATTGCCACTAGTGAGGTGCAGCGTGCCATGATTTATTCCACTGGCATCATTATTGTGGCTTATTCACCATTGTTCTTTATGGGTGGAGTAGAGGGAATTATTTTTAAACCCATGGCCTTTACGATGGGCTTTGCTTTAATTGCGGCAATGATTCTGAGTCTTACCTTTTTGCCGGCCATGATTTCTTTGGTGTTTGGGGAAGGCATGCACCATAAGCCACCAGGATTTATGACTAGGCTCCTCGATGGCTATAAACCATTGCTACGCAAGTGGATGGACCGCCCTTTAACCGTGATTGCAGTTGCAGTATTTGTCTTGGGTCTAACGTTACTGAGCGTAACTCGCTTGGGCACAGCATTTTTGCCCACCTTGGAAGAGAATAATATTTGGTTACGTGTCACCTTACCTAACACCGTAGATTTAGATTACTCCGTCAAGGTTGCTAATCAATTACGAGAAACTTTTTTAAAGCAGCCTGAAATTGAGAAGGTTGCTGCGCAAATTGGCCGTCCTGATGATGGCACTGATTCGACTGGCGTCTTTAATCAGGAGTATGGCCTTTATCTGAAGAGTCCGGACAAGATGCCTAGTGGCTCTAGTAAGAAAAAATTGATTGCCAATTTAGAAAAAGAGCTACAAAAATTACCTGGTGTGACATATAGTTTTTCACAATACATTCAAGATAATGTGAATGAGGCTTTGTCTGGCGTCAAAGGCGAGAACTCAGTCAAGATCTATGGTGCTGATTTAGTGGTGCTGGATCAAAAGGCGCAAGAGGTGATAGCGCAGCTCAGAAAAGTACGCGGGGTTGCAGATGAAGGCATCCTCAAAGAGTTGGGGCAGCCAACGCTCAATATTCAGATTGATCGAGAGCGTGCTGCACGCTATGGTATTAATGTGAGCGAGATTCAGACAGTAGTAGCCAATGCAATTGGTGGTGCTGCAGTCACTAATCTTCTGGAAGATGAAAAAACCTTTGGCATTGCCATTCGCCTTAATTCAGCTAGCCGTAATGACGCTGCAGATATCGGCCGACTGTTAGTAGATTCCCCAAATGGCTCCGCCATTCCTTTATCAATGGTTGCAACAGTAGAGCTCTCTGATGGCCCATTCTTCATTTATCGGGAAGCAGGCAAACGGTATATTGCCATTAAGTTCAGCGTACGCAACCGAGATTTAGGTAGTGCGGTTGAAGACGCGCAACATCTAGTAAGTCAGAACATCACCTTGCCCCCAAATTACTCTATTAGCTGGGATGGCCAATTTAATCAAATGAAACAGGCGCAAAAAAAGCTGATGCTCATTGTGCCTTTGGCCTTATTAGGTATCTTCCTATTGCTAGTGAGCGCCTTTGGAAACTTCCGTGATGCAGTCATTGTGATGATTAATGTTCCGTTTGCAGCGATTGGTGGTGTCATTGCTTTGCACTTGGCAGGCGAAACTTTAAGTATTTCTGCTTTCTTTGGCTTCTTGTCACTTTTTGGAATTGCCATTCAAGATGGCGTGATATTAATATCATTTATTAATAAAACATCTGCAATAGAGCATACGCAAATGAAGGATGCGATGGTGGAGGGCGCCTCACTGAGGGTGCGTCCAGTGCTCATGACGGCCGCGCTATCTGGACTTGGCTTATTGCCAGCAGCCCTATCTCATTCCATTGGCTCAGAGGCCCAGCGCCCCTTGGCCCTCGTCATTGTCGGGGGCATGGTTACCACCACGATTTTGACCCTCCTAGTATTACCAGTAATATATGGATGGTTTAGGGGTCGTAGCTTAGCCCAAATGGCAAAAGCTTAAATTGAGCATGACGGATGGTATTGCAATAAAGGCATTGAAATTCATGAGTGAGAACACAAAACAACCCCATATCCTGATCTCGAATGATGACGGATATTTAGCCCCTGGCCTTTTAGCTTTAGTCAATGCGATTCGGCCATTGGGTAAGGTGACCGTCATTGCTCCTGAGCAAAATCACAGTGGTGCCTCTAACTCCTTAACGCTTTCGAGGCCTTTATCGATTCATCGCGTAGCTGGTGGAGAGCGTGATGGATTTTTATTTATCAACGGCACTCCAACTGATTGCGTGCATATCGCTATGACTGGTTTTTTAGATGAAAAGCCAGACTTGGTGGTCTCAGGTATCAACCAGGGTGAAAACATGGGTGAAGATACCCTGTACTCTGGAACGGTTGCAGCAGCAATTGAAGGGGTGATGTTTGGTGTACCCGGAATTGCCTTTTCTCAAATTGATAAGGGCTGGAATCGTATTGAAGATGCTGCTAAAGCAGCGCACGATATTGTTGCGCAAATGCTGGTCTCTCAATTGGCGCATTCAGAAGGCGCTGCAACACTGTTAAACGTCAATATTCCAAACCGACCTTACGCCGATTTATATCGCTGGCGCGTCACGCGTTTAGGCAATCGTCATCACTCACAACCAGTGGTGGTGCAAAAAAGTCCGCGTGGCGAAGACATTTATTGGATTGGCGCTGCAGGTCATGCTAAAGACAGCTCTGAGGGTACCGACTTTCATGCTATTGACGAGGGCTGCATCTCGATTACACCAATGCAATTGGATTTAACGCACCATGCCCGTTTGGCTGCCATGCGCGAAAATGGTTGGACGCGCGGTTGAAGTCAGCTGCAGAGCGTAATGCCGGACATCGGCAAGCTTTGGCGGCTAAAGTCTTGGCTGCTGGCGTCAAGCATGGCAAAACTTTAGAAGCCATTGCAACCGTTCCGCGTCATGCTTTTATGGATGCTGGAATGCACCCGCAAGCCTATGAAGATACGGCTTTGCCAATTGGACATTCACAAACGATCTCCAAGCCATCAGTTGTGGCTCGCATGATTGAGTTATTGCATAAGCCACGCCATAAGCTAGGCAAAGTCTTAGAGATTGGCACTGGCTGTGGCTACCAAGCCGCTGTTTTAAGCTTACTGGCCGATGAGGTTTATTCCATAGAGCGTATTCGGCCTTTGCACGATATGGCAAGGGCAAAACTGCGACCATTTCGGATTAATAATTTGCGCTTAATTTATGGCGATGGGATCTTAGGTCTTCCCCAAGCTGCACCATTTGATGGCATTATTTTGGCAGCAGCTGGCCTAGGCATTCCCGATGCCTTATTGGATCAATTGGCTATTGGAGGCCGTTTAGTGGCCCCAGTAGCTAAAAATGAAAAAGAGCAACAATTGATTCTGGTAGAGCGGATGAGCTCCCAACGCTACCAAAGGACCGTTCTGGACGAGGTCTTTTTTGTGCCCTTACAATCAGGGGTAGTATGAAATCCCTGATGAGTTAAATGACTAAATATCTTTTATTACCCCTTGCCGCCCTTGCCGTGCTTCTCAATGCTGGGTGCTCAAGTACTCCTCGCGCTAAGCCTGCGACAGTAGTCGATCGTAGCGGCGGGGATGTGGGTGAGGCTACGCCACCGGGTTATTACCGGGTTAAAAGGGGTGATACCTTGGCGCGTATTGCTTTAGATAATGGTCAATCCCCACGGGATTTAGCGCGTTGGAATAACTTATCCAATCCTAATTTGATTGAGATTGGCGATCTTATTTTGGTAAGACCACCCGAGGGTAGCAAAATTGCTGTCAAGCCCATTCCAAAATCTTCAGGAGATCTGTCTAAAACAGAAGCCCCCAAGATGGATGTCGCTAAGGCCGATACCCCTAAAGCAGATAGTCCGAAGGATGTCGTAGCCGAGCCTGGCATTCGTTTGGCATGGCCGGCTAAGGGTAAAGTCGTCGAAGAGTTTAGTGAAAAGACTAAGGGTATTGATATCGCTGGCAAGTTAGGCGAACCCGTGACTGCAGCCTCCGACGGTAAGGTAGTTTATGCCGGTAATAGTTTGCGTGGCTATGGCAATCTAGTGATTATTAAGCATGACAATACTTATTTGACTGCTTATGCACATAACCGCAACTTACTCGTCAAAGAGGGTGATGCAGTTAAAAAAGGGCAGAAGATTGCTGAGATGGGTGATACCGATACAAACTCAGTGAAATTGCACTTTGAGCTTCGCGTGAATGGTAAGCCAGTAAACCCAACGCCTTATTTGCAGTAATAGCGTCTCGCTAAACTGCTCATCATCGTTAGTATGGCAAGCGTCCTCGTCTTTGATATTGAAACAATTCCAGATGTTGCTGGCTTACGTCGCTTGGATGACTATCCGGCATCGATGTCTGATAGCGAAGTGGCTAGCAAAGCGATGGCTGATCGCCTTGAGAAAACAGGCAGTGAATTTCTGCCCCTTTATCTACAGCGAATTTGTGCTATCTCCTGTGTGATTCGTCGCACTACTAAAGAAGGCACTCCCCAAATGAAGGTGGGTACGCTAGGCACCCCACAAGATGACGAGAAGGTATTAATTCAAACCTTTTTTGAGTTGATTGAAAAATACACCCCACAACTTGTCTCCTGGAATGGCAGTGGTTTTGATTTGCCAGTATTGCATTACCGGGCCTTAGCAAATCATGTTCAGGCGCCTCGCTATTGGGAGATGGGTGAGAGCCAAGAAAATGATAGTCGAGAGTTCAAATGGAATAACTACATCAGTCGTTATCACATGCGCCATTTAGATCTGATGGACTTATTGGCCAAGTTCAATGGTCGTGCAAATGCGCCTTTAGATGGTTTAGCTAAATTGTGCGGTTTTCCGGGGAAGATGGGGATGGATGGTAGCCAAGTATGGCCCGCCTACCTAGAAGGTAAGCTTGATGATATTCGGCGCTACTGCGAAACGGATGTGGTGAACACCTATCTCATGTATTGTCGTTTTCAGCTTTTACGAGGCGGTTTTTCATTGGCTGAGTACGAAGAGGAAATTGAATTTGTGAAGACTTATCTAGTGGGTTTATCTCAAGAGCCTAATGGTGCGCAGTGGCAAGAATATCTTTTAGGTTTTTCTCAGGATGCGTAGAGGAGAAAAGCCCATTCATCTGGTGGTCACTGAGCCAATCACAGTAGAGGCCTTAGATTTAGATGCGCAAGGAATTGCCCGTTTAGCTCCGAGCGAAGAAGAGTTATCGCAGGGCCAAAGTGGCAAAGTGATCTTCATTCAGGGGGCATTGCCAACCGAACGGGTGACCTATGTCATCACGCGAGATAAGGCTCGTTTTAGTAAAGCTAAAGTGCTTGATATTCTCAAGCCAGCAGTATTTAGGGCGCAGCCAAAATGCTCTGCTTTTGGTATCTGCGGTGGCTGCACCATGCAGCATCTGGATATTCGGGCGCAAGTAGCCATAAAGCAAAGAGTGCTCGAGGATGACTTAAAGCATATTGCGAAAGTGGCCCCCGGAGAAATTCTGCGGCCTATGGGCGGCCCTACATGGGAATATCGTCAGCGCGCACGCTTGAGCGCAGTCAATCGCTCCATTAAAAAGGGAACGGTATTGGTGGGTTTTCATGAGGGTAAGAGCGCTTATGTAGCGGATATGACGGCCTGTGAAATCTTACCAAGCAAAGTCTCTGGGCTCTTGCCAGAGTTACGCAAATTAGTGATGGGCTTGTCTATTGTGGATCGCATGCCCCAAATTGAAATTGCGGTCGGTGAGCCTGAGGATCCACAGTCTAGCGATCCCCAAAAACATCAATCTGTCATTGCATTAGTTTTTCGTACGCTCTTGCCCTTAAGTAAGGCCGATGAGCAATTATTGAGAGATTTTGCTGATTTGCATCGGGTATGGATTTGGTTGCAACCCAAAGGCATTGAAACTGTCGCACCGTTTTATCCTCTTACCGGAAAGCTGTGTTATCGCTTGCCGGAGTTTGACATTGAAATGCCCTTTAAGCCTGCGGATTTTACGCAGGTCAATCACATGATGAACCGCTCTTTGGTGAGTAAGGCTATTCGTTTGCTAGATGTAAAACCGACTGATCGGGTGCTAGATTTATTTTGTGGAATTGGCAACTTTACTTTGCCGCTAGCCAGAAAAGCAGACAGTGTTTTAGGTATCGAGGGTTTAGAAAGTCTGACAAAGCGAGCCAAGGAGAATGCAATTCATAATGGCTTGGCGGCCAAAGTGACTTTTATGCGCAGTGATTTGTTTGAAGTGAGTGTAGAAACGATTGCTTCGTGGGGTCCAGCACAGCGTTGGTTAATGGATCCACCACGTGAGGGCGCCATGGAAATTTGCTTGGCATTGGCTCAGTTGCATCAGCAAAATAGCGCTCTATTACCTACTCGCATTGTGTATGTGTCTTGCAATCCTAAAACGCTGGCAAGAGATGCGGATATTTTGTGTCATCAAGCTGCTTACGTTCTAAAAAGTGCCGGGATTGTGAACATGTTCCCGCATACCTCTCATGTCGAGTCAATTGCCGTATTTGAGCTTGATGGCGATGCCCAAGTGAGGCCTGCACAGTAAAGTAAGTAAAACCCGGGGCAGTAAAAAAGGCGCCACGAGGGCGCCTTTGGGATAACACACTACAGGACTAAAAACGGATAACTACTTAATCTCTGTTGCCACCAGCAATGCCAAGCAGAGCGAGTAGGTTGGTAAAGATGTTGTAGACATCTAGGTAGATCGCTAAGGTAGCCATGACGTAGTTAGTCTCGCCACCGTTAATGATGCGCTGAACGTCAACCAAGATAAAGGCTGAGAAAATCGCAATTGCCAACACCATGACGGTGAGCATGAGAGCAGGTAACTGCAACCAGATATTAGCCAGGGAGGCTACGATCAAGAGCAACACGCCAACCATCAGCCATTTACCCATGCCAGAAAAATCACTCTTGCTGACGCTAGCAATCGTTGCCATGACAGCAAAAATCGCTGCAGTGCCGCCGAAAGCCAGCATGATCAATGTAGCGCCATTGCTGTAGCTATTGAGGGTGTAACCAATCAAGCCGGACATCATGATGCCCATAAAGAAGGTGAAGCCCAGCAACAAGAGAACACCTAAGCCGCTATCCTTATTTTTCTGGATCGCCCAGAAAAAACCAAAAGCAATCGCCATAAAGACGATAAATCCAAGGAAAGGGCTGCCAGACATAAAATTCAGGCCAAATGCAACGCCTAACCAAGCGCCAATCACGGTAGGCACCATGGACAGTGATAACAGGGCGTAGGTATTACGCAAGACGCGGTTGCGTATTTGCGGGGTGCTAATCGGGCGCGATTGCCCAAAGCCGTAAGAGTTCAGATCACTCATATTGACTCCTTTTCAGTAGTAATTTCTTGAGCCCACAAGGGGCTGTTGACACTAAGTATAGACAAAACAGGGTAATTTCAAGAGCTGGAGGTCAATAGCGTGAAAAAGACCACAAAGTGAGGGGTTATGCCCTGTAAATTCAATGGCTTAGCAGGGCCTAGATCAGGGTAAATACGGTCAGCCGATGTATAATTTGGGGGTCGCTGAAATCCTAGAGCGCAATCAGAATCTGCCGGGGATGCCCTGCCAAGTCTTTTGCGCACAGTTTTGGCATAACCCTTTGAAATTACTACTGGAGTTTTGCATGGCTATTGAACGCACCCTTTCTATTATCAAACCTGACGCTGTGGCTAAAAATGTCATTGGGAAGATTTATGACCGTTTTGAATCCGCTGGTTTGAAGATTGTTGCTTCCAGAATGGCGCATCTCTCACAAAGAGAAGCAGAGCAATTCTATGGCGTTCATAAGGATCGTCCTTTCTTTAAAGATTTGGTGAGCTTCATGATTTCTGGTCCTGTCATGATTCAGGTTTTGGAAGGCGAAGGCGCAATTACTAAGAACCGTGATTTGATGGGTGCTACTGATCCTAAAAAAGCAGACAAAGGCACAATCCGCGCAGATTTTGCTGACAGCATTGATGCAAACGCTGTGCATGGCTCAGACGCTCCTGAAACAGCTGCTGTGGAAGTTGCTTTCTTCTTCCCTGGCATGAATGTTTTCAATCGTTAATTTTTAATCCTATTTAATACATAAGTAGGCGCATTGACCTCCCCGCGCGTAAATCTCTTGGATTTTGACGCTGACCAAATGGCAGCGTATGTCGCGGGGTTGAATGAAAAGCCCTTTCGGGCAAAACAGCTCATGCAGTGGATACACCAGCGCGGTATCTCTGACATCAATGACATGAGCGATTTAGCCAAAAGCTTTCGTGCAACCTTGCTCGATAAAGCCCAAGTGCTTTCACTTCCCGTCATTAAAGATGAGCAAGCGTTTGATGGCACTCGCAAATGGTTGCTTGATGTGGGCGCTGGCAACGCCGTGGAATCCGTATTTATTCCCGAGGATGATCGCGGAACCTTGTGTATATCGTCCCAAGCTGGCTGTGCAGTCAATTGCCGTTTTTGCTCAACAGGGCATCAAGGTTTCTCGCGCAATCTCACAGCCGGAGAAATTATTGGACAGCTTTGGTTTACAGAGCATTTGCTCCGCAATGATCCCAATGCAGTTCGTCGTGTAGAAGAGTACCCAACGCCAGGCTGGGAACATGCCGGCCGGGTGATTTCGAATGTGGTGATGATGGGTATGGGTGAGCCATTACTCAATTACGACAATGTGGTGACTGCCTTGCGTTTGATGCTCGATGATCGTGCTTATGGCCTGTCCCGTCGTCGTGTCACGCTCTCAACTTCTGGTGTAGTGCCTATGATCGATCGCTTAGCCCAGGATTGCCCAGTAGCCTTGGCGGTATCTCTTCATGCTCCCAACGATGCTTTACGTGATCAGTTGGTGCCGCTTAATCAAAAATACCCTCTGAGAGAGTTGCTGGCTGCTTGTGAGCGTTATTTGCCATTTGCCCCAAGAGATTTCTTAACTTTTGAATATTGCATGCTTGATGGCATTAATGATTCAGATATTCAAGCTAAAGAATTGGTTCGTCTTCTGGCCAATATCAAATGCAAAGTCAATCTCATTCCGTTTAATCCATTCCCTGAGTCAGGATTAAAACGCTCTTCTGCACAACGTGTGAATACATTCGCCAGCATTCTCTTGGATGCGGGAATGATTGCTACAGTGCGCAAGACGCGTGGCGATGATATTGCTGCAGCATGTGGCCAATTAGCTGGTGATGTGGTCGATCGCACGAGAGTGCGTGAGCGCGCTGTACACGATAGCGACATCATTATTCCTGAGCAGCCAGTACAGTGGCTCAACCGTTTAGACGATTGATTCTAAGATGACATCACATGACTAATTCTGCGAACTCACTTCCCAATTTACCTTTAGGTCCGGCACCCAAGCGGTCTACGCGTCAAGCTACAGTCGCTTGGAAAACCAACATCATTACAGTCGGTGGTGATGCCCCAGTCAGGGTTCAGTCTATGACCAATACCGATACTGCTGATGCGATTGCAACTGCTATCCAGGTAAAAGAATTGGCGCGCGCAGGCTCAGAGATGGTTCGCATTACGGTAGATACACCAGCTGCTGCAGCAGCAGTTCCTTATATTCGTGAGCAGTTAGACAAGATGGATGTCTTGGTGCCTTTAATTGGAGACTTTCATTACAACGGCCACACCCTGTTAAATGACTATCCGGAATGTGCGAAGGCATTATCTAAGTACCGCATTAATCCTGGAAACGTTGGCAAGGGTGCAAAGCGCGATCCTCAGTTTGCACAGATGATTGAGGCTGCATGTAAATATGACAAGCCTGTTCGTATTGGCGTGAACTGGGGCAGTCTAGATCAAGATCTATTGGCTGCCGTGATGGACCGCAATGCTGCTCTCGAAAATCCGAAAACTGCGCAAGAGGTCATGATTGAAGCCTTGATTCAGTCGGCATTACGGTCTGCAGAAAAAGCGGTTGAGCTTGGCATGAATCCTAATCAGATTTTGCTATCTTGCAAGGTCAGTAATGTGCAAGATTTAGTGGCCGTCTATCGTGACCTGTCGCGCCGTTCAGATTACCCCTTGCATTTGGGTTTAACGGAAGCGGGTATGGGTAGCAAAGGGATTGTCTCCTCTACGGCAGCGATGGGTATTTTGCTGCAAGAGGGAATTGGTGACACGATTCGGGTTTCCCTAACACCGGATCCAGGTGCACCTCGTGAAAATGAAGTGATTGTTGCCCAAGAAATCTTGCAAACAATGGGTCTACGCAATTTCACGCCGATGGTGATCGCTTGCCCAGGCTGCGGTCGAACGACTAGTACGACTTTCCAAGAGTTGGCTGCCAATATCCAATCCTATCTTCGCCAGCAAATGCCAGTATGGAAAAAAACCCATCCTGGAGTGGAAGAGATGAACGTCGCCGTGATGGGATGTATTGTGAATGGTCCAGGCGAGAGTAAGCACGCCAATATTGGTATTTCTTTGCCAGGCACAGGGGAGACTCCTGCAGCGCCAGTATTTGTTGATGGTCTTAAAGTAAAAACCTTGCGCGGGGAAAATATCGCACAAGAATTTCAGGTAATCGTAGATGAGTATGTGCAACAACATTACGCACCCAAGTAAAACATCACATCAAGAATAAATATAAAAAAGTACAGCAGATAAGCAGACCATGACTGATCAAGCAAAAGTCCAGAAGATTCAAAAGATTAATGGCGTTCGTGGCATGAACGATCTCCTGCCGGCAGATGCCGCTCAGTGGACCCATTTGGAACATATCTTGCGTGATCTCACCCGTGCTTATGGTTATGAATTTTTACGTACGCCGATTGTGGAAGCAACGGCAGTTTTTCAGCGGGGTATTGGTGAGGTCACCGATATTGTTGAAAAGGAAATGTATTCCTTTGAAGACCGTCTCAATGGCGAGCAATTGACTCTGCGTCCTGAGGGTACTGCTGCCTTGGTACGTTCCGTCATTGAAAATAATTTGCTGTACGAGGGGCCAAAACGCCTTTGGTATACCGGTCCGATGTTCCGTCATGAAAGACCGCAACGCGGTCGCTATCGTCAGTTCCATCAATTTGGCATTGAGGCTTTAGGTTTTGCTGGTCCTGATATTGATGCTGAGATCATTTTGATGGGGCAGCGTCTTTGGGATGAGTTGGGTCTGAAGGGTGTTCGCTTAGAGATTAATTCATTAGGGCAAGCCGATGAGCGTGCGCAGCATCGCACATCTTTAATTGCTTATTTTGAGCAACACCAAGCACAGTTAGATGAAGATTCTCAACGTCGCTTACTCACCAATCCTTTGCGTATTTTGGATTCTAAAAATCTGGCGATGCAAGATTTAATTGAGGCTGCACCAAAGTTATTGGATTACTTAGGCGCCGAATCACTCAAGCATTTTGAGGCGGTGCAGGCAATACTGAAGGCCAATAATATTCCCTGCAAGATCAATCCCCGTTTGGTGCGTGGGCTTGATTACTACAACCTCACCGTATTCGAATGGATTACTGAAGAGTTAGGTGCTCAGGGAACCATCGCTGGTGGTGGTCGTTATGATCCTCTCATCGAGCGCATGGGTGGTAAGCCTGCGCCTGCGTGTGGTTGGGCTATGGGCATGGAGCGTGTGCTTGAGCTCATGAAGGTTTCAGGTTCTTTGCCCGAGGCTCAGTCCCAATGTGATGTGTTTGTGCTTCACCAAGGTGGAGAGGCCTTAACTGCTGCGATGATTGTTGCAGAACGCCTTCGCAGCGCTGGCATTGATGTCATCTTATTTTGCCCGCCAGATGGACAGTCAGCTAGCTTTAAGTCGCAAATGAAGAAAGCAGATGCCAGTGGGGCAGCTTACGCAGTCATCATTGGGCCCGATGAATTGGCCAAAAATGAGGCCCAATTAAAGGATTTACGTGCCAGCGGTGAGCAAACAGCCGTTGCTTTGGATGGCGTGGTGGAAGCGGTAATTAATGCCATCTTGGGTGCTACCGAATAGAATGAACGGATTCCCGATTAAAGTTGTAACTCATATTGAATTTATTAGCCTGGATTGACATGCCTTTAGACCTAGAAGAACAAGAACAGTTAGACCAATTTAAAGCCTTTTGGCAACAATATCGCAACCTCATCACTGGTGTGTTGACAGTGGTCTTGTTTGCTTATGCTGCATATAGCGCTTATCAATGGTGGCGCGTAAGTCAGGCTGCCGATGCTGCGCAACTGTATGAAACGATGGTCAATGCCATTGAAAAAGGCGATAAAGACCAAACTTTGCGCGCTGCTGATGATTTACAAAATCAATTTTCTAGAACGCCCTATGCGGCGATGTCTAGTTTAGTTGCTGCCAAAATTGCGGCCGATTCCGGAGATGCTGCTAAGGCAACTCAATATTTACGTTGGGCAGCACAAAATGCCTCTGATAAAGGCTATCTAGCCTTAGCGAAATTGCGTCTAGCATCGCAATTGATTGAGCTTGGTACAGAAAAGGATCTCGCTGAAGCGGATGCTATTTTGAAAGAAAAACCCATTGATGGATTTGAATCTCTCTGGTTGGAGCGCCGGGGTGATTGGTATTTGGCACAGAAAAAAAATGCGGATGCCCGCACAAGTTATGAAGCAGCGTGGAAGCAGTTAAATCAGAGCAAAGAGTTTTCGGAAGAGGCTCGGCGCCTCTTGAAGGTAAAGCTTGATGCTGTTGGAGGGATTGCTCAGTGAGATTGAATGGCAAACGTGTCGTCAAGCTAGTCAGTACAAGTCTTATTATCGGTGGCGCTGTAGTAGCTTTGCTTGCTTGTTCTGGTAATGCACGCGTTCGTAAGCCGGCAGAACTGGTGCCAGTAAGCAATCAATTTGATTTACAGCCCGTATGGTCAACCAGCCTTGGCTCATCTGAACCTTTTAACTTTCATCCGACGGTGGTGGGAGATGCTGTCTATGCAGCTTCTCGTAGCGGTAAGTTATACAAGATTGATTTGATCAACGGTAACAAGCTTTGGGAAGTGTCTGTGCCAGAGCGTTTATCTATTGGCCCTGGCTCTGATGGTCGCACTACTGCCGTGGTTTCTACCGAAGGCGATGTTTATGCCTACGACGATACCGGTAAGCAAATGTGGAAAGTCAGTGTGGGCAGCGAGGTATTAACCGAGCCTGTGGTTGCCGCTGGCATCGTGATTATTCGTGCATTGGATAATCGCTTTATTGGTTTGGATGCCCAAACCGGCGCTCGTAAGTGGACCTATCAGCGTCAACAATCAGCTCTCTCATTGCGAGTGGGCTATGGGATGCTGCCGATTGGGAATGAAGTCATCGTTACCGGTTTTGCTGGTGGACGTTTTGGCATGATTGCGATTGCTAATGGTGGTCTGATTTGGGAAACGCCCGTTTCTTTCCCCAAAGGTTTTTCAGAGATTGAACGCTTAAATGATGTGACTGCCCGCCCCAGTATGGAAGGCGAGATTATTTGTGCAGTCTCCTTTCAAGGGCGGATTGGATGTGGTCAGGCCCGCACTGGAAATTTGATTTGGTTCAAGGATTACTCCAGCTATACGGGCACTGCGCAAAGTGCCAGCATGGTGTTTTCAGCTAACGAAAAATCGTATGTCACCGCTTTTGCCACTAAAGATGGCTCACAGATTTGGGAAAATACCCAGTTGACTTTTAGAGGGCTGGGAGAGCCCCTAGCAGTTGGCAAAGTAGTACTCATGGGTGATGCACAGGGTTATGTGCATGCACTCTCACAAGCGAGTGGCGAAATGCTGGCAAGGATTCGTCATGACAGTAGTCCAATCACCGCCGCACCCATTGCGGTTGGCGGTCTCATCCTGGTGCAGTCCCAGGGTGGAAAACTAGCGGCGTACAGTCCAAAATGAATCCAGTAATTACTATTGTCGGTCGTCCCAATGTTGGTAAATCGACGCTCTTTAATCGACTCACGCGTTCGCGTGATGCTCTAGTTGCTGATTTCTCGGGCTTAACCCGTGATCGTCATTATGGCAAAGGACGAATTGGTGAGCGCCCATTTATTTGTGTGGACACCGGTGGTTTCGAGCCAGTTGCTAAGACGGGTATCGTGGCTGAAATGGCCAAGCAGACCAAGCAGGCGGTTGCTGAGTCTGACATCATCATTTTCTTGGTCGATGGACGCTTGGGTATGGCGCCACAAGATCGCGTTATTGCCGATTTCTTAAGAAAGACTGGTAGACCTGTCATTCTGGCAGTCAATAAGACTGAGGGTATGCAGGCAGGTGTTGTGACCGCTGATTTTCATGAGTTAGGTTTAGGTGAGCCATTTCCGATTTCATCTGCGCATGGCGATGGTGTGCGCGGCTTGATTGATGATGCCTTGGACTCATTAGGTATTCCTGAGCCAGAACCAGAAGATAAAGAAAATGATCCTAATCGCCCGATGAAAATTGCGGTGGTAGGGCGACCAAACGTCGGTAAATCGACCTTAATTAATAAACTAATTGGTGAAGAGCGGGTGATCGCTTTTGATATGCCCGGTACGACCCGTGATGCGATTGAAGTTCCTTTTGAGCGGAATGGCAAACCTTACATTTTGGTAGATACAGCAGGTTTGCGCCGCCGTGGAAAAGTATTTGAAGCCATTGAAAAGTTCTCGGTTGTTAAAACATTACAAGCCATTGCTGATTGCAATGTAGTGATTCTGATGCTCGATGCTCAGCAAGACATTTCTGAACAGGACGCCCATATTGCTGGATTTATTGTTGAGGCGGGGCGTGCACTCGTAGTTGCCGTGAACAAGTGGGATGGGATTGATACCTATGTTAAAGAGCGGGCCCGCTTAGAAATTGCCCAAAAGCTGCGCTTCTTAGATTTTGCGAATGTGCATCCCATTTCAGCGAAAAAGGGCACTGGCTTAAAAGAGCTCTTTAAAGATGTGGATGCGGCTTATGCTGCTGCAATGGCCAAATTACCAACGCCCAAATTGACACGAATTTTGCAAGAGGCTATTGAACAT
>JAXIUI010000015.1:0-42961 GCA_034680725.1 Polynucleobacter sp.
ATTAGCGGTGAAATTAATGAAAGTTTGATCGTCGAATTGTATTCACGCTAATTAGGCACTCTCAAGGAAAAAATATGCAAACAAATTTGCTCAAGCCAAAAATTATTTCTGTTGAAGCGCTTACCGCCAACCAAGCTAAGGTTGTTATGGAGCCGTTCGAGCGTGGCTATGGCCACACACTCGGAAATGCATTACGTCGCGTACTCTTGTCCTCGATGGTTGGTTATGCGCCAACTGAAGTAGCAATTGCAGGTGTTGTTCATGAGTACTCCACATTAGATGGAGTTCAAGAAGATGTAGTTAACCTCTTGTTGAACCTCAAAGGCATCGTATTTAAGTTGCAATCACGTGACGAAGTTACTATCAATTTGCGTAAAGAAGGTCCAGGCGTTGTTACTGCAAAAGATATCGACTTGCCGCATGATGTAGAAATCATCAATCCTGATCACGTGATCGCTCACTTGTCAGCTGGTGGCAAGTTAGATATGCAGATCAAGGTTGAAAAAGGCCGTGGCTATGTACCAGGCAATATGCGTCAATACCATGACGAAGCTACCAAGATTATTGGTCGTATCGTATTGGATGCCTCATTTAGTCCAGTAAGCCGTGTTAGCTATGCTGTTGAGTCTGCTCGTGTTGAGCAACGTACTGACCTCGATCGTCTTGTAATGACTATCGAAACCAATGGTGTGTTGTCTCCTGAAGAGGCGATTCGTCAAGCTGCTACCATTTTGGTTGATCAGTTAGTGGTGTTCGCAGCTCTTGAGAGCAGCGAAGTTTCTGGTGATCTCGCACCAAGCCGCTCTTCAATGGTTGATCCTATGTTGATGCGTCCAGTTGATGATCTCGAACTCACAGTTCGCTCTGCAAACTGCTTGAAGGCTGAGAACATTTACTACATCGGTGACTTGATTCAACGTACAGAGAATGAATTGTTGAAGACGCCTAATTTAGGTCGTAAATCTTTGAATGAAATCAAAGATGTATTGGCGGCTCGTGGCTTAAGTCTTGGCATGAAACTCGAAAGCTGGCCTCCAGCTAACCTCGAGAAATAATTAGAAAGGAAGCATCATGCGTCACGGAAACGGCTTACGCAAACTTAACAGAACATCATCACATCGCTTAGCGATGCTGCGCAACATGTCTAATTCTCTTTTGGAGCACGAAGTGATTAAAACCACTTTGCCAAAAGCAAAAGAATTGCGCATGGTTGTTGAGCCTTTAATTACCTTGGGTAAAAAAGATAACTTGGCAAATCGTCGCTTAGCATTTAATCGCACACGCGATCGCGATATCGTGACCAAGCTCTTTACAGAACTTGGCCCACGTTATGCAACCCGCCCAGGTGGCTACCTTCGTATTTTGAAGTTTGGCTTCCGTCATGGCGACAATGCTCCAATGGCTTTAGTGGAGTTGGTAGATCGCCCAGAGCTTGAAGAAACAGCAGTAGTAGCTCAAGAGGCTTAAGTTTTATAGTTACAGTAAAAAGCCAGGCTTCGGTCTGGCTTTTTTCATTTATCAGGTTATAAATACAGAATGTCTGAAAACGCCCCAATCAACCCTAGGAAGCTTTTGGTGGTGATTACTAGCTTACCAAGTTCGGAGGCCGCCAAGGCCATGGCTCGTGCATTAGTGGAGCAGAATTTGGCTGCATGTGTGCAAATGAAAGAGGGCATTCAATCGATTTATCGATGGGAAGGAAACATTTGCGAAGAGCAAGAGGTCTTGCTATCAGCAAAAACCACCGAATCAAAGTGGCTTGATATCTTGTCATTTATGCAAAAAGAGCACCCCTATGACCTGCCAGAAGTGTTGGCTTTTTCGCCTGAGCTATATGAAAAACAATACGGCAAGTGGGTCGAGTCTGAGGTAAATTCATCATTATGAAATTACATTCTTTTTTGGCTAAATTGGCCATATTCTTCCTGGTAGTGTCTGCCCAAGTATTTGCGGCCCCAGATTTTTTACCCCCAGAAAAAGCATTTAAGGCTGAGGCTACTTGGCTTGAGAATTCGAACGAAATTGAGATAGAAATCATCCCCGCCAAAGGGTATTACATTTATCAAGAATCTCTGCGCTTTCAATTAGGTATTGAGCCAGGCAAGCTAACAGCAGCCCAAGCTTCCTTGCCATTGGGAGTTGAAAAGTTTGATGAAACTTTTCAAAAGAAGATGCAGGTTTATAAACAAGAATTTTTACTCACCCTGAGTCGAAAAGCAGAGTTGGGAAAACCTTTATATCTAGACCTTGAGTTGCAAGGTTGTGCGGAGGCTGGTATTTGCTATCCCCCTATGACTTTGAAGTTTATGCTGGCAGGCCCAGGCGTAAGGGCAGGGCCCATTCCTGAAGTATTGGAGTCTGCTTCAGCCATTCAAACAAAAGCAAGTGCAGGCATTGGCCTGATGGAGCTTTGGCGTGAGCGCGATGACGTCAATGCAATTGGTCGGTTCTTAGAGGGAACGCCAACAGGCTATTTATTCCTTGCATTCTTTGTTCTGGGTTTAGCCTTAGCATTTACTCCCTGTGTTTTGCCAATGCTACCGATTTTATCTAGCGTGGTTTTTGGAACTGCCGGAAATAGAGCGATATCAAAAGGACGTGCGGTGCTTCTAGCATCTGCATACGTACTGGGGATGGCTTGTATGTACGCTCTTGCCGGTGTGCTCATGGCAGCCTTGGGTGGAAGTGTCCAGAGGGCACTACAGAGTCCTATAGCGCTTATAGGTTTTGCCATTTTGTTATTGGCATTGTCTGGAAGTTTGTTTGGTTTATATGACTTACGTTTACCCCAATCTTGGAATCAAAAGATTGATGAATTAGCAGGTCGCCATAAAGGGGGTAGCGCCGCAGGCGCATTTACTTTGGGGGGAATTTCCACACTGGTTGCTAGTCCCTGTATTACGGCCCCCTTGGCTGGAGTGCTGGCATTTATAGCTCAAACAGGCTCAATGAGCCTAGGAGCTGGCTTACTATTTGTGATGGCTCTAGGAATGGGTTTGCCACTGCTATTTATTGCTGTGGAGGCGAGGATTTTGATTCCATCCACAGGTATGTGGATGGTTTGGTTGCAACGAACATTGGGAGTGTTGTTGGTAGCAACGGCAGCATGGATTGCTTCCCCATTGCTCCAAATGGGAAGCGCTAGCTCTAGCAGTATTTCAGCTGTTGATCAAAGAGATCACCAGATTGGTAACGTGCGTTTTACAGTGATTCAATCGAGCGCTCAATTAGATCAATTTTTGGCGCAAGCGAAAGAACAGAAAAAAATGCTTCTATTGGATTTTTATGCTGATTGGTGTATCTCTTGCAAGGAAATGGAGATAAATACGTTTGCAAATACTGAGGTGAATACACAATTAGAAAAGTTTGTATTGTTGCAGGCTGACGTTACCAAAAATAGCCCTGAAAATCAGGAATTGCTAAAGCGTTTTGGACTATTCGGGCCGCCCGGGATTTTATTCTTTGATCAAAACTCGGTCGAGTTAAAAGATCAGCGTGTGATTGGTTATATGCCACCACAACGTTTTGGCGAACGCTTGAAAAAAGCTCTGGGAAATTAAGCTACTGAGAACTTAAATGGGTCACACCCATTTAAGTTTTTAAATGACGAATTACTTATTTGTCTTTAAAAGGCGCGCAGCTTCGAGTGCAAAGTAAGTCAGAATGCCATCAGCACCAGCCCGCTTAAATGCAAGAAGCGATTCCATCATGACTGCATCATGATCTAGCCAACCATTTTGTGCGGCTGCTTTAAGCATGGCATATTCACCACTGACCTGATATGCGTAGGTTGGGTAATTCAATTCTTCTTTCACCCTGCGAACAATATCAAGATATGGCATGCCTGGTTTAACCATGACCATATCAGCACCTTCGCTGATATCTAAGGCAACCTCCCGCAAAGCCTCATCAGTATTGGCGCAATCCATTTGATAGGTTTTTTTATCGGCCTTTCCTAGATTTTTTGCAGATCCAACAGCATCCCGGAAGGGGCCATAAAAAGCAGAGGCGTACTTCGCTGAGTAAGCCATGATGCGGGTGTGAATGAGTTGCTTTTGCTCAAGCGCTTCACGAATTTTTCCGATGCGACCATCCATCATGTCTGAGGGTGCAACGATATCTACACCAGCCTGTGCGTGTGCAACAGCTTGCTGAACAAGGATTGCAGTAGTCTCGTCATTGAGAATGCGACCTTCATCATCTAGGATGCCATCCTGTCCGTGACTGGTGTAGGGATCAAGAGCCACATCAGTCATGATGCCTAAATTCGGGAAGTGCTTTTTAAGTTCACGTACTGCATTTGGAATTAATCCATTGGGATTAAATGCTTCCTGACCTTCAGGGCTTTTTAAGCCGGCATCAATTACTGGAAAGAGCGCCATTACTGGAATGCCTAAGTCAACACACTCTTGGGCAACTGGAAAGAGTAAATCTAAAGAAATGCGATTGATCCCCGGCATAGAAGAAACCGCTTGAGACTGATTGCTTCCCTCTAGCAAAAAGACTGGGTAAATCAGATCATTTGCACTAACTTGATTTTCTTGTATTAAGCGACGCGACCAATCCTCGCGACGCATACGACGTGGACGATGGGCTGGAAAATTCAATAAAGAGTTAGCTTGTGATTTCATCTTTTTGAGTCTCCGCTTCAAATAACCATTTAATAACAATATTGTCGGCCTCTTCAAGGCCAATCCGTTTGGTGCTAGAAAATAATTGTGCCGTAAGTTGCTTTGATTCTCCATTTCCATCGGGAAGGGCTGGATCATATTGTTGTAATTGCTTACGTACCGCCTCTAGGGCATGCTTACACTCACTTTTATTCAGCTTGTCGCATTTGCTAAGCAAAACATGAATAGGTTTGCCGGTGGGTACAAACCACTGAATCATTTGCTCATCTAGGTCGGTAATGCCGCGTCTAGAGTCCACAATTAACACCATACCAACCAATTGCTCACGTTCTTGTAAATAATCGCTTAAGAGGGCATTCCAGTGATATTTAGTCTCATGATTTACTGCGGCGTACCCGTAACCCGGTAAGTCCACTAAATAGGCCAATAGATCATCTTTTGCAAAAAGACCAAAATAATTGATATGTTGGGTGCGTCCGGGGGTTTTACTGGCAAATGCCAGCCTTTTTTGGTTGCAAAGTACGTTTATTGCGCTAGATTTGCCGGCATTTGAGCGCCCAGCAAAGGCCACCTCACGGAGCGGGGTGGCAGGCAGGCAATGGGTGTCATTGACTGTGGTCGAGAAGCGGGCTTGAAAGAGTTTAGACATGTCCAGAAGCTATTGTAAAATCACGCAAAATCATGAAATATCTCATGGTGTTGGGTAAAAGGTTGTAAAAGTTGGGCCCAAACACTTTTAGGAATTTTTGCCAAGGTAAACATAATGCGTCAAACCTCTCAAATCTCCAAATTAACAAGCTTAAGCGCTAGTCTAGCTGCTGGCGTCTTTATCGCCATTACTGCCTTTTCAGGCGCTGTTATTGCTGCAGATGCAGCTTCTGGCGCTGCTCCTGCTGCTGAGGCAGCCAAGCCGGTGGTGCCTGGTAAGCCAAAAACTGATCCTGCTGCTGGTGAGGCGCTCTATAACAATGGCGATCCTAGCCGTGGGGTAGTTGCTTGTGTAGGGTGTCATGGCTCTAATGGCCAAAGCGCCTCAGGTGCATGGCCTAAGTTGGCTGGTCAACATGCAGCCTATTTAACCAAGCAATTGAAGAATTACAAAGATGGAACCCGTCCAAACGCTGTGATGCAGGGTATGGTTGCCACTTTAACTGAGCAAGATATGAATAATATTTCTGCTTACCTAGTGAAACAGACGCCTTCTTTAGGGGTGGCTACTAATAAAGACATGATCGAACTCGGCCAAAGCATTTACCGTGGTGGAATTGCAGCAAAAGGCGTACCTGCCTGCGCAGCTTGCCATAGTCCAAATGGCGCTGGTATTCCAGCACAGTATCCCCGCATGGGCGGTCAATGGGCTGATTACAACACTGCGCAATTGATTGCTTTCCGTGAAGGTGTTCGTAAAAATAGCACTCAAATGACCACGATTGCGACCAAGCTTTCAGATCAAGAAATGAAAGCAGTCTCTGATTACATGGCAGGCTTGCGTTAATTAGTCTTCAAGCATCAAAACAAAACCCCGCTAAGTTCAGCGGGGTTTTGTTTTGGCGAAGAACGGTAAATATCAATACTTCTTTTAGCTTGGCAGCACCGTCTCACTTGAAAAGAGATCCTGTACATTTTCTCGCGTGCGAATGACATAGGCCTTATCGCCATCCACCATAATTTCTGCTGGCTTTGGTCTGGTGTTGTAGTTTGATGCCATGACAAAACCATAGGCACCAGCAGACAAAATCGCCAACAAGTCTCCTTCTTCAACCGCAAGCTGGCGATCTCTGCCCAACCAATCTCCAGATTCACATACTGGACCAACGACGTCATAAGTAGCTTTTGAAATCGCTTTAGTCTGCACAGGCACAATTGAGTGATAGGCCTCATATAGGGCGGGACGCATCAGTTCAGTCATTGCCGCATCAACAATACAAAAGTTTTTTTCTGCGCCAGGCTTAAGATATTCGACTTGGGTTAGAAGCACTCCAGCATTGCCCACCAAAGATCTACCGGGTTCAAGCACTACATCTAAATGCCCAAAACCGCGTTCAGCAACCCGATTTAATAAGGTATTTGTAAAGTCGGTAATGTCTGGTGGATTGTCATCGCCATAAGAAATACCAAGGCCCCCACCTAAATCCAGATGATGAATTTCAATACCCTCTTTTTTGAGCTGTGAGACCAATTCAAGTACTTTATCTAAAGCATCTAGATAAGGGGCGGTGCTAGTGATTTGTGAGCCAATGTGACAATCAATGCCAACAACATCAATTTGTGGAAGAACAGCAGCTTCTCTGTAGGTCTTTAACACTTGGTGATATGCAATACCAAATTTATTCCCTTTTAATCCTGTAGAGATATAGGGATGGGTTTGTGCATCGACATCTGGATTAACGCGCAATGAAATTGGCGCGCGACAATGTAGTTTGGTCGCAACCCGGTTAATTTGATGAAGCTCGGCAATAGATTCAACATTGATGCATTTGACTCCAGCCTGCAATGCTTGAGCAATTTCAGCTGCTGATTTTCCGACTCCTGCGAAAACAAGACTTTTTGGGTCTGCACCAATTGCGAGTGCGCGGGATAGCTCACCACCGCTCACCAAGTCAAAGCCAGCACCCAATTTCTTAAAGCAATCGATAACAGCTAAATTGCTATTTGCTTTCATGGCGTAATGTACGCGTGCACGCCTTTTACCGGAAACATCTACGCAGGCTTTGTCATAAGCTTGGTAGGCTTGAGTTAAAGCTTTTTTGCTGTATATGTATAAGGGGGTTCCAAATTCTTTAGCCAGGTCAGCTAAGGAAAGCTCCTCGGCGTACCAGCAGCCATTGCGCTCACTAAATCCAGTGAGATGGGGAAGGGGGATTGCGTTATGTGTCATTGCTTGACTGATGGTGAATTAGCGGTAGCTGGGTTTTGTGGCGGATATAGTTTGCCTTTAGGTTCAGGCTCAGAAGGGGGGGTAGGCGCTGGCGGCACATTGGGTAAATATAGCGGTCCTCTAACCCCACACCCAACGAGGGATATTAGAAGGCCAATACTGAAGGTTCTTGCAAGAATCGCTATCATGAATGTCTCTAAAACGAATGATTGAATATAGCATGCAGGACTCAAATATGAAGCCAAACAATCCCACAGTAGAAATTATTGATGACAAGCAGTTTCATCAACTGGGGGCTCATCTACTGGAGTCAATTGAGGTTGCCTTGGAGGCTGCAGATGACGCATTCGACCTTGATTTGGATGTAGAGCGTCAGGGCGGTAATGTTATTAATATTCGATTTAGGGATCGTAGTGTGATTGTGGTGAATACCCAACCTCCTTTACACGAGATCTGGGTTGCTGCTAAATCTGGTGGCTACCACTATCGTTGGGCTGGTACTCTTGCTACCCCGCTGTGGCTGGATACCAAAACGGGGCGCGAGCTTTTAAGCGATCTTTCTGACTTTGCTAGTTCTCAGGCGGGTCAAGCTGTTAACGTTAGCTTACTGAAGGGCTAAAAAATTAGACTGCACCAGTTGCAGTCAGGGTTTCAATTACTTGGGCATCAGGCACACTTTGAATGCGTGCTTTACCCATTTTTTCTAGAACAACGTAACGAATTTGGCCGCCCTCAGTTTTCTTATCCACCTGCATTAATTCCATATAACGCGGCGCGCCAAACTGTGGGGGTTCGGTTGGCAAATTCATCGATTGAATGATCTGCTTTAAATGGGCTACCTGAGCTTCACTAATATAGCCAAGGCGACGAGAGAGATCGGCGCCCATCACCATGCCACATCCGACAGCTTCACCATGTAGCCATTCACCGTAACCCATGCCTGCTTCAATAGCATGCCCAAAAGTATGGCCAAAGTTTAAGGTAGCGCGAATTCCACCTTCTTTTTCATCGGCTGAAACTACTGCAGATTTAATTTCGCAAGAGCGCAAGACTGCGTGAGCCATGGCATCGGTATCGCATGCTAATAGCGCTGGAGCATTCGTTTCAATCCACGCTAGAAATTGTTCATCAGCAATGGCACCATGTTTGACGACCTCTGCAAGGCCAGCAGATAGTTCGCGCGCGGGTAGTGTTTTGAGCGTATTCAAATCTGCAATAACTGCTACGGGCTGATGAAATGCACCAATCATGTTTTTCCCTAGGGGGTGATTGATACCAGTCTTGCCGCCCACAGAAGAGTCCACTTGTGCAAGCAAGGTTGTAGGCACCTGAATAAACTTGATGCCGCGCATAAAACTGGCTGCAGCAAAACCTGTCATGTCGCCGATGACTCCGCCACCTAGAGCAACCAACATTGTTTGACGGTCGGCGCCAAACTTCAAAAGATCATCAAAAATGAGTTGAAGGTTTTTCCAATCTTTGTATGACTCCCCATCTGGCAGAACGATGGTTTTGACTGGCTTGCCAAGCGCTTCTAAAGTTTTTGTTAAACGCTGCGCATATAAAGGTGCAACAGTTGTATTGGTGACGATATAGATCGACGTTGCTTTTTCGCAAGCGCCAAATAGATGGGGTTGGTCAATTAAATTTGTACCAATATATATCGGGTAACTACGATCACCGAGATCAACTTGTAATGTTTTCATAAATAGACTTAGCTTGAAAGTTCGAGCTGCATGATTAATGTGGTGACAAGCTGATTGACGCTGGGTTTGCCAGTTTCAATCACATGGTCAGCGATTTCGCGATACAGCGGATCCCTAATGGCGTATAAGTTTTCAAGAATTTTTTTAGCATCACCATTTTTTAGTAGAGGTCTACCAACGCCACCCTTGGTGCGATGCCAGAGCTCTATCGGATTGGCATGTAGATAGATGACATTCCCTCTTTCACGAAGATATTGACGATTTTCAGGAAGGAGTACAGCCCCACCACCTGTTGCCAAGATAATGTCTTCTTCAGCGGTAATATCTTTGATGGTAGCGGCCTCACGTTTTCTAAATCCCTCCTCACCTTCCATTTCAAAGATCAGAGGAATTTTGACGCCACAACGTTCTTCAATGACATGGTCAGCGTCTAAAAAGCGTCGACCTAACTTTTTTGCCAGCAGTTTGCCAACGGTCGACTTTCCGGCGCCCATGAGGCCGATTAGGAAGATATTGTTGGATGAAGATTTCACCCCCTGATTTTATTAGTGTTTATCGAGCACGGTGGGAGTTAAGAAGACTAAAAGCTCAGTTTTGTCGGCTAATGTCGACTTATGACGAAATAAATGGCCAAGGATAGGTATATCACCTAAAAGCGGGACCTTGACCTCGTCTTCTCTTTCTGTGGTTTGAAATATCCCTCCAATAATGGCTGTCCCACCATTTTCAACGGTCACTTCGGAGCTCAAACTCTTGGTGTCAATGGCATAGCCTTGCTCGGTTTTCATGCCAATGGTGTCTTTATTGATGCCGACTAACATCGATATTTTTCCATCGGGATGAATTTTGGGTATGACCTCAAGGCGCAAATTGGCTTTGCGAAACTGCAATTTGCTACCACTTTGAGTGCTGACCTGATAAGGCAATTCGGTACCCTGTTCAATGGTTGCCTTTACTTGATCGCCTGTCATGATTCTGGGATTAGAGAGAATTTTCCCCTGGCCATCAGCTTCAAGCGCTGAAAGCTCAATTTGCAACAGCCTAGCTGCATTTTTCGAGATCAAGGTGGCAGCCACTGTGGCCGGTTGAAAGCCACTTAAACCCGAGCCAGCCAAATCAAGTGAGGCGCTGGCTTTTTGGTCTGAGGTATTGCTATTGGCTTGATAACCAAGCTTGACACCAAGCTCCCTAGCAAAGCGCTGATCAGCTTCAACAATACGTGCCTCAATGAGTATTTGGCGTGGACTATTGATATGGTCGCCTCCAAATGGCAGGGCGGCATCTTCTCGACGATGTTTTTGAAAGCTCTGAATTTCTGCATGGGGTCCAATCCAGTAAATATCACCATTTCTAACAAGGCGTAAGCCCCTGCTAGCCAGAATGGAGTGAAGTGCTGTTTGCCAAGGAGTGCTCTGAAGGTCAATAGAGATTGTTCCCTGAATAGAATCACTCAGGAGAAAATTGGCTTTACCTATTTTGGCCAAAACCTGCAAAAGCTCTGTCAGTTCAATCTGGTGAAATTGGAGGGTAATTAATCCATTTCTTGCAGAGGGTGTTGGGCTTATTTCGGGGACAACCCCAAGCGCTGAAGACATTAAAAATGTCATTAAGGCTGTGACGGTACACCGTGAGATTGCCCTGAATATTTTGAGGAGCGTCATTCAGATCGAGCGGCTTTAAAGTGAAGCGATTTGCCTTGAGGATGAGTCAAGGTAGCCATATCTTTTTGCGCGTGAACTAAGCGCCAATCCCCCAGGACCACCACCTCTTTTGACGCCATCATGGTGTTTTTGCCAGTATGGAAAAAGGCCTGCTCGAGACCATTCATTTGGATAAGCCCCAGGTATCTCCAGCGCCGAAGTTCTGCTTCATGTGGGGCGGTTGCTGGCAGGCGTTGCAGGGGTGAAATTACTGGTTTTTTAATATTAGAGTGAATACTTACTTCTAATTTATCCAATGCAGAATATAAGTCATCTTGCTCTTCATCCCAATTTTCTTGATGCCTAGAGAGCTCTTTATTCAAAGTCAAAAGCTGGTCCTGCAAGCCTTGCATTTCTATCCCTAGCTCCTTTTTGTAGGCATCAATCCCGATAAAAACCATGCCAAATAAGCCTAAAAAGATGCCAGTTTGAATAATGAGAAAGAGAGATTTAGGCTGAGTAAAGTTAAGCCAAGCCCACTGGGTAGAAATTGGCTTAGCCTGAATTGGGGTTTCAGAGACAGCCCTTTGGGAGGGTAGGGTTCGACGAATTCCATGGGGGTCTGGTATGGCAGGATCATCCCCAAGCTCACTCAAAATATCATCAAAAGATTCGTGAGAGATATGACGTGTGGGCATGCCATATTGTTCTTTGTGGGGATAGTAAAAGCGATCAGGAAATGCAGAAAAGTGGGTAAGAAAAGTCAAAGATAAAAACCTGGGAAGCAGGGTTTTGGAGCTTAAAGACAAATTACTCAAGCACCCTATAATTTGATTCTATGGCTCTACCCCCTAATGACAAGCTGCCACCAAATCGGCGGTTTAACCGACAGTCTGATAGACGCCCAGGTCAGCAACGAGCGGAGCATTCCTCGTCAAAAAAATCAGGGGGCAACCCCCTTGTAAAGGCCTTGCTGATTATTTGCATGCTTTTAGCCGTGGTATTCACACTCCTATTGGGATACGCCTTTTTGATTGCTAAACCCAATTTGCCCAAAATTTCGGCTTTAGTGGACTACAACCCGAAAACACCTCTACGTATTTACACGGCAGATAAGGTGCTTATTGGTGAGTTTGGGGAAGAGCGACGCAAGGTGATACCGCTCTCTGAAATCCCAATGAGTATGCGCAATGCTGTATTGGCGATTGAGGACGATCGCTTTTATTCCCATGGCGGCGTTGATTATGTGGGTATTTTGCGGGCTGCTTTGACCAACTTGCGCGGTAATTTATCGCAAGGAGCATCGACTATTACCATGCAAGTGGCTCGTAATTTTTTCTTGAGTAATGAGAAAACTTTTACCCGCAAAATTTATGAGGTATTGCTTTCCTGGGAAATAGAATCTCAATTAAGCAAAGATAAGATTCTTGAGATTTACATGAACCAGATTTTCTTGGGTCAAAGAGCTTATGGATTTTCTAGCGCAGCCCAAATTTATTTTGGTAAAGATTTAAAAGATGTCTCTATTGCACAGGCCGCTATGTTGGCTGGATTACCAAAAGCACCCTCTGCATACAACCCCGTGAGCAACTTTAGACGAGCGAAAATTCGCCAAGAATATATTTTGCAGAGGATGCGCGATCTGTCTTACATTACGCCCGAGCAATATCAAAATGCAATGGCAGAGGAATTGCATATCCGCGGTCTTGGTAATGAATTTAGTACACGCGCTGACTTTCCGGCTGAAATGGTTCGTCAATTACTATTCACACAATACGGCGAGGCAATTTACTCTCAGGGAATTGATGTTTACACAACGATCCTAAAAGCAGATCAAGATGCAGCCTATAGAGCAGTGCGTCGCGGTATTTTTGAATATGACTTGCGGCATGCTTATCGAGGGCCTGAGGGTTTCATTGATCTGCCAGAGGATTCTGTCAAACGACAACGTGCAATTGATGAGGCCTTGCTAGCGTACCCACAGTTAGACGATCTGCAATCTGGTGTAGTGCTCGATGTGAAGCCAAAAGAGATGCAGGTCATGATTGCTACTGGAGATCTCATTACCCTAAAAGGTGAGGGGATGAAATTGGCTAGCGCTTCGTTAACAGATAGCACTCAACCTAAGAAACGTTTACGGCCAGGCGCCATTGTGAGGCTTTTGTCTGATGGCGGTGTTTGGAAGTTGGCTCAATTACCGCAAGTAGAGGCTGCTTTTGTATCCATGAATGCTGATACGGGCGCGATTCTTTCATTGGTGGGCGGTTTTGATTTTCGTCGTAATCAATTTAATCACGTGACACAAGCACAGCGTCAACCAGGCTCATCCTTTAAGCCATTTATTTATGCCGCTGCAATTGAAAAAGGTTTTTCTCCAAGTACGATGGTCAACGATGCACCTCTTTCAATAGGTAGCTTAGAGACTGGTAGCCAAGCTTGGGAGCCTAAAAACTATGATGGTAAATATGATGGATTGATGCGTTTGCGCACAGCGCTCGCTAAATCGAAAAACTTAGTTTCTGTTCGGATCATTCGCGCGATTGGGCCATCTTATGCTCAGGAGTACATACAGCGTTTTGGATTTGAGGCAGATAAACATCCTCCATACCTCACTATGGCTTTGGGTGCGGGTTCAGTAACGCCATTACAAATGGCCGCTGCTTACAGCGTCTTCGCCAATGGGGGTTATCGTGTTGACCCCTATTTAATTAATAAGATGGTGGATTCAAAAGGTGCTATTTTGTTTGAAGCAAAGCCGACAGAAGCCAATGTTGATGCCACACGTGTTCTCGATGCGCGCACTGCTTTTGTGATGGATAGCATGCTTCAAGAGGTCACAAAAAGTGGCACTGCAGCCAGTGCAAGAGCAAAGTTAGGTCGCAATGACATTGCCGGTAAGACAGGAACAACCAATGATTCTCACGATGCCTGGTTTGCTGGGTATAGCCCTAAAGTAGTTGCCATTGCTTGGATTGGTTTTGATAAGCCGCAAAGCTTAGGAGACCGCGAAACGGGCGGAGGACTTGCTTTGCCAATGTGGACTTCGTACATGGCTACTGCATTAAAAAATGAGCCACAACACGGACGTGAAGTGCCTGCCGGCGTTACTCAAGTAGATGGTGATTGGTTTATCCCAGAGTTTTCTAACAATGGTGGAGTTCGCGAACTCCAGTAGTTCATTTCATCATGGCACGGCAAGCGCGCACCATCATTCCCGGCCAGGCAATGCATGTAATGGTGCGTGGTAATAATCGTGAAACCATTTTTTTGAATGAAGAAGACCGGCGACAGTATTTAATTTGGTTACGAGAAGCTGCCAAACAATTTGGAAGTGCAGTGCATGCTTTTGCCTTGATGCCAAATCACGCCCACTTATTAATCACTCCACAAACTGAAGACTCCTTGGCAAAAACAATGCAGTCTTTAGGTAGACGTTATGCCCAATATTTCAATTTACAGCATCACCGTTCAGGAACAATATGGGAAGGGCGCTTTCGGTCTTCTTTAATAGATCCCGACTATTTTCTGCGTTGTCAGCGCTATATAGAGCTCAATCCCGTTAGGGTCGGATTGGAATCAAATCCACAAGATTCAACATGGACCAGCTTTTCATCTCATATTGGCGGCAATGCAGAGCCTTGGCTTGTGGATCATCAGCATTTCTGGAGTTTGGGTAATACCCCTTTTGAGCGACAAATGGCATGGGCTAGTTTTGTGAAAGAGGGGGCGCCGCATTGGGAGGATCAGGAAATTACCGAAGCCATCACTCGATCCAAGCCTTGGCTTTCGGAAAGTTGCGCTAAAAAGTTATTTAAAGATCGGTCTGAGCAGATTTTAATCAGGCGCCGCGGGCGACCTAAGAAATTAATTCTAATAGATTCAGTAACTTAAGGGAAATTAGCCCTTTCCTCACCAGAATTTTACCAGCTCTGATTTTTTACTCTGTCCCCATTATGTAAATAGGTATTGCAGTCTGTCCAAATTTAATGGGACAGAGTCATTTTATTTCTATTGCATCGCCATGGGTATTCCCCTATATTTGATCCTCCAAAAGTTCTTAGCCTAAATGGCACACGGAAATACCATGACTACACAATTGAATACTGATCTACGTCCAATCGCTCAAGGTTTGTATGATCCGCAAAATGAGCATGATGCTTGTGGCGTCGGTTTCGTTGCGCACATCAAAGGCAAAAAGTCTCATGAAATCGTTACCCAGGGCCTGAAGATCCTGGAGAATTTGGATCATCGGGGCGCGGTTGGCGCTGACCCATTGATGGGTGATGGTGCTGGCATCTTAATTCAGGTTCCCGATACCTTATATCGCGAAGAGATGGCTAAGCAAGGTATTGAGTTACCTCCATTTGGCGAATATGGCGTCGGTATGATTTTCTTGCCAAAAGAGCAAGCTTCACGCTTAGCCTGTGAGCAAGAGTTAGAGCGTACGGTCCGCCTTGAAGGTCAAGTGGTTCTTGGTTGGAGAGATGTTCCAATCGATGTCAAGCTACCAATGTCACCAACGGTAAGAATGACAGAGCCCTTCATTCGCCAAATTTTTATTGGTCGTGGTCGTGACATCATGACAACCGATGCGCTTGAGCGTAAGTTGTATGTGATTCGCAAAACAGCAAGTCACGCCATTCAAGACTTGCATTTAAAGCATGGCAAAGAATATTTCGTGGCTTCTATGTCAGCGCGCACCATTGTGTACAAAGGTTTGCTTTTGGCAAATCAGGTCGGTGCGTACTATAAAGATCTACAGGATCCACGTACAGTTTCAGCATTGGCATTGGTGCATCAGCGTTTTTCCACCAATACATTCCCAGCATGGGAATTGGCTCACCCCTACCGCATGATTGCGCACAACGGTGAAATCAATACGGTTAAGGGTAACGTCAATTGGGTCAATGCTCGCGAGGGCGCAATTAGTTCACCAGTACTTGGTGATGACCTCAAAAAATTATGGCCATTGATTTATCCAGGCCAATCAGACACAGCCTGTTTTGATAACTGTTTAGAGCTGTTAGTAATGTCAGGTTATCCCTTAGCTCAAGCCATGATGATGATGATCCCTGAAGCGTGGGAGCAGCATGCATTAATGGACGATAACCGACGCGCATTCTATGAATACCATGCTGCGATGATGGAGCCATGGGATGGCCCTGCAGCGATGGCATTTACAGATGGCCGTCAAATTGGCGCAACTTTAGATCGAAATGGTTTGCGTCCTGCACGCTACTACGTAACCGATGATGATTTAGTCATCATGGGTTCTGAGGCTGGTGTATTGCCAATTCCAGAAAGCAAAATTATTCAAAAATGGCGCTTGCAACCAGGCAAGATGTTCATGATTGATATGGAGCAGGGCCGTATTATTGATGATATTGAGCTCAAAGACGCGGTTTCAAAAGCTAAGCCATATAAGAGTTGGATCGATGCCGTACGCGTCAAGCTTGATGAAGTGGATGCAAGCAAGGCTGATATCGTGGATGAAAAAACCACGATTCGCCCAGCAGCAAAATTATTGGATCGTCAGCAAGCTTTTGGCTATACCCAAGAGGATCTTAAGTACTTGATGGCGCCAATGGCCATGAATGGCGAAGAGGCGATTGGTTCAATGGGTAACGATAGTCCCTTGGCCGTTCTCTCCAATAAGAATAAGCCACTCTATAACTACTTCAAGCAATTATTTGCGCAAGTTACCAATCCTCCGATTGATTCCATTCGTGAAAATATGGTGATGTCTTTGGTTTCCTTTATTGGACCAAAGCCAAACTTGTTGGACACCAACAATATTAATCCTCCAATGCGCTTAGAAGTAAGCCAGCCAATTTTAGATTTTGACGATATCACCAAGATTCGCCATATTGGCCATTACACCAATGGTAAGTTCCGCTCCTATGAGCTAGATATTTGCTACCCGGCTGCTTGGGGCAAAGCAGGAATTGAAGCGCGCTTAGCTTCTTTATGCGCTGAAGCAGCTGATGCTGTTCGATCAGGTTACAACATCCTTATCGTGAGCGATCGTCAGGTTGATGAGCAGCACGTTGCTATTCCAGCACTGTTGGCAACCTCAGCGATTCATCAGCATTTGGTTGAAAAAGGTTTACGTACTAGTGTTGGTCTCGTAGTCGAAACTGGAAGCGCGCGTGAAACGCATCACTTTGCGCTCTTGGCAGGTTATGGTGCGGAAGCTGTGCACCCCTATTTGGCAATGGAAACTTTGGCAGAAATGGCCAAAGGTTTAACTGGTGATTTATCACCAGAAAAGGCAGTGAAGAACTTTGTAAAAGCGGTTGGTAAGGGCTTGCAAAAAGTGATGTCCAAGATGGGCATCTCTACTTATATGTCATATACCGGTTCACAGATTTTTGAAGCCATTGGTCTAAATAAAGAAGTGATAGATCAGTACTTTAAAGGGACTCCTTCTAATGTTGGGGGTATCGGAGTGTTTGATGTAGCAGAAGAAGCTTTGCGCATGCATCAATCTGCTTTTGGCAATGACCCAGTACTGACGGATATGTTAGATGCTGGTGGTGAGTATGCATTCCGTATTCGTGGTGAAGACCATATGTGGACACCAGACACCATTGCTAAGCTACAACACTCAACCCGTATTGGTGCTGAGAAGGGTTATCAGACTTACAAAGAGTACGCGAACATTATTAATGATCAAACTAAGCGCCAGATGACTTTGCGTGGCTTGTTTGAGTTCAAATTAGATCCCGTTAAAGCGATTCCATTGGATGAAGTGGAGTCTGCCAAAGAAATCGTTAAACGTTTTGCAACGGGTGCGATGTCTTTAGGTTCTATTTCTACCGAAGCCCATGCTACTTTGGCTATCGCTATGAATCGCATTGGCGGTAAGTCTAATACGGGTGAGGGTGGTGAAGATCCGAATCGTTACGTCAATGAGCTCAAAGGTATTCCGATCAAAAAAGGCGAGACTCTAGCAAGCGTATTGGGCGATGATGTAGTTGAAGCTGATATTCCTTTGCTTGATGGTGATTCATTGCGCTCCAGAATTAAGCAGGTTGCTTCAGGACGCTTCGGTGTGACTACTGAATATTTACGTTCTGCTGATCAAATTCAGATCAAGATGGCTCAAGGTGCTAAGCCAGGTGAGGGTGGTCAATTGCCTGGTGGCAAGGTTTCAGACTACATTGGCAAGTTGCGCTTCTCAGTGCCTGGCGTTGGTTTGATTTCACCTCCTCCACATCACGACATTTACTCTATTGAAGATATTGCGCAGTTGATTCACGATCTTAAGAATGTGAATCCAGGGGCTGACGTATCAGTGAAGTTAGTTTCCGAGGTGGGTGTTGGAACGATTGCAGCTGGTGTTGCAAAAGCAAAAGCAGACCATGTGGTGATCGCTGGTCATGACGGCGGTACTGGTGCATCCCCATTGTCTTCGATTAAGCACGCTGGTTCCCCATGGGAGCTGGGCTTGGCTGAAACTCAGCAAACATTAGTACTGAATGGTTTGCGTAGTCGTATTCGCGTGCAAGCTGATGGCCAAATGAAAACAGGTCGTGACGTAGTCATCGGCGCCTTGTTGGGTGCAGATGAGTTTGGTTTTGCAACTGCACCATTGGTTGTAGAGGGTTGCATCATGATGCGTAAGTGTCATTTAAATACCTGCCCAGTAGGTGTAGCAACACAAGATCCCGAGTTGCGTAAGAAGTTTTCTGGCAAGCCAGAGCATGTAGTGAACTTCTTCTTCTTTATCGCTGAAGAGGTGCGTGAGATTATGGCGCAATTAGGTATTCGTAAGTTTGATGACTTAATTGGTCGCGTTGATCTTTTGGATACTCGTAAAGGTATTGAGAACTGGAAAGTCCATGGCCTTGACTTCAGTAAGATTTTTGCTGAACCTGCTGTAGCCAAAGATGTACCGCGTTACCAAGTTCTGACTCAAGATCATGGCCTAGATACCGCTCTAGATAATGTCTTGATTGAGAAGAGTATGCCTGCACTAGATCGCGGTGAAAAAGTGTCCTTCATTGTTCCAGTGAAGAACGTTAACCGCACAGTAGGCGCCATGTTGTCTGGCGAAGTTGCTCAGCGCTATGGTCATGCTGGTTTACCGGATGACACAATTCATATCCAATTGAACGGCACGGCTGGCCAAAGCTTTGCAGCTTTCTTGGCCCATGGCATTACCTTGGATTTAGTTGGTGATGGCAATGACTATGTTGGTAAGGGCATTTCAGGTGGACGCGTGATTGTGCGTGCTCCTCATGAGTTCCGTGGCGATACTGCGAAGAACATCATCGTCGGCAACACAGTGCTCTACGGCGCTATTGGTGGTGAGGCATTCTTTAATGGCGTAGCTGGTGAGCGCTTTGCTGTTCGTAACTCTGGTGCCACAACCGTGGTTGAGGGTACGGGCGATCATGGTTGCGAGTACATGACTGGTGGCACCGTAGTGGTATTGGGCGCAACAGGCCGAAACTTTGCAGCTGGTATGAGTGGTGGTATTGCCTATGTTTACGATGAAGATGGCATGTTTGCAAAGCGTTGCAATACCAGCATGGCGACTTTAGAAAAAGTGTTGCCGTCTGCTGAGCAGATTGCCAAAATGCCTCAGTCTCAGTGGCATGCTCCTGTTGATGTTAAGGATGGTGGCGAGCGCTTAACGGATGAGCAAATTTTAAAGGGCTTGATTGAGCGTCATTTCCGTCACACTGGTTCAGAGCGCGCTAAGGCACTCTTGGCTGATTGGGATAACGCCCGCAGTCGTTTTGTGAAAGTGCTTCCAACTGAGTACAAGCGCGCATTAGGTGAGCTCTGGGAAAAAGCGCAAAACAAAACTGTCGCCGCTTAAGTCAATCAATTAACGCAGAAATTAAGAAAAGATACTAAGGATTTAATATGGGTAAGGTTACTGGATTTATGGAGTTTGAGCGTGTAGAAGAAACCTACGAAGCTCCTACAAAACGCCTCCATCATTACAAAGAGTTTGTTGCCGCGTTAACGGATGATGAGGCTAAAGTCCAGGGTGCGCGCTGTATGGACTGCGGCATTCCATTTTGTAACAATGGCTGCCCAGTCAATAACATCATCCCGGATTTTAATGACCTGGTATTTCACAATGATTGGAAAAATGCTTTAGACGTTTTGCAATCTACCAATAACTTTCCAGAGTTCACTGGCCGTATCTGCCCCGCACCTTGCGAGGCAGCATGCACTTTAGGTATTAATAGCACTGCAGTGGGCATTAAGTCGATTGAGCATGCCATTATTGATAAAGGTTGGGAAAGTGGTTGGGTTAAGCCGCAGCCACCTAAAACGAAGACTGGTAAAAAAGTAGCGGTAGTTGGCGCTGGACCTGCTGGCATGGCAGCTGCGCAACAACTCGCACGTGTTGGTCATGATGTCACTGTCTTTGAGAAGAACGATCGCGTTGGCGGTTTATTGCGTTACGGTATTCCAGATTTCAAAATGGAAAAGTGGTTGATTGATCGTCGTGTTGAGCAGATGCAGGCGGAAGGTGTGAAGTTTGAAACGGGCGTATTTGTAGGTAAAGAAAAGATTGGCGCTGAAGTAAAGAACTACGCTACTAAATCTGTTTCACCAGACCAGCTCATGAAAGATTTTGATGCAGTAGTGATTTCAGGTGGCGCAGAGCAGCCTCGTGACCTCCCTGTGCCAGGTCGCGAATTGGCTGGCGTTCACTATGCCTTGGAATTCTTGATTCCACAAAATAAAGAAAATGCTGGCGATTTTAAGAATGAAATTTCTGCAGCTGGTAAACATGTAGTAGTTATTGGTGGTGGCGATACAGGCTCCGACTGTGTAGGAACTTCTAACCGTCATGGTGCTGCCAAGATTACTCAGTTTGAATTATTACCGCAGCCCCCAGAAGAGGAGAATAAGCCTTTGGTCTGGCCATATTGGCCCACCAAGTTGCGCACTTCTTCTTCCCATGAAGAAGGTTGCGAGCGGGATTGGTCTGTTGCGACTAAGCGTTTTGAGGGCAAAAACGGCAAGTTAGAGAAATTGATTTGTGTTCGTCTGGAATGGAAGGACGGCAAGATGACAGAAATGCCAAATTCAGAATTTGAAATTAAGGCAGATTTGGTATTTTTGGCAATGGGCTTTGTATCCCCTGCTCAGCAAGTTCTGAATGCCTTTGGTGTAGAAAAAGATGCCCGTGGTAATGCAAAAGCGACAGTAGATGGCCAAAATGCTTATCAAACTAACGTTTCAAAGGTATTTGCTGCTGGTGATATGCGTCGTGGCCAGTCTTTGGTGGTTTGGGCAATTCGCGAAGGTCGTCAGGCTGCTAGAGCTGTAGATGAGTATTTGATGGGGTCTTCTGTTTTGCCCCGATAATGTTGGGGATATGAATACCAATCAGTCCAATCTAGTGGGTGCAAGGAAGGATGCTTCTAGTGAAGTTGTCGTTGCGATAAAAGACGTCAACTTCTCCTACGCCCCTGGTGAACGACAAATTCTTTCGGGACTCAATATGGAGTTCCGCCGTGGCCAAGTGGTTGCGGTGATGGGTGGTTCTGGTTGTGGCAAGACCACCATTCTGCGATTAATAGGCGGTCAATTTTCTGCTCAGTCTGGTCAAGTTTTATTTGAGGGCCGTGATGTTGGTAAGATGACATCTGCAGAGTTGATGCTTGCGCGACGTCGCATGGGCATGCTCTTTCAATTTGGCGCATTATTTACTGATCTCAGTGTTTTTGAAAACGTAGCCTTTCCTTTGCGTGAACATACTGATTTAAGCGAAGAGTTATTGCGATCATTGGTTTTAATGAAACTCAACGCAGTAGGTTTACGTGGTGCACGTGACTTAATGCCCTCGCAGATTTCTGGGGGTATGGCAAGACGAGTTGCGCTTGCCAGGGCAATTGCATTAGATCCCCCATTGATTATGTATGACGAGCCATTTGCGGGTCTCGATCCTATTTCTTTAGGGATTACGGCGCGTTTGATTCGTGATTTAAATAACGCTTTGGGTGCAACCAGCTTATTGGTGACGCATGACGTTGAAGAAACATTTGAAATTGCGGACTATGTCTACTTCATTGCCAATGGCCGCATTGGTGCGCAGGGCACGCCTCAAGAGTTAAGTCGCTCTACAGACCCTTTTGTGCGCCAGTTTTTAGATGCATCTCCAGATGGACCGGTACCTTTTCATTATCCCGGCCTCAGTCTTGAAGCTGACTTTGGAGTGAGTCCAAAATGAATATTCTCAATAAGGCATTAGATCTTTTTGGGGATCTGGGATTTTTTATCCGCCGCAACATCACTAGTCTTGGATTAGCGACACGGATGTTTGCAGCAGTCATCTGGCGATCTGGATTTTTGTTAAAGAGGCCCCGTTTAGTTTCTGATCAAATCCTATTTGTAGGAAATCACTCTTTTGTGATCATTGCAGTATCTGGATTATTTGTTGGCTTTGTTTTAGGCTTGCAAGGCTACTACACACTCAATCGTTATGGCTCAGAGCAGGCACTTGGACTATTGGTGGCACTATCCCTGACACGCGAGCTTGGTCCGGTTATTACTGCCTTGCTCTTTGCTGGTCGTGCTGGAACTTCGCTGACTGCAGAAATTGGCCTCATGAAAGCTGGTGAGCAGTTAAGTGCTATGGAAATGATGGCTGTAGATCCCTTAAGTCGCGTGATTGCGCCTCGTTTGTGGGCGGGCATTATTGCCATGCCCATTTTGGCAACCATCTTCACCGCAGTAGGTGTGATGGGGGGTTATTTTGTTGGCGTACCTTTGATTGGTGTCGATTCAGGTGCATTCTGGTCGCAGATGCAGGGTGGCGTAGATCTATTTTCTGATATCGGCAACGGGCTCATTAAAAGTTTGGTATTTGGTGTGGCAGTGACCTTTATCGCTCTTTATCAAGGATTTGAAGCGAAGCCTACACCTGAAGGCGTATCGCAGGCAACTACACGGACGGTAGTTATTTCTTCTTTGTCGGTCTTGGCATTGGACTTCTTGTTAACCGCAATGATGTTCTCGAATTAGAAAGAATAAACTGGAACTCTTATGAGAAAAAGTGCAATTGATGTTTGGGTCGGGATCTTTGTAGCTATTGGTTTATTGGCTGCTTTATTTCTGGCATTGAAGGTTGGCAATATGAATGCGGTGTCATTTGCGCCCGCTTATAAAATTTCAGCACGCTTTGATAATATCGGCGGCCTCAAGCCGCGGGCCCCCGTGAAAAGTGCAGGTGTTGTTGTCGGGCGTATTGCCAATATCTCTTTTGATGACCAAACGTATCAGGCTACTGTGGTGATGACTATCGAAGATGGCTACAAGTTTCCTAAGGACTCATCTGCCAAGATCCTAACATCCGGTTTATTGGGTGAACAATACATTGGCCTTGAAGCTGGTGGATCCGATACGATGTTGGCTGCTGGCGATAAGATTACTCAAACCCAATCAGCGGTTGTTTTGGAAAATCTCATTAGCCAGTTTCTCTATAACAAAGCTGCCGACAGTGGTCAGGATAAAGGTCAAGGCGCTGCAAAATAATGACATTTTTAGTCAGACTTAAGCGCTATTTATTGCTGAGCCTAGTGGCAACGATGGTGGGTTGTGCATCCATTCCTGCTGGAGTAGAGCCATCACCCCATGATCCTTGGGAGCCCTTTAATCGCTCCGTATTTGAGTTTAATGAGGGCTTAGATGCTTATGTTCTCAAGCCAGTCGTTGCTGGTTACCGCTTTGTCTTGCCTGAATTTGTGCGCGATGGCATTTATAACTTCTTTAGTAACTACAGTGATATCTACACTGCATTGCAGAATCTTTTACAGGGTAAGCCAGATTATGCTTTTAGTGATCTGATGCGAGTAGTAGTCAATACAACGATGGGCTTAGGTGGATTAATTGATCTGGCAACTCCCGGTGGTCTTGAAAAGCATAAAGAAGATTGGGGTCAAACCTTTGGGGTTTGGGGTGTCCCATCTGGCCCATATGTCGTTTTACCTTTCTTTGGCCCTAGCAATGTGCGAGATACCTTTGGTACAGCTGCCGATTTAGAGTCGGATTACTTATTTAGATTATTGCCAGATGTCGCCCTGAGAAATAGCTTAACTGGCCTTAGGGTGGTTAATGCTCGTAATACCTATTACGAGGCGGGTGATTTATTGGATGGTGCCGCCATCGATAAATATAGTTTTATGCGTGATGCCTATATCCAAAGACGTGAATATCAGATTAATGAGGGTCGTGAGGACAAAGAGCCTTTGATGCCTCCTTACGAAAATCCTTATGAGTAATGCAGCTTGAGCGCATTCGATTGTTGAAACAGCTAAAATGGCCTTCAATCATTTGCCAAAAGCGAGGAAATATGAAAAGCCAAAATATCCTTAAACAATCTTTCGCTGTATTGCTGTCGACCTTATTTTTGATGATCGGTAATCTAGCTGCTCAGACAGCCGATCAATCTACTCCCGACGGACTCATTAAGAGCGTCGTTTCTGATGTAATGGCCTCTGTTAAGTCAGATCCTGAGATTCAAAAAGGCAATATCCCGCGTATCGTCGATTTAGTTGATACGAAAATTGTTCCCCATACTGATATGCGCCGTACTACTGAAATGGCAATGGGCCCCAATTGGAAAAAGGCCACTCCAGAACAGCAGACTCAATTGGTTAATGAGTTTAAGAGCTTGTTAATTCGTACCTATTCAGGTGCTTTAAGTCAGTTACGCGATCAGACAATTCAATTTAAGCCCTTGCGCGCAGCTCCTGATGACAAAGAAGTTATCGTAAAGACGGTAGTGATCGGGCGTGGTGACCCAGTGCCTTTGGACTATCGCCTTGAGAAAACACCGAATGGCTGGAAAGTCTACGATATGAATATTATGGGTGTCTGGCTCGTTGAGGCCTATCGCAATCAATTTGCAAATCAAATTAGTCAGAATGGCGTTGAGGGTTTGGTGAAGTTTTTGCAAGATCGCAATAAACAACTGGCCGCAGCTAAACCTTCCAATTAAAGATTATTCAACAATGCCATTTTTATTACCGATCTCCGTTACGAAGCACAATATTCTGCAATTGGAAAAAGATGGCCTCTTAAATTTGACTGCATTAAGAACGGTAGACTGCAGCCATCTCCAAGATTTTGATTCAACGGTCTTAACTTTACTTTTGGCTTGGCAGAAAAAATTACAATCTGATCAACAGCAGTTGACAGTAATTCATGCTCCAGAAAAGTTAAAAGTACTAGCAGGTGTTTACGGTGTCTCCGCATTGCTTGGTTTCTCATAGCATGCATCCTGCAATTTCAATTCAGAGCGTATCTAAAAATTATGGGGCCCTTCAAGCGCTCAATGATGTCTCGCTTTCAATAGAGCAAGGTGAGTTTTTTGGCTTACTGGGACCTAATGGTGCTGGTAAGACCACCTTAATTTCGATTTTGGCGGGCTTGGTGAACGCAGATCGTGGTTATGCGGCAATCATGGGCGCCAATGTTCAGAGTCAATTTCGGGATGCGCGACGGATGCTTGGCGTAGTTCCACAAGAGCTAGTATTTGATCCTTTCTTTACTGTGAGAGAAACTCTGCAATTTCAGTCTGGGTACTTCGGCATTCGTCACAACGATGCTTGGATTGATGAGATCATGACCAATCTTGATCTCATGAACAAGGCAGATAGTAATATGCGCTCTTTATCAGGCGGCATGAAGCGTCGCGTATTGGTAGCGCAGGCACTGGTCCATAGACCACCAGTGATTATTTTGGATGAGCCAACGGCTGGTGTTGATGTGGAATTGCGTCAATCGCTTTGGCAATTTATTAGCCGCTTAAATCAAGATGGTCACACGATTGTTTTGACAACGCATTATCTTGAAGAAGCCGAAGCCTTATGTCAGCGAATTGCCATGCTGAAGCAAGGAGAAATCGTTGCCTTAGATACTACAGAAAATCTATTAAATGAGTATGGATCAGCCAAAAAAGATGGCGAAGGTAAGACTGACCTAGAGGATGTTTTCGTCAACATCATGTCGGGAAATGCTTTATGAAGCCCTTGTTGAATAAGTCAATGATTTCATATGGGAGTGGTTTTCCAACATTGCTGCTGAAAGAAGTAAAGCGCTTCTATAAGGTAGCATTTCAGACAGTTGCTGCCCCAGTATTGACTGCGGTTCTCTATCTCATGATTTTTGGACATGTATTAGAGGGTAAGGAAGTGTATGGTCGCCTGGATTACACCGCATTTCTTATTCCTGGTTTGGTCATGATGAGTGTTTTGCAAAATGCGTTTGCCAATACTTCTTCTTCACTCATTCAATCTAAGGTGACGGGTAATCTTGTATTTGTATTACTGGCCCCATTTAGTCACTTGGAGTTTTATGCTGCCTATGTATTGGCAGCAGTGTTTCGCGGAATAGTGGTGGGCTCCGGAGTATTGATCATCACCGCATGGTTTTCTATGCCATCTTTTGAGTACCCACTCTGGATAGTGATCTTTGCTCTTCTAGGGGCAGCCATCTTAGGAAGCATGGGTTTAATAGCGGGTATTTGGGCTGACAAATACGATCAATTAGCAGCATTTCAAAACTTTATTATCATGCCGGCAACCATGTTGTCGGGTGTCTTTTACTCAATTCATTCTTTACCTGCAGCATGGCAAACGGTTTCTCATTTCAATCCCTTCTTTTATATGATTGACGGATTCCGTTATGGCTTTTTTGGCGTGTCCGATATTTCGCCATGGAGCAGTTTAGGTATTGTGCTGTGTTTCTTTATAGCGGTTTCGGCCATTGCCTTACGTTTATTGCAAAAAGGCTATAAGTTAAGAAACTAGTGACGCGTTTGATGTCTAAAGATAGTCAATCAATTAGTAGCAATGAATAAAAATGAGGAGATTGTGATGCTGCCAACCCCAGAACAAATCGAGGGCTATATTAAACAAGGTATACCTTGCACGCATATTAAAGTTGAGGGCGATGGCCAACATTTCTTTGCCACTATTGTGAGTCCGGAATTTGAGGGCAAGCGTTTAATACAAAGGCATCAATTGGTCTATGGGGCTATGGGAGATCGTATGAAAGCAGAAGTGCATGCCTTATCGATTAAGGCATTTACTCCGGAAGAGTTCGCTCAAAACCCGAACACCTAAAATACGATATTTACCTGCTAACGGAACAGATTTATGGATAAATTACGAATGATTGGCGGCACCCCACTCAGGGGTGAGGTGGTCATTGCTGGCGCTAAAAATGCGGCCTTGCCAATTCTTTGCGCTTGTTTGCTAACAGATCAGCCAGTTGTTTTGCATAATGTTCCGGATCTACAAGATGTCCGTACGATGCTCAAGTTGTTGCAAGAAATTGGCGTGACTGTCACTTTTCCCGATACGCATAATCGTAATCATGTCGTACTTGATGCAGCCAATATTCAGAGCTCTGAAGCTACCTATGAGATGGTGAAAACCATGCGCGCCTCCATTTTGGTGCTTGGCCCATTACTTGCCAGAATGCACAGTGCCAAAGTATCTTTGCCAGGCGGTTGCGCTATCGGTGCTCGTCCAGTGGATCAGCACATTAAAGGTCTCAAGGCTATGGGTGCCACTATCAAAATTAAGAGTGGGTACATTCAGGCAGAAACAAAAGCTCCAGCTGGGCGATTGCAAGGCGCTTCAATTTTGACGGACATGATTACTGTCACTGGCACGGAGAATTTGCTGATGGCAGCAACTCTGGCATCTGGGACTACGATTTTGGAAAATGCTGCTCGTGAACCAGAGGTGGGTGATTTGGCCGAGTTACTCGTGAAAATGGGTGCAAAAATTACCGGCATTGGAACAGATCGTCTAGTGATTGAGGGTGTAGAAAAGCTGCATGGCGCAGAGCATGCGGTAATTGCAGACCGTATTGAGGCAGGTACTTTCTTGTGTGCAGTTGCTGCAGCCGGAGGTGAAATCGTACTTTTGCAATGTCGACCAGACACTTTGGACGCGGTTATAGTCAAGCTTAAAGAGGCAGGCTTAGAAATGGAAGTGGGGCCTGATTGGATTAAAGCTTCTATGAAAGGCCGTCCCAAAGCTGTCAGCTTTAGGACATCTGAGTACCCAGCCTTCCCAACGGATATGCAGGCTCAGTTGATGGCAGTCAATGCCATTGCCCAAGGAAATGCCACGATTACTGAAACAATCTTTGAAAACCGCTTTATGCATGTTCAGGAAATGAATCGCTTGGGTGCCGATATCGCAATCGAAGGTAATACGGCAATTGCTCAGGGCGTGGAAAAGCTTTCAGGGGCGATTGTGATGGCGACGGATTTACGGGCTTCTGCTAGCTTGGTAATTGCAGGTTTAGCCGCCCAAGGCGAAACCCAGGTCGACCGTATTTACCATCTTGATCGCGGTTATGACCGGATGGAGCAAAAGTTAACCCTTTTGGGGGCTAACATTCAGCGAATCAAGTAAGCCTGATGGATAATTAGTCCATGAAGTTAACTTTAGCCCTCTCGAAGGGGCGCATCTTCGAAGAAACCGCCCAGATCTTATCCAAGATCGGCATTCGTCCGCTTGAAGATCCTGAAAAGTCACGCAAATTGATTATCGAGACTTCGAATCCCGATGTGAGACTCATTATTGTGCGCGCTTCTGATGTGCCAACTTACGTGCAGTTTGGCGGTGCAGATTTTGGCGTTGCCGGCTTAGATGTCTTGATGGAAAAAGGCACAGACGGTTTATATGTGCCATTTGATTTGGACATTGCTAAATGTCGTATGTCTGTTGCGGTAAAAGATGGCTTTGATTATGCGGCAGCGGTTAAGCAAGGATCACGCTTAAAAGTAGCAACTAAGTATGTTAACTGCGCACGTGAGCACTTCGCTAATAAAGGTGTGCATATCGATACGATTCATTTGTATGGCTCAATGGAGTTAGCGCCTCTAGTAGGTTTAGCCGATGCGATTGTAGATCTAGTGTCCACAGGAAGCACCTTACGTGCTAACGGCCTAGTTGAAGTTGAAGAAATTGCCAATATCAGCGCACGTTTAGTGGTAAATCAAGCTTCATACAAACGTAAGCGTGCTCAGTTGCAACCATTTTTTGACTTGTTAAAGTAAATCAGAATATCGACATGTCAGCCGTCAATATCCAACGCCTCAAGAGCAAAGATGCTGGGTTTAAAGAAACCTTGCTCGCCAGCCTTTCTTTACCGATGGCTGATGATGCCGCGATTGATGCTGCAGTAGTCAAGATCCTCTCGCGCGTCAAAGAAGAGGGCGATGTCGCTGTTCTAGACTTTACAAAACAATTTGATCGTTTGAATGTTGCTAGTGTTGCGCAACTGGAGATGTCTCAAGAAGATTTGGAAAATGCCTATTTAGGTTTATCGGTAGAACAAAAAAATGCTTTGGACATGGCTGCACAAAGAGTGCGCGCTTATCACGAGAGACAGAAAATTGAGGCAGGTTGCCACTCTTGGGAATATGAAGAATCTGATGGCACGCGCTTGGGTCAAAAGGTCACTGCTTTAGATCGTGTGGGTATTTATGTGCCTGGCGGCAAAGCAGCTTATCCATCTTCTGTGCTCATGAATGCTATCCCCGCAAAAGTAGCTGGAGTGAGTGAAGTAATCATGGTCGTGCCTACTCCGGATGGCGCGCGCAACCCATTGGTTCTGGCAGCCGCATGGCTATCTGGTGTAGATCGGGTCTTTACGATTGGTGGCGCGCAAGCCGTTGGCGCCCTAGCTTATGGCACGCAGACTATTCCACCTGTCGATAAAATTGTTGGTCCTGGCAATGCTTATGTAGCAGCAGCTAAACGCAGAGTATTTGGCACAGTTGGCATTGACATGATCGCCGGCCCTTCTGAAATTCTGGTTTTATGTGATGGCTCAAGTAATCCTGATTGGATTGCAATGGATTTATTTTCTCAAGCTGAGCACGATGAGTTAGCCCAATCTATTTTGCTTTGCCCAGATGAGCAATTTATCGATCAAGTGCAAGCCAGTATCAATCGGCTGCTTCCTGAGATGCCCAGAAAGCAAGTGATTGAAGCATCACTGAAGAATCGTGCATTACTCATTCAGGTTCAAGATATGGGCGAGGCTTGTGAGATTGCTAATGCAATTGCTGCTGAGCATCTAGAAATCTGTGCGGCTGAGCCGCGCAAGTGGGCAGCGTTCATTCGTCATGCGGGCGCCATCTTTATGGGTAATTACACTAGCGAATCATTGGGTGATTATTGTGCGGGACCCAATCACGTTTTGCCAACGGCTCGAACAGCTCGCTTTTCATCACCATTGGGTGTTTATGACTTCATTAAGCGCTCAAGCATGATTGAAGTGAGTGAGGCGGGCGCGCAAACCTTAGGCGCTGTAGCGAGCATCCTCGCCCATGGTGAAGGTTTAACAGCGCATGCCAGGGCCGCTGAAATGCGCTTGAAAAAATAATACTTCAGTAAATTCAATAGTCAAAATTCGATTGAATGGGGGATTTAGTCTCTAGCCAGAATTTCTTTTAGGGCTAGGATCAATTCATTGCATTGTTCGTTCGTACCAATCGTGATGCGCAAGAATTGTTCAATACGTGGCGACTTAAAGTGGCGCACGATGATTCCGCGTTCACGAAGTGCTTGGTAAAGTATTTCACCATGGTGACTTGGGTGGCGCGTAAAAATAAAGTTGGCAGTTGATGGCAAGCTATCAAAACCAAGCAATGCCAATTCTTTGACTAAACGTTCACGCGTTTGAATGACCTTTGCGGAGCTTGCTTCAAGATGTGCTTGGTCTTCAATGGCAGCAATAGCCCCTGCTTGCGCTAAACGCCCCAGAGGATAGGAGTTAAAGCTATTTTTGACACGCTCTAAACCTGCAATCAATGCGGGATGACCCACTGCAAAACCAACACGCAAGCCGGCCAATGCTCTTGATTTAGAGAGGGTGTGAACTACCAATAGGTTTTCAGGGCAATCTGCTCCACGAAGCAGGGGGATGCAAGATTCTGTGCCGTAGTCCACATAGGCTTCATCGATCACCACTACTGAATCTGTGTTGGTTTTGAGTAAAGCTTCGATCTCGGACCTTGGAATTGCACGTCCAGTGGGGGCATTGGGGTTGGGGAAAATAATGCCGCCATTGGGTAATGTGAAGTCACTGACACGAATTTCGAAGTCTGGCCCCAGGGGAATTGCCTCATGCGCAATGCCAAATAACTTGCAGTAAACGGGGTAAAAGCTATAGGTGATATCCGGAAACTGGACAGGCTTAGCTTGTTTTAATAGGCCTAGAAACACGTGGGCTAGAACCTCATCAGAGCCATTTCCTAAAAATACTTGCTTTGGGTCTAAGCCATGCAATTGAGCGATTGCTCTCTTTAAGGCAGTTCCTTCTGGATCTGGGTAAAGCCTTAAATCATCATTATTTTGCTGGGCAATGGCTGCCAGCGCCTTTGGGGAGGGGCCGTAGGGGCTTTCATTGGTGTTGAGTTTGACCAGTCGCTCCATTTGCGGTTGCTCCCCCGGGACATAGGGGGTAAGGGTCTGAACGACAGGGCTCCAAAAGCGGCTCATGAGGGACTCGAGTTAAAAATCAGCAAAAGTTAATCAATATCCATATATAAAAGAGGCAAAGTCGACATTTATATCGGTATTAGGAATGATATTATGAGGCTTGTATCAACACTTCGCCTCGCGGCGCACGCAAGCATGCGGCAAGCTGATGTAACCCGAAATACTTCGGAAACCAAAATTCAAATTACCATCAATTTAGATGGTACGGGAAAGGCCGAGCTAGCCTCTGGCGTCCCTTTTTTAGATCATATGCTCGATCAAATTGCCCGTCACGGCATGATTGACTTAAAAGTAGTTGCCAAGGGCGATACCCACATTGATGATCATCACACGGTTGAGGATGTAGGCATTACTTTGGGCCAAGCTTTTGCTAAAGCAGTAGGCGATAAAGCGGGTATTACGCGCTATGGCCACTCTTATGTCCCTTTAGATGAAACTTTATCGCGCGTAGTGATTGATTTTTCAGGTCGCCCTGGCTTGGAATTCAATGTGCCGTTCACGCGTGCACGAGTTGGTGACTTTGATGTGGATCTCAGTATTGAGTTCTTTCGCGGTTTTGTGAATCATGCTGGAGTGACTCTACACATCGATAACTTGCGTGGCATTAATGCGCACCATCAGATTGAAACCGTGTTCAAGGCATTTGGGCGTGCATTACGCATGGCACTGGAGCTTGATCCACGGGCATCGGGTGTTGTTCCTTCCACCAAGGGTAGTCTTTAACTGAAGAACTTCTAGCAATTATTAGAAGACAGAAGACTGCCAAAGAAAACTTCAAAACATAGGTCAAGAGTTGGCGCAAACAATTGCGATCGTTGATTATGGAATGGGTAATTTACGTTCCGTGTATCAAGCCTTTCATCATGTAGCGCCAGACGCTAATGTATTGATTGCGCGCAAACCCGAGGAAATTATTGCTGCTGAGCGCGTAGTGCTTCCAGGCCAAGGTGCAATGCCTGACTGTATGAAGCATTTGGAAGAATCAGGTTTGTTAGAAGCCCTGTTAGACGCAGCAAAAAACAAACCTTTGTTGGGCGTTTGTGTTGGCGAACAAATGTTGCTAGAACGAAGTGCTGAGGTTAGGTCAGGCGCCAATACTCCATGGACTGCCTGTTTAGGTTTAATGCCGGGTGAAGTGCAGCGTTTTAATTTGGCTGGTAAATGTCAGGAAGATGGTTCGGCTTATAAGGTTCCCCATATGGGTTGGAATCAGGTGCGTCAAGATCGAGAGCACCCGATTTGGGACGGCATTCCGGATATGACCAGCTTTTACTTCGTGCATAGTTATTTTGTTGTAACTCAGCGCAAGGAAGATGTTGCAGGCTCAACCCAATATGGCGATTGGTTTACTTCTGCTCTGGCAAGGGATAATATTTTCGCTACCCAGTTCCATCCTGAAAAAAGTGCAGAATACGGATTAAGACTGTATAAAAATTTTGTTTCTTGGCAACCTTAATATTTTCTAACGTACTACTATGCTGCTGATCCCCGCAATTGACTTAAAAGACGGCCACTGCGTTCGACTCGAACAAGGTGATATGGATAAGGCTACAGTCTTTTCAGAAGACCCGGGCGCAATGGCGGCACACTGGATTAGTAAAGGTGCGCGTCGTCTACACCTAGTCGATTTAAATGGCGCATTTGCTGGCAAGCTTAAAAATGAGTCTGCCATTAAGTCTATTCTCAAAGCGGTAGGCGATGAAATTCCGGTTCAGCTCGGTGGCGGTATTCGTGATCTAGAAACGATTGAGCGCTTACTGGATGACGGTATTAGTACAGTGATCATTGGTACAGCTGCTGTAAAGAGTCCCGGTTTTGTACAGGATGCTTGCACAGCTTTTCCTGGACATATTATGGTGGGCTTGGACGCACGTGATGGCAAAGTCGCTACGGATGGTTGGAGCAAAATCACTGGTCATGAAGTGGTAGACCTTGCCAAGAAATTTGAAGATTATGGCGTTGAGGCAATCATCTATACCGATATTGGGCGTGATGGCATGCTCAAAGGTGTCAATATGGATGCAACTATTAAGTTAGCTCAAGCAATTCGTATTCCAGTGATTGCTAGTGGTGGCTTATCTAGCAATCACGATATTGAGGCGCTTTGTGCTGCTGAGGAAGAAGGCGTTATGGGCGTGATTGCAGGCCGCTCTATTTATGCTGGCGATCTTGATTTGACTGCAGCTCAAGAGTACGCAGATGCGTTAACGCTCAAGTTTGCAAAGAAAATTATCTAGAGTGCTCATCAGTGTTAACTAAACGAATCATTCCTTGCCTTGATGTCACGGCAGGGCGCGTAGTGAAAGGTGTGAACTTTGTTGGCCTGCGCGATGCTGGTGACCCAGTCGAGATTGCTAAGCGTTATGACACGCAAGGTGCTGATGAATTAACCTTTTTGGATATCACTGCGACTTCAGATGGTCGTGACTTGATATTGCACATCATTGAGGATGTGGCTTCCCAAGTATTTATTCCCCTAACAGTCGGTGGCGGAGTAAGAGCGGTTGCTGATGTAAGGCGTTTGCTCAATGCCGGCGCTGATAAGGTGAGCATGAATTCTTCCGCTGTAGCAAATCCGGATTTGGTATCGGATGCGGCTGCGTACTACGGATCGCAATGTATTGTGGTGGCAATCGATGCCAAAAAAACGGAAGCTGGTAATTGGGAGGTGTTTACCCATGGTGGCAGAACTGCAACAGGGATCGATGTCGTTAGTTGGGCCTCAGAAGTTGCCCGGCGCGGCGCTGGTGAGATATTGCTCACGAGTATGAATCGTGATGGCAGTAAAGATGGGTTTGATCTGGAATTAACTGCAGCGGTTAGTAAGGCCGTGAGTGTGCCAGTGATTGCTTCAGGGGGCGTTGGCAACTTACAGCATTTAGTGGATGGCATTACCAAAGGTCACGCCGATGCAGTCCTTGCCGCAAGTATTTTTCACTACGGTGAATTTACAGTGGGTCAAGCGAAAGAATATATGGCAAGCCAGGGAATTCCAGTTCGGATTTAAAGTGCAACAGAGCACATTCAAAAAAGAGATCAATGAGCGTATTCACACCAAATAAAACTGTCGAAGCGGGTTCATGGCTCGATGCCGTAACTTGGAATGAGCAAGGTTTAGTGCCGGTGATCGCTCAAGAAGAGGGCAGTAAAGACATTTTGATGATGGCCTGGATGAACCGAGAGGCCCTCTTAGCTACTTTGCGTTTAGGTGAGGCGGTGTATTGGACGCGCTCGAGACAAAAGTTGTGGCACAAAGGGGAAGAGTCTGGTCACACTCAAAAGGTGAAAGAGATTCGTCTAGATTGCGATGGCGATACGATTGTGCTGATAGTTGAGCAAAAGGATGGTATTGCCTGCCATACAGGTGAGCACAGTTGTTTCTTTCGGAGGTGGGATTGCGCAAAATCCTTGTGGGTTGATGAATCAAAAGGTCATCAATAAACCCTTTTCAACTCTCTTTGCCAATAAAAGACATAAAATCACTTTATGACTAGCCCAGTGAATAAGCCTGCCAATATAGATGCCGCATTAAGCCATTTGGCTAATGTGGTTGATCAGCGTCGCGATGCTTTTAAATCCGGTCAAGCCGACCCTAAAACCTCCTATACAGCACTCCTTTTTTCCAAGGGCGACGATGGGATTTTGAAGAAAATTGGTGAGGAGGCGACTGAGGCGGTTATGGCTGCTAAAGATGCTCGTAATGCCAATCTAGCACCAGAGCAGCAAAAGCTCTTGGTTGGAGAGATGGCTGATCTTTGGTTTCATTGTCTGATTGCCTTATCCCAGTTTGGGCTGCGCCCAGAAGATGTTATTGCTGAATTAGAGCGTCGTCTTGGCACCTCGGGAATAGAAGAAAAGGCAGCACGCAAGGCTGCTAATCAGGAGTAATTGATGTCTCACGATCCAAATTGCCTGTTTTGCAAGATTTCGCAAGGCGCTATTCCATCCCAAAAGGTGTATGAGGATGAAGAAATCTACGCTTTTAAGGATATAAATCCAGCTGCGCCAGTACATTTCTTAATAATTCCCAAAAAACACCTTCCTATGCTGGCATCTGCTGATAGCAGTGATGCGCCATTGCTAGGTAGAATGATGGAATTAGCACCGCGTCTTGCCAATGAACAAGGCTGTCGCCCAGGAAAAGAGGGTGGATTTAGGTTAATGGTAAATAATGGTGCAGATGGTGGGCAAGAGGTTTATCACTTGCATTTGCATGTGATGGGCGGTCCTCGCCCCTGGAAAAAATAGTCCAAGGAGATTGATGATGGGTTCATTTAGTATTTGGCATTGGTTAATTGTTTTGGTAATCGTGATGTTGGTATTTGGTACCAAAAAATTGCGCAATATTGGTACTGACTTGGGCGGTGCCGTTAAAGGCTTTAAGGATGGCATGAAAGCCCCTGAAGCCGGTGAAGAGTCGAAAGAGCAGATTGCACAAACAGCATCAGCTTCTGCAGATAAAACTGTGGATGTACATGCTAAAGATGTAAATAAGTAATTGCTGATTTTGATGCATCAACTTCAAGCATTTGACTATGCATCACCGCTTTCATGATTGATCTTGGTGTTTCTAAGCTTGCCCTGATTGCCGTTGTTGCACTCATCGTTGTCGGGCCAGAGCGTTTGCCTAAAGTTGCCCGTATGGCGGGTAATTTATTTGGTCGCGCCCAACGCTATATGGCGGATGTGAAATCTGAAGTCAGTCGCCAAATGGAAGTTGAAGAGTTCAAGAAGATTCGTGAAGAGAGTATGTCCGCATTTAAAGATGTCGAAAATAGTATTCAATCGACGGTGCAAGAGGCTGGCACCAATTTAAGCGATCAAGCAGACCTCAATCAGGATCTGTATATACGAGCACCCTTGGACGAAAAAGAGGTATTGAGTAAATCACTTCGTCAAGGACGTAAAAGCTGGGGTGTACGCCGCGCAGCAAGACCAGTTTGGTACAAGCGCTCAACGGGCTTGCGTACTAAAGTTCAGTCAGGTGCTGCGCGCATGAAGCGCTTTCATCATAGCGCTATTAAGTAATTCAATCTCAGTCAAAGTAATTTAAAAAATATTTAGATGACGCAAAATAATTCCACCGGAGATTCGGGCTTACAAGAATCTTTCTTGTCTCATTTGTATGAGCTGCGGGATCGCGTCATTAAGTCGGCAATCGCCATCATCATTGTGTTTGTGAGTTTGGTTTACTGGGCGCCTGATATTTTTCATTTGTTTTCGCAGCCACTATTGAGCGCATTGCCTTCTGGCGGCAAGATGATCGTTACTGATGTAACGGGTTCATTTTTTGTCCCAATGAAAGTCACCATGCTGGTTTCTTTCTTAATTGCTTTGCCAGTCGTGATGTACCAGTTATGGGCGTTTATTGCCCCAGGCCTGTACCAGCATGAACGTAAATTAATTCTTCCTTTAGTGGTGAGTAGCTACAGCCTATTTATCTTTGGCATGGCCTTTGCTTACTTCCTCGTATTTCCGACGGTATTTGAATTCATGGCCAGTTATAACGCTCCCTTAGGCGCGGAGATGTCGACTGACATTGATAAGTATCTAGGTTTTGCTATGAATACTTTCCTTGCTTTCGGAATTACTTTCGAAGTGCCGGTTGTAGTTGTTGTTCTGGTGCGCATGGGAATCGTTTCGCTAGCAAAACTCAAAGAAATTCGCCCCTATGTGATTGTGGGCGCATTTGTGATTGCGGCAATCGTCACACCTCCAGATGTGCTCTCTCAGTTATTGCTCGCCATCCCGATGACCCTACTTTATGAACTAGGGCTCCTGGTTGCTCGATTTTATGTACCTAAGCCTGCTGAGGATGAAGCAGCAGCCGGAGATGCTGATCCTCAGGCAACAGCCTGATCTGTAGCAAATGTGGCATGGAGCCACTCGGACACTCGATCGAAGCGATAGCGTCTTTGTCTTAAATTACCCTCTTGATCTAATTCACTTCCTGCAAATGCTTTGCCAGCAGCTAGGAGCGCACGACGTTGTTGGGTCGTATCAATCTGAATGAGTCTTGGCAAAATCTTCGGTAACTCATGGCGAATATCAACCACTACACAATGCTCATGCTGTAACTGGCCGATGTCACATAAGAGCAACTCAGCCTTACTCAAGTTAAATTGGTTGGCGATGATGAGTCTGTGACAGAGCAATACCCACTCTTGATCTAATTTATGTTCAGAGTGGTGATTTAATGCTTTTTCAGCAAAGCTGGCCAAGGCATGCCAATCATTGGCTTTTGGATCGGCAGTATTTTCTAAAATTTTGCCAAGTAATTCTTTTGCTTCGGCTACCCCTTGTTGTTGTGCTTGCCAAATCCAATACGAGGCTTGCAGCCCACGAATTTTTTCTTCGATTTTTTCACGCTTACGCCACAAATTTGCGCCACGTCTAAATTGCGCTTGTGCGTGCCCTAAGTCAGCGGCGCGATCAAAGCAGCGATCACTCTCAGATGCGTTATAGCCAGAAAACTGTGGACGGCGATAGATTTCCCCAAGAGCGAACCAAGCATCACGATCCCCATCCTTTGCCGCCAATTCCAACCAGTAAGCCGCCTTCTTGAGAGAGGCATTTGATTTGCCTTCGGCACCATTACTTAAGCTATCAAATTGTGCTAGTCGTAAGCCTAATGTGAGCTTAGCCAGAGTGAGGCCCATTTCAGCCGCTTGTAGAAGGGCAGCTTCGTTTTGATCGGATAACCAAGCATTCCAAAGCGAGGACAATGCCTCATCTTTAGGTTGTAATTTAATCAGGAGTTCTTTAGCGCTGTGCGTGAATGGGTTGTCAGATTGAGCTAGCCCAACTAAAAATTCCTTAGCGGTTTTTTGCAATGATAAAAAATCACCGCCATTGTCTTGCTTGGATAGCCAACTTTGAAGCTCCACTTGCAATTCTTTTTTATTGGGATCTAGCAACATTTGGGCAAGTTGCCATTGAGCCGAAAAGCTGAACTCAAGATTGGTGTTTGCCATTTTCCAGAAGGAGTCCCAGCCAAAAACAAATGCAGGGGAATGGAGGGTTGCTTCAAGCGGAACGGTTGATATTTGATTAAAAATCCCCAAGACTTCTGGGGAGGACGCATTGCCTGAAGAAACTTCAGCATCACTTGAGCTAAATGAAATAACTATCTGATTTTGATAGGATAAATAAGACTTTTCTAGCCAAATCAATGCGTTAGCAGGCTGAATCGGAGTTTTAAAGCTGCCATTTAAATAGGCTGATGCCAAATTTTGTTGTGCGGATACATCACCCATACGGGCAGATTGGAGGATTTTTAAGAATTCACGGCTTGCCATGTGACAATTTTGGCATTCCGGGGCTTAAAAAGACAGAAATCAAAGCCCTTGTTGCCCTGATACAACGAAGAAAGCCAAAAAACTGCCTTTTGACAAGCAAAAAGAGCTCCTAAATACCCTTACCCCCAGTCTGGCAGGGCAAAACAAGCAAAATTCGTAGGTCCCAGTTTTATTTGGGCATTACTTTCAATTTATGGAGATTTAAAGAATGAAAAAATCGCTATTAGCAGTTGCAGCAACGACAGCATTTGCTGGCGCAGCTCAAGCTCAGTCATCAGTGACTATCTACGGTATTTTAGACGTTGGTTACATCAGCTCTTCTGAGCGAGTAAGTGGTCCTGCAGCAGTTACGAAGTACCAAGATGCACAGTTCGGTACTTCTGCTGAAACTACTAGCCGTTTAGGTTTCAAAGGTACTGAAGATTTGGGCGGTGGAACATCGGCCTTCTTTACTGTTGAACTCGGTTTACAGCCTACCAGCGCTTCTAATACTTTAGCTGCAAATAACCGCCAGTCATTTTTAGGCCTCAAGAAAAATGGCATCGGTAATTTCGCAATTGGTAACCAATACACCAATATTCACTTGGCTGTTGGTCAAACTGACCCAGGCCAGCAAAACAACATGGTTGGTAGCGTAATCTATGCATCAGACCCACAAAATGCTACAGGTAACGTTGGTGCTCGCCCAACAACCTTTAATACTGGCGCTGGAACAACTGATGCATACACAATTCGTGTAGCGAACTCATTGTCTGTTCAGTCTGAAAATGTTGCTGGTTTCCAAGGTCGTGCATTCTACTCATTGGCAAACACCAATCAAACTGCAACTAGCGAAGATACTACAATTGGTAAAACGTCTGAACCTGGCACAATTCGCACAGGCGGAACAAATAACTATAGTGGCTGGGGTCTTGGTGTTAACTACACTTGGCAGAAGCTCTTTGCAACTGCAAACTATCAGTCATTCAAGCAAGAAACTTACGCTGGCACAACAGTAACAGCGACCGGTGCTGTAACTCCTGTTTCAACAATTTATGGTGGTGCTGGAGCAGGTGGTACTAGTGCTGGTACTAATGTAACTGATAATCAAGCTTACATTGCAGCTACTTATGACTTTGGTATTTTGAAGGCCTATGCTAACTGGATTACTCGTAAAGCAACCTCTACTTATAACTCAAACTTGTATGCTAAGCGCCAAGCTCAGCAACTTGGTGTTCGTAGCTTTATTACACCAAAAATTGAAGGTTGGGCAAGTATCGGTAACGGTCGCGTAACTGCTAATGGCGAAGGTCAGCCAACTGCAAACTTCAATGCATGGCAACTTGGTTCCAACTACTGGTTGAGCAAGCGTACCAACTTGTATGCAATTTATGGTCAAGCTCAAACATCAAACGTAGCAACTGGTGCAATGGGTACAGGTAATACTGTTTCTTATGGTGCCTCTAACTACGCTGTAGGTGTACGTCATACTTTCTAATTTGATACTGGCAAAAGCTAGTTAATTATTAGAAAAAAGTATCAAATAAACCCACTGCGGTATCGCAGTGGGTTTATCCTTTTGTACTACTGGATTACATCTAAAATTTAGCGATGGAAATTTATGAGACGTATATTTAATGCTGTTCTAGTTGCTTTGATGCCTTTATTAATATGTGGCTGTTTAGCTAGCACTAACTCGACAGTTGGCATAGCATGCAATGCTAGCGTGGAGAAAGGTCCATATTGGACATGGCCCTTGGTATGTCAACCTAATGGTGGAAGTTGACTTCAATTTACATTCTCAAAGTTAAGAATGTAAATGTTGCACTTTTTAATGTGTAAAACTCAAGTGGACTAAACCCAGATGAATCATAAGCAGCAGGGAGATGGTCTTCGCCCTAAATAATAAGAGCCTGTCAACTAAGGTCTTGGCTTTGATTGCGGTCTTTTACCCACCTTAATTTGCCATGATGATATGTGGCCTTTGCGAAGGATCTCTATTGATATTTCTTTGCCAGGAGGTTGGTTAGCTACTTGATTTAAAAGTTGCCTTACATCTTTGGTTTCTTGATCATTCACTTTTATTAAAACGTCTCCAGGCTTAATCCCTGCGCGATCTGCCGGACCACTTTGAAGAACGCCCAATATTAATACCCCAGTAGTATCGCTTGGTAAGTTTAAGGATTTTGCAAGATCTCTAGAAATATTCTGTGGCTCAACCCCAATCCATCCACGTGTAACACTACCATTTAATAGAATGGATTCCATCACTTGCTTGGCTAGATTGACTGGGATGGCAAAACCAATTCCCATTGATCCACCATTACTGGAATAAATTGCTGTATTGATGCCAATCAGGTTGCCTCTAGTATCAATCAGTGCCCCTCCAGAATTACCAGGATTGATCGCTGCGTCCGTTTGGATAAAGTTTTCAAATGTGTTGATGCCAACATGATCTCTTCCTAGTGCCGAGACAATTCCTGAGGTAACGGTTTGCCCAACACCGAAGGGATTGCCTATTGCAAGTACAACGTCTCCTACGTGGACCGATTCAATTTGGCCAAAGGTGATTGGGGTGGGCAGTTGTTTAGATTCAATCTTCAGTACGGCAATATCTGTATCGGGATCACTGCCAATGACTTGTGCTTTAAGCTTTCGACCATCAGCTAGTGCGATATCAATTTCATCAGCATCACTGATGACGTGATGGTTTGTCAGAATGATGCCCTCAGGACTCACAAGAACTCCCGAGCCTAGGTTGGATCTCGGCTCTTCTTGAGGTGCTTTTTCGCCAAAAAAGAAATTAAAGAATGGATCTCCTGAGTTTTGACTCCTACTCCCTTTGGGCTTTGTGTTTGTCTCAGCTTTGCTGGTAAAGATATTGACCACTGCCGGCATTGAGTGCTTAACGGCTTCATGATAAGAGCCCGGACTGAGCCTGCCATCATTGAGAGATTCTCTTAGAGAAACTTTCTCTACAAATGAATTGATTTGAGCTCCACTAAGCCAGCCAGGCTTGACGCTTGCTACTACTAGCCATGCGGCCAATAGAACCGTGACCGATTGTGCAAATAAAAGCCAGAGGCGATGGAGCATTGTTATCTTAAAGAAAAAATCTTATTTTTTAAGGCTATCCCGAATTTCGCGTAAAAGGACAATATCCTCTGGAGTTGGGGGCGCTGGAGGTGCATCCATTGCTCTTACCCGGTTCACCATTTTGACCATTTGAAAGATTACGAAGGCCAAAAGAATGAAATTGATGGAAATGGTGATGAAGTTGCCATAGGCAAAAAGAGGTACCCCAGCCTTTTTAAGGGCGTCAAAAGTTCTTGGAACCCCCTCTGGAACGCTCCCAAGCACTAAAAATAGGTTGGAAAAGTCAATATGGCCCCCAAATAGGGTCGAAATGACAGGCATGACAATGTCATTTACTAGGGAATCAACAATTTTCCCAAAAGCCCCGCCAATGATGACGCCCACTGCCAAATCAATCACATTTCCCTTAACGGCAAAGTCCCTAAATTCCTTTAAAACAGCCATAAATACCTTTCTTTTGACATAGATTGAGATTAACTCAAGATTAACCTCATAACTTTCTTACACACCCCACTTTTTACTTTAAAATCTTACCTTTAAGCAATTTCCACCTATAAATGCTCTTCCGAGGAATTTTGTAAATGAGTGACAAGCCCTGCATGGACAAGGATCGCCGTAATTGGTTGATCGCTACTTCAGCGGTTGGCGGCGTTGGTGCAGCCGCTGCCCTTTACCCTTTCGTTGATAGTTTTCAGCCTTCCGAGCGTGCTAAGGCAGCTGGAGCGGCGGTAGAGATCGATATTGCTGGTATGCAGCCAGATGAAATGCGTATGGTCGAATGGCGCGGAAAACCTGTTTGGGTTGTGCGCCGCACTCCTGAACAGGTAGCCGAGCTCTCTAAAATTGATTCAGAGCTTGCTGACCCTGATTCTTTAAGGGATCCTGCCCAGTTCACACCTCCCTACGCTCAAAACCAATGGCGCTCGATTAAACCTGAGTACCTCGTTGTTGTGGGCATCTGTACTCACTTGGGATGCTCTCCTACAGCCAAGTTTGAAGCAGGTGCTCAACCTTCCTTGCCCAATGATTGGCCGGGAGGCTTTTTATGCCCATGCCATGGTTCAACATTTGACATGGCTGGTCGCGTATTTAAGAACAAACCAGCCCCAGACAATATGGAAGTACCGCCACATATGTATTTGAGCGATACCAAGATTCTGGTTGGCGAAGATAAGAAGGCCTAAGGAGAGATAAATGGCATTTCACGAAAAAGAAGTCCCGGC
>JAXIUI010000016.1:0-41797 GCA_034680725.1 Polynucleobacter sp.
CAAAATTCAGTGCCTCCCTGGAATGGCATCCCTTGTAGTCTTAAATCGCTCCAGTGTTGTCGTGACACTGCTTTATCCCACGACAAGCGCAATGCCCATGTGGGTTTTGCGTGAACAATTTGGAGAAGATCAGAATGACGATGTTTAATAAAGCAGTAAGACCTTTCAATGGGGCAATCATCAGGTAACGATGGAGACAGGCGAGATTGCTCGTCAATCCGGTGGTGCTGTGATTGTGAATGTGGATGACACAGTAGTGATGGGTACGGTAGTTGCCTCTAAGTCAGCCAAGCCAGGACAATCTTTTTTCCCACTCACTGTTGATTATTTAGAAAAAACTTATGCCGCAGGAAAAATTCCTGGTGGCTTCTTCCGTCGCGAAGGTCGTCCATCTGAAGGTGAGACTTTGATCTCTCGTTTGATCGATCGTCCGCTACGCCCACTATTCCCAGAAGGCTTCTTGAACGAAGTACAAGTAGTGGTTCATGTACTCTCGATTAATCCTGATGTACCTGCTGATATTCCAGCATTGATCGCTGCCTCTGCAGCCTTGGCTGTTTCAGGCATTCCATTTGCAGGCCCAGTTGGTGCGGCACGTGTTGGCTATGCTAACGGCCAATATCTCCTGAATCCAACACGTACTGAGCAAGCTACTAGTGAGATGGATTTGATTGTTGCTGGTACTCAAGCTGCTGTATTGATGGTGGAGTCTGAGGCAAATCAATTATCTGAAGAAGTGATGTTGGGCGCGGTTGTATATGGCCATGAGCAAATGCAAACAGCCATTAACGCAATTAATGATTTGGTGCGTGAAGCTGGTAAACCAGAGTGGGATTGGACTGCTGCTCCTAAAGATGAGCCATTTATTGCCAAAGTCACTGCATTGGCTGAAGCGCCACTGCGTGAGGCTTATCAGATTCGTCAAAAAGGTGCACGTTCAGACAAGCTCAAAGAAATCTCTAAAACAGTTTTAGCTAAGCTAGCTGAAGAGGGTGATGTTGATGCGGTCGCTGTTAGTGACATCATGTTTGAAATCGAAGCGAAGATTGTGCGTAGCCAGATTTTGAATGGTGAGCCACGTATTGATGGTCGTGACACCCGCACTGTTCGTCCGATCGAAATTCGTAATGGTGTATTGCCGCGGACACACGGTTCAGCATTGTTTACTCGTGGTGAAACACAGGCTCTCGTCGTAGCTACTTTGGGTACTGCACGTGATGAGCAGATTATTGATGCGCTCGAAGGTGAGTACCGTGATCGCTTTATGTTCCACTACAACATGCCTCCGTTTGCTACTGGCGAAACGGGTCGCGTAGGTAGCCCTAAGCGTCGTGAAATCGGTCATGGTCGTTTAGCTAAGCGCGCCTTGATTCCAGTACTGCCAAGTCCAGAGGATTTTGCTTACAGTATTCGCGTGGTTTCAGAAATCACTGAGTCCAACGGCTCTTCATCTATGGCCTCCGTTTGCGGCGGCTGTTTAGCCATGATGGATGCTGGTGTTCCTGTGAAGGCTCACGTTGCTGGTGTAGCAATGGGCTTGATTTTGGACGGCAACCGTTTTGCCGTGTTGACAGACATCTTGGGTGATGAAGATCACCTAGGCGATATGGACTTCAAGGTGGCAGGTACTGCAAATGGTATTACTGCTTTGCAAATGGATATCAAGGTCCAAGGAATTACAAAAGAAATTATGCAAGTTGCCTTAGCGCAAGCTAAAGAAGGTCGTTTACATATTTTGAGCAATATGCAAGAAGCAATGGGTTCAGTACGTACCGAATTGTCAGCACATGCTCCACGTATGGTTTCTTTCAAGATTCATCCAGACAAGATTCGTGAAGTAATCGGTAAGGGTGGCGCAACTATCCAGGCCTTAACGAAAGAAACTGGTTGCAGCATCGACATTAAGGATGACGGTACGGTAACCATTGCTTCCACTTCTGCTGAAGGTATGGCTGAAGCAAAAGCACGTATCGAAGGCATTACCGCTGAAGCTGAAGTAGGGAAGATCTACGAAGGCCCAGTTGTGAAGTTGCTCGAGTTCGGTGCTTTAGTCAATATCCTCCCAGGTAAAGATGGTCTCTTGCATATCTCAGAAATTTCGAATGAGCGTGTAAAAGAAGTGAAAGATTATTTGGCGGAAGGTCAGATAGTTCGCGTCAAACTCTTAGCTGCTGATGAGCGTGGTCGTTTACGCCTATCACTGAAAGCTGCAATGGCAGATGAGGGTGGCTCGATTGCTCCTTTGGCTGGTGCGTCTGACGTTGTAGAGGCTGCTGCTGAAGCAGCTCCTGCATCTGGCGAAACTGCTTAAGTTAAGTCGATCAGCGGGAGTTCATATGCGCGTAATGGAAATCAAAGAATTTGGCGCTCCAGAAATGTTGGTGGCGGCTACTCGTCCTGATCCAGTGGCACCTGCTGCTGGAACAGGTGAAATTTTGATTAAGGTACTGGCTGCGGGTATTAATCGCCCGGATGTTTTACAGCGTAAAGGTCATTACCCCGTTCCTGCTGGTGCATCTGATATTCCCGGTCTTGAAGTTGCCGGTGAAATCATTGGCGGAGATTTATCTCACGCCGATAACCTCTTCGGTCTCAAGCTTGGCGATAAGGTCTGCGCTCTTGTGCAAGGTGGTGGTTACGCAGAGCTGTGTACCGCACCCATTGCACAATGCTTGCCGTACCCTAAAGGATTTAGCGATCAAGAAGCTGCTTCATTACCAGAGACTTTCTACACGGTATGGAGCAATGTTTTCATGCGGGGTGAATTGTCTGAAGGTGAAACGCTATTGGTACAGGGTGGTTCAAGTGGTATCGGTGTGACTGCCATTTTGATCGCCAAGGCTTTAGGTCATCAGGTATTTGTCACTGCTGGTACGGACGAAAAGTGTGCCGCCTGCGTCGCTTTGGGGGCTGATTTAGCCATTAACTACAAGACGCAAGATTTTGTTGAGGAAGTCAAGAAAGCTACCGACGGCAAAGGTGTCAATGTAGTGCTCGACATGGTCACTGGCGCTTACGTGCAAAAAGAAATTGATTGCTTAGCTGATGATGGTCGTATTGTGATTATTGCCATCATGGGCGGCTCTAAGGCTGAAGTAAATACTGGGCAAATTTTGCGCCGTCGTCTCACCATTACTGGTTCTACATTGCGTCCGCGCCCAGTGTCATTTAAAAAGCAGATTACACAGCAACTTCATGCGCGCATATGGCCTTTGCTTGATGCGGGCAAATTGAAACCTGTGATTTATAAGACCTTTACCCTAGATCAAGCTGCTGATGCTCATCGCCTGATGGAGTCATCAGAGCATGTTGGCAAGATTGTTTTAACTGTTTAAGAGTTGATCCCGATTTCATGCGACCACTCATTGTTATTGGTAATTGGAAAATGAACGGCAGCCTTGCCAGTAATGCAAGCTGGGTTAAATCCGTTTGCCGTGGCATGGAGCAGGGTATGCCTGCGGGTCGCAAATATGCGGTATGTGTGCCAACTCCATATTTAGCTCAGTGCAGTCAGTTGATTCGTGGTAATTCTCCGGCTTTCTTGAGCTTAGGTGCGCAGGATGTTTCTGCTTATGTATCGGGAGCTTATACCGGTGAGGTCGCTGCTTCAATGCTCAAAGAGTTAGATTGCTCTTATGTGATTGTGGGGCATTCTGAACGTCGGCAGTATCACCACGAGACTGATGAACAGGTTGCTGAAAAAGCCCTTCAAGTTTTAGATAGTGGGATGACCCCCGTGATTTGCGTTGGCGAATCAGCTGATGAACGTAATTCTGGTCGCGAGGTTGAGGTTGTTCGTGGACAAATCTCAAAGCAGGTAGCGGTTTTGCAGGATCGTTTAGCGGACTGTCTAATCGCTTATGAGCCGATTTGGGCTATTGGTACAGGTAAGGTTGCTAGCGCTCAGCTTGCTCAAGACATGCACCGTGCAATTCGCTTGCAATTGGCTGAGTTTGATGAAGATGTAGCTTCCCATGTGGGAATTTTGTATGGCGGCAGCGTTAAATCGGATAATGCCGTTGAACTTTTTGCAATGCCTGATATTGATGGCGGGTTAATTGGGGGCGCTTCACTTAATCCCCAGGATTTTCTTGCTATTTGTCAGGCCTAGTTTTTTATTTGGAGATGAGCCATGGAATGGTTTAAGACTTTATTGATTGTTTTACAGGTCGTTTCAGCCTTAGCGGTAATTTTGCTGGTATTGCTTCAGCAGGGTAAAGGGGCTGATATGGGAGCTGCCTTTGGATCTGGTTCCTCAGGCAGTCTTTTTGGGGCTAGCGGCTCTGCAAACTTTCTCTCTCACACCACTGCTATTTTTGCAGCCATCTTTTTTGTCTGCACTTTGGGCATTACTTGGTTGGGCAATAAGAAGGAAGTGAGCCCTGGTGTTTTATCTGGAACGGTTGCTCCTGCCTCGGCGCCTGCAACTGCGCCAGTGGCTCCTACTCAGGATCCAAATAAGCCAGCAGTTCCAAAGTAAAAAAAGTTCCTTTTTAATGTTTTACACCCCTATTTTTGGGGTGAATCAGTGGTGCAATGCAGTAGAATTGACAAGATTTACTAGATGCCGACGTGGTGAAATTGGTAGACACGCTATCTTGAGGGGGTAGTGGCTTAGGCTGTGCGAGTTCGAGTCTCGCCGTCGGCACCAAAAATACAGATTTTTTTAGGAGTTCATGTCGTAAATCAAGGTTTTATGTAACGGAATTATTGAAAATTTGAAGCTTCATAGGATCAACCAGACGAACAACTCAGGGCCATTTTGAATCTCAACAATTACTTTCCCGTTCTGCTTTTTATCCTTGTAGGTATTGGGGTGGGTTTAGTCCCCATGTTCCTCGGAAAAATTTTGGCTCCTTCAAAGCCAGACGCTGAAAAACTGTCTCCTTATGAGTGTGGTTTTGAGGCTTTTGAAGATGCGCGCATGAAGTTTGACGTGCGCTACTACCTCGTTGCAATCCTTTTCATTCTTTTCGACTTAGAAACTGCATTCCTCTTTCCCTGGGGTGTGGCATTACGTGATATTGGCTGGTTCGGCTACGCTTCTATGGTGATCTTCCTCTTGGAATTCATCGTAGGTTTTGTATATATCTGGAAAAAGGGCGCTCTCGACTGGGAGTGATCGATATGGCATTAGAAGGCGTTCTTAAAGAAGGGTTTGTAACAACGACGGCCGACCAGTTGATTAACTGGACGCGCAATGGGTCTTTATGGCCCATGACCTTTGGTCTTGCTTGTTGCGCAGTAGAAATGATGCATGCCGGTGCTTCTCGTTATGACTTAGACCGTTTTGGTGTAGTTTTCCGTCCATCACCACGGCAATCCGATTTGATGATTGTGGCAGGCACTTTATGCAATAAGATGGCGCCCGCATTACGCAAGGTTTATGACCAAATGCCTGAGCCACGCTGGGTTATCTCCATGGGCTCATGTGCTAATGGTGGTGGCTACTATCACAACTCCTATTCAGTAGTGCGTGGTTGTGATCGTATTGTGCCGGTCGATATTTATGTTCCTGGCTGCCCTCCAACTGCGGAAGCATTGATCTACGGAATTATTCAGCTGCAATCGAAAATCGCTCGTACTAGTACGATTGCACGGAAGGCTTAAATCATGTCAGATCGTTTAGTTCAACTTGCGAGTAATTTAGAAAAAGTTTTAGGTAAGCGCGCACAATCAATTGAGACTGCCTTGGGTGAAGTGACTGTCGTGCTTCAAGCGGAGACCTATTTGGAGTCTGCCATGCTCTTGCGTGATGACCCATCTCTGGCCTTTGAGCAATTGATTGATTTGTGTGGTGTGGACTATCAAGATTTCCGTGAGGGCCGGTGGGGTGGCCAGCGCTTTGGCGTTGTGTCGCATCTCTTGTCTTTGGCTCACAATTGGCGTTTGCGCATCCGCGTTTTTGCTCCCGATGATTCTTATCCACTAGTGGATTCACTGACGCTAGTTTGGGCGTCGGCCAACTGGTTTGAGCGTGAAGCTTTTGACCTCTACGGAATCCTATTTGAAGGTCATGAGGATTTGCGTCGTATTTTGACTGACTATGGTTTTATCGGCCATCCCTTTAGAAAAGATTTCCCCATCTCTGGCAATGTTGAAATGCGCTATGACCCAGAGTTAAAGCGTGTGGTTTATCAGCCCGTCACCATTGAAGCCCGTGAGATTACTCCTCGTATCGTGCGTGAAGAGCAGTACGGAGGTTCGGTATAAGCCATGGCACAAATTAAGAACTACACCCTCAACTTTGGACCTCAGCATCCAGCCGCACACGGTGTTCTTCGCTTGGTGCTCGAGCTTGATGGCGAGGTGATCCAGCGTGCTGACCCACATATTGGTTTATTGCATCGCGCTACTGAAAAATTAGCCGAGACACGCACCTGGATTCAGAACGTTCCTTATATGGATCGTTTGGACTATGTATCGATGATGGCCAATGAACATGCTTACGTGATGGCAATTGAAAAATTGCTACAGGTTGAAGTGCCTTTGCGCGCTCAATATATTCGCGTGATGTATGACGAATTAACCCGTTTGCTTAATCATTTATTGTGGATTGGTTGTCACGGTTTGGACGTTGGTGCGATGGCTGTCTTTTTGTATGCCTTCCGCGATCGTGAAGATATTTTTGATATGTATGAGGCGGTTTCTGGCGCCCGTATGCATGCTGCCTACTATCGTCCAGGCGGGGTATATCGTGATTTGCCTACGCAAATGGCTCAATACTCTCAGTCTAAGATTCGCAATGCATCGGCTGTGAAGCGCTTAAACGAAAATCGCAGTGGTTCACTACTCGATTTCATTGAAGACTTTTCAAATCGCTTTGATGCCAATGTTGACGAATATTGCAACCTGTTGACGGATAACCGTATTTGGAAGCAGCGCTTGGTTGGTATTGGTGTTGTGACTCCCGAGCGTGCTTTGCAGCTTGGCTTTACTGGTCCAATGTTGCGTGGCTCTGGTATCGAGTGGGATTTGCGTAAGAAGCAACCTTACGAGACATATGACAAGCTGGAATTTGATATCCCAGTGGGTGTGAATGGCGACTCTTATGATCGTTATTTAGTGCGCATGGAAGAGATGCGTCAATCTAACCGCATCATCAAGCAGTGCGTTGCTTGGTTAAAGGCGAATGATGGTCCTGTGATGAGTGATAACCATAAAGTCTCTCCACCGAAGCGTGTGGATATGAAGACCAATATGGAGGAATTAATTCATCACTTCAAACTCTTTACTGAGGGGATTCATGTTCCTGATGGTGAGGCTTACTCAGCAGTTGAGCACCCCAAAGGTGAGTTTGGTATTTATCTAATTTCTGATGGTGCCAATAAGCCATATCGCATGAAGATTCGTGCACCAGGATTTGTTCATCTATCTGCGATGGATGAAATGTCACGTGGCCATATGTTGGCTGATGCTGTAACCATTATTGGTACCCAAGATATCGTGTTCGGGGAGATTGACCGCTAATACAGCGTGCCAAGGATTAATTCATGACAACAACGATTCAACTATCAGACAAAACGCTCGCAGACATTGCGCGCAATGTCGCGAAATACCCTCCAGAACAAAAGCAGTCTGCAGTGATGGCTTCTTTAATTGCTGCTCAAAGTGAGGTGGGTTGGGTTTCGCCCGAGGTGATTGAGACTGTTGCGCAGATTTTAGAGATGCCGACTATTGCGGTTGATGAAGTAGCTACTTTTTACAATATGTACAACACCAAGCCTATTGGCAAGTACAAGTTGGTTATCTGCACCAATCTACCTTGCCAGTTAACTCATGGTGAAACTGCTGCCAATTATTTGAAAGACACTTTAGGTATTGGCTTTAACGAGACCACTCCTTGCGGCACATTTACCCTAAAAGAGGGCGAGTGCATGGGTGCATGTGGTGATTCGCCAGTCATGTTGGTGAACGACAAGCGGATGTGTAGCTTTATGAGCAAAGAAAAAATTGATGCTCTTCTCAATGAACTACGTGCAGAAGGGAAAGTGGCATGACCAGCTTGCACGATAGACACATTAAGCCCTTGATTCTTGCAGGATTGAATGGCAATAACTGGCGCTTAAAAGATTATGAAAGTCGTGGCGGCTATCAACAGCTGCGCCGCATTATTAATGACAAGATTGCACCGGATGCCATCATTGCTGAATTAAAGGCATCATCCTTACGCGGTCGTGGCGGTGCAGGCTTTCCAACGGGGTTGAAGTGGAGCTTTATGCCCCGTCAATTCCCGGGTCAAAAGTATTTAGTTTGTAATAGTGACGAAGGTGAGCCCGGTACGTTTAAAGACCGCGACATCATGCGCTATAACCCGCATGCCTTGATTGAAGGCATGATCATTGGTGCCTATACCATGGGTATCAGCACTGGATATAACTATATTCATGGCGAAATCTGGGAAGTCTATTCACGCTTTGAAGAAGCTCTTGAAGAGGCTCGTGCCGCTGGATACCTGGGTGACAAGATCATGGGAAGTGATTTTTCTTTCCAACTGCATGCTTCTCCAGGTTGGGGTGCTTACATTTGCGGCGAAGAAACTGCACTGTTGGAATCTCTTGAGGGCAAGAAGGGTCAGCCGCGCTTTAAGCCACCGTTTCCTGCAAGCTTTGGTTTGTATGGCAAGCCAACAACCATTAATAACACCGAAACATTTGCTGCTGTGCCATTCATCATGGCCATTGGCGGACAGGCTTATTTAGAGTTGGGCAAGCCTAATAATGGTGGAACCAAGATCTTCTCTGTTTCTGGAGATGTAGTCCATCCTGGTAATTATGAAATTCCGCTGGGCACTCCATTTGCTGAGCTATTAAAACTTGCTGGTGGTATGCGTGATGGTATCGCTTTGAAGGCAGTTATTCCTGGCGGTTCATCTGCACCAGTAATACCAGGCGCACAAATGATGGACCTGACAATGGATTACGACAGCATTGCGAAAGCGGGATCCATGCTCGGTTCTGGCGCTGTGATTGTGATGAATGAAACACGTTGTATGGTCCGTGCTCTAGAGCGCTTGTCTTACTTCTATCATGAAGAGTCATGTGGTCAGTGCACGCCATGTCGCGAGGGCACGGGCTGGTTATGGCGCATTGTCCATCGTATTGAGCATGGCCAAGGCCGCCCAGAAGATTTGGATTTATTAAATGATGTAGCAGCCAATATTCAAGGTCGCACCATTTGTGCTTTGGGTGATGCTGCTGCCATGCCAGTACGCGGCATGCTGAAACATTACATGGATGAATTTGCGTATCACGTAGAACATAAGCGCTGCTTAGATTCTGCTAAACCTTTATAAGTTATTGAGCACGGGATATCTTAAAGTGAGCATGGTTGAAATCGAATTAGATGGTAAGGCAGTAGAAGTTCCGCAAGGTTCGATGGTGATGCACGCCGCGAATAAGCTCGGCACTTATATCCCTCACTTTTGCTATCACAAAAAGTTATCTATCGCTGCTAACTGCCGTATGTGTTTAGTCGAGGTAGAGAAGGCACCCAAGCCATTGCCGGCTTGTGCAACTCCAGTAACGCAGGGTATGAAAGTCTTTACGCATTCTGCCAAGGCGGTTGAGGCACAAAGATCAGTCATGGAATTTCTGCTCATTAACCATCCTTTAGATTGCCCGATTTGCGATCAAGGTGGTGAGTGCCAGTTGCAAGATCTAGCAGTAGGTTACGGTAAATCGAATTCTCGCTATGAAGAAGAGAAGCGCGTTGTTTTCCATAAGAATGTAGGCCCACTCATCTCGATGCAAGAGATGAGTCGCTGTATTCATTGCACTCGTTGTGTTCGTTTCGGCCAAGAAGTAGCTGGTGTGATGGAGTTGGGCATGGTAAATCGTGGTGAACATTCTGAAATCACCACCTTTTCTGGTCAAACGATTGATTCAGAGTTGTCTGGAAACATGATTGATATATGCCCAGTAGGCGCATTAACCAGTAAGCCATTCCGTTATGCAGCCCGTACTTGGGAATTGGGTCGTAAGCGCTCTGTTAGTCCACATGACAGCTTAGGTGCAAATACTACCGTTCAAACGAAAGCAAACAAAGTGATGCGGGTTGTTGCTTTGGAGAATGAGGCCATTAATGAGTGCTGGATTAGCGATCGTGATCGTTTTGCTTACGAAGGCTTAAATAGTGCAGATCGTATTACTTCACCGATGGTGAAGCAGGGTGGCCAGTGGTTAGAAACGGATTGGGAATCTGCAATGGATTATATTGCGCGATCACTCAAAACCATTTCTGCTGAAAGTGGTCCTGAGGCAATCGGCGCTTTGGCACATCCCATCTCCAGTTCTGAAGAGTTGCACCTGCTACAAAAAGTTATTCGTGGCCTAGGCTCAAGCCAGGTAGACACGCGCTTGCGTCAAACGGATATTCAAGGTGCTGCTAGTGCGCCTTGGTTAGGTATGCCTATTAGCAAATTGAACGAGCTCGATCGTGTTTTGGTGATTGGCAGTTTCCTACGCAAAGATCAGCCATTAATTGCTGCGCGCCTACGCACTGCTGCTAAACGGGGACTCCAATTAACTCGTATTGATGCGGGTGGTGATGATTGGCTTATCCCTACAGCAGCTAATATTTCGCTGGCACCAAGTCAGTGGATCAGTGCATTAAGTGAGGTTGCTAGCGCAGTAGCAAAAGCAAAATCGGCAACTCTACCTGCTGGTGTTTCAGTATCCTCCATTCCACCAGCAGCTCAAGCGATTGCTGATAGCCTCTTATCGGGTGCTACAAGTGCAGTGTTTATTGGTTCTGCTGCGCAAGCTCACCCACTAGCTTCCAGCTTGCATACTCTAGCTCAATTTATTGCCACTCAGACAGGCGCTACTTTGGGATTCTTGCCGGTTGGTGCAAATGCAGTCGGTGCAAGCTTAGTAAATGCCAATGGTGCAGGTGTTCAGTCCGTTCTTTCTGGTGAGCGTCGCGCGGTTCTCTTGATGAATATTGAGCCAGATACAGATTTGCCAAATCCGCAGCAAGCACGCGCCGCTCTGGCAAAAGCCCATACTGTGATTGCACTGAGTGCCTATCAGAGTGCTGATCTGTTAGAGGTGGCCGATGTCATTCTCCCAATTGCAACGTATACCGAAACTGTTTCTACGTTTGTAAACGCCGAAGGTCGCTCACAAACGATTCAACCGGCTGTTAAACCTTTGGGCGACAGTCGCCCTGCGTGGAAAGTATTACGGGTATTGGGTGGTTTATTAAGCCTTGATGGTTTCTTGTTGAATTTGCCTGAAGAGGTATTGGGCGAAGCATTGTCTGAGGACTACTGCAAGCTTCTGAACAATCAAGGTTCAGCTAGCGTGCAATCTAGCGCAGCTGGCTCTGGTTTAGAGCGTGTGTCTGATGTGAATATCTATAGTGGTGACCAGATTGTTCGGCGCGCTCCAGCATTGCAATTAACCCGTGATGCCAAGCGTGGTAATCAAGTTGGTATTGGTCAGCAATTGTTTAATGAGCTCGGCCTTAAAGAGGGCGATGCTGTGCGTGTCACTCAGGATGGTCAGTCATGTGATTTACCAGCAACCTTAGAAGTGAACCTCGCTAATGGGGTCATTAGAGTTTCTGCTGCTACTTCGGCTAGCGCTAAATTGGGGTCTATGTTTGGCTCTATCACTGTGAGTAAGGCGTAAGGGACGAGATGGATAATTTCTTGAACCTCATTACTACCCAAGGCGAGGCAATCTTTGGATCCTTGTGGCCTATGGTATGGGCATTGGTGCGTATCGTCATCATTGTTTTGCCGATGTTTGGCGCAGTTGCTTATCTCACGCTTTGGGAGCGCAAACTAATTGGTTGGATGCATATCCGTCTTGGCCCCAATCGTGTCGGCCCATTGGGTTTATTGCAGCCGATTGCCGATGCCTTAAAGCTCTTGATGAAGGAGATTATTTCTCCAGCACGGGCTAGTAAAGTTCTCTATGTCATTGCACCTGTCATGGTGATCATGCCGGCTTTCGCTGCTTGGGCTGTGATTCCTTTCCAGGCGAAGATGGTCTTGGCTGATGTCAATGCCGGCTTGCTGTATGTCATGGCGATTACCTCGATTGGTGTTTATGGCGTCATCTTGGCAGGTTGGTCATCAAATTCTAAATACCCATTCCTTGGCGCCATGCGTGCTTCTGCGCAGATGATCTCTTATGAGATTGCGATGGGCTTTGCTTTAGTAACCGTGCTCCTGACTTCTGGTTCTTTAAATTTAAGCGAAATCGTTGCCTCGCAAGAGCAGGGCTATTTTGCTAGCATTGGCTTGAACTTCCTGTCATGGAACTGGTTGCCATTACTGCCGATGTTCTTGATTTACTTTATCTCTGGAGTTGCTGAAACGAACCGCCATCCATTTGACGTGGTTGAGGGTGAGTCTGAAATTGTGGCGGGCCATATGGTCGAGTACTCTGGTATGGCATTTGCCATGTTCTTCTTGGCTGAATACGCCAATATGATTCTGATTGCTGCCTTGGCATCAACGATGTTCCTCGGCGGTTGGCTGCCGATTGTTGATTTGCCAATTCTGCGTGATATTCCTGGATTCTTCTGGTTATTTGCTAAAACTTTCATTCTTCTGTCTTGCGTAATTTGGTTGCGTGCTACTTTACCGCGCTACCGTTATGACCAAATTATGCGTTTGGGCTGGAAGGTCTTTATTCCCATCTGTGTATTTTGGGTGGTTGTCGTTGGTGCATGGGTTGTTTCTCCATGGAATATTTGGAAATAAGTTGACTAATCATGTTTAAGAAAGTTTCCCAATTCCTCGATAGCTTGATGCTCAAAGATATTTTGACTGGTATGTCTATTACTGGAAAATATCTCTTTAAGCCAAAGATCACTATTCAATATCCTGAAGAGAAGACGCCTCAGTCTGCTCGTTTCCGAGGTTTGCATGCCTTACGCCGTTACGAGAATGGTGAGGAGCGTTGCATCGGTTGTAAGTTATGCGAAGCAGTTTGCCCCGCCTATGCAATTACGATTGAAACTGCAGAGCGCGATGATGGCACTAGGCGTACTAGTCGCTACGACATTGATTTAACCAAATGTATTTTCTGTGGCTTTTGTGAAGAAGCTTGTCCAGTAGATGCGATTGTTGAAACCAATATTTTTGAATATTTTGGTGATAAACGTGGCGACTTGTATTTCACTAAGGAAATGCTCTTGGCGGTGGGTGATAAGTATGAAAAAGAAATTGCTGCTAACCGTGCATCAGATGCGCCATACCGTTAATCGAATAAAGCTAAACGACCTATGACATTCGATCCTTCTACTCTCTTTGCGGTATTTTTCTATGCCTTTGCTGGGCTCTTGGTGATTTCCGCATTACGCGTGGTTACTGCGCGCAATCCAGTGCATGCTGCCTTGTTTTTAGTACTGTCTTTCTTCTGCGCCTCTGGCCTATGGATGTTACTGAAAGCCGAGTTCTTAAGCCTTGCCTTAATCTTGGTTTATGTAGGTGCCGTGATGGTGCTCTTCTTATTTGTGGTGATGATGCTCGATTTAGATCTTGAGCACTTACGTCGTGATTTTAAGAAGTTTCTCCCTGTCGCTTTTTTGATGGGGGCGGTAATTGTCCTTGAGCTTTCGATTGTGTTGATTCGTAGTTTTGTGGGTACTAGTGCGCCTGTTCAGCCGATGCCTGATGAGATGATCGTGAGCAACACCAAAGCTCTAGGTATGTTGATCTTTGTTGACTATGTTTATGCATTCGAAGTCGCAGGCGTTATTCTGTTGGTTGCGATTATTGCTGCAGTGGCCTTGACTCTGCGCAATCGTAAGGATTCTAAATCTCAAAATATTCATGAGCAGGTCAATGTGAACTCTGCTGATCGTATGCGGGTTGTCAAGATGGATTCTGATATGGCAGCGAAGCAAGATACTCGCGGAGAGAAGAAATGACAATTACCCTGGCTCATTACCTCGTTCTTGGCGCAATCTTATTTGCAACTAGCGTAGTTGGTATTTTCTTAAACCGTAAGAATGTCATCGTGTTGTTAATGGCCATTGAATTAATGCTGCTTTCGGTGAACATGAACTTTGTCGCCTTCTCCCATTACCTGGGTGATATGGCTGGTCAAGTATTCGTATTCTTTATTTTGACTGTGGCTGCTGCTGAGGCAGCAATTGGTTTGGCAATCTTGGTCGTACTCTTCCGTAAGGTAGACACGATTAATGCTGAAGACCTTGACCACCTAAAAGGCTAGTGATGCAATTAACCTTAACTGTTCCTGTTCTCTGCGCAATTCCGCTTGCGCCCTTGTTTGGTTCTGTCATTGCAGGATTTTTTGGCACTAAATTAGGTGGCAATCGCATTGGTCATGGAGCATGCCAATTTGTGACGATTCTTGGTGTCATGGTTGCTTTTGTTCTCTCCTGCTTTGTATTGGTGCAGGTGATGGATGGTTTTTATTTCAACGGCACTGTTTATCGTTGGATGCAGTTAGGCGAGCTTAGCCTAGATATTGGTTTTTTAATTGATCCGTTAACTGCAACCATGATGTGTGTGGTGACCTTCGTATCGTTGATGGTTCACATTTACACCATTGGGTATATGCAAGGGGAGGAGGGTTATAACCGCTTCTTCTCTTATATCTCACTCTTTACTTTTGCCATGTTGATGTTAGTGATGAGTAATAACTTGCTCCAGCTCTTCTTCGGGTGGGAGGCAGTAGGCGTCGTTTCTTACCTCTTGATTGGTTTTTACTTTGAGCGTCAATCAGCCGTGTTTGCCAATATGAAGGCTTTCTTGGTCAACCGTGTTGGTGACTTTGGTTTCATTCTAGGCATTGGTATTTTGTTGGCCGGTACTGGCTCTATGCAATACGACGTGATTTTTTCCCAAAATAGTGCCTTGGCTGCTCAGACCCTACCAGGTACCGATTGGAATCTATTGACGGTTGCCTGTATTTGTCTCTTTATTGGTGCTATGGGTAAATCAGCCCAGTTCCCATTGCATGTCTGGTTGCCAGATTCTATGGAAGGCCCAACTCCGATTTCCGCCTTGATTCATGCTGCAACGATGGTGACAGCCGGTATTTTTATGGTCTCGCGGATGTCACCCTTGTTTGAGTTATCCGATGCTGCTCTGAGCTTTATTTTGGTGATCGGCTCCATTACTGCTCTGTTTATGGGCTTCCTAGGTATCGTCCAAAACGATATTAAGCGGGTAGTCGCATACTCGACATTGTCGCAGTTGGGTTATATGACGGTCGCTCTGGGTGTATCGGCTTATCCAATCGCCATCTTCCATTTGATGACCCATGCATTCTTCAAGGCACTCCTGTTCCTTGCTGCTGGCAGTGTAATTTTGGGTATGCATCATGAGCAAGATATGCGCAAGATGGGTGGCCTATGGAAATATATGCCGATTACTTGCTTGATGATGCTCTTAGGTAGCCTGGCCTTGATTGGCACCCCATTCTTTTCTGGCTTCTACTCCAAAGATTCCATTATTGAGGCGGTCGCTGCCAGTCATATTCCAGGTGCTGGTTTTGCCTACTTTGCTGTTATGGCGAGTGTCTTTGTCACTGCCTTGTATTCCTTCCGTTTGTATTTCTATGTATTCCATGGCAAAGCCCGCTGGGGACATGCTGATGCACACGCGCACGACCATCATCACGCACATGCAGAGCAGGGTGATGATCATGCACATCATGGCCTGGCTCCTGGCCAAAAGCCACATGAATCACCGTTTGTTGTGACCTTGCCATTAATTTTGTTGGCTATCCCATCGGTCATTATTGGTTATTACACTATTACCCCAATGTTATTTGGTAGCTTTTTTGGCGATTCTATTTTTATAGATATCGCTAAGCATCCAGCGATGAGAGAGCTTGCGCAAGAATTCCATGGCCCTATTGCTATGGCAATTCACTCACTGACTACCCCAGTACTACTCTTAGTTGTCTTGGGTGTGCTGTCTGCGGCAATCGGCTATCTTTGGTTTCCTAAGCTCCCCACTAAAGTGGCAGAAGCATTTGCGCCAATTAAGAAGCTTTTGGACAATAAATACTATCTCGATGACTTAAACCAGGCTGTATTTGCCAAAGGTTTACTGTGGATTGGCGGTGTCTTATGGCATCGCGGTGATCAGCAGGCAATCGATGGTTTTGTGGTGAATGGTAGTGCGCATGCGGTAGGGCGCTTTTCTGCTGTGATCCGTCATTTGCAATCCGGTTATCTCTATCACTATGCCTTCGCAATGATTGCTGGCTTGGCGGTACTGTTGGCTTGGGTTTTATACGCTTACCTGCCTTTTGTTCGCTAGGCCTTTGTTACTTAAGTAGCCATCATGATTCTTTCTTACGCCATCTGGATCCCGATTGTTTTCGGCATCATTATTTTGTTTTACGGTTCGGAGAAGCCATCCGCTGGAGTGCGCTGGCTTGCGCTGACAGGCTCGATTTTGGGTTTCATTGCGACGCTCCCCTTAATCATTCAGTTTGATATCGCAAACCCCGGGATGCAGTTTGTTGAAAAGATTAGCTGGATTCCGCGCTACGATATTAATTACTATATTGGCATTGATGGCATCTCAGTTTGGTTTATCGTCTTAACGGCATTTATCAACATTTTTGTGGTGATCGCTGCGTGGGAAGTGATTCAAACCAAGGTCTCTCAGTACATGGCTTCATTCATGATCCTGTCTGGATTAATGATTGGTGTATTTTCCGCTTTAGATGCCTTGCTGTTCTATGTATTTTTTGAGGCAACCCTGATTCCGATGTACATCATCATTGGGGTATGGGGTGGCCACAACCGTATCTACGCTGCCTTTAAGTTCTTCCTGTACACCTTGCTAGGTTCTTTATTGACCTTAGTTGCAATGCTGTATCTATATAACGTTACCAATACCTTTGATATCTTGGCTTGGCATAATGCGCGCCTCGATATTGTCGAGCAGATGTTATTGTTCTTCGCTTTCTTTATGGCATTTGCCGTCAAAGTACCTATGTGGCCACTCCATACATGGTTGCCAGACGTGCACGTAGAGGCCCCGACAGGAGGCTCAGTAGTTCTGGCTGCCATCATGCTGAAGCTTGGCGCCTACGGTTTCTTGCGCTTCTCATTACCGATTGCTCCTGATGCGAGTCAGTATCTTGGACCATTCATCATCTTCTTGTCATTAGTAGCGGTAATTTATGTTGGTGCAGTAGCTTTAGTGCAAAAAGACATGAAAAAGCTGGTGGCTTATTCATCTGTGGCCCATATGGGTTTTGTGACCCTTGGATTCTTCCTGTTTAGCCCTCTTGGTATTGAGGGCGGTATTGTGCAGATGATTTCCCATGGCTTTGTTGCTGGTGCCATGTTCTTGTCGATCGGCGTTCTGTATGACCGTATGCATACCCGTCAAATTGCGGATTATGGTGGGGTGGTGCATCGCATGCCAGCGTTTACAGCTTTTGCTGTACTCATGGCAATGGCTAATTGCGGCCTACCGGCAACCTCTGGATTCGTTGGTGAGTTCATGGTCATATTGGCTGCCGTCGACTATGACTTTGTGATTGGTCTCTTAGCAGCAACTGCCTTAATGCTTGGTGCTGCTTATTCTTTGTGGATGGTCAAGCGGGTATTCTTTGGTGCAATCACGAATGAACATGTTGCTGCATTAAAAGATTTGAATGCACGTGAGTATTTCATGATGTCCGTCTTGTCTATTTGCGTGATTGGTATGGGTGTATATCCCAAGCCATTTACCGATGTGATTCATCCAGCCGTGATTAATCTGCTGCAGCATGTTGCTGTAAGCAAACTCTGAGTACAAGCTAATGCAAGAATTTGATCTATTCGCCATCCTGCCGGAACTTGTTTTACTGGTTGCTGCATGCCTATTATTGGTAATGAGCGTCTATGTGCCGGAGCGCCAGCCGTCTACGCCTGGCGTAGAGCAAGATATTTTTCATACACCCCGCGGCGTTGGTTTCGTCTACTTCTTTACGATCATTTTGCTGGTCTATCTTGTGTTTGATTATTTGGCACGGATGGCCGACCCAACTGTTGTCGCCATGAATGGCTTGTTTCAATCTGACCCATTCTCCAATCTGCTTAAAGCCTGCTCCTGTGGCGCAGTTCTTATTAGCTTGATCTATTCAAAGCAATATCTCACTGATAGAGCGATGTTCCGCCCTGATTTCATTGTGCTGGTATTGCTTGCGCTCTTAGGCCAATGCATTTTGATTTCTGGCTCAAATCTTCTCACTCTGTATCTGGGTCTGGAGTTGATGGCTCTGCCAACCTATGCTTTGGTTGCAATGCGCCACAGTAATGAAAAGAGCGTTGAAGCAGCGATTAAGTATTTCATTCTTGGAGCCTTAGCATCAGGCTTCCTGTTATATGGCATGTCTATGTTGTATGGTGTTACTGGTTCCTTAGACTTGATCGAGATCTTTAGAACAGTGGCTGATCCGCGTGTGAATCATTTGGTAATGGCATTTGGCTTGGTATTCATTGTTTCTGGCTTGGCTTTCAAATTGGGTGTTGTGCCGTTCCACATGTGGGTTCCTGATGTGTATCAGGGGGCACCCACTGCTGTCACTCTGATGATTGCTGCGGCACCTAAGATTGCTGCATTTGCCTTGTTATTCCGTTTATTGGTCAATACTTTATTGCCGCTATTAGGCGATTGGCAGCCTATGCTGGTATTGCTAGCAGTTCTATCTTTATTGGTTGGTAATATCACTGCGATTGCGCAAACCAATTTGAAGCGCATGTTGGCTTACTCTGCTATTGCTCAAATGGGCTTTGTTTTGCTGGGTATGCTGTCAGTCTTTGACGATCATGCTTTTAGCGCATCGATGTTCTATGCAATTACTTATGTTTTAACAACATTAGGAAGCTTCGGCCTCTTGATGATGTTGTCACGTAAGGGCCATGATTGCGAAACCTTGGATGATCTCAAAGGCTTAAACAAGCGCCATCCTTGGTTTGCCTTTATTGGTTTAGTCATGATGTTTTCTCTCGCTGGTATTCCGCCTACAGTTGGCTTTGCTGCCAAGCTTGGTGTGCTTGAGGCTCTGGTTGATGGCGGACATACCTTCTTGGCAGTCATTGCTGTTATTGCTTCTTTAATTGGCGCTTTTTACTATCTGAGAGTGGTCAAAGTCATGTACTTTGATGACCCAAAGGCGGAGCATGTTTCCGAGGTAACGGGATCTGCTTACGCTAAGGGCATTCTGAGCCTCAACGCGCTATTTGTACTGATTTTGGGTATCTTTCCAGCAGGTTTAATGGCTCTATGCCTTGATGCGATGCGCCGTACTTTATTGGGCTCATAAAACCTCTTGGCAATCACTGGAAGGCTCCTCATCAGGAGCCTTTTTCTTTAATGTCATCTAGATTTTGTATGATGGACAAATCCGTTTTTAATCTTTGTAGCCATGACCGAGAGCAATTGATATGACTGAAAAATCCTTCCAAGACTTGCCGCCAGGTGATGGGCACTTACGTGAAGAGCGACTTTCTGGGGAGGATATCTATGGCGGGATATTCTTAAAGATGAAGCGTGACCAAGTTAGCCTGCCCGATGGCAAGCAAGCTGTCCGTGAATACCTTACCCATCCTGGAGCAGTAGCGATTGTTGCAGTTTTAGAGGACGGCAGAGTACTCATGGAGCGTCAGTACCGTTATCCCATTGCAAAAGCCTGTATCGAGATTCCTGCTGGCAAATTGGAGATTGGCGAGGATCACCTGTTATGTGCCAAACGCGAGCTAGAAGAGGAAACAGGTTATCGCGCAACTCGGTGGAGCTTTATTCGTCGCATACATCCCGTGATTTCTTATTCAACTGAATTTATTGATATCTACCTGGCAGAAGGCTTGATATCCGGCAAAAGTCATCTGGATGATGAGGAGTTTTTAGATGTCTTTGCTGCGCCTCTTGAGCAACTGATTACCTGGGTCGAAGAGGGTGAAATTACCGATGTAAAAACCACGATCGCGACTTATTGGTTGGATCGCTATCGCCGGGGTTTGGTAAGCCCTAAGCCTTTGACTTAGGAATTTCATAATCCTATTAAAATGGAGGTGTTGAATTTCGCACTTTTACCCTTATATAGGTCTTATGAAAGTTTATAACCTGGCTTGTCCGCTAGATCATCGCTTTGAGGGATGGTTTTCCTCCGAGGAGGATTGTCTTGCTCAGCAAGATAAGGGAATGCTTGCCTGCCCAATGTGCGATAGTACCGAGATCGTTCGGATGCCATCGGCTCCACATATCGCTAAATCAGGTTCCGGCAAAGAAGCGCCAGCCTCAACCCAACTGACGGTGAGTAATGCCGATAGCAGTGCTTCAGGTGGGGCATTGAATGGGGATGTTGTTGCCTTAACGGGAAGTGACTATTCCCAGTTAGAAGCCAAGGTCCAGGCAGCATTTTTAAAGGGAATGCGTGAACTCATGGGCCAGTCCGAAGATGTAGGCAGTGGCTTTGCGGAAGAAGCTCGCAAAATTCACTATAAAGAATCTCCGGAGCGCAGTATCAGGGGGCAAACCACTTTGGATGAGGCAGAGGCCTTGCGCGAAGAGGGTATTGAGGTAATGGCAGTGCCGATGTTGCCCGCCCTTAAAAATACCCTGCAATAGCCAACTACAGCTTTAAATCCCCTATACTTAGTGAGCATATGGGTGGCGATCAGATCGCGCCTAAAACTAATAGAACATTGGATAGGAGTGATCACCATGAAACGCTTTGTTTTAGCATTATTTGCTGCGGCTTTAACTTTGTCTATTTTGGCTTGCTCTAAGACGCCAGATTCTAAAGAAATTAAAGTAGCCGTTTCTCCTGCATCACCCCCAATGTTATTTGATGACAAGGGGCAGATTGTGGGTGTCGACATGGATATATTCCAAGGTTACTGTAAAGCTCGTGGCTGCACTTTTAAGGTTACCCCCTATGATTGGGCTGGAATGTTAGGGGCAGTTTCTAGCGGTCAGGCTGATGTAGCCTTCTCAGGCATCTCAATTACTGATAAGCGTAAAGAGGCGATGGATTTTTCGCAGCCCTACTACGACAATGCCTGGCATTTAGTGAGCATGAAAAACAAAAATATTCAAATCACGGATTTAGATCAGCTCAAGAAATACTCTATTGGTTACCCTCGCGGTATGGCTTACGATGATCTGATTAAGAATGAGTTAGAGCCTAAGGGGTACTATTCATTAAGCAAGGTAAAACTGTACCCATCTTATGCGGAAGTTATTACTGATTTGCAAAATGGTAATTTGGATCTAGCATTTATTGAAGAGCCTGTGTTTTTGAACTATGAAAACAAACTCAAGCTACCGATTCAAAGTAGCTACGTCTTCAAAGGCTTTGATAAGCTTGGTTTTGCCTTCGCCAAGGGCTCCAAGTTACGTGATGACTTTGATAAATATCTGAATGAAATTGGCCCAGATCAAATCAAAGCCATTCTTGATAAGTGGATGAAATAATTTAAAGGCGCCATCGTATTCTTGCGGCATCGTTGAGGTCTCCCCGTGACTTTCTTGGATATTCTGATTCAATTAGCGCAGGGAGTTTCCTATACTGTTGTGGTGACAGTAGTTTGCTCTGCAACTGGCTTGAGTGTGGGTCTTACGCTTGCCAGCTTACGACGACTCAATTTTCCGGGATTGAGTATTGCCATTGATAGCTACACCTATTTTTTCCGCGGAGTGCCTGTTTTAGTTTTATTGTTTATGGTGTACTTCGGTTTGCCTGGAATGGGTTTCAAAGTCCCGCCTTTAGTGGCCATGGCCCTGAGTCTTGGTTTGGTTGCCTCGGCCTATTTGGCTGAAGTATTTCGTGGGGCATTTAATTCCGTAGATCCGTCCGAAGTATTGGCTGCCCAAGCCATGGGGATGTCGCGTTTTCAGGTACTCAGATATATTGAGCTGCCACAAATGCTACGTTTTTCAGTGCCCGGCATGGTCAACGAATTTACTTCTGTATTGAAGTACTCCCCATTTGCCTATACGGTTGGCATCCCAGAGATTACTAAACAGGCCATGACTCTCACTTCCACCACCCTGCGTGGGGTGGAGATCTATCTTGCGGTAGGCATCTTGTATTTTGTGATTTATCGGATCTGCCTCTTGGGTGTCCAGATGATTAGTAGGCGTTATCAGATTCCAGGAATGACACCAGCATGAACATTTCTTTCAATCTATTGAGTGGGGTCACCCAATGGCATTAATTGAAGTAAGGGACCTCGTTAAAGAGTTTGGTAATCAAACGGTACTCTCCAATATTAATCTTGACCTACAAGAAGGTGATGTGCGCGTTCTGATGGGCGCCTCGGGATCAGGTAAGTCGACTTTGCTTCGCTGTCTTAATCGATTGGTGGAGCCTACATCTGGATCGATTGTCTTTCGGGGAAAAGAAGTTCTGGGCCCTGGGGTCGATGTTAAAGAGTTGCGTAAGCAGATTGGTTTTGTCTTTCAGCAATTTGCTTTATATAGTCACTTAAGTGTCTTAGATAACGTTTCATTGGGGTTGCGTAAATTACACGGTATGGGTCAGATTCAGGCAAAGGAGAGGGCGCTGCATGAGTTGTCACACTTTGATATGACGGCCCATCAAGATAAGTATCCCTCCCAACTTTCTGGCGGTCAAAAGCAGCGTGTGGCGATTGCTCGTGCGCTTGCGATGGATCCTGCAGTTTTAGTATTGGATGAGCCTACTTCAGCGCTTGATCCAATTATGTCCAGGGATGTGGCAGATTTAATTAATCACCTTCATGGCGAGGGAATCACCATGATATGCGTCACCCATGATCTTAACCTGGCTAGAAATATTGCCGATACGGTGATGTTCTTAGACCGAGGAGTCATCAGGGCGGATGATCGTATTGAGGCATTAAGTCAGCATGCCGACCCTGAGATTCAAAGTTTCTTTGGTAGCAAGGAAAAGGCTTAATGGGAGCTTGGTCTTCATTTACTCGGGATTTACTGGAGCAAATGCCTTTGATTTTGACTGGGCTTGCCAATACCATCCAATTGGCTGTCTTGATTAGTATCTCGGGATTGCTGCTAGGCATCTTCGTCTTTTATCTGACGCTGAGTAAAAATACGCTCGTACGGAATTCGATTAATGCCTACATCTCCTTTTTTATTGGAATGCCTTTAATCGTTTTACTTTTTTTAATGTATTACGGTTTGCCATCATGGGGTATTCGACTATCGCCATTTACTGTAGCGTTTATTGGCTTTACTTTTAATGTGGCTGCGTATAACGCCGCATACTTAAAGACTGCTTATAACGGACTCGATAAGTCGCAACTAGAGGCTGCGAGTGCGCAAGGCTTTAATTCCCTACAAATTTTTCAGTTAATTACCTTGCCACAGGTGATGCGTTTATCGATTCCTGCTTTAACTAATCAGGTGATTGCTAATCTGAAAGACAGTTCGGTAGCATTTTTAATTCAGTACACGGAATTTTTTGCGCGCGTCCAAGAATTAGCAGCTACCAATTTTCAATTCTTCAAGGCCTATTTTATGGCTGCGTTAGTTTACTTAGCGCTGGTGTCTATTATTGTTTTATGTGCTCGCGCGATTGAAAGGCGTTATTTCATTCCGGCTTAGAGATCTTGACCGGAGATAAAAAAATAGCGATCCGAAGATCGCTATTATTCATTGAGGATGAGCAGCCAACTGGCTAAATCCGGACTACTTTGAGGTTGGCATTACAAACTCTGCGCCTTTAGCAATACTTTCTGGCCAGCGTTGCATCACACTCTTTTGCTTGGTATAGAAGCGTACGCCTTCTTTGCCATAGGCATGCATGTCCCCAAAGAGGGATTTCTTCCACCCACCAAAGCCATGCCAAGCCATCGGCACTGGAATCGGTACGTTGATACCTACCATGCCAACCTGTACGCGACGCGCAAATTCACGGGCAATATTGCCATCGCTAGTAAAGCAGGCAACTCCATTACCAAACTCACAAGAGTTCACTAGATCGAGCGCCTCTGTAAAGTTGGCTACACGTAAGCAGGAGAGGACGGGTCCAAAGATCTCTTCAAGGTAAATCTTCATATCGGGGGTGACATTATCAAAGAGGGTGCCGCCAATAAAAAAGCCATTCTCATGGCCTGGTACTTTGAGACCGCGGCCATCAACCACGAGTTTGGCTCCTGCAGCTACACCACTATCAATATAGCCAGTGATGCGTTCTAGGGCCGCCTTGGTAACAATGGGACCCATTTCTGCATCGAGCTCCATACCATTTTTGACTTTGAGGGTCTTAGCGCGCTCAATCAGTTTTGGCATGATCTTCTCAGCAGCATCGCCCACCAGGACTGCAACAGAGATTGCCATGCAACGCTCTCCTGCAGATCCGTAGGCTGCACCAATTAGGGCATCAATCGTCTTTTCAATATCAGCATCCGGCATGACCACCATGTGGTTTTTCGCGCCTCCCAATGCTTGAGAACGTTTGCCAAAATGAGCGCAGCGCTCATAAATATAGTTTGCAATAGGGGTTGAGCCAACAAAACTCACCGCTTTGACGTCTGGGTTTTCAATTAAGGCATCAACCGCTTCTTTATCACCCTGAACCACATTAAATACGCCATCGGGCAAGCCGGCTTCTTTTAAAAGCTTGGCCATCAATAGTGAAGCGGAAGGATCGGTTGGGCTCGGTTTCAGAATAAAGGTATTGCCACAAGCGATGGCGACTGGGAACATCCACATCGGTACCATCACTGGGAAGTTAAAGGGGGTAATGCCAGCAACAACGCCTAGGGGTTGACGCATGACCCAGTTATCAATATCTGTTGAAACCTGCTCGGTGTAATCTCCCTTGAGTAATTCTGGAATACCGGTGGCAAATTCCACAATTTCAATACCGCGAGTGACTTCGCCTTGCGCATCAGTAAAGACCTTGCCATGCTCTGCGGTGATGATGGCTGCTAATTCATCGCGGTGGGCATTGAGTAATTCAAGATACTTGAACATGATGCGGGCACGGCGCAGTGGGGAGGTCTGGCTCCAGCTCTCAAAGGCTGTCTGGGCCACCGCTACGGCCTTATCAACCTCTGCACGGCTTGCTAGGGCTACGCGCCTGGCTACAGCTCCCTTTGCGGGGTTGAATACATCAGCAAAGCGGCCATCTTTAGGCTTGACAACCTGGCCGCCAATGTAATGGCCAATATCTTCTTTTGATTCAAAGGCTTGTGGTGTATTCATGGTAATGGACTTGATCTATGTTTTGACTAGTTTTGGCTTGCAAAAAGTAAGCTAGCCGGTTGGCAGAGTGACTTTACGGTCTCGTATATCCTACATCTAATATTCTATCGTTTTAGCCAATTTCTCGTATTTTTAGACTAAAGGGTTGTCAATGAGTCTCTTGTTTTCTCCTTATGCCTTAAGCTCTCCTAAAGGACCTCTAAGCTTGGTAAACCGCATCTTAGTAGCGCCAATGTGCCAGTATTCCGCTGTCAATGGCCAGGCCCAAGATTGGCATTTGATGCACTGGGGCAATTTACTCAATAGCGGGGCAGGTCTTTTTATCATTGAGGCAACTGGCGTTACTCCTGAGGGCCGTATTACGCCGGCTTGTTTAGGCTTATGGGATGATGCCACCGAAGCGGCGCTATTAGACAAGCTATCTAGGGCTCGCAATCTGGCGCCAAAAATTCCAGTATTTATACAGCTAGCCCATGCTGGGCGAAAGGCGTCTAGCGCAACGCCATGGCAGGGTGGTCAGTTACTCACGGCAGAGCAGGGCGGCTGGGAAACTTTGGCGCCTTCTGCAATTCCTCAATTAGAAGGCGAACGACTCCCTCACGAGCTCTCCAAGGTCGAATTACAAGAGCTCATCGCTGCATTTGTTCAATCGGCCCAACGTGCTGAGCGTATTGGTATTGATGGGATTGAGCTGCATGGGGCACATGGCTACTTATTGCATCAGTTTTTATCACCGATTGCGAATCAACGCACTGATGAGTATGGTGGTTCATATGAAAACCGTATTCGTTTTCTGTTGGAATTGTTTGTGGCAGTCAGAGCAGCATATCAAGGGGTCCTGGGTATACGGATATCAGCGAGCGATTGGATTGAGGGTGGCTGGACACCAGAAGAGACCGCTGACTTTGCCTCCCGGCTAAAGCCTTTGGGATGCAATTTTGTCCATATCTCGTCTGGTGGAATATCTCCCTTACAGAAAATTGCTATTGGACCAAACTATCAAGTGCCCTTTGCGAAGATCGTTAAAGAGCAATCTGGTATTCCCACAATGGCAGTTGGCCTGATCACTGAACCAGCTCAAGCAGAAGCCATTTTGCAAGCAGGAGATGCTGATCTCATTGCACTAGCAAGAGCGTTTTTATACAAACCACGTTGGGGTTGGGAGGCAGCGACAGCCTTGGGTGGAACTGTACTGGCCAACGAGCGTTATTGGCGTTGCCTGCCTAGGGAGGCGCAGGCCATTTTTGGTTCTGTCAAAGTGGGGCAGCGATAATCACAGTTGAGATGCACAAGTATTCTTAGATTAAGGCAATTGAACTATTCATGAAGCAACATAGTGTAAGAGAAGCATGGCTGGAAGATGCCGTGAGACATTTAGAGCCAGTATTTTCTAAAGCAGGTTATGCGATTCCTCCCGTGAGAGTGTCTTGCGGTTTTCCGGCATCTAGTAGCCCAAGAACTACCTTAGGACAATGCTGGCCGCGGGAACGCTCAGGCGGCGGTGTGAATGAGATATTTATTTCTCCCAAGTTAGATGATCCAGTGCAACTGCTCGATACCCTGGTGCACGAACTGTGCCATGCAGTAGATGACTGCTTTAGTGGTCATGGAGAAGACTTTAAGGGGATTGCGCAAACGGTTGGTCTGGAGGGGCCTGCTAGGATGGCGCATGCCACTGAAGAATTGATGGTGAGATTGATGATGATTAGCCAAGAGCTGGGGCCATACCCTCACCAGGCGATTGTCTTTCCGCCCCCAAGACCGAGTAATGCCAGTCGTAATAAGGCGAAATGCGGGCAGTGCGGTTATGAAGTGACGCTCTTAAAAAAGTGGGCTACCTATGGCGCCCCCATTTGCCCTAAGGACAATATTCGCATGCAAGAAACTGTGACTGAAACGATTGAAAATACTACCGAGCACGATACTGAATCAGTGACTGGAAAAAAACCCAAGACAGATGATATTCGTCGTGCCATTAGTTGAGTAAAAAATACAAAGAAAAATACGAGGAGACACCATGAAAAATAATCAGCAGGTTAAAAACCCCAAGATTGCAGTCATTCCCGGCGACGGAATTGGTAAAGAGGTAATGCCTGAGGGTATTAAGGCACTGCTAGCTGCAGATAAAAAATTTAATATTGGTTTGCAGTTTGACCATTTTGATTTTGCCAGTTGTGACTACTATCTTCAGCATGGCAAGATGATGCCGGATGATTGGTTTGATACCTTGATGCAATACGACGCTATCTTTTTTGGCGCTGTTGGGATGCCCAATATTTTGCCGGACCATGTTTCCTTATGGGGCAGTTTGATTCAGTTCCGTCGTTGTTTTGACCAATACGTGAATTTGCGCCCAGTTCGACTCTTACCAGGCGTGCCTTGCCAGCTTGCTAATCGCAAGCCTGGCGACATTGATTTTTATGTGGTTCGTGAAAATACGGAAGGTGAATACTCTAGTGTAGGGGGCAAGATGTTCCCCGATACTGATCGTGAGTTTGTGATTCAGGAATCAGTATTTACGCGTCAAGGGGTAGATCGTATTTTGAAGTATGCATTTGATCTCGCTCAGAGTAGACCTAAAAAGCATTTAACTTCTGCAACAAAATCAAATGGTATTGCCATCACAATGCCCTATTGGGATGAGCGTGTTGAGGATATGTCTAAGCAATTTAGTGACGTCCGGATGGATAAATACCATATTGATATTTTGACTGCGCAATTTGTGATGAACCCAGATCGTTTTGATGTGGTGGTTGCCAGCAATCTATTTGGCGATATTTTGTCTGATTTAGGTCCAGCATGTACTGGTACCATCGCTGTTGCGCCATCGGGCAGTATTAATCCAGAAGGCAAGTTTCCCTCATTGTTTGAACCAGTTCATGGATCAGCCCCTGACATTTATGGACAAATGATTGCTAATCCGATTGGTCAAATTTGGAGTGGTTCGATGATGTTAGATCACTTAGGTTATCCAGAGGCTGGCAAAGCGATATTTGATGCAATCGAGAAAGTGCTCGTCTCTCCAGGTGCTCCGTTGACTCCGGATTTGGGTGGCAATGGGCGAACCAATGATTTGGGTGGGTTGATTGCTGCACAAATCTAATTTATTGATATTTTATGAGCGCTAATTATTCACAACTAACAGAGCAAATGCTTCAGGCATTTCAAAGTCAACAATTAGAATCGGCTCATAAGTATGCGAATATGATCCTAAGGCTATATTCGAAGGATCTAATTGCTTTACAGGTGCAAGGCCTTTGTTTAGCAATGCAGGGGCGTGACGTTGAAGCGGTTACGCCGCTTTATAAAGCTTCAAAACTTGATCAAAATAATCCTGAGTTATTGTCTAACTTAGCTAAAGCCCAACATAGCGCTATGATGCATAGTGAGGCAATTCAGACATATAAAAAGTTAAATCGACTGCTTCCAAACAATGCCCAAATTTTGACTGATATGGGCACTACCTTTGCCAAGATGGGCCATCAAGATGATGCTAAGAAAAGTTTTACTCTTGCTTTATCGATTGATTCAAATTACTTTTTAGCATGGCAAAATCTTGGCAATCTTCAGTCAAAGCTTGGTTACTTTAAGGAGGCAAAGCACTCTCTTGAAAAGAGTTTGGAACTCAACTCTGCCGATAAAAATGCTTGGAATAGCTATGGAAATGTGCTTTTTGATCTTGGATACAAGGAGGATGCCCTCTTAGCACAAAGAAAGGCTTTAGATATTGATTGTGGTTTTGCTGAGGCTTGGTTAGATTATGGCTGCATTCTCTATGAATTGTCTAACCCTTCCTCTATTGATGCTTTTAAGACAGCATATAACCTTAATCCTGAGCTCCCTTTCTTGCTTGGGCAACTTTTTTCTACTTATGCGAGTTGCTGCGATTGGGTTGAGTCAGAGTCATTAATTCCCTCAATCATTAATAAGAGCGATCTTGGTCTGAAAGCTATTCACCCTTTTACCTTGCTGCAAATAAATACTAAATTAGAATCTCAATTTTCCTGCGCTAGAACATATGTAATGGATAGACTTGGATCCATAAATCGCCAAGTATATGAATCAAGATTGGCAACACCCAAGGAGAAAAAAATAAAGCTAGGCTATTTTTCTTCAGATTTTAAAGATCATCCAGTTGGAATAACTATAGAGAATATTATTGCACTACATAATCGTGCGGAATTCGAAATTTATGGCTTCTTCTTGAATCAAGGCGCCTTGGATGATCAGGGAAAAAAATTATGGAACATCTTCGACAAAAGTTTCGATTTGTCAAAATTAAACGATATCGAAGCTATAGACTTAATAAGATCTGAATGTTTAGATATTGCTATCGATCTCAATGGCCACACTAGCGGCGCAAGGCTTACTATATTCCTGAGAAATATAGCTCAGATTCAAATTAGTTATCTTGGTTATGCCGCCACTACTGGAACAAATTTTTATGATGCTTTAATTGCAGATAGGGTGGCCATACCTCCTGAGCATCAAATGCATTATTCCGAGCCAATTGCCTACTTACCCCATTCTTTTTTCCCAGTTGATACTAGTATCTCTATTGAATCTTTGGGCAATATGCCCTCACGAGGTAGTGAAGGCTTGCCTGAGACAGGCTTTATATTTGCTTGTTTTAATAATGCATATAAGATTAAGCCAGCTATTTTTGATATTTGGATGGATCTTTTAAAGCAGGTGCCTGGAAGTGTTTTATGGCTCTCCAAACCAAATACTACCGCTATCAAAAATTTACAAATTGAGGCGAAAAATAGGGGAGTTGATGCATCAAGACTGATTTTTGCGGATCGTAAAGTGGGGCGCTCGGAACATCTCAGCAGATTAAGGTTAGCAGATTTATTTCTCGATACCCCTAACTATAATGCACATGCAACTGCCGCAGATGCATTATGGGCTGGAGTACCAGTTTTAACATTAATTGGCCATACGTTTGCTGGTAGGGTTGCTGCAAGTCAACTGAGTGCATTAGGTTTAATTGATTTAATCACTCATTCTGATGTTGAATATCTTGCAAAAGCCCTGGAGCTTGCCACACATCCCGATGCGCTTAGGAGCATTCGTACTCAATTGACTGAGAGTAGAGCCTATTCGCCACTATTTAATACAAGGCAGTATGTTAAAGACTTGGAGTCCTTGTATGTTAGTTTGCTAGATGGCATTAATCAGCATTAGCAGTTGGACTCCATACGGGGTCTTTTTTACTAGCTTTAGCAATGTCTGCCAAGATTTTTTCATGGAGTTGACAGTCTTCGGCGCTCGCATGGATGAGCTTAAAAAAAGAAGGCAGCGCTTTGAGTTGCCCTGAGGAATCGGTGCCAACGGTGTAGTCAATGAGATCTATAGATAAATCCTCTTGGCCACGTGTCATTGCCACATAGACTTCCGCCAATAGCTGTGCATCTAAGAGCGCGCCGTGTAGGGTGCGATGTTGGTTGCTAATTGCAAAACGTTCGCATAGGGCATCAAGAGAATTTCGCTTTCCTGGGAACATCTGACGTGCATCTAGCAAGGTGTCTGTAATCTTAGACGCTAAACCTCTGAAGGGCGGGCGCTTGAGGAGGGTAAATTCATTATCAAGAAATCCCAAATCAAACGGGGCGTTATGAATCACGACCTCAGCGCCGTCGACAAACTCAATCAGCTCTTCAACAATATTGGCGAAGACAGGTTTATCTGAAAGGAACTCACGAGAAAGTCCATGGACAGCAAAAGCACCTGCATCAATATCGCGTTCTGGATTGATGTAGTAGTGAAAGGTGCGATCTGTCAGTCTGCGACCGATCATTTCTACGCATCCAATTTCAATAATGCGGTCACCAGTTGCAGGGTTTAAGCCGGTAGTTTCAGTATCTAGAATGACCTGTCGCATTAAGTGCCTTCCAAAACAGATTGAGGAATTTGCATGGGGCCCGTACCTGCATACTTATCTAAATAAAGATAAATCACAGGGGTAATGATGAGGGTGACAAACTGAGAGAAGATCAGGCCGCCAGCTACGCTAATGCCCAATGGTTGCCGTAATTCAGCGCCCGCACCTAAGCCAAGCGCAATAGGTAGAGCTCCCATCAGTGCGGCAATCGTAGTCATCATAATGGGGCGGAAACGCAAAATACAGGCTTCACGAATCGCCTTTTCAGGCGAGAGTCCCTGATTGCGTTGTGCATCTAATGCAAAGTCAATCATCAGAATCGCATTTTTCTTCACAATGCCAATCAATAACAAGATACCAATAGAGGCCACAATCGTGAGCTCAAAACCAAAAATGCGCAGGGCCAAAATGGCGCCAATGGCTGCCGAGGGTAGTCCAGCCAAAATAGTAAGTGGGTGAATATAGCTTTCGTATAAAACACCTAAGAGCACATAAATCACGCCTAAGGCGGCAAGTAGCAAAATGATTTGGCCAGATTGATTGCCTTTAAATACTGCTGCATCACCACCGTAGCTAGTAATAATGGATGATGGAAGCTTTATTTCCTCTGCAAATTTATCAATCGCTTTAGTGGCATCACCTAGGAAGACATCAGGTGCTAGGTTGAAAGAAATAGTCACCGCAGGAATTTGACCTTGATGGTTTACAGAGGTGGGCCCCACTGTGCGAGTAAAAGTAGCTAAGCTTGATAAAGGGATCAGTGTATTAGCCGATCTTCCCCTGACATAGACTTTATTGAGATCAGTTTCAAATTGCCGATCGTTTTCGGCGGTCTCTAGGATGACGCGATATGTGTTGACCGGCGTATAAATTGTCGAGACTTGGCGTTCACCAAACGACGAATAGAGCGCTGTTCGAATATCTGCAATCGAGACCCCTGCGCTAGCTGCTTTTTCACGATCAATATCAATCTTGACGTTTAAACCTTTGAGCTGGGAGTCGCTGGTGACGTCTCTAAATACAGGGTCAGAGCGCATCTTCTCAAGCATCTTTTCGGCCCACTCATTCACGCCCTCAAAGCCCACACTTTGCAGTGTGTATTGATAGCGGCTTTTGCTGCTGCGACCGCCAAGCTGTAAGTTTTGGACCGGACTCATGTAGACCTGAATGCCGGGAATTTCTCTAAATTTAATGCGCAAACCTTCCATAACCTTACTCATCTTCTGGCGTTCGCTCTTGGGCTTCAGAATCACAAAGAATCTACCAGTATTGCGTCCAGAGCTCATATTTCCTCCAAGAATGGAGATAGAGGTTTCTACATTGGGATCTTCATCTACGATCACTGCAGCACGATCTTGCAATTCCAGCATTGTTTTAAACGAGGTATCTTGTGCTGCCTCTACGGTGATGCGAAGCTGACCAATATCTTCTTCCGGGAAGAATCCCTTAGGGCTAAATACAAAGAGGGCAATAGTGACTATGAAAGTCGCTATCGTTCCCCACAACACTTTTTTTCTATTAACGAGTGCTAGGTCTAAATAATGGGTGTAGGTATTGAGAGACCAGGTAAAGATACGATCAAAACCCTTCGTTAATGGGTAACTTTTTGATTCGCCATGCTGCTCTTTGAGAAAGCGACTACATAGCATCGGCACAATAGTCAAAGAGACTACTGCCGAGACAAGAATTGACAGAGTGACAACAACGGCAAATTCTCTGAAGAGAAGCCCAATGGGCCCCGCCATAAAAAAGAGCGGAATAAATACTGCGACAAGAGATAAAGAGATGGAAACAATCGTAAACCCAACTTCTTTACTACCTTTGAGCGCAGCCTTTAGCGGGCTCATGCCGCCCTCGATATAGCGCATGATGTTTTCTAGGACAACAATCGCATCATCTACTACTAATCCAACCGCTAAAGTAATGCCCAAGAGTGAAATATTGTCTAGGCTGTAGCCCATAAAATAGAAGACAAAAAAAGCACCAATGAGAGAGATCGGCAAACTAATCGAAGGGATGACGGTGGCTGCGATATTCTTCAGAAACAAGAAGATCACCAGTACGACTAATGCGATCGTTAACAGCAGTGTGATGTTGACATCATGGATCGATTCAATAATAGATGTTGATCGATCATTAATGAGGCTGAGCTGAATTGACTCTGGTAGTTGCGCTTTAAGCGAAGGGAGAAGACGCTTAATCTCATTGACGACTTCTACGGTATTGGCATTAGGCTGCCGCATAACGCCCATTGCAATCGAGCGCTCGCCTTTAGCAGTCGCGAAGGTTTTAACATCCTCGTAACTTTCTTCTACTACAGCAACATCTTTCAGATATACCGGAAAGCCATTGCGCTGCGCAATGATCAGATTGCCAAACTCTTCCGCCTTCACTAACTGGGGATTGGCATAGATCGTAATCAGTTGTCGGGGGCCATCTAGAGTGCCGATAGGGCTATTGGTATTGGCTTTGTTAATCGCAGCAGCTAGCTCATCCATGGTGATATTCCGATTGCCCAGGGCATCGGGTTGCGCGCTGATGCGAATGGCATATCGTTTGGCGCCATACACGTTTACTTGTGAAACACCGCTGATGGTCGATAAATTAGGGGCCATCAAATTTTCAGCGTAATCATTAATTTCTGACAGGCTGATCGATGGTGAGCTCATCCTGATGATGATGACGGGGGTGTCAGCTGGATTGATCTTGCGGTATGACGGTGGAATCGTCATTTCAATTGGAAGGCGTCTTTGGGCTCGTAATAAAGCAGCTTGAACATCAACCGCCGCCTTATCAATATCGCGGTCATTATTAAACTCAAGCGTAACGCTGGTGGATCCTAGGGTGCTGCTTGAGCTAATAATTTTGATGCCATCAATAGTAGAAAATTCTTTTTCTAGAGGCAGCGCTACTGCTGACGCCATATTCTCTGGTGATGCACCCGGCAGACTTGCTGTAACCGAAATGATGGGTGTATTAAAGCTGGGTAGGGCGGCTACAGGAATCTTAAAATAAGCAAGGCTACCCGCGATCACAGTTGCAAGCGAGAGCAAAACCGTCATTACCGGTCGTCTAATACATAATTCTGAGAGCGTCATTTTGTTTGTGCTTCAGGAGCGTTCGCTGGTTTAGCTTCGCGCACTTTGCTTCCGGTTCGCAGATTCTGTTTACCTTCAACGACAATGCGTTGACCAGGTTCTAGACCATTTACAACTGAGGTGCCTAGGTATTCATAGCTCACGGTGATGGGCTTAGTGCTTACTTTGCCATCTTTATCCACAATATAGACTAAGCGACCTTTGGGATTCATGACGATCGCTTCTGATGGAATGGCGATGACGTCTTTGAGGGTGTTAGCGTTTAAGGAGACACGCGCAAACTGACCCGGGAGTAACTCATACTTCTCATTCGGTATTTGGGCTTTAACGCGAACCGCCGCTATTTGTGGATCGATTTGGTTATCAACAACAATGACTTCACCATTGAAAATACGTTGAGTGTTATTGCCAACCGTCACTTGTACTTTCATGGGTACATCACTTTTCTTGCTCTCTAGAAGAACAGGAATATCTTTTTCTGGAATAACAAACTGAACATTGATGGGATTGAGTTGCGTAATAGTGACCATCGAACTGGTGGTGGAGGTCGAAGATGCATTGGTTGCGCTAATGACTGTATTGCTCGCCTGCACCAATGTCCCTGGGAATACATTGATGATGCCGGCTTTTCCATTGATAGGGGAGCGAATAAAGTCAAAGGATAGTTGGACGCGCGCAGCATCAGCAGCCGCTTGAGCAGACTTGGCATTGGCAAGCGCTGTTTCTAATCCTGCTTTAGAAATAAAGTTTTTACCCACCAATTCTTGGGCACGTTGATATTGCTTTTGAGCATCATCAGCCAATGCTTTGAGTTTTTCATAATTAGCCGTATCGGTGCGATTATCTAGAGTAAATAAGAGTTCACCCTCTTTCACTTCTTGACCATCTTTAATGTGAATCTTCTCAACCTTATTGGTGACCATTGGGCGAATATCCACAATGCTATTGGAGACAATGTTTCCAGTGGCCTCAATGACGAGCGGAATATCTTTTTTCTCTGTAACGATGCTAGTGATCGTTTGAACACCACCACCTTGTTTCTTGCTAGCAGGAAAAAAGTAGTCGTAGGCCTTTGTTCCTGCAAATAATAGGATGACCACCATCAACAAACGCCATTTGTACTGAATTACAAACGCTTTGCTGCTTGCATAGTTTATTTTGTGTAATTTAGAAAAAGCGGGCGAGATCTTTTGCCACAGGGTGCACAAGCGCGACATCACCCAGTCTTTGAGTAATGGCAACTTGGCAACAGCTTTATCTAGGGCTGATTCTATTTTGGACACGTTCTCGATTTTTCTTGGATCTATCAGGATTGAAGGCTCATTTTTGAGCTAGCTTTTCTTGCCTCATTCTCTCATAAGACCATTAAAAATGGGCTTGGGGCAATGCTGTGACCTAAGGTAAAAATTCCTCTACACCACGATTGGCTAGTAGATCGGCCAGCTCGTTTCCGGGGTGACCATTGTGCCCGCGTACCCAATGCCAGGAGATCTGATGCAAGGGGAGGAGGGCATCGAGCTCTTGCCATAAATCAGCATTTTTGACGGGGTCTTTACTTGCGGTTTTCCAACCTCTTTTCTTCCATCCCTCTAGCCATTCGGTAACCCCCTTTTGCACATATTGGGAGTCAGTCCATAGTTCGACAGAGCTAGTCTGCTTGAGCGCCCGTAGAGCGTGGATCACAGCACTAATCTCCATGCGATTATTTGTGGTGAGCTGGGCGCCACCATGCAGATGTTTTTCATGATCCCCCGAGCGTAAGACCGCACCCCAGCCTCCTGGACCCGGATTGCCTTTACAGGCGCCATCGGTATAAATGACGATGTGGGGAGTGGATTTTGGCAAGCTCATAGCGTTAATTTACTGGGTCTTTGCTATCAGCTAAATTTTGATGACTTTCTGTTGCGGGGCTCAATTGGGGTAAGGCGGGAATCCGTTTGGTTTGAATATGACCAATCAGGCGCATTCCAGGGTGGCGTTTAATGGCAGAAACCACAAAAATAGCCCCAAAAATAGGCCACCAACGGTTGCCTGCGAGCTCCAGAAAGTCCATTCTGGCCATATTGGACTCTTTAGTCAGAGGCAGTTTGTAGCAACCAAAATGACCTCGATCCAGGGAAAAGTTCAGTAATTGCAACCAGTCTTTGACCCGAATCAGGCTAATAAATTGACCATCTCTTGGCAGATAAGGACTCCCGATGAGTCTGCTTAAATATTGACGGGCGCCCCAGAGGCTTGCAGGATTAAACCCAGAAATAATCAGACGACCTTCTGGGCGTAAAACGCGTTCAGCTTCCCTGAGAACCTGATGGGGGTCTGCAGCAAACTCTAATACATGGGGTAGAACCAGCAAATCAATGCTCTCAGAGGCAAAGGGAAGTTCGGCCGAATGGCCTTCAATTTGATGCCACTTGAACTGATTGGGGTGCTTTTCTCGATCGGAGGATTCAATTAAGAGGGCATGTAAAGGCATGCGGTTTTCAGTCAAGGTGTTGATCTGTGGCAAACCTACTTGCACTGCATGAAAACCGAAGACATCGGCCACTATTTGGTCAAAACACTGCTGCTCCCAATTTAGGATATATTTTCCTGGAGGGGACTGTAGCCACTTCTCCCATGAACTCCATGGTGGGGCTGGCATCTGAGGTAAAGAGGGTGGGGTTGGTATCATCGGATTATGGATAAGAATACTTTATTGCACGTATGGCCGATACCGGCTTTTGATGACAATTACATCTGGTGTATTCATGATGGACATTCTGCATTAATCGTTGATCCAGGCGATGCTAGCCCAGTCTTGGAGTATCTGAAGCAAAAAGCCCTTACCCTGACTGGTATTTTAATTACCCATCACCATGCTGATCACACGGGCGGGATTGCCCAGCTTTTACAGGCTCTTGGTTCGGACATTCCTGTCTATGGACCAGCCACGATTGATATTCCTTGCAGAACACATGCTTTACTTGAGGGGGATAAGGTAGAGATTGCAAAACCTCGGATTAGTTTTGAAGTCTTCGAGGTACCTGGACATACCCTCAGCCACATTGCTTATTTTGCAAACATGCAGGCCAATGTGGTCGAGCCTATGTTGTTCTGTGGCGATACCTTGTTTGCCTCTGGTTGCGGCCGTCTGTTTGAAGGAACGCCAACGCAGATGAGTCAATCGCTGGCTAAATTTATTGCATTACCTAAAAATACTTTGGTGTTCTGCACCCATGAATACACCTTGTCTAATATTCGTTTTGCCTTGGCCGTCGAGCCCAATAATGCCAATTTAATTACTTGGGCAGAAAACGCAAAAGCACTGCGTGACCAAGGTCTACCTACTTTGCCAACTACCATTGGTCAGGAGCTACAGGTCAATCCCTTTATGCGCTGTGATCAACAGGAAGTCCAGGATGCTGCCCTACAGATTTCTGGAGAAAAATCGCTGCCAAGTCCCGCTCACGTCCTGGCCGTGATTCGTGCATGGAAGGATCGATTCTGATGCTCTGGCGTTATGCGGCAATCGTTTTGATAGCCGCTTTGTCAGGTTGCGCCAGCACCGGAGATTGGTCTTCAGATGCCACAGGTCGCTCAGACCCCCGGGCAGCCAAGGCAAAGCGTGTCAACCTGAAGGATCAATCTGTCAGCGGCATCTATGCGCCATCCAGTAATTTATGGATACGTATTCGGGATGGTTTTCAGATGGAGCCCATGAATACTCCTTTGGAGATTGAGCAGGTGAGATGGTTAAGTGCCAGGCCGGATTACGTCCACCGCTCTATGGCCCGCTCCTCTCGCTACTTGTTTTATATCGTGCAAGAAGTCCACACGCGCAATATGCCGATGGAGATTGCCTTATTGCCGTTTGTGGAAAGTGCTTTTGTAACGCATGCAAAATCAAGCGCAAAGGCAATGGGCTTATGGCAATTTATGCCAGCTACTGGAAAAGATTTTCAGCTTACCCAAAATGTGTTTCGTGATGAGCGCAGGGACGTATTGCAATCAACCGATGCTGCTCTTGATTACTTGCAGCGTTTATACAACCAGTTTGGTAGTTGGGAGCTTGCCTTAGCGGCTTATAACTGGGGTGCAGGTAATGTTGCGAAAGCCCAAAAGCGCAATCTTGCTGCTCGCTTGCCAACAGATTATTTAAGTTTGAAGATGCCTAATGAGACGAGAAACTATGTTCCTAAGCTCATGGCGTATCGACAAATTGTCTTGGATCCTCAGGCCTATGGAATAGTGTTACCCGAGTTGGAAAATCACCCTTACTTTGTCGCCGTTGATGTGGGGAGTGATATCGATGTGGATTTGGTGATCAAGTTAGCGGAGATTCCATCAGAGGAGTTTCATAATCTCAACCCATCCTTTAATAAACCAGTGATCTTAAATAATGCCAATCAGCAGATTTTGCTGCCTTTTGGTCATGCCGAAGTCTTTCAGGAAAATCTCAAAAAGTACACAAAACCACTCTCTACCTGGACCGCAGTGCGAATTGCAAAAACTGAGCCAGTTGATAAAGCGGCCAAAACTTTAGGAGTCGATGCGGAGGCGCTGCGGGAAGTCAATGGTATTCCGAAGGGGATGCGCATCAGGGCAGGATCTACCGTACTCATCCCCAAAACCAACCAAAATGCTGGGGATATCTCGATGGTAATGGCTGAAAATGCAAATTTGAGTCTCGATAAGCCTGCTCCAGCGGCTAAAAAATGTGCAACTGGCGCTAAATGCCCCACTGGAAAACCCACAAAAACAGTCTCCAAGACAAAATCTGCTCCAACTAGCGCTAGCTCTCAGCATAAACACGCATCGACAGAGCTTGCAAAATCTGCGAAAAATGTAAGTACTAAAGCTGCCAGCCCTACAGCAAAAACATCAAACGCTCAAGGTGCTAGCAAAATTCAATAAATTGAGAGTCTTTTAATTACTTATTTAGGTTGATCATGTCCTATAAATCAGAACACGAACGCTCCATTCAAGACCCAGATGGTTTCTGGGCAGAGCAGGCAAAACTCATTCATTGGGAAAAGCCTTATGACAAGGTTCTGAATTATGCAAACCCGCCATTTGCAAAATGGTTTGAGGGTGGGATGACCAATCTTTGCTACAACGCCGTAGATCGCCACCTTGCCGACCGCGCGGATCAAATTGCCCTAGCAGCCGTTTCAACAGAAACCAATGTAGAAAAAGTCTATACCTTTAAAGAGCTCTACGAAGAAGTCAATCGTATGGCTGCAATCTACAAAGCCAATGGTGTTCAAAAGGGTGATCGTGTCTTAATTTATATGCCGATGATTGCTGAGGCTTGCTTTGCGATGCTTGCTTGCGCTCGTATTGGCGCGATTCATTCCGTTGTCTTCGGTGGCTTTGCTTCTCACAGCTTGGCTTCACGTATCGATGATGCAAAGCCAAAGATGATTGTGACTTCAGAGGCGGGTTCCCGAGCAGGCAAGTCTGTTCCTTACAAGCCACTGCTAGATGAAGCTATTACATTGGCCACCTACAAGCCTGAAAAAGTATTGATTGTGAATCGCGGTTTAACGGAGTTCACTACAGTTGCCGGACGTGATTTAGATTACGCTACTGAGCGCCAAAAACACCTCAATGATTTAGTGCCAGTTGAGTGGGTTGATGCAACGCATCCTTCTTACATTTTGTACACCTCCGGAACCACTGGGAAGCCAAAGGGGGTCCAGCGCGATACAGGAGGTTATGCCGTTGCCTTGATGTCCACAATGAATCACATTTTCTGTGGCAAGCCAGGCGAAACGATGTTCACTACTTCCGACATTGGTTGGGTTGTTGGACATAGTTACATTATTTACGGCCCTTTACTAAATGGCATGGCAACGATCATGTATGAGGGCACACCATTAAGTCCGGATGCTGGGATCTGGTGGAAGCTAGTGGAGAAGTACAAAGTCTCAGTCATGTTCTCAGCACCAACAGCGGTGCGCGTTCTAAAGAAACAAGACCCTGCGTTTTTAACAAAATATGATTTGTCTACATTGCGGGCATTGTTCCTGGCGGGCGAGCCTTTGGACGAGCCTACTGCGAGTTGGATTCATGAGGCTATTAAAAAGCCGATCATTGATAACTACTGGCAAACGGAAACTGGCTGGCCTATGCTCGCTATTCAGCGAGGCGTAGAAGTCATGCCGCACAAGTTTGGCTCACCTGGCGTACCTTCCTTTGGTTACAACATGAAGCTTTTAGATGACGCAACTTCAGAAGAGTTGGGATCCGATAAGAAGGGTGTGATTGCTATTGAAGGGCCACTGCCTCCAGGCTGTATGCAAACCATCTGGGGAGATGACAAGCGTTTTGTCAGTACTTACTGGGAAACCATTCCCGGTAAAACGATTTACTCCACCTTCGATTGGGGTATTAAGGATGACGATGGTTACTTCTTCATTTTAGGGAGAACTGACGACGTGATTAACGTTGCTGGACACCGCTTAGGTACACGTGAAATTGAGGAAAGTATTTCTGGACATCCAAACGTGTCGGAAGTAGCGGTGGTTGGTATCGAAGATAAGCTCAAGGGTCAAGCTGCGATTGCTTTTGTGATCCCAAAGGATTCTTCAAACATCGCTACTTTGGAAGCGGAGTGCATGAAGACAGTAGATAGTACTTTGGGCGCTATTGCCCGTCCTGGGCGCGTTTATATAGTGACGGCTTTACCGAAGACACGTTCGGGCAAGATTGTGCGCCGTGCCCTACAGGCGGTTGCTGAAGGGCGCGATCCTGGTGATATCAGCACCATGGAAGACCAAACGGTTTTGGGTCATATTAAGACCATCATTGAGCAAAGCCTGAAGTCCTAAGCCATCTTCTCAAGGCAAAGAAATTACCCCCTTGGTCATACGGCTAATGGGGTAATTTCCTTTTGGGCCTAATTGGCTGGGGATTCAAGGGCTTAGAGTGCAAAACTGGTATCATTGCAAGGTTCGAAACTTAATAAATTACCCTAGCGCTTAAAGACACTCACCTCCCGTTAAAACAGTCCTGGGTTGATCTTTTTGGGATGTTGAGCGTCGGATGGAGCAGGGACTGGAGATGGTTTGTCACCCTTGCTTCCTTCTTTTCCTCCTGCCGTGTTGGCTTTAGCCGACGGCACTATATTTCCCGGTCTTAGTATTGGCGCTCCTGGCGAAACCGCTGGTGAAGTCGTTTTTAATACCGCACTGACTGGTTATCAAGAGATCATTACTGATCCAAGCTATTCCCGTCAAATTGTTACCTTGACTTATCCTCATATCGGTAATGTTGGGGTGAATGCTCAGGATGCAGAATCTGACAAGATCCATGCAGCAGGCTTGGTGGTAAAAGACCTTTCCAAGCGGGTATCTAACTTCAGATCTGAAGAAAGCCTAGATGCTTATCTTTCCAAAGCGGGGGTTGTCGGTATTTCCGCAATTGATACTCGAAAATTAACCCGCATTTTGCGTGATAAAGGCGCTCAGTCGGGTGCAATTGTTGCTGGCAAGATGGGCGATGACATCGAAGCGCTCAGCAAAAAAGCCTTGGAATTGGCAAAGGCTTTCCCTGGGATGGCTGGTTTAGATTTGGCGAAGGTGGTCACCACTAAAACCGCTTATCAATGGCGTGAAGCGGAATGGGATTTGCACGGCCCTGATGGCAAGCCTGCCTATAGAGCATTGGACACCTCAAAGC
>JAXIUI010000017.1:0-38660 GCA_034680725.1 Polynucleobacter sp.
CATAGCTCAGTTGGTTAGAGCAGAGGACTCATAGCGAAAGTTGTGCCTTATGCGTGGAAACTGCATAAGGGATGGTGTCAAATTCGGAGAAAGCTAAATGCAGCCAAAAGCTGCACAAGCTAACGCCGAGCCAAGCTTCAGTATGAAAGTGCTGTTGAAGGTGTAGAGACTAGACGGCACCCATCTAAGTCGAGCAATCGATATGATGAAGGCATAGTCCAGGGAGTTAGGAAACTAACACAAACCGGAATCCTTTGGTCCCAGGTTCAAGTCCTGGTGGGCCCACCAGAAAAGCAAACCCTCATCAGCAATGGTGGGGGTTTTGCCTTTTGAGCGTTACTTTAAGTAACACTTGAGGGGCTGCTTTCGGCCATTAGCAGCCGTTAGAGCCGAGGATTGAAAATCCTTGTGTCGGTGATTCGATTCCGCCCCGAGCCACCAAGAAACACAATAGCCCACTTGTTGGGCTATTTTTATTTCAAGTACTTAATGGTGCTCAGACCTTGCGCCTAGGGTGTTTAGTCGGAGCCCACAGATTCAATCCGTCAATTAGGATTCAGCCACTCTGTTTCTAGACTGGGGCATCAGGTTCATGACGCGTCCTTTAAAAAGACAAATCAATTAGACATTCCTGTGTCAGTCAGCGTCGTTTAAAACGACATTTCAACATAATCCCATCCCGTAAATAATCAAGATTGACCATTTAAATGACGGTGGCGTTCTCGCTGATAGTTGTTTCTAGTAGTTTGATTTAGGTTCGCGGCATTGAACTAAATTATTCAAATCAGTACTTGGATCTGGTGAGTTTGGTCTGCCGAGAGTGCCCATTAAAATAGTAAAGAATTATTATTTCTGCGCCAACATAGAAACATACAATACCGACACACCAACAATCAGATAATTTAACCGTTATTTTCTAGGTATTTTCACAAATTATTGGATGAAAAAAGTATTAGCTTAATAGATAATATCCCATACTTATTACGCTAATAATTGTTAAATCCATGAGCCAACTTAATATCAATCAAATCGCAGTAGCAATAGCCTTGACCTTTATTGCGATGACGGGTGTCCATGCGCAAACCTGCCCCACTGTTTCCAGTGACACCACGGTGACTAGCTCTTGTGATACTGGCATCACCTTAACGGGTAACAATAACCTCACCATTGGAACGCCCACAAGCGGTCAAGTCCAAATAACGAATCCCGGCGGCGCTATTTCAATCGCGGTTACTGGCACAGGGAACACAATAAGCAACACAGCCAGTGGAGAGATCTCTGCTGTAACAGATGGTGGATATGGAATTACTAACGATGGCACCATCAACACCCTAACCAACTCGGGCACGATTTCTGCAACCGGAGCTGGTGGAGCTGGAATTGTTAACGCAGGGGCCATCACCACTCTAAATAATAATTCGGGCACGATCTCGGCTGGAGATAGTGGGGCCGGGATTTATAACGTGTATGGGGGCACCATCACCACTCTAAATAATAATTCGGGCACGATCTCGGCTGGAGATGGTGGATACGGAATTTATAACGAAGGCACCATCACCAATCTAAATAATAATTCGGGCACCATCTCGGCTCTTGATAGTGGAATCGGAATTTTTAACGAGGACACCATCGATATCCTCACTAACTCGGGCACGATCTCAGCTGGAAATAGTGGATATGGAATTGGTAACATGGACACCATCAATAACCTCACCAATTCGGGCACGATTTCGGCCTTAGCAGGTGGAACCGGGATTTATAACGGTCTTAATAGCACTATCGGCACCTTGAGCAACTCGGGAACGATCTCAGCTGGAAATGGTGCAAGAGGAATTTATAACGGTCTTAATAGCACTATCGGCACCTTGAGCAACTCGAGCACGATCTCTGTTGGAAATAATGGATATGGAATTTCCAACGATGGCACCATCGATACCCTAACCAGCTCGGGTACGATCTCGGCTCTTGATAGTGGAATCGGAATTAATAACGCTGTCACTGGCACCATCGATACGCTTACCAACTCGGGCACGATCTCGGCTCTTGATGGTGGGGTCGGAATTTATAACCGGGGCACCATCGATATCCTCACTAACTCGGGCACGATCTCAGCTGGAAATAGTGGATATGGAATTGGTAACATTGACACCATCAACACCCTCACCAACTCGGGCACGATCTTGGCCTTAGCAGGTGGATCCGGAATTGGTAACACTGGCACCATCGATACGCTTACCAACTCGGGCACGATCTCGGCTGAAGAAAGAATCGGAATTGATAACATTTACACCATCAACACCCTCACCAACTCGGGTACGATCTCTGGTGGCTTAGCCGGAATAAATAATGTATCTGGTGCCAGAATCGAGAGTCTGAACAATACAGGTACAATTTCGGCCGGAGCAGACGGATTCGGAATTTTTAACGATGATGGCACCATCGTTACGATCACCAACTCGGGCACGATCTCGGCTGGAGCGGGCGGCATTGGTATTTATAATATTGGCACTATTACTTCCCTGTACAACGCCCAAGGCGGTAATGGTTCTTCCCCATCTACTACAGCATTAACCTACAGCGGCAATCTCCCCACCAACTACAACGTCATCATTAACTCAGCTTCGCACTATGGTCAACTGGCTGTAACAAACCCTGGCTCAACCCCCATCACTAACTTCGGTATTTACGGCGCACCCTTTATCACCTCACGTACTTACTCTAGTGTTTTAAGCGGGACCGCTCTTCCTACCGGAACGTCTTCTGGCGCCTACGACAATATGACATGGTCGTTGGTTGCCAATGGTGCTGCCTTTGACCTGACCTTCACCGGCGTCTCCCTTATGGGCACTCAGCAATCCCTAGTCAATACTGCCACCGCTCTACAAAACACCTACGCCTTACAAAACGCCGTTCTAGCCAATAGTTTCTCTTATGACTGCCCGGTATTTGGTGAGCACAATGTGTGCGTCTCTGCAGGTGGTCGTAATACCGCAGTCTCTGCTGCCAATGGATTGAACAATACCAGCGCACTTCTGATTGCCGCCTATCGCATTAAACCCACTTTGCGGATTGGCGCCTATGCCGATCAGAACTTGTCAGTGAATAATGCAGGCTCTACGGTAAACCTCGGTAACAGCACGCCGCTCATTGGTTTATTTGGCGTGTGGAACCAGCGCATCGATGGTACGGGCACTGAAGTCAAAGTATCTGCAGCCTATGGCCAAAAGAACGCCACAGTTAATCGCCAAATCGTAGGCCTAAGTGAACCAGGTACTGGCTCATCTAATTTAAACAGCCAAGGCGCGCAAATTACAGCCAAGTATGGTTTTGCTGTAGCGCCTGAAGTACTGGTCAGTCCTTACGTAGGTATGCGTTATACCCAAAACAACATGGGCGGCTACACTGAAGCAACCTCATCTACAGTGACAGCGCCATTAACTTACTCAGCACTGAACACCAACGCTACAACTGCCTTAGCTGGCTTAGGGGCTTCTTATAGGCTCACCCCAGTAGTTACCACCTTTGCTAGTGCTGGTGTAGAAACTGATACCAATACATCTAATGGAACTTATTCTGCTACAGGTATTAGTGGTTTAACTCCGATTAACTTTAATGCTAATCCAGTCAAAACTAGACCGACTGCAACACTGGGGGCTTACTATGATGTGGCTAAGAATCAACGCTTTGGTATAACCGGCATCTACAGACAAGAGGCGTATCAAGCGGTTTCAACAACTACTGTGATGGCGACTTATACGATAGGTTTGTAAGTAGTTGAACGGCTCCTTTGGGTCGATAGCTGTCATTGGCTAAATGAGCGTTACTTAAAGTAACGCTTACAAATCATTCAAAAAGTACTTTGGAGCAACGAGGTGTTAGACGGTTGCTCCAAAAATCCTTTGGTTTTGAAAACCAAAGAGTGACCCCGCACTTCCTTTAAACCCCTGAATTTGCTTACACATTTACTTACACACCGACACTGATCACCCGGAGAACCCCTGTTTATAAGGGTCTACCTTGAGTATCTGCTCTCATAACCAGAGAACCTAAACAGGACCGAAAAGTAATCAAAAGCTAGTTTTTGAGACTAAAGGTGAAGTTTTGTCATTTGAGCGTTACTTTAAGTAACGCTGGACATGCTAGAAAGTGTGTAGGCAATTACTGCACATTTTCAATGTAATCTCAATAGATTTGGGTCTTTAGGGATTGAGGGACTGCTTACAGCCAATAGGAGCCGTCTTTATTATTCGGATCGCAGACTCAAGTCTCAGCTCTCTATCTTAATGCTAGATTTCAGTCTATTTGGTTAAGCTTTGTTGCTGTTGAGCATTTTCCTTGTTTGACTCATGTCAATTAAGCATAATTCGTTCATGACCCTTCGTAGATTTTTATTCTCTTTAATTCTCCTGCTGGTTGCATTGGACACTCAAGCAAGTGATCTTGTCATTGAGCGTGGCTGGGTTGAAGACTCGGCTGGCAACATGACAATCGAAGAGGCTAAGCAGGCTATTGAAACACCGCTAACTAGAGAGCTTTTTTCGCAGGGTTACAGTAAATCAGTCTTTTGGATTCGCCTAGGCAATTACTAAATATTTTTTATGCTAGCTCTAATACATTGTCTTTATATAGTTAAAAGTTACTTATAGTTGATAATAGGCTTTGATTTAAGGGTCGCACGTTCGAATCGTAATAGCGGAGGTTATCTCCGCCAAAGTCTGCTTTGGGTCAATACCCGTTATTGGTTCAAGGAGTGCTACTTACATTACTTTTAATGATTGAAGCCACGCGCCTTGTAATTTTTGGCGGATGCGTGTCTATATGAAGTCGAAGGCATTCTTCTTGCATCTGTAAATCTTCGGTAGTGAATCGGTCAAACCTTCTTAGGTAGTCTGCCCAAGTTTCAAAAATAAAATACTCAAAGAATTTTCCCTTATGCTCAGCATCTTCGAATAGGCTCCAGGATAGAGCACCCTGTTTGAGGTGAGACTTTCTTGTTTTTGACATCAATTTCCTGAACTCTTCTTTTTGTCCTTCTTCAGTGTGATATTCGATAGAAATCATTACAGGGCCAGCATTGATATCTACCTCTGCTGCTTGATAGAGTTTATCTATTGGCGATGCGGGTGTGAAATCTTCCAAAGGGTAGCTATCAATACGATATTTGCGAATAAAGAATAGAGCAGTAAGGCCAAAAATAGAGCTTGCGATAATGCTATTGCCTACACCATATTCTTCAGCGATTTTTCCCCACGTTGCCGCGCCAAATGCACTACCACCCATTAGGCTCATTTGATAAATTGACATTCCTCTAGCACGAACCCAGCCGGGAAGCGTTAATTGAGCTGATGTAGTTAGTGAATTGGCAACGCCTATCCAGGCAATTCCACAAATGATCATTAAGGGGGATGCAATCCACATATTCGGAGCAAAAACCACTCCGCAGCTTGCTGCGATCAAAAGGATTAGACCGTAGTTCATTAGATCACTGGTATTAAATAGATTCTTAATACGTGGAAGTTGTGAGCCGCCGAGGATAGCGCCTACACCGAGGCATGAGAGGAGGAGTGTAAATGTATTTGCATCCCCTTTGAAGTGGTCTTTTGCGATGACGGGGAGTAATGCAATGATACTGGTAGATTGAAAGAAGAATAGAAATGCTCGAATAGTGATGATCTTCATACGACTCGATTGCCACACAAACTGCATACCAACTCTCATGGCGCCGATTAAGCGCTCGCCTGGCAAGGCTGATGCATGGTGATCATATTTCCAGCGCATCACTAAAAACGTCAATACTAGAGATAAAACCATGTTCAAAGCAAAAACATATTGACTGCCAGCGGTAGCAATAATAGCCCCAGCTAGCAAAGGCCCAATAATTCTTGCAGTATTCATTGCAATGGCATTGAGCGCTAGCGCGGAGGATAGTGAGTCTTTCGGCACCAAGTCAGGAGTAATTGCGGCAAATATTGGCCAACGCATTGCTAAACCAATGCCATTAATAAATGTCAATATCAAAAGCAGATATGGATTAAGAACATTCAATGCCATGCAGAGCATGAGAGCGCTTGCATTGATTGCTAGCCAAACTTGAGTAAAAACAAAATAGTGCTTTCTATTGACAATGTCAGCCAATGCACCGCTAGGAACGCCTAATAGAAGTACTGGAAGACTGGATGCGGTTTGAACTAAAGCAATTAGTGTCGCTGATTTTGTTAATGAAGTCATGGTCCATGCGGCTGCAACGTCATTCATCCACATGCAAATATTGGCAACCATCCAAACAATCAGCAATGTACGAAAGGTGCCGTACCTCAAGGGGGAGAGCCATCCCTCAGAAGTGGGAGATTGAACTAGGATATTTTTCATAAGCGTTATATTGCTGGCGTATCTTTAATTATTTATGCAAACTCATCTCAGCCTCTGGAATCAACTTATTGTTCCATGTCCATTATTACTGCTCATTAGAAATGATGAGGAGTTGATAATAATTTACATGGATTTATAAGCAGTGCTGGTACATTTTTTTGATAAGAATGTGGATAAGTTATATAAAATACGCGCAGCTAACTCAGGATCCGATTTTATAATTCGTTCAATATCCCGTTTTCCTGCTACGGCTAAAGTGACTTTAGAAGCAGCCTTGTAATTTGCCGATACCTTTTTTCTTGAAAGCATTGAAGTCTCAGCGAATATATCTCCTGGCCCAAGGATTTCTACGCTAGATTCATCGATATCATTTTTAACCTCTACATTACCTTCTATCACAATAAAAAATACATTTGATATGTCATTTGATTTTGTGATGTAGTCGCCAGGTAAGAGATGTAATATTTTATTGCTAGATATTAATTTTTCGATCTCTTTTAAAGGGATCCCATTAAAGATATGCTTATCAGAATTACCAATATTTTTGTGGAGCCTATCTAGAATCTCTCTATCGTAGTTTGAGACAAACGATTGCAAGAGTTGACCATAATTTTCATAAAACCATTTCACGGAAGAGTCATCTTGACTAACCATTTTGTCAGGATGAATCTCGTTTAAAAGTGGTGAGTGAATCTTTCCAAGATATTGTAAGTCCTTGATGCTTAGAACAATTGGTGTTTGCAACCCTATTTCGGTACTACGTGGCTGTGTGTACATTTGAAAGCCAAGTTTCGAATAAAAATGAAGTAGACCAGGTGCGCAAGATGAAAACAAAAAATTAATTCCATCGTCAAATGCATCTTTAAAGCTTCTTGATGTGATTAAAGGGGTCGCTAAGGACCCTCTTTGATCTGGGGCTACTGCAATTTTGCTTGAAACAGCTAAAGTGCCTTTATGAGCAGTTAAAAAATTATTCAGTCCTAGGATCTTGTAAAACTCGGGAAGGAGATTAAAGTCGTAATCGCGATCATATAGAGTTCTTGATGTTGCAATTGCCCTTCCTTCGCTTATGACAACATAAATTTTTGCATATTGATCAAACTGATCAATGTAAATCTTATCTTGATGATTCATATTTGGATCGTAAGATACTCCATATTCTGCAGTAAAGACTTCATATCTCAATTTAAATGCTTCCTGAGCTTCTTCTGATGAAGCATCGCAGCGGATTACTTCCATAATAAGATTCCTTTGACGAGTTTCTGATTCAAGTTAAATCTACAAGCAGGTGTTTATTTGTTTTTTGAAGTTTATCAAAATGACGTCTCTTAAGATTAAAAAGTTGTGGGGTAAGTTGGTTGATTCCTTAGCTATATAAATTATGGATATACCTTCGAGCTATGAAGATTTTGCTATACCTGATAGATTGGAGAGGGGGAGTGTGATTGAAAATGATTAGTGTTAGGATAATGTATGTGAATTTTATGGATCAATTTATATCAATTTAGGCTGTCTACACAACCTGCAATTACCATCAACACGCTTATAAAATAATAAAATGAATCAAGACATCAACAATATAGATAATTTTGAGTGGCCAAAAGCCTCACGCATTGACATGCAAACATATCCAAGAAGGGGCTTGTTTGAACACTTTATGGAATTTGAGGTGCCAGTAGTTAATCGCACGCTACCAATCGATTTAACAGAGCTTAAATCTTTCATTAAGGAAAATAACTATCAATTTTCTTTGGTAATTGGTTTTATTTTGACTCGTGCAGTGAATCATGTTCCTGAGTTACGGCACCGAATATTAGATGGTGAGCTCGTAGATTACGACAAAATTGTGCCGGCTTTTACCGTGCTTTCAAAGGATAAGCGCCTGTTTTTCTCAAAGGGCGTTTTTTCCGATGTTTTTTTGGATGACTATCGACAGAATTCGGCTATTAATGAAAGAGCTGCGCAGGGTCTGGAGAAGCATATGGGCGCAGATAATCTAGGCCACATCTATATCACTATTAATCCATGGAATGCTTATACAGCACTCACGTTTCCATATACAAAAAAATTTGGATCGGTTCCCACCTTTGGAATTGGAAAAATGTATGAAGAGGGTGGAAAAATAATGGCGCCACTAGCAATTCAAAATCATCACGCCCTAACTGATGGTTATCACATAGGGCATTTCATCGACATTGTGCAGTGCCATCTAGCTGATCCCAAACTGATAGAGAAATCATTTACTTCAGAATTCTAATAGTATTTTAAACTGCATCACTGGGGCTTGGTATATCTGGCTTAGCGTATCCGAACGGGGAGATGGGAAATTCCTCTAATGAAGTTGGAGTACTTGCGTGTCGGCTTGCTCACAACATCGATGATCATCTTCTGGCGGAGTATTTCCTCCCATAGGATTCGGAGTTGTAAATTAGCTAAGCGTTCTCCAATACAGCGATGTATTCCAGCTCCAAAAGATAAGTGCTTATTTGGCTTTTCACGGTCAATAATAAATTTGTTGGGATTTTCAATAATCCGTTCATCCTGATTAGCGGAGATGTACCATAGGACAACTCTGTCGCCTTTCTGGATTTTTTGATTTCCCAGTTCAGTATTACGCGTTACAGTACGGCACATATGAATAATGGGAGTTTGATAGCGAAAGATTTCTCCAGCAAGTTTTGGAATGAGTAGGGGGTTTTCTATTAGCTTATCTCGTTGATCTGGATTTTCAGAAAGGGCTAGTACTCCACCTGACATTGAATTATTGGTGGTGTCATATCCACCAACAATCAAAAGGACAAGATTGCCAATAAATTGCATTTCAGACATCTCGCGCATGGCTGGGTTATGTGCCATCATTGAAATCAGATCAAGCCTAGGCTCTTGCATGAGTCGCTCGTTCCAAAGAGACTTAAATCTGCCAGCCATTTGATAAAGAACCGCTGCTCGCTCTTCATCGGACTTTACTTCAGCATTTGCTGCCGAATAGTCGCACATCAATGCATCCGACCAAGAGGATAACTTATGGCGCTCTTCAAGAGGAAAATCAAAGAGTGTTGCCAGCATCATTACAGTTAGCTCGGAGGATACTTTTTCAGCCCAATCAAAAGTCTCGTTTCTTGGTAATGAAGACAGCAATTTCTCTGTTCGGATGCGAATAATTTCTTCATATTTGGCCAGATTCACAGGAGAAGAAACAGGAGCAATTGTTTTTCGCTCATAAGTATGGCGCGGAGGATCGGAGGAGATAAAACTCTCCTTCAATTTATTGTCAATTCGAAGTCCACCAAGTGCTGAATCTGAGGAATAAGTAGCCCAATCTAATTCAACAGTCTGTATATCTTCAAAACGGGTAATCGACCAATAAGGACCGTAGGGGCTATTTGAGCAGTAATGAACAGGTTGTTCATCTCGTAGTCTTTTAAAAAGAGCTTGCCATGTGTCTGATTCATAGAGCGCAGGGCTGCTGACATCGATTTTATCAATTGCGCTGTCATTGTTTGTCATATTATTCATAGCCCATACCTATCAAATAGTCTGAAAACTGAGTAAATAAATTATGTAGATATGTGTAAGTATATTCAAAATTGTATGATCAATTTATATTCTTTAGCTTTTTAACTTATCAATATAAAGGTCTCTGACGGTAGGATTTCATCGGGCTAGTAAGAGTCTGATCTAATTTAAACTCTTACGACTTTTTCTGCGCCTATTTTTCATAAGTTATGCTAAAAATATTCTTAAACATGAGTAATATGAGTAAATAAATAAGAATGAAGAACTTTTTATTTCTCAAATATTTTTATAATTTCACTACATACCAAGTCCATCATTTATATCTCATATGAAAAATCCTAGTAAGCCCTGGCTCCATAATTATTTAGAAGGTGTTCCGCATGATGTGGATATTTCTGGATATGCTTCTTTATTGGATGTATTTGAGGAAGTATTTGCACGATATCCGAGTCGGAATGCCTGTGAATTTTTAGGTAAGTTAATGTCTTATGAGCAACTGGATCAATATTCCAAAAACTTTGCTGCTTACTTGCAGTCATTGGGTCTTGAACGGGGTGCACGTGTAGCGATTATGTTGCCCAATATTATCCAGTTTCAAGTGGCGATATTAGGTGTTTTACGTGCTGGTTTTATTGCTGTAAATGTCAATCCACTGTATACAGCTCGCGAGTTAGAACATCAACTTAAGGATAGTGGTGCGTCCGTATTAGTTATTCTTGAAAACTCTGCTCACATTTATGAGCAGATTGCACATACAGCTCCAGTTAAAAAAACGATAGTCACCTCTATTGGTGAAATGATTGGATTCAAGGGTGCTATCGTCAATTTTGTGATGCGCAATATTTATAAAGCAGTGCCTGCCTGGCAATTATCTAATCATGTGACATTTAAAGAGGCTCTAAAAGTAGGCGGTAGCCTTTCTTGGACTAAACCCAAGATCTCATTGGAGGATATAGCTCTTCTTCAATATACAGGGGGAACCACTGGCTTGTCTAAGGGAGCGGTCTTGTTACATAAAAATATTCTATCTAACGTAAGGCAAGTGGAGACGTGGCTAGAGCCTGTATTTAAGCAAAAAGATAATGGGCAACTTGTCTTCTTATGTGCGTTGCCTCTTTATCATGTTTTTGCTTTGACGGTGTGCGCTGTGATGGGAATGCGTAAAGGTGCCTTGCTCATATTGGTCCCCAATCCACGAGATATCGATGGCTTTATTAAGCTTCTGAAACAACATCCTGATATTAATATTTTCCCTGGTGTGAACACACTATTTAATGCGCTTATTCATAAACCAGAATTTAAAAAAGTGAACTTCTCTAATCTCCTGGCTAGTCTTAGTGGTGGTATGGCCACACAAAAAGTAGCAGCTGATCAGTGGCTAAAGATAACTGGCTCGCCAATTATTGAGGGATATGGTCTATCTGAAACATCCTCAGTTGCCTGTATTAATTCTCCTTTAATTGATGGCTTTACTGGATGCATTGGCTTACCTGTTTCGGGAACGGAAGTCCTTATCTTGGATGATGATGGTGTTGAAGTCCCATTTGGAAATCCTGGCGAAATCTGTATACGCGGCCCACAGGTAATGGCAGGGTACTGGAACAAGCCAAAAGAAACTGAGCATGTGATGACACCAGATGGATATTTTAAATCTGGAGATGTTGGCATCATGGACGAAGGCGGATATATCAGAATAGTGGACCGTAAGAAAGACATGATTCTAGTATCTGGTTTTAATGTTTATCCAAATGAGATTGAAAAAGTTGTTTCTTCAATACCTGGAGTGTTGGAGTGCGCTGCAATCGGAGTCCCAGATGAAAATACTGGAGAAGCAGTTAAGGTATTTATCGTGAGAAGTGATGAAACCTTGACTGAGACTGCCATTATGTCTTACTGCAAGGATCATCTAACTAACTATAAAAGACCAAAGCATATTTCATTTTGTGCTGATCTACCAAAATCAAATGTTGGAAAAATTTTACGCAGAGAGCTAAGGGGCAAATAAATAGCGCTATATAGTTATATTTTTATAACCTAAACTATTGCTGCTAGCTTTTGTAAAGGCACTTTTATCTGTTTAAATTAAAAACTACTTTATTTTTTTGCGCCACTTTCACCCCTTTTGGGCAAGTCTTTCTGCAAGATAGCTCTTGAATATCTGGATTAGTACTATCAATTGCGATCTTGATAAACATTTAATTTAGGGTGAAGATTATCAAAAATCCACTCTATCTGAGTAGCGTTAAAAATCAGATCACCTTAATGTCGGTTTATTTTTAAGAAGCTGATGATATTATTAAAATCAATACGATTAACTAATCACTTTTTAAATTTATTCTTCAATGATGCCAAATATGCGTAATCTGATCAGTTCAAAATTACTTTTATTGGCCTTTGCCCCAGTGGTGTTGATCTCTTGCTTTCGTGGGGACCCCGTTTCTGGTCCTCCAAAATTGACACCTGTAATAGAAACTTCAGTAGGTGGTGTACAGGGAGTTGTTCGCACTTACAATGTTCTATCAGCTGCCAAGTCCTCTCTATCGGGCATCTCTTCTTATGCTGTTAATGAGTATCGAGGTATTCCTTATGCTTTATCGCCTACAGGTGATCGGCGTTGGGCCCTTCCTGTTCCTGTTGCCTCCTTAGGGAGCGGGATATTTGAAGCTAAGGATTTTGGAGCTGCTTGCCCACAAAATCCGAGGCCTGGCTCCCCTGAAGGTTCATCAAACGAAGATTGCCTCAGCATTAATGTAACTACTCCATCTGATATGAAGGCTGGCGAGAAGCTACCCGTATTCTTTTGGATACATGGGGGCGCTTTTGTAGGGGGATCTTCTAATATCTATCGTCTTGATAAATTAGCCCATGACGGCAGAATAATAGTAGTCTCATCAAATTATCGACTTGGTGCCTTAGGTTTTATGGCAAACAAATTCATCGCTTCTGATGGGTATAACGGTAATTATGGTTTAGAAGATCAACGCCTTGCAATGAAATGGGTTCAAGATAATATTTCTGCATTCGGCGGAGACAAGAATAATGTCGCTATAGCGGGTGAGTCAGCTGGTGCTGGTTCAGTGTGCATGCATCTTGCTTCGCCCGATCAAATGGTGGCGCATAGCCAAGTCAAGGTTAAGACACTTTTTAGTAAGGCCATCATACAAAGCGCCGGCTGTCTTCAAACCTTGCCGACAGTTGCTCAAGGCGAGAAAAAAGTAGGTTTAAGTATTCAGGCGGCATTATGTCCTGAATCTAAGAATCCCACTAATAAAGATATATTAGCTTGTTTACGCCGACTATCAACTAAGGATATTTTGGCGCAGCAAGAGATCTATACTACCAAGAACTCAACAGATGTAATAGCAATTTCGCCTGTTGTTGGGGGTAATACGGTTCCACTTTCATTTAAGGACGCATCCAGATTAGATAAGTTGGTTAATGTGCCAATGATCATGGGTGGCACAAAAGACGAACTAGTTTTATATGCAGCCTATTTTTGGCAACAAAGTCAAGGAGTAAAAGATCCCGGTCCTCTAATTAACGCCTCCACAATCAATGGGTGGCTCCACACTTTTTATGCAAATCCATTTCCAGTCGGTGGTATCGAAGCAATTACTAAGCGATATCCAAATCTTTTAAGCAATGATAGCGATGTAGTAATAAAAACTTTTGGACTAGTGCTTTCTGATTACAACCCGCAGCTAGCAATTAATAATTGTTTGTATTTGCAGACATCCGATTCTATTTTGCGCACCAAATCTAGAAGCTATCCTATTTATCAATTTGAATTTGCAGATGCTAATGCACCAGTTTGTAAAGTGAGTATTAGTGAGCCATGCCCATCATTCAATATGGGTGCAGTACATTCTTCGGAATTAAATTATTTTTTCCCGAATTTATCGTTTACTTCAAAGATTGATGGACCCGATTTGCCTCCTACTTCGCAAATATTAGCCAATCAAATGCTTTCTTATTGGTCTAATTTTGTACATACAGGAACACCTAATCAAGCTGGCTTACCACAATGGCCAGCCTATGCTGGGGCTACAGTGCCTTATGGGGGCTCAAGTGTCATGTTATTGGATCCAGATAATCTAAAAGTCTTTGACTCAAACAATCAGCATAGTTGTACTGCATTTTGGATGAAACAATATCCAACGAAACTGTAAATCCTTATATTGAGCCATTATTCTAGGTGTTGAAAGTAAATGTATTTGATGCACCTCTTTTTCCTTGCGTCTTTGAAGTAACCATTGAATGCTAGTAAGAGCCCAATGTGCGAGATACATGCTCTAAGGTGGACATTGACCCCAAGGTAATTTCGGCTGAAGAATTTAATAAGTATGTCAAGGAAGAGATTTCTCGATACCAAAAGAGGACCGGTACGGCTCAAATTGAGCAGCAGCAGTCTTCCAGTTTGCGATTGGTAATGAGTGCCAATTCTAGAGTTTTATTCTTGGCGTTTCTTTAAGTAACGCTCATTCCTTTAAAAAGTACTTTGGAGCAACGAAGCGTTAGATGGTTGCCCTAAATCTTTTGGCTTTGAAAGCTAAAGAGTGAGATAGCATTTCTAGTAAATGCGTGAATTTACTTGCACATATACTTACACGCTGACACTGACCGTCCGCAGATCCCCTTTTTAAATAGCTCCATCATGGGCCTCTGCTGACATAATTCTTTGGTCCCAGGTTCAAGTCCTAGCGGGTCCACCAGAAAAGCAAATCCTAATCAGCAATGATAGGCGGTTTATCCTTTAAGGTGATTTATATGTACATTATCTAAATGAGAATTTCTAGAAAAAGCAAAATTAAATTCCAAATTTTATTGAATATAGCTGCCCATACTGCTTACGGATGCGCCATCTTAATTTCTGTAATTTGTCATAGACATCGGCTTTCACATTCCTATCTAGGTAATATCTTTAGTTAATTAAAATTAAATGTGTCTCAGCGCTGGCCAAAGTAATGCGTTATTGCTTTGTGTGACCGCTGATTGCTCGAAGTTATCCTCTGTCGGATTCAGCTTTAAAAATGGCCCTCAAGATTTTTCTTTGCAAAATGCCGAGTAACCAGCGACATATCGCAAATTTTTTGCCTGGACTATTGGCGGTAAGTTCATTAATGCCCAGTAACGCGATGTATTTGTAAATGCTTAAGACCTTGAACATTAGGTCAGATGCAGAAAAAGCCACCTTCGGGTAGCTTTTGTTTAATTAGTGGTTTTGAGAAAAATGGTCTGTTTCGAGGCTGCGTTTTTGAACGCATATTCAATGGGGTTGAATATGCTCTTATTGCCCCGTTTGCTGTTAAATGATCTTAAATTCAGCTATAGTAGAAACTATGATTATGCTACTGGGTGTGCTGCAAACAGAGAGGAAGCAATGGATTTCACGCGTAGAGAGTTTGTCAAAGGTTTTGTAGCAACCGCCACGCTAGTGGGTTCTGGTTTTAGTTTTGCTAATAACCAAGTTGTTGCGGATAGAGTCACGATTGAGAAAGCGATCAAGGCTAGTTTTGGTGGTGGTTTTTCATTGGTCTCCTATTCCAAATCAGGCTCACTCACCACAGCCAAAATAGAAAATTTTGGTAATCAATACACTGTCACTTCACTGAATTTGTTTGACTGGAATATTACTCAATCCTCATTGATTAATTGAGTTTTATATTTCGGCCTTTGAGGTAGTGAAGATTAATATTGTTCAAGGATAAATAGTGTCAAATAAAATCAAGAGTATTCGCATTCACCCGGGTATTGGCATGGCTCGAATGGGGGATAGTGATGAATTTTTTATTGGCCCTGAGGCTCCTGGGGTTGTTACGGATCCAGGTGGTAGCAATGGTCCTGGACCTAAAGGCGGAAGTTATCGTGATGGTAAGTCCAGGCTAAAACGCCAAGCGCAACGGTATCGTGTATATGCATATGATGCTGAGGGGAGGGTGATTGGAGAACTTACATCCAAATCCAACTTAGTAAAATCCCTTCGTTGGCGCGTTCATGTTCGCAATATGAAGGCGGCAAATTATGCTTTCCAGGGCGCCTACCTATTTGACCCTACCCAATTAAGAAATCCATCCATTCAACCTGGGAAACCCCCAATTGAGCGCACTCAGTTGATTATTGATCCTGGTGTACAAACTATTACCTCGGGCCAAAGTGGGCCTGTAGTGATGAAGGGAGATATTTTTACGGGAATCGATAAAGGCTTTTTGCCTGGACAGTTGCGTTATGAAGGCTTTACACCAAAAGACATTACAAAAGATGTCCAAGTAACTTATAAACCTGCCAAAGGCATTGAGCTTGGTCAGTTACGTCTTGACGCGCAGGATCGACTGTTATTTATTCCATCTCCAGGTAAAGGCGCATGTGTTACAACACCAAAGGTGGCTTTGTCGAATCCAAGTGAATTCGTAAATCCACCTAATGGTCCTGAGAATGGTAAAAATCCATTAACCAATCAATTTTCATACTTTAATGTTCCAGGTTGGTGGGATGATACTTGTGGCGGTGAAATTGATGTGACAGTGACACTTAAAGATGGCTCTGTTTTAAGTACCCGAGACAATGTTAAGGCGGCAACGGATGAGGGAGTGCGAAATCCAAAGTCGGGGGCTTGGATTATTACTGCGCCACCCAAGTTTTCTCCTTATATGTATCATGTAGTTTCAATTACAGATCGTATATACGAAGCATTTCCTGAGGCATATCCTTACGCTAAGAAAAAGACAAATTTTTATCGGGACGTCTACCCCATTTTTGCGAACGCTGTGAATTATGGATGGGTCAGTGCGGAAGCGTCTGGAATTGCTAAGGCTCACAAAAATGCAGCGCATGGTCCGAATCAAGCCGGCAACTTGCTAAGTCCAATGTACATGACATTTTTTACTGATCCATCAGAGAAAAGTAAATCTATGCGGCAGATGGTGTATGCATTCATGCGTCATCCAGCGGGTAAGAATGGTCGCCTGGTTGATTCTTTAATGCCTCCTCCCCCGCAAAAACCAACAAGCTGGAAAAATGATGAGTTTAAGAGGGTGGAGCAGGATAATCTGATGCCCATATTATGGGGGACTGCGGGCAAGCCAAAGCAAAACGAACAACTAGGAAATCATTTCCCAAATCAATTTTTGGCGTTGACTGCAATTCAGCTAAATCATATTAAAGAATGGGCTGATGGTAATTTTGAAGTCGGCGTTTTACAGCAACCGCTTGAATTGGAAAAATTATCCATAAAAGATCAGCCACGCGCTCTGGATGTTTCTGCTTTGGAGCCCACCATTGGCGGTGGTTTCCATCCGGGTATTGAGTTTCCCTACTTAATTATTTACCGAGAATTTTTTGCTGAAGCATTTAGGGTGGGAAAAAATATTGAGCCTGGTGCTTTAGCTGCTTATATGTCGAGCCCATGGCATGGGGATTTCTGGTCTTGTAATAGTGCGTGGTGGCCGACTCAGCGTCCTGATATTGTTTTTGAATATGACCAGAAAAATAAAACCCGAACTTATAGAGAGTGGTTCAGAGGCTATGATGCAGATGGAGAGCCATTGTCAGATACCGATGGATTTAATCAAATGGCTTATGCCTGGCCGAAATTGGGCATGGTATTGCCGATTAAAACCAAAGATGGCGGCTTTATTAAAGATAATGGTGCAATTGTCTTTACTGAACAAGAGCGTAGCCCAGTTCTAAATAGGCCACCAGCAAAAGGGAAGTAATTCGGCGTGTCGAATTTTGACTGGGATGTAGTCATCATTGGAGCTGGGCCGGCTGGTTCAGCAACAGCAATTACTTTGGCATCTCTTGGTCAGCGCGTCCTATTGATTGATGAGCAGGCGATAGCTAAATCTAAATTAGGTGAGTCGCTGCCACCTGCCTCCGTTGATATCGTCAGTCACTTTTTGGGTGAGTTAGATTCTCCCGATGGAAAGTCCATTGGTTTATATAAAACAGCTGGCAATATTTCCACATGGGCCAGCGAACAGTTGGATTATGCTGACTTCTTTTTTACTTCGAAGGGATTTGGTTTATGTATTGATCGCCTCGCATTTGATGAGGCGCTTTGTTTGCGTGCATTAGAGCTCGGCGTAACGCTGCAAAGGGCGGTTACTTTTGAGTCGTGCGCCCGCAGCTTTGAACCAGGATTTAACTGGAGTATTAATTTAGGGTCTTACTTAAAAGTAGAGCATCACCGTGCACGCTATTTGGTTGATTGTTCAGGTCGTCGTGCTGTGCTTAGTAAGATGTTTGATATTCCTGTTATTGAGAATGAAGATGGGCTATTTGCATATTCTCAATGGTTTTCTTGTGAAGCGGAGGATGATGACTGCTTTACGCGTATTGAGGCTGTTGGAAATGGCTGGTGGTATACCAATCGTGTACCCACTAGTACCAGCCCAGATAATAGGCGCTTAGTTGTTTTTTATTCTGATCGAGACTTGCCAGATGGAAAAAGAGCGGGAAGCTTAGAAGGTTTTAATGAGCTCTTAAGTAAAACTATTCAAATAGCCCCTCTTTTACAGGCACATGAATACAAAGCTTCTGGTGCAATTCGCGGAGCTCCTGCCAATAGCCAGCGTTTACAAGAATTTTGTGGTGACGCTTGGATGGCAGTGGGAGATGCAGCACAGGCCTATGATCCGCTGTCATCGCAGGGCATTGATAAAGCGCTGAGAAGCGGGAGCTATGCTGGCCACCTCATTCATTACGCCTTGATGGATGAGACTGATAAATCTTTAAGTATCGACAATCAATTCATTCAGAAATATAGTCAACAACAACAATATCTTTGGGATGCATATCAAACTCAGAGGGATTACTACTACAGTATTCAGACTCGCTGGTCTGATCAACCTTTTTGGCGGCGTCGCCAGAGTAATTCATTTGGCGTGATTTTTGACTAGGGAATTTTTATCATTGAGTATACAAACCTGTATATTACTTATTTTAATGTAAATTTTTTAACTTTAATTTGAAGGACTGAGGAATGGATGATTCTTGCGGTGAATTACAAAATACCTCGCGGCGGCAGCTACTAAAAAGTGCTTTAATTGGTAGTGCGGCTATCGGAGGTTCGCTTACTCCTGCTGCGCAAGTTTTAGCTCAATCCAAACAAGATGTTGAGATACCAGTAGCAGCCTATATCTTTTTTACGCCTGCAGAAGCAACATTTATAGAGGCTCTCGTAGACCATATGGTCCCGTCGGATCGGTTAACGCCTAGCGGTTCCGATATGGGGATTAATATTTTTATTGATCGAGCTTTAGCTGGAAGTTGGGGAAAGGGTAGTCGTATGTACATGCAGGGGCCCTGGCAAGAAGGGACGCCGTCACAGGGCTATCAATCACCACTAATGCCTTCCCAACTATATCGTGCTGGTATAGCCAGTACTAATCAGTCGTGCATCAAGCAATATGGAAAGTCTTTCGAACTGCTAGATCCCTCGCAAAAGGATGAATTATTAAAATCCCTTGAATCTGGAAAGATTGTTTTTGAAGGTGGACTGCAATCTAAAGCATTTTTTGAAATTGTTTATCAGTCCGTTGTGGAGGGCTTATTTGCAGACCCTATCTATGGTGGCAATGCTAACAAGGCAGCTTGGAAGATGATTGGATTCCCGGGCGTTATTGAAACAAATACTCGAAATATTGTTGAGTATAAAAACAAGCTATACAAAGCAAAAGTATTTAGCATTGCGGATGTGAGTTAGATATTCATATGACTAAAAAATTAACCGAAGTAGATGTTGTAATTGTTGGGATGGGTTGGACCGGTGGCATTCTGTCTAAAGAGCTCTCAGAATCTGGCTTGAAAGTAGTTGCTCTAGAACGTGGTGCACCGCGAACCGATAATGATGATTTTTCAGTACCGCGTATGAGGGATGAATTGGAGTTTGGAATTCGTCATGGACTGATGCAAGACCTTCGTCGAGATACTTTAACAATCCGTAATAATCCTAATCAAACCGCGCTACCAATGCGTCAATTGGGCTCTTTTTTACCCGGCGAGGGCTTGGGTGGTGCGGGTGTCCATTGGAATGGGCAGACCTGGCGTTGGACGGATATGGAGTTCAAAATTCGCTCAATGTACGAAGAGCGGTATGGAAAAAAGTTTATTCCTGCGGATATGACAATTCAGGACTGGGGTGTAAGTTATAAAGAGCTTGAGCCCTATTACGACAAATTTGAAAAAACTGCAGGTATATCTGGAAAAGCGGGTAATGTTGGCGGCGCAATTCAGGAGGGTGGCAATCCGTTTGAAGCGCCCCGTAAGTCTCAGTATCCATTACCACCGCTAGAAACAAGTCTAGCCTGCGATTTATTTGCCGATGCTGCTAAAAGTCTCAATCTACACCCATTCCCAATGCCTACTGCCAATGCATCTCGGCCCTATACCAATCCCGATGGTGCGAAGCTAGGTCAATGCCAATACTGCGGTTTTTGTGAAAAGTTTGGCTGTGAGGCTAATGCTAAGGGTAGCCCGCTCAATACAGTTATTCCATTTGCAATGAAGCAACCCACTTTTGAATTGCGGGTGCATAGCGTGGTAACTAAAGTGCACATGGATAAACAGAAAAAACTTGCCACGGGAGTTAGTTATACCAATTTAATTACTGGCCAAGAATTTTTCCAGCCAGCTAAGATTGTCATTTTGGCTGCCTATGGATTAAATAATACCCATTTAATGTTGACTTCAGGTATTGGCAGGCCCTATGACCCGGTTTCACAAAAAGGGGTCGTTGGTAAAAACTATTCCTATCAAACGGGAACTGGCGCTACATTATTTTTTAGCGACAAAATCTTCAATCCATTTATGTCTTCTGGCGGCCTCAATATGATGATTGATGATTTCAATGCTGATTGGAATTTTGATCGATCTGGTCCTCAATTTGTTGGAGGTACGACTATTAATGGCGGTATGAATAACGGTAGACCTATTGAGTACCATCCCGTCCCACCAGGTACGCCGCGTTGGGGTAAGGCTTGGAAAGAGGCCATGTCCAAATGGTATTTAAGGTCTATGTCAATTGGATCCAGTGGAAGTGTAATGGCCAATCGATACAACTATCTCGACCTTGATCCTACTTATCGCAATGTCTTCGGTCAGCCTCTGATGCGCATGACTTTTGACTATACGCCCAATGAGCACCGCCTCTCAAAATTTACTGCCCAGAAAATTCAAGATATTGGTAGAAGTTTAAATCCTGAAATAATCACCGAGCCTGCGCCACGAATTGGACCATGGTCAGTGGTTCCCTATCAAAGTACGCATAATACAGGCGGGACGATCATGGGAACCAATCCATCAAACAGCGTGGTCAATAAGTATTGCCAATCGTGGGATGCTCATAATATATTTGTTACGGGTGCCTCTCTCTTTCCCCATAATGCTGCCTATAACCCTACCGGGCCTATTGGTGCGCTGAGCTATTGGACTGCAGATGCTATTAAAAATCGGTATGTTAAAAACCCAGGCTCTTTAGTTTAATTTGAGGACAAAATGCGATCCATATTCTTTTTTGCACTTGCTATTTATACATCTACTAATGCTGCGTTTGCTCAAGATGGCAATCTAGGCAAAACCCTTTTTCAGGAGTGCGCTGCTTGTCATAGCACTAAGCCTGATGAAACTCTGACTGCTCCAAGCTTGGCTGGCATTTATGGTCGTAAGGCGGGAACCTCTGACGGGTTTAGGTATACCAATGCCATGAAAAGGAGTGGTATCACCTGGAATGAGGGGGCTTTAGATTCATATCTTGAAGATCCCCAGGCGGCAATTCCTGGAAATCGAATGCCGTATTCTGGGATGGCAAACTCAACTGATCGAAAGAATCTCATCGCCTATCTCAAGACTATATAAGGGTGGTGGTATGGTCGACTGTTTTTGATTTGCTTATGTCATTTGGCAAACTGTGGCTTGGGTGTAATCTTATCTAGACCTTGTTTGCTTTTTTAAACGCGCCCCTCTTAAAAAGCGAGCTCTTGTGTATCAAAGCTTTTATTTGGGAGTTAGCACCCTCTAAAATCACTCTGACATACATCCAGGTGACCTTGTTAGCGTTGGATGCCGGGAAAAGGAAGGGCAGTAGGAGTGAATAATGGACTGTATTCCAGCGTAAATGAGAGTGAAGCTCAGTAAAATGCTTGATGAAGATGGGTAAAATAATTCGTCTTCGATGCCTTGAGATGGACTTTACTTGAAGTAATGGCATTCATAGTTAGATCTAGATTATTTATATAAAAGCGAAGCGTAATAATAGAGTCTTAGGTTCCAAAAAAGTATCTCATAAATTAGAGGCGTTAACTTTAGCTTTCAATTAATCGTAGAGTTCAGTGCCAATATTAGGTGCATAGAAATTTCGGAGAATTTAATGAATATTAAAGATGTTAAAAAAAATGCCTTTGCAATGCCGCTAACGAATCCTTCTTACCCAAAGGGACCGTATGAATTTCGTGATCGCGAGTATTTTATTGTGGCATATCGAACTGATCCAGAGGCTCTCGCTAAGATATTGCCAGAACCCTTAATTGCACCAGAACCAATTGTTTTATATGAATTCATTAAGATGCCGAACTCCACTGGCTTTGGAGATTACACGGAATCGGGCCAGGTTATTCCGATAATGCTGAATGGCGAACTTGGCTCCTACGTCCACTCCATGTATTTGAATGATGATGCTCCTATCGCTGGCGGACGAGAGATTTGGGGTTTTCCTAAAAAAGAAGCGGATCCTAATGTTGTGCATGAGGGGGAGGTAATAGTTGGCAAGTTGCATTATGGGAGTGTTCTATGTGCAACTATGACGATGGGTTTTAAGCATAAAGCATTGGATATGAATGATGTATTGACCTCACTAAAAAGACCCAACTATGTATTGAAAATTATTCCGCACGTCGATGGCGCACCAAGAATTTGTGAATTGGTGCGCTATTACCTTCAAGATATTACGGTAAAAGAGGCTTGGACTTCGCCAGCAGATTTAGAGCTTTTCCATCATGTTTTTGCGGATGTTGCAAAGTTACCGGTTCTTGAGGTTTTATCATCTAAGCATTTTGTTGCTGATCTTACCTTGGGCTTAGGTGAAGTTGTATACGACTATATGGCGGATTAGTTTAGTTGCGTATGAAAGCTTTCCTCGAGTGCGAATGTATTGAATTTTTAATAATCATTGCTTGTTAATAGTTTTCAGAAGTGATAAATATTGATGTAAATATTTAAATGAAATTAAGGCCGGGACCAAACAGATGTCAGCAAGCTGGATTTTCTTACGCTGACGATCACCATAATATAATCTTGACGCCAAATTAATAGAGTCTAAGCTGCCCGCTAATATTTGGGATGTAAGGAAACAACCTTTCCCGGTAGTTAATCCAGCCATTAGCCCTAAAGCTGGTGGCGCACTAGGTACCAGTTCCGTCGGAACCTTTCCTCAAAATGGTTATGGCTTATTTGATATGACCGGTAATGCTTGGCAGTGGGTTGCTGATTGGTATCGTGCCGATTATTTTGCAATGCAAGCCAAGGAATTTGGTAGAAATGTAATAAATGATCCTCTTGGACCCAGTAATTCATATGACCCAGATGATTACGGTGTGCCAAGCAATGCGCCCAAAAGGGTAATTCGTGGCGGCTCCTTTTTATGCAACGAGGACTATTGCCAATCCTATCGCCCTAGCGCACGACGTGGAGCGGATCCATTTAGTCCAATGTCGCATTTAGGATTTCGATTGGCAAAAGATGCTGCGAAGTAAGTTTAAATAGATTTCACTATACATTTGCTTGCACACCGCCACTGACCACCCGCAGAGCCAATTTTTATATGGGTCTATCACGGGCTTCTTCTCTCATCATCCTTTGGTCCCAGGTTCAAGTCCTGGTGGGTCCGTCATAAATGAAAATACCAGATTTCGAGTTGATATTTTTTTACTTAGTACATCTCAATTGAAATCATTGCAATAGTATCTGATATAGTTTTTGGACTGAAACCAATCGATTTAGCTAATGAAAAAAATCACTGTATTACTCCTTGCTTTCTTAGTCTTATCCCCAGTTGCTATTCAAGCTGCCGAAATTAAAGTCGCTGCCGTTGAATTTAATCCAGCTGAGCATAATTTGCAGGGCAATATTGATGGCATTGCTAGTAAGGTTACGACTGCATCTAAAAATGGCGCCAAACTGATAGTGTTGCCAGAGGTTGCGGCAACTGGATGGATGATATCCGGAACAAAAGATACCGACACAATTCCTGGAAAGCTTACCGCGACTCTTGAAAATATAACGAAGAAATACAATAACTATGTTGTTGTGGGTTTATATGAAAACGATCCGATCACTGGATTAATCCATAATGCAGCAGCTTTAGTTGGTCCAAAAGGGTACATAGGTAAATACCGTAAAAATCAATTGCCCCCTGGGGATTTTGAAACAGCTACTCCCGGAAATCTTGGCTTCCCTGTTTTTGACACGGAGATTGGCAGAATAGGCATGCTGATTTGTTTTGACGATAGCCGCCTGCAGTCATTACTGCTTCCCAGTTTGCGTGGGATTGACATACTGGCAATGCCTATTGGTTCTGATTCCATGCCTAAATTTGAAAAGGCCAGCATTGGAAATCACTCTACCATTGGAAACATAGCTACCTTATCTCCTTGGATTGGCATCAATACTGTTGCCACAAATCAGGCTGGCTTGGTTCGCATCCCACAGATTCAATTTGTTGATCAGTTCGTTGGTGGCTCCTCCATCATGAGCAGTAGTGGTAAACAGCTTGCTAGCTCAAAGGCATCCACTTGGACTAAGCCTCGAGATCCTCAGATCATTTACGCCACAATTGATACAGCCAAAAAGAGCGATCAAAAAGAATTCTGGTTAAAGCATCGCAGGCCTGAGCTCTATGGCATCTATAACTTATATAAAGCGCCGGATGATCCAGCGAATAATAACTCTCAGAATCAAATTGCAGCCCTTTTAGTTCAATATGATCCGGTCAATGGTGATGTAAATGCCAATGCTAAGAAAGTAGATGGCTTGATTAAGGCTAATCCCAATGGCTTTAATCTCGCAGTACTGCCATTTAATTCATTTGTAGGGAAAGTGGCCCTCAATAAAGCGAATATCGCTCAATATGCTGAGAGTCTTGATGGCAAGAGCCTATCCTTAGCTACTGATATTGCTAAAAAATATAAGACTTATCTTTTATTTTCAATGCCAGAATCAAAGGATGGAAAGTACTATGAGACTGCGATCCTACTTGACTTCAATGGCAAGCAAGTTGGTGTCTATCGTAAATCACATTTAAATGCTGAGGAGCAGAAGTGGGCTACTGCTGGTAATGATCTTCCTATATTTAGTACTAATGACTTGGGTAGAGTCGCTGTCATGCTCAATGATGAGGTGCGTATTCCTGAGCTAACGGAAGTTTACGCTTTAAATAGAGCGAATCTCATCCTTATCTCAGCAATGTACGATGGGAAAGCATATGGCGGTGCAGTGAATATTCCTAAAGGATTGGTGCCGGCAGCTAGCAATCGAGGTATGTATATGTGGTTTGATATTGCAAAGTACTCTCAAGCCTATACGCTTGTAGCTAACTATCTCCCAAAAGAGTCTGGCGAATTTGCTGCAAGTGCCCTATATTCCCTGGTGCCAGAAGAGGGTTTTTATCCTCCTAATATCGCGCCGAATAAGGAGATGGCGCACCAAGTATTATTTACAACAAATCTACAAAATAACTTATGGATTAATCAACAAAAGCTAGTGGTGGGTAGACGCTTTGATCTTGCCACACCTTTAACTCTCGATCCTCAAGGTGCGTGTTTTAAAGAGTGGCAAAAAGATTCCACCAATCCAGAAATGTGCCCGAAGGCAGCTGGTAAAAGATAGCAATCTTGATTTGTTAAAAAAACCAACCTGCGGGTTGGTTTTTTCATAGAAAAACGAAATCCTATTACTTGATTAGGCAATGTCCATAAGTGCAAGAGTGGCCCTGAACAATTGATAATGAGTCATTTGCATGTTGGGCACTCAACACTCTGCAATCACACCAGTGGAGATGGCAGATCCTAAGTCTATACTTGGTTTGAGGGATGATCATCGGTAAATCAAATGAGATTAATACGTAAGATAAAGCAGTTTTATGATGAAGTCATAAGTTATATCAGGGCATGCCTAAGATAAGTACTCATCTCAGCTTATAAAACGCTTGAAGAAATTATTTCCGTATTACCAAATAATACTGTTGACGAAGTCTTGAGTTTGAATGCAAAAGAGTAAGATTTAAGTTGCCTTAAAAATAGCAAATAGATCATCATGCCCAATCTCACATCGTAGTGATTGAGCCCGTGACTCACCCCATTGTTGTGCCATTGCATCAGTCACTATGGCTGTTTCTGCAACGGCTTTAGCGGTGCCAACAGCCAATTCTTGAATCAATAAAGAGTCATTTGGACCAAGCACCCAAGGGCTTGATCCAGTTTCCACCTGAAAGCCTGCTGTTGTTAAGTGTTGCTCCAATATCTTTAGGGCAAGAGGACCTGCAGCAGATCCAAAGCCCTTATCTGACTCTTGGTGGTGATGAAATGCCTCTAGAACCTGACTATCCAAAGCATCCAATGGTAACCATGTTTCTTGGCCGTTATAAGTTAAGACTGTATATAGAGGAGTTTTTAAAGCATTGCAAAACTGCTCTATCCAATCTGGTGCAACCAAATCAAAAAAAGCCGCCGCAGTAATTAAATCAGCTGACTGAGAAAGGATCAGGGACAGATCACTAGCAAGATCTTTTTGTAAAAAGATAACATTAATCTCAAGATGATTTTTAACTAGAGTAACGGGTCTTATGACATTATCAATGGAATGATGATTGCCTCCATCCATGTAGCTATCAGCCCATGTACACAGTTTTTCACGCGCCGCTATCAAGAGTAGTGAATCATAATCCACTAGCGTCCAGGTTTGGTTATGCTTAATCAGTGGTGCTAGGGCTCGTAGATTAGAGCCTGTACCTGATCCTAGATCGATAATATTAATTGGATCATTCTTGAGACTGCCAATTTCCTCAAGATATTGAAGTACTTGATTTTGCAAAAAAGGATTTCGTGAGCGGTGGTCTGCAGCTTCGCGTAAGCTTAGCCAATCAGTAGAAAATGAAGTCATTAGTATGGTTACAGTAAATAGATAGAGGGCAGATTATGGATGCTGTATTCCTAGCTGGATCTTGACCATGTCATTAAATTGACTGCTTTTCTCACAAAGAGATTGATACGTACCAGTCTCAATAATTTTTCCGGCTTGCATCACTAAAATCATATCTGCATTTTTAATCGTACTTAGCCTGTGTGCAATCACTAAGGTAGTCCGAGAACGCATTACCTCGCTCATGGCTTTAATGAAGCTCTCTTCTGTAGCGCTATCTAATGCACTAGTCGCTTCATCTAGAACAAGAATGGGGGGGTCTTTCAGCAAGGCGCGTGCAATGGAAAGGCGCTGCCTTTCACCCCCGGATAAAATCCGCCCTCTTTCACCGATGATCGTATCAAAACCATCTGGCTGATTTTCAATAAATTCCAAGGCTTGCGCACGTTGACAGGCTTTTCGTATCTCTGCTTTACTCGCATGTGGTGCGCCTACCAGTAAGTTTTCAGCAATGGAGCGATTAAATAATAAGGGCTCCTGAAAGACCACACCAATATTTTTGCGCAGCGCTGATAGGTCAAAATTTTTGACGTCAATACCATCAATAGTGATCTTTCCAGACTGAGTATCGAATGCGCGATACAGCAGACTCAGAGCGGTAGACTTTCCGGCACCAGAAGCGCCGACTAAGGCAATGGTGTCGCCTGGATTTGCTACAAAACTCAATCCATCGATGGCCTTATGTCGATTGTTATAAGTAAAGCAAACGTCATTGAATTCAATCAAGCCAACACATCGCCCCGGATCTATTGCATTCGGAATATTCTGAATATCTGGAGATGTATCTAAGACTTCAAAAAACTCCTGTAATTTAGGGGCGTCTGTAGCTAACTTGTTAGCAAATGTCACAATTTGCTCTAAGCGACCAATAAAAATGCCTGCAAACGCAATAAAGGTAACGATCTCACCTATGCTGATGAGTGACTTCGCATATAGCCATGATCCCAAAACAACGATACAAAGAATACTGAGTGTTGTTGCAGATTTTGTCAGTACCGTGACAATTGCCCACCATGAGAGAACGGGTAACTGAGCATTGAGTACTTTCTGGCTGATGCCCTGGAGCGCCTTTACCTCAAGCTGAATTCTGGAAAAACTCTGCACTAATGCAATATTACTGAGCGTGTCAGAGGCTAATTCGGCTAAATCTGAATGATGGCTTTCAATAGCTTGCTGAAGATCTTGAGTTTTTCTTAAGATGAAGTGGGTCAGCAATCCAAAAAACAAGCAAAGGCTGATGAGTACTAAGGCAAGTTGCCAGTTCATATATAAAGCTAATGGAATTAATATGACTAAAGAAATGAAGGCAGTGAGATGTTCACGAAAAAAACTCAGCCAAAGCCACCAGAGGGTATCTGTGCCTGCGAGCATGATTTTCATCAGCCGGCCAGAGTGAGTTTGTGACTGCTGTTTCAAAGGCATGTGTAATACATGTTCGAAATATTCACCAAAGACTTTATGACGTTGACGATGTGCCAGGCGATCTGAAAATAGAGCAACTAGGGTAGAGGTAGCAATCGTAAAAAAACCGAAAAGTATCCAAATAATTAATAAAGGTGAGACTGCATTCCATAGGGAGGTAGCTTGCGAAGCCTGTGTATTAGCTAAAGTATTGATCACTTTGCCAAACAATATTGGTTCGGCAAATAAAGTGATTGCAAGTGCCACATTGGCAAATGCCAATATCCACGCCAGCTGACTATCAGAGCCAAGCAACTTCAGTGCACGGGAATATATTTTTATGAAGCTCATGAATGTACTGAATCAGTGTGGCGATGATGCAAAGCTTTTAGGCGGAGCGGAATTAATTCCTCTGGTGGAGAAATTTCTTCTGGGGAGGCTAACAGTTTGTATTGCATGAAGAGATTGCCTAGCCAAGTCTGTGAGGTGATGACTGCTAGGGGTATTGATACCAATAGACCGCCAAAAAATATTAAACCAAAGAAAGTAGCATCTTTATAGCTCAAATACAGTATTGAGGTTAAAGCGATTCCTAATAGAGTATGTTGCCAAAATTGCTTTACTGCATACGATATCGGAACGGTATGGCCATCCCTTGTCTGCGATGTCCATCCCCCTTGATGCCCTAGGACAAGACCCATCATAAAAATAGTGTGATTGAGCCAAGCTATCGGAGTCATCAATAGAGAAAATATAGTTTCAAGTACGAGGCTAATACTAAAGCGCCATCGCCCACCAAAACGTTGAGATTCTCTGGTGCTGAGTAAAACATTGAGAGCCCCGGCCACCTTTGGCAAGTACCACATTAAAAGAGTAAGCCAAATTAAGGTATAAAAATAAATCCCATGAATGGCTTCACGAGTGGACGGAAAGATAGCAATCGAGAGGGTGAAGATCACTATCATGAGAATCCATGCTGGCGAGCCTAGGAACATAAAAATCGCCAAAACAAGCTGTAGGCGACTGATGAGCTTGAGATGAGGAAGCGTGATGAGATTAATGTATTGAAGATTTCCTTCGCACCACCGTAAATCACGGCGAATATATTCTGTCAGGGTTGGTGGATTTTCTTCCCAGCTACTATCTTCACATGGATAAACACGCACCTCAAAACCAGCTCGCCGCATCAGTATTGCCTCGACAAGATCATGACTGAGTATCTGTTTCATATACCCTGTGGCAGTCTTAATTTCCTCTAGCTGGCAATGCTGCATGAAAGGATCTAGACGAATAATCGCGTTATGACCCCAATAAGGACCAAAATCAGATTGCCACCATGCAGAACCCATCGTGTATGAGCGCATTCCTAGGCGCATACCGTATTGAAACAAGCGCGTGAAAGCGCTGCTTGATGGCAGGCCAATAACAAGCCCTTGTAATATGCCAAGTTGCGGATCGGCTTGCATCATTTTGACAAGTCTTGCCATTGCTGCTGCCGTCATAAAACTATCGGCATCTAGCGTAATAGCAAAGTGATGTAATTTTCCATATTGCTGACAGAAGTTGGCAATATTTCCTGCTTTATATCCTTCATTACTTTCTCGACAGCGATAGACGATATTGATCTGCTTTCCATATTGATGATTCAATGTTTCGAACAGTCTACTTTCTGATTTTCTAATAGAGTCAGTAGTGCTATCGCTGAGAATATAGACATAAAAATATTTTTCACTACCCGACTTGATTAAATCATCAATCATGATTTGAAGATTGCGAAATACTCTAGCAGAATCTTCATTTCGAATACACATTAGTAGGGCTGTAGAGCTATTTAAAGAATCATTCTCATTATTCTGTAAATTGAGCGGCAGAATAATAGAGAGTGGCTTCTTCACCAAAAGACAAATTAAAAAGCCAATAATCGCATTCCAAAAACCAATCACCATCCAAGGCAAGGTGAGGGAAAAAAGAATGATTAATGTCCAGAGAATAAGGGTGGGGAAATAATGATTCAGCGTTTGATGAAATAGCCAAAGCATTAATATGGATGTCAATGTAACCAGCAAAAAGAAAATGATTCGACGTATCAATACTGCTTTTACGGGGTTTTTGTTTACTAAGGTATTCAATTTATCTTAAGCTCACCTATACTATGCACAGCGCAATAGCAGTATAGGTTAGCAAGCATATTTTCACTTTTCCTCCTAAGGATTTTTACGTGATTCATCCTGTATCCTCAGTCCTTAGTCAATCCCTATGGTATGTGGGGCCTGAGCGCGTTGAAATGCGTTCTGAAGTGCTTGAGCCTTTGCCTGAAAATCATGTTCAAGTGCGATCCATATTTAGCGCCTTGAGTCGCGGGACAGAATCCCTCGTTTATAAGGGCCTCATTCCCGAGAGTGAATACACCCGTATGGCAGCCCCTTTTATGGGTGGCAAACTGCCATTTCCAGTGAAGTATGGGTATTCCAACGTGGGTAGGATTGAGCTCGGCCCCTCTGAACTGATCGGACAGCTTGTATTTAGTTTGATGCCTCATCAATCTATTTTCCAAACCGAGCTCACTAATGTCTTCATGATTCCAGCGCAAATCCCAGCGCAACGTGCGGTTTTGGCGGCCAATATGGAAACGGCCTTAAATGCCGTATGGGATGCATCACCTGGGCCAGGTGATCGTATTGCGATTATCGGAGGCGGTGTACTTGGCAGCCTAGTGGCTTATCTGTGTGGGCATTTACCGGGCGCCGAGGTAACGCTAGTCGATATTAATCCTGAGCGTGCAGTGTTAGCTAAAAAACTCGGTGTGCAGTTTAGCTCCCCAGAATCAGCACCAAAAGAGTGTGATCTTGTGATTCATTGCAGCGCAACCGCCGCCGGCCTCTCAACGGCAATAGAGTCAGCAGGTGAAGAGGCAACAGTATTAGAGCTCAGTTGGTATGGCGCAAACACAATTGATGTGTCATTGGGGGGCGCTTTTCATAGCCGTCAATTAAGACTTCAGTCAAGTCAGGTTGGTCATATCTCGTCAGCTCATAGACCGCGTTGGAGCCACCGTCGCCGGCTTGCTACTGCATTGAGTATGTTGAGCGATGATCGCTTAGACCATCTTCTGACGGAGCCCATTCGCTTTGAATCCTTGCCGTCTCAATTGCCACAGATCTTTAGCGCTCAAAACTCTCAACTTTGCTGTTTGATTCAATATTAATAAGGAAAATGTATGTTTACTGTTGAAGTTCGCGATCACATCATGATTGCCCATTCGTTTAAAGGAGCAGTTTTTGGACCAGCACAAGCGCTGCATGGAGCAACTTTTGTAGTTGATGCTGCTTTTATATCGCATGAGCTTGATGAAAATGGGATTGTGATTGATATTGGCTGTGCCTTAGATATTCTGAAGGCTACTTTAAAGCCCTTAAATTACGCCAACCTAGATGATCTACCCCAATTTAAGGGTGTGAATACCACTACAGAATATTTAACTAAATATATTTTTGACCAATTGGCTGCGGCTGCTAAAGCCAATAGTTTAGGTCGCCCGGTTGAGCAATTACACGCTATCCGAGTGACGATCTCTGAATCGCATATAGCAAGAGCATGGTATGAAGGTAGCTTGCATTGAGTGAAGTACGAAATGTTGCATCGATTGCGCGTTCAAAGACTTTTGTTTTTGCGTACCCTGGAGATTTACAAACACTGACTGGTGGCTACATTTATGACAGTCGTATTGTTAGCGAGTTAACAGCGCAAGGTTGGGAGATTGAACTACTCAGCTTGGGTTCCGGATTCCCTTATCCTGATCAGAAAACAATCAAGCAAGCTGAGCAACTATTGTGCCAAGTACAGGTCGGTAAACCCATTGTTGTGGATGGTCTAGCACTCGGTGCTATCCCACAGAGTATTGCTCAAGCAGCAGTCAATCACCCCATCATTGCATTAATACATCATCCACTAGCTTGCGAGTCTGGTTTAACGCTAGATCAACAAGTAACATTCCAAGAGAGTGAGACATTAGCACTTTCCTATGTAGATCATGTCATCGCAAATAGCCCATTGACAGCGCAAACCTTGATTGAATCATTTGGGGTTGCAAGTAAAAGTATTACTACGGTTATTCCAGGAAGCAATCGAGTATCTCAGCCCTTACATCAAGTGCGATCAGATTTTACAAATCAAGACCCATTTAGATGGCTTTCTGTTGGAAGTATCATTCCGCGTAAAGGCTTTAGCGTCTTGATAAAGTCTCTTGCGTTCATAAATGATTTACCTTGGAGCTTATCTATTGTTGGTGATACTACTCGGGACCCAAGTACTTATGCTGACTTAATGCAAACAATTGCATATTTTGACTTGCAAGACCGAATTCAGATTCATGGCGTCATAGACTCTGAACGGCTAGATTCTCTTTATCGCAATGCCGATGGATTTGTACTTGCCTCCCTGTTTGAGGGCTATGGCATGGCATATGCAGAAGCACTGTCATATGCTCTTCCGATCATTGGTACTCGTGGCGGTGCCATTGCCCAAACTGTTCCAGAGTCTGCAGGAATACTGACTCCCCCAGGCGACTTACCAAGTCTTACTGCAGCCTTGAGATTGGTCATGAGCGATCGAGGTCAACGTGAGCAATTATCTATAGGCGCACAAGAGGCCGCTAAAAAGTTACCGACCTGGCCAGAATCTGCAAAAATATTTGCACAACTTGTTCAAGGCTATATTGATTAATTTAACTTGATGCGCGCAGAGCTGAGATCACAATCAAAGAGCACATCACTATCTAGTAAATGCGTTTTCACATTCAATCGCGATGCCTGATCCATATGTTCAATCGCTGTTAAATTAAAGCTAGCTCTTCCTGATCCCATAATAATTGGGGCAACAATGATATGCAGCCGATCTAGGCAATTCGCCTGTAAAAACCGAGAGATAGTTTCTGCACCTCCCTCAATTAAAATCCGATTAAGTCCCTGAGAGCTCAGACTTTTTAAGATCATCACTGGATCCATATAGCCATCTACACTAGGTAGCGAGATGATTTTTACACCTTTTGGCGCCTCTAAATTCAGTCCAGTGGAGATAATCCAGTATTTTTTGGTGCCATCATCACTCCAGATCCGCGCCTTTGGATTGAGTCTTCCTCTAGGATCAATGACTACGCGTGCCGGATGCTTGCCTTCAATCAGTCTGACGCTCAATTGTGGATCATCGGCTAAGACAGTCCCAACGCCGACTACTACCGCATCCACTAGGGCTCTTAATTGATGTAGATGCACAAGGCCAGAGTGGCCATTAATATATCGGGATTGGCCGGTAACCGTAGCAATCCGACCATCCATTGTTTGCCCCAGCTGGCCAACTACCATCATTGAGTCAACAGTAGACCTCCTAATGGGATCAAAAACAGTTTTCAGGAGTGAATCGGAAAGCGGATGACCTGAAAAAAATTGCCTCAGAAAGCCAGGCCATTGCTTGATTGCCTCAGATTCGAGCTCTAAATTTATATCTTGAGGGTTTGGCTCTGGGAGGGTCACAAAGAAACTTTTTAAGGGGTGATAAAAACGGTAAAACTAATTTACCATAAGGTGTAATAATTAGTTTGAACAAACTTTCACACTATTCATATCATGTTAATGCTTGACCCTTTAATTGAAGTTGACCGAGTTATTTCAGAACTTCGTAGGGGTGGTATGGTCCGTGTAGAGCATTTGGGTGCTAGCACTGTGATGCTAGCAGTAGATGCCTTAAATGCTGACACTTTCAAATTGCTGTCACAGTTTGATGCTGCCCCTATTAGTTTGGTCTTAACGGGAACCCGACTCAATGTTTTGGGGATTGATAAATCAGATCGCCCCATCAGTACGATAACCAGTACAAGTAACTTGTCTATTGAGGTCGTTGAATTTTTGGCTAATCCGTTATCAGTGCTCATGAGTCCTCCGAGCTTAGACAACCTCAAGATCCGAGATGCAAATGCTTTAGAGGCTTCTTGTATTACGCTCACCAAATTATCTAGATTGCTGCCAGCTGCGCTAGTCATTCAGGATTTGCCATTGACTGACATTCCAACAGTCAAAGCATCCTTAATTGACGACTATATGAAAAATGCAGCTAATTCACTGATGCAAGTGAGTCAGGCTCGCGTACCTCTAGAGGGTGCTGAGGATGCTCAGGTCCTTGCCTTTCGCCCTCGAGATGGTGGGATAGAACATCTCGCCATCATTATTGGCAAGATTGATCCTCTCAAGCCAGTATTAGTTCGATTGCATTCAGAATGCTTTACTGGTGATTTAGTGGGGTCCTTGCGTTGCGATTGTGGAAGTCAGCTCAGAGGGGCTATTTCAGAGATGGCGAAGTCGGGCAGTGGCATTCTTTTATATCTTGCGCAAGAGGGCCGTGGAATTGGATTGGTCAATAAACTCCGAGCCTATCAATTGCAAGACTTAGGATTTGATACCGTCGATGCCAATCTTCAGCTTGGCTTTGATGCAGATGAGCGAAACTATCTTCCGGCTGCTCAAATGCTTCAGATGCTAGGAATTAAACGGGTTCGGCTGATGACCAATAACCCCGCAAAAGTAGATTCACTGCAACGGTGCGGTATTGAAGTGTCTGAGCGAGTCCCTCATATTTATCCATCCAATAAGCATAACGACCAATATCTTCGTGTGAAGGCGACAAAAAGTGGCCACCTATTTAAGGTGTAGAGCTTAAAAAATCAATCAGGATTGGGTGACTAAGCCCGATCTATCTCTTGATGTCAATCCAGATTCTTTGAAAAATGCCATCCCGCTTAATCATCAGATGATTGAGGGCGGCTGCAATATGTAAAAGAGCAATTGCTATGAGTGCCATTGCTAGCAGTCCATGAATTTGGAAAATCTGCTTAGCAATGAGCTCACTCTTGGGTATGCCTGGCATCGCTGGTAGCGAGTAGCCTCCTATAGTAATTAAAGCGGGATATGCTGTAACGCCGGCCCACCCAAGCATGGGCACAATAAACAATAATCCATAAAGTATGTAGTGCACTTTCGATGCAATTCTAATTAGACGGGGAGAGATATTATTTGGGTATTCAGGAGTTTTGGAGCTGAGCTTGAGAAAAATTCTGAAGATGGTAATGAGTAAGACTGAAAAGCCAATCAATTTATGCCACCCATAGAGCATATTAGTCAGGTTGTCCCACAAATTGGCAGTAGCCCTTTGGGTCATCCAAAAGCCTAAAATTACCAGAGTGAGGATGGCCAAGGCAGTAAACCAATGGATTCCACGCGCTAAGATTGAGTGTCTATTAATCATCATTTTCCTCATAGTATGAGATGAATGCTATTGCGAGTCTCAACATCCTTAATGCCTTGATTTACGACGCCAGCATGCAATGAATTTACATGATTTAATACCAATACTAGCAAATTACTCTCTTACTCATGTCTCGCCGTAACTCACCAAATCAAATCCAAGGCTTAGATGACCTGAGTGGATTAGATGATATTGTCACCGATAAAAGAAGGGGGCAGCGCTCACTGGCAAAGAAGTCTCGGCGTAATCGCCATTACGAGAAGCAGTTTATTCGCAATACAGTCATGCGTTCATCCCAAAATGAATCTTTTCAATAGATCACTATTCAATATTTATCAAAGCTTTGCCCTAAGGATGCAATATCAAGCCCATCATTGAAATCATTACTCCCGCACCACTAGGAAGTTTGCACGGCAATCGTATTACGGCATTGCGCTGGCAAGATTTCTTGCAAGAACTTGGTTACGCAGTGGTGGTCAATGAGTCTTGGTCCGGGGATGATTCTGACCTATTGATAGCCCTACATGCCTATCGAAGTTATTCCGCAATCATGGAGTTTCATCGACATTACCCCAATAGGCCAATTGTCTTAATTTTGACAGGTACCGATTTATATCGAGATATGCCCATCCATGGCGAAGTACTGCGTTCAATGGAGATTGCAGATCAATTAATCGTTCTACAGTCTGCTGCTCTAGATGCTATTCCTGCCCAACTGCGTTATAAAGCTCAAGTGATTTATCAATCCGTTACGGTTGATGTTGCGCAGTCTATTGCGCAGTCCGATTTTCGGGTGACAGTAATTGGCCATCTCAGAGAAGAGAAGGACCCCTTTTGTATTGCCCGTAGCCTTCCTTTAATGTCGCCAGATTCAAAGATCAAGGTGCAACACTTAGGCATGGCAATGAATGAGCAAATGGAGCAGGCTGCGAAGGGGTATAACGAAACCCTGGAGCGTTACCAATGGCTTGGTGAGGTAAGCCATGCGAATGCATTGAAGATGCTTTCCCAGAGCCACCTCATGGTGATCTCTAGTCGTATGGAGGGTGGCGCCCATGTGGTCTCAGAGGCAATAGCGCTTGGTGTTCCGGTAATCGCATCTGATATACCAGGCAATGCAGGTTTGCTGGGTGATGATTATCTTGGCTATTACCCAGTGAGTAATGAGGCTGCACTTGCAGCCCTGCTACATCGAGCAGAAACAGATACTCATTTTTACTCCTCACTGAAAAAGCAGATTGCTATACGCAAAGATCTGATTCCTCCTCAGAAGGAGAAGGAGTCTATCCGAGGGCTGATGAGTCTGGCACTCAAGAGTTGACTAAAAAGCTCTACTAGGCTTTTGCAAAGCAAACTAAAAAGTAGTCTTTGGGATCAGTCCAGCAATAAACCTCAGAGAATCCTGCTCGTTTAAGCTTTTTAACAAAATGTTCTTGAGTATATTTATAGCTATTTTCAGTATGAATTAAATCACCCGCTTTAAAGTTGATGACATGATCCTGTGATTCTTGCAGTGGCAATCTTACTGTCGTATCGCGCAAAGCGCGAAGATGCATTTCAATACGAGAGTCACTGACGTTGAAAAAAGCGTAGTGCTCCCAATCGGCAAGATTAAAGTCGCTACCCATGATGCTATTTACGTTAAGCAGGGTATTTAAGTTAAATCCTGCAGTGACGCCTAATGGATCGTTGTAAGCAAGCTCCAGAATTTTAAGGTTTTTGACTAAATCGACACCAATCAGGAGGCCGCCATTTCCATGACACTCATGAGCAATATTCATGAAAAACTGATCCGCTTTTTCGGGATCAAAGTTTCCAATGGAAGAGCCGGGGTAGAAAAATATTTTCTGAGAATCCTGAATATCAGGAAAGCTCATCGGCAGACTCAGATCAACTGCATGGGCTGACATCTGAATTTGTGGAAACTGCTTTTGCAGATCAGAAACGGCAAACTCTAGATATTCTTTTGAAATATCCAGCGCCCTATATTGCTTTGGATGAATGGTCTTGAAAAGCCTACTTGCTTTCGCACAATTACCGGCACCTAGATCAATTAAGACATCACAATCGCCAATGATATTTGCAATCTCGCTTTGATGGACATCCATAATCCATTTTTCTGTGCGAGTTGGATAGTATTCGTTTAGAAGCGTAATGACCTCAAAAAGGCGCGAGCCAACTTCATCATAGAAAAACTTTGGCGAGATTGCTGGGGTCTCGGCGGTAAGACTGCTCTCCAGTTCTTGGATAAGAGTGCTTTTCACGGGGTTAATGCATTAGACGACAGATAAGCCTTGACCTGCCACAAATTGACCTATTTTCTTTGCGCGAGTGAAGCCGCCAGTATTTAGGATGGAGAGCACTTGCGCTTCTTGTTCTGGGGCACAAGAAATTAATAAGCCACCGCTAGTCTGTGGGTCGGTCAGCAGGTTTTGTTGCCAAAACCCTAGATTGCTAGCGAGCTGAACTTCATCACCATAGCCAGCCCAATTTCGGGTAGAGGCACCTGTAAAGATATCTGCTTGCACGTGCTTAATGGCTTCCTCAACCACGGGAATAGAATCCCAATTCACTTGCGCTTTTAAATGTGAGCCTCTAGCCATCTCTAGCAAATGCCCTGCCAAGCCAAAGCCGGTTACATCCGTTAAGGCATGAACGCCATCAAGCTGGGACAGTGCAACACCAGGCTTGTTTAGCTTAGTAGTGAGTGCAATCATCTCTTTGTAACCCGCTTCTGAGAGCAGCTCTTTTTTCAGCGCTGCTGAAAGGATGCCGACACCCAATGGTTTACTGAGGATGATGCTATCGCCTGCTTGAGCGCCACTATTGCGCTTTAGTTTTTTGGGATCCACTATGCCAACTGCCACTAAACCATAGATTGGCTCTACAGTATC
>JAXIUI010000018.1:0-35734 GCA_034680725.1 Polynucleobacter sp.
ATGTATATCCACAACATGAGCGCTGTTGGTTTAGCGACTGTGAAAAAAACACCTCCTAAACCAGTACTGACTGACTTGCGTCCTGCAGATCAAAATACTTTAGAAGCCATCATTGCAAATCGCTATGAAATCATGGCCCGCTATAGCAAGACATTGCGTAGCTTCTTTAATAATGAGGTGCAGCACATGCAGGTCTTAGCTGCACATCTGGGTGACGCTCGAACTTGGTTGGCTAAGGACGAGTCACGCTTGACTGAGCAAGAGAAATTAAAGCTTGAAGAGTTGATGGCAAGTAATGCTCAGTTGAGCAAGATGATTGAAATGCGTCGTGAGTTACAGGCTATCTGGAGCCGTTCTTCAGCCACCAAAGAACAATTGCTATCCCAGTTGCACGCATGGTGTCAGCATGCAGAAGAGAGTGGCTTAACTAGCTTGCGTGAGTTCTCTTTGAGATTGCGTCGTTACGCTTAAGTAAATTTCTAGACAATAAAAAACCCGCTGATGTAGCGGGTTTTTTATTTGCTGAAAGAAGTAATTACTTCAGCTTTGTTTCTTTATAAGCAACGTGCTTGCGAATGGTTGGATCGAACTTCATGATCTCCATTTTCTCAGGCTTTGTACGCTTGTTTTTTGAAGTTGTATAGAAGTGACCAGTACCTGCTGATGACTCTAACTTGATTTTTTCTCTGCCGCCTTTAGCCATTTGTGCGCTCCTTAAATTTCGCCACGTGCACGGAGATCAGACAACACAGCATCAATGCCGTTCTTGTCGATAACGCGCAAACCAGCATTGGTTAAGCGCAAGCTAATCCAACGGTTTTCAGATTCAACCCAGAAACGACGGTTTTGCAAATTCGGCAAAAAGCGACGCTTCGTTTTATTGTTTGCATGGGATACATTGTTGCCAACCATCGGCTTCTTCCCAGTGACTTGGCAAACTTTTGCCATGACATAACTCCATTAATTGCGAAAAAAGAAGATTGTATCAGTCTCAGGCCAGTTTGAGCTACCCCTAATTTGCTTTAGTTTGGATCAATTGCTGGGCATGTCCTTATAAAAGCCAAAAAATGCTCAATAAGTTAGTAATCACTACCATTTCTAGTCATTTTTCATCAGGCCGGCATCCAAAAATGAGAAAAATCCTGTGCCACTCACAATACAGTGATCTAGAAGTGGAATATCGACCAAATTCAGGGTTTTAGAAAGTGTCTTGGTTAATTCTTGGTCTGCCTCGCTGGGGATATGGTTGCCACTCGGGTGGTTATGGGCCACGATGAGGGCGCTTGCATTACGAGATAGGGCTTCTTTAAGTATCTCTCGGGGGTAAATAGCCGTGTGGCTCACAGACCCCCTAAAGAGCTCTTGGCACTCGATTAGCCTGAGGCCAGAGTCCAAATATAAGCAGAGGAATACTTCATGCGGTAGGCGGCCAATTTTGGCCTGTAAGTATTCTCTGGCATACCCTGGGGAGGTAAAAACAGACTCTTCTGAGAGCGTTTCTTCAAGACTGCGTTTAACTAGCTCGTAAGCGGCCTGAATTTGGGACCATTTCGATATGCCCATGCCATGAATACGGGTTAATTCCTCGGGCGTGCAGGATAACAAGCGCGGCAAATTACCAAAGTAATGCAGGAGATCTTGCGCTAAGGAGACGGCCGATTTGCCCTTAACGCCCACCCGCAAGAAGATGGCGAGTAATTCCGCGTCGGTGAGAGCTTCTGCCCCATGCGTGCGAAGTTTTTCACGAGGCTGCTCTATTTTTGGCCAATCTGTAATGGGGGAGTGCACGCTTGCGTCGGGCCTAGATACAATTACCTTATGACTAAGCTTACGGTTTTGCCTAACTCGTTCTTGACCCTGAACTATCGACTGACTTTGCCCAGTGGGGAGGATTACATCAATACTTTTATCGATCGCCCTGCGACCGTCTTGATGGGTTCTGGACAATTTGCGCCTTGTTTTGAAGAGGTGTTAATGGGATTGGGAGTGGGTGAGAAGAAAAGTGCATTGCTTGCACCTGAGGAAAGTTTTGGCGAGCGTAAAGAGGAGTTGATTCAATGGGTATCTTTGGGTGCGCTCAAAGAAGGCCGCGATGATGATGTTGAATTTACTCCTGGTGACGTCATTGAATTTAACGCACCAGGTGGCGCGCAATATGCTGGCGTCTTGCAGTCAATTAACGAGGAAGGTGCTTGGTTTGATTTCAACCACCCGCTTGCGGGTAGGCCTGTTACTTTTGAAGCGGAAATCGTGGCAATTTTATGATGACTCATCCATCCTTTATGCAAGATAGCGCAGAAATTTTGATGGCCCAGCCCCGGGGTTTTTGTGCCGGAGTTGATAGGGCTATCAATATTGTCAATGAAGCGTTGACACGTTTTGGCGCACCGATTTATGTACGTCACGAGATTGTGCATAACGCTTATGTGGTCAATGAGTTGCGTGAAAAGGGCGCAGTGTTTGTAGATGAGCTCCACGAAGTGCCTAAAGGCGGCATCGTAGTATTTAGCGCGCATGGTGTATCTCAAGAAGTGCGTCAAGATGCGCAAGAGCGTGGCCTGCAAGTGTATGACGCAACTTGCCCACTGGTTACCAAAGTGCATTTGGAAGTGATCAAACTGTGTAAAGAGGGTTGCACAGTATTGATGATTGGTCATGCGGGGCATCCAGAGGTCGAAGGGACCATGGGCCAAGTAAAGGGAGGTGTGCATCTGATTGAAAAAGTGGCTGATGTTGCGGCACTAGCATTTGCAGAGAATGAAAAAATTGCCTTTGTTACGCAAACCACCCTTTCTGTAGATGAGACTAAAGATATTATTGAATCGCTGACTAAAAAGTATCCCAATATTATTCAACCGCGTAAGCAAGATATTTGTTACGCCACACAAAATCGTCAAGATGCAGTCAAATTTATGGCGCCCCAAGTCGAACTAGTGATTGTCGTGGGCAGTAAGGCGAGCTCGAACTCGAATCGCTTGCGTGAATTAGCTGAAAAGTTGGGTGTGCCAGCCTACATGGTTGATGCTCCTGAGCAGCTCCAAGCAGAATGGTTTGCCGGCAAGAAGCGAGTTGGCCTGACTGCGGGTGCCTCAGCTCCAGAAAGCTTAGCCCAATCCATCGTGGCAAAAATTCAAGAGTTTGGTCCTCGCAGTATTCGTAACTTAGAGGGTGTAGTGGAGGACGTTACCTTTTCTTTGCCAAAAAATTTAGTGGATTAGCATGCACTCATTACAGTGGCTGCAATAAAGATCAAGGGGCTTAAAAGACCCCTTGATTCTTTTGGTTTTAACTCTATTTGCTTAGCTAGTTCACCTGCTTGATGAGTTCTCGCAAGATATTGCACATCTGTCGAATTTCATCTTCGCTTACATTGAGGGCTGGCATAAAACGCAGAAGATTGGGTCTTGGGGAATTAATCAGCAAACCTTCGGGACTGCGATCACGGGCGAGCTCAACGAGTTTTGGGCCAATATCACTACTGAGCATCAGAGCGCGCAATAAACCTTCACCACGTTCACCATGAAGATTAAATTCTGCCGAGATGGAGAGCAGTTCCTTGCTGAGTAATTCACCCTTAGTACGTACTGATTCTAAAAAGCCGGGTGCCAGTAGCTGCTCAATCACACTAATCCCTACTGCTGTCATCAGAGGATTCCCGTTGTAGGTACCGCCTTGATCTCCGGGAACAAAGCAGGCAACTGCATCTGTAGCAAGTAGCGCAGCTAAGGGCACGCCACCACCGATGCCCTTACCAAGAGTCATGATGTCAGGCTCAATATCGTAGTTCTGATAGGCAAAAAGCTTGCCTGTACGACCGCAACCTGCTTGTACTTCATCTACGATCAGAAGAACATTATTCTCCTTGGTAAGTTTGCGCAGGCCCTGCATAAACTCTCTCGTAGTTGGAATCACGCCACCTTCACCTTGAACGGGCTCGAGCATTACTGCAACCGTTTTATCGTTAATGAGTGTTTTTACAGACTCCAGATCATTTAAATCTGCTTTCGGAAAACCAGGAACTTGCGGGGCAAACATCGTATCCCAGCCTGGTTTACCAGAGGCGCTCATGGTCGCCAAGGTACGTCCATGAAAACTATGATCAAAGGTGATGATCTCAAAGGCGCCTGACTTATTGAGCTGCCCCCATTTACGGGCCAACTTAATAGCGCCCTCATTGGCTTCTGCACCGCTATTAGCGAAAAACACTTTATTAAAGCAGCTGTGATCTGTCAGCAAATTAGATAAACGAATCATCGGTTCGTTATAAAAAGCTGGGCTTGGGTTGATGAGCTTTTTGGCTTGTGCGTTCAGAGCATCAATCATGCCCGGATTGCTATGGCCAAGACAATTGACTGCCCAACCCTGTAAAAAATCTAAGTAGCGCTTGCCATGGTTATCGGTCAACCAAGAGCCATTACCTTCAACCATGACTAGTTCAGGTCGCTGGGTAATAAACATGACTGAGTGGTGATCGACGGCTTGGGCTGACTTATTCATAAGATTTACTTGGTGGGATCAAATATAGTTTCTATTATCGCGCTTACTCGCTTATTTTGCGGCAAGGTCGGCAGCACTGGTAAAGGAGTCTGCGTAGAATTCTTCCTCAGGTAAGTGACACTGAGATGAAAAGTCCTGCCGAGCTGCATTGACCATGACCGGGGCCCCGCAAGCATAGACCTGCAGGCTTGCCATGTCTGGGTAATCAGCTATCACTGCTTGATGAACAAAGCCGGTACGGCCCTGCCATTGATCTTCTGGCAGAGCATCAGAAATCACTGGGGTGTAAGTCAGGCTAGGAATAGTCTTTTCCCAAGTTTGACAAAGCGCATGCTGATATAAGTCGCTAGGTCTGCGTCCACCCCAGTACAGATGCATTGGACGTTCTATTTTCTGAAGTTGCATTTGCTCAATAATCGATTTGATCGGCGCAAAACCCGTTCCTGCTGCAACAAAAATAATCGGTTTTTTGGAGTCCTCTCGCAAAAAGAAGCTACCCAGAGGACCTTCAAAACGCAGAATATCTTTTTCTTTCAGAGCGGGCTCTGTTGTTCCGAAAACAAAGTCGGTGAACAGGCCGCCTGGTAAATGTCGGATATGCAGCTCTAAAGGCCCTTCTTGATCAGGCGCATTAGCAATGGAGTAGGCGCGACGCTGTCCATCTTTAAGTAAAAACTCCAAATATTGACCCGCCAGGAATTGAAAGCGTTCAGTAGCGGGTAGTTGTAATTTTAGAATAGCGACATCTGCGCTGGGTTTCATAATGGAATTGACGCGGCAGGGTACTTTCCGAATGGCAATATCACCTGCGCCTTGTACTTCACGCGCCTCAATCAAGAGGTCTGATTGTGGGTAAGCGCAACAAAATAAGGTGCTCCCCGCTGCCTCATCCACTTTACTCAGGGCTGCATGACTATGCTGACCATGGGATACAAGACCTTCTAAAATCTTGCCTTTGCATGATCCACAGGCACCGTTTTTACAGCCATAGGGCAGGGTAATACCTTGCTGGAGAGCGGCATCTAGCAGGGTTTCATCTGCCCCAACAGTAAATTGTTTGCCGCTCGTTTTGAGCGTGACTTGGTAAGACACTCTCATTCCTTTCAATAAATCGTTACGATGTTACTTATGCAATCTTTTGGTAAATCTCGAATCCTGATTATTGGCTGTGGCGATATTGGTCTGCGTGTTGCCAGGCAGCTTGTCAACAATTACCGTGTCTATGCTTTAACTTCCCAAAAAACACGTTTTCAGGAGTTGAGAGCGGTTGGCGCGATTCCAATTTTGGGGGATCTGGATAAGCCCGATAGCTTGTGGCGTATAGGTGGGCTTGCACAAACTGTTATCCACTTAGCGCCACCCCAAAATGTAGGGCATCGTGATTGCCGAACTCGCAATCTCTTACGAATTTTATCCCAAGGTAGTGGCATTGTCAGGCGACTCATTTATGTCAGTACAACTGGTGTTTATGGTGATCATAAGGGGAATAAGGTTACGGAGAGCACTCCAGTCAACCCCCAAAGTGAGCGAGCGAAGCGACGGGTAGATGCTGAACAAGCGCTACGTCTGTGGGCGCCAGCCCATGGGGTCGTTCTCAGTATCCTTAGGGTGCCCGGAATCTATGGGCAAAATCGCTTACCAATCGAGCGTATTCAGTCTCGTACACCAGCATTATTGGCCGCCGAGGATGCTTATTCAAATCATATTCAAAGTGATGATTTGGCTAGGTTGATTTGCGCTGCCGTTTACCACGGTAAACCTCAGAGAGTAATAAACGCCTGTGATGGCGGTGAGTCAAAGATGGGGGATTATTTTGATGAAGTAGCTGACGCATTTGGGTTAGAGCGTCCAACAAGATTGCCCGCAGCGGAGTTGGAGAAACTGGTTTCCCCAATGTTATGGTCTTTTATGAGGGAATCGCGGCGCGTCAGCAATGCGCGACTTCAGGAATTAAAAACGCCGCTACGTTATCCCAGCGTAGCCAAGTTTCTTGAGACTATTTCCAAGAATCCTTAAGTCCAACCGTGCGGTTAAATACGGGGGTACCTGGCTTTGAGTCCACTTGATCAGCCACAAAATACCCATGACGTTCAAACTGGAAGCGCTCTTCTGGTTTGGTATCTTTCATGCAAGGTTCTAAATAAGCGGTAATGGTTTGTTTAGAGTTTGGATTAATTGCATCTAAAAAATTCTTATCGCCGCTATCGGGGTGCGGATCACTAAAGAGGTGGTCATACAGTCGAACTTGCGCAGGCACTGCTTCTACAGCACTCACCCAATGAATATTGCCTTTGACTTTGTAGTTGTTTGAGCCTGGCGTACCACTCTTGCTATCAGGGAAGTGGATGGCATTCACCTGGGTAACATTGCCGTTAGCATCTTGCTCAAAGCCAGTGCACTCAATAACAAAACCGTGTCTTAGGCGAACACGTCCACCGGCTTGATCACCAAGGGGCGGATAGAGTCTAAAGAAGCCTTTGATCGGCTCCTTCATAAAGTCATCTTCTTCGATCCATAATTCTTTTGTGAAATGAAACTCGCGATTACCCCATTCAGGGTGATTTGGATGGCGAGGTGCTGAGCAGGCTTCACTAGCAGAGGAGTCAACATTTTCAATCACTAGCTTGAGTGGCTTCAGAACTGCGGTAGCTCGAGGTGCTTTAGCTTCTAGATCATCCCGTAAGGCTTGATCTAGAGTGCTCATATCAATCCAGCTATCGGCTTTGGAGACCCCGATGCGCTCACAGAAAAGGCGGATGCTTTCTGGTGTATAGCCTCTGCGACGAATACCCACAATAGTTGGCATCCGTGGATCATCCCAGCCATCCACATGCTTTTCTTCTACCAACTGTAAAAGCTTACGCTTACTAGTGATGGTGTAAGTTAAATTGAGACGAGCAAACTCATATTGATGTGGAACGGGATTGTTAAATACTCCTAGTTGGGCTAATGAAGCAACAATCCAGTCATACAAGGGGCGATTGTTTTCAAATTCGAGAGTGCATATTGAATGTGAAACGTTTTCTAGTGCATCTGATATACAGTGCGTGAAATCATATAAAGGGTAGATGCACCATTTACTTCCAGTGCGGTGATGATCGGTATGGCGAATGCGATAGACCACTGGATCGCGCATCACAATGTTGGGATGCCCCATATCAATCTTCAGACGCAGAACATGCTCACCATCTTTATATTTGCCGTCACGCATCTGCCGAAATAAGTTTAGATTTTCAGCAGGAGTACGCTCACGATAAGGACTGTTTTTTCCTGCTTGCCCAAAGTTGCCACGATTCGTATGAATCTCATCGGCACTTTGACTATCAACATAGGCTTTGCCATGCTCAATCAGCAATTCTGCAAATGCATATAGCTGATCAAAGTAGTCGCTCGCATGATAAAGATGCGTACCCCAATCAAACCCAAGCCACTTCACTGCATCCAAAATGCTATCGGCGTATTCAACATCTTCTTTAACCGGGTTGGTGTCATCCAGGCGCATATTGCACCGCGCGCCCCCAGCCTGGGTGTTGTAGTCATTTGCTAAGCCAAAATTAAGGCAAATACTTTTAGCGTGACCAATGTGAAGATAGCCATTAGGTTCTGGCGGAAAACGGGTGATGATTGCAGGAATCCCCTGCCCATCGCGATTCGTGCGATTTTGGTATGCGCCACTGGCTAAGTCATGATCAATGATCTGACGTAAAAAATTAGAGGGTTCGGCAACCGTGCCGCCAGCAGTTTTGGATGGTTTGCTATCTTGAGACATAGGGCCATTGTAGAGAAAACTACATCCTTAAAAGAAAAAAGCCCGCAATCACTTGCGGGCTCGTTGCAACAATTGCCTCGAATTACTCTTCTACGAAGGCTTCTTCTCGGGTTTTCTTCACCGCTGGTAGGGCTACGATCACAACCAATAAGGCTGCTGCAATCAGTAAACCCAGTGATAAGGGGCGTGTAAAGAAGGTTGTAAAGTCTCCGCGTGAAAGTAGCAAGGCTCTGCGGAAATTCTCCTCCATCATCGGACCCAGAACAAAACCCAAGAGCAATGGTGCAGGTTCGCAGCCAAGTTTGAAGAAGAGGTAGCCGATCAAACCAAAACTTGCAGTGACATAGACATCAAAAACAGAGTTGTTGACTGTAAAGACACCGATACAGCAGAACACCAAGATTGCTGGGTACATCAAGCGATAAGGCACTTTCAGGAGTTTTACCCAGATGCCAATCAAAGGCAGGTTCAAGAGGATCAGCATCACGTTACCAATCCACATAGACGCAATCAGACCCCAGAATAGCGCGGGGTTGCTGGTCATTACTTGTGGACCTGGTTGGATGTTATGAATGGTCATAGCACCAACCATCAAAGCCATCACAGCATTTGGTGGAATACCTAAGGTGAGCAAGGGAATAAAAGAAGTTTGGGCTGCGGCATTATTGGCGGCCTCAGGGCCGGCCACACCTTCAATCGCACCTTTGCCGAATTCCGCGGAGTGCTTGGAAGATTTTTTCTCCACTGAATAGGCGCCAAAGGCTGCTAAGGCTGCGCCACCACCAGGCAGGATGCCTAAAAATGATCCAATCGTTGTGCCACGCAAGATCGATGGCACCATGCGCTTGATATCGTCTTTGGTCGGCATCATGGAGGTCACTTTGTTGAGGAATCCCTCGTCATCGCCTTTTTTCTCCAAATTGCCCATAATTTCAGCAAAACCAAAGACGCCCATAGCCACACTCACAAAGCCGATTCCATCGCTCAATTGGGGAATATCAAAGGAGTAGCGAGCAACGCCAGAGTTCACGTCTGTGCCAATTAAGCCCATCAACAGACCCAGAATGATCATGCCAATTGCTTTGATGAGGGAGCCTGAGGCCAAAACAACCGCACCAATCAAGCCCAAAACCATTAAGGAAAAATACTCGGCAGGACCAAACTTAAAAGCCAGTTCTGAGAGAGGGGCAGCAAAAGCGGCCAAAACCAAAGTAGCTACGCAACCAGCAAAGAATGAGCCCATACCAGCTGTGAAGAGTGCTACGCCCCCACGCCCATTTTTAGCCATTTGATAGCCGTCAATTGCGGTTACCACTGAGGACGTCTCCCCCGGGATATTGAGCAAGATAGCGGTGGTTGAGCCGCCGTATTGAGAGCCGTAATAAATGCCAGCCAACATAATGAGTGCTGCAATCGGAGGCAGGGCATAAGTAGCTGGCAACAGCATGGCAATCGTGGCAATTGGTCCCAGGCCGGGAAGTACGCCAATCAGCGTACCCAAAAGACAGCCAATAAAGCAATACATCAGGTTTTGAAGCGTAAACGCTGTGTCAAATCCGAGAGCGAGATTGTTAAATAATTCCATTTTTCTAGTTCCCGGTGATTATTCGAAAAAGAACGGCAAGACTGGGAAAGTAAGCTTGAGGCCAACAATAAACACCAGGTAGACAAAGATCATTAATCCAATGGAATTCAGGGTTGCTGCCTTCCAGCTAAATTCTTTGCTAGCAGTCGATGATGCAAAGACCAGGGCAAAAATGGCGACTAACACTCCCATCGTGGGTAGCAAAATGCCAAAAAGGCAAATGGATCCGGTGATGATGCCAATTACCTTCCAGTTGAATTTAGGGATTTGATCCATGCTGGCACCAGCTCTCATGGAATTCACAAGAACCAATAGGCCTAACAAAAACATCAGAATGCCTAGGCTAAAAGGAAAATATCCTGGCCCCATCTTGGCTGCAGTGCCCATCGTGTAGGTTGTGGCAATACCTGCGAAGAATAAGCCAATCACCATATACATGATGCCGGCGCCAAAATCTCGTTGATTACGAATTTTCAAGTTGATCTCCTCAAATATCGACTTAAATGTCGATCTATTTATTGATGTAACGGGATTGTAAGGCAGGAAAGGGGAGGATTGTGAAGGGTTTGCTCCCTAAGTAGTGCCAATGCGATAATTATTCGCATGAAAGTTTCCCAAATTCGCCAGGCTTACCTGGATTATTTCGCCCAAAAAGGCCATCAAATCGTTCCTTCCAGCCCTGTAGTGCCTGGAGATGACCCAACCTTGCTATTTACGAATGCTGGGATGAATCAGTTCAAGGATGTCTTTTTGGGCTTTGATAAGCGCCCTTATCAGAGGGCAACAACGGCGCAAAAGTGCATTCGGGCCGGTGGTAAGCACAATGACTTAGATAATGTTGGCTATACAGCTCGCCATCACACTTTCTTTGAAATGCTCGGAAATTTCTCGTTTGGGGATTATTTCAAGCAAGATGCCATTCGCTTTGCCTGGGAACTTCTGACTGAAGTCTTCAAGCTCCCTCAAGAAAAATTGCTTGTTACGGTCTATGCCGAGGATGACGAAGCCTACGAGATTTGGAATAAGCAAATTGGTGTGCCTGCTGATCGCATTATTCGTATTGGCGATAACAAGGGTGCGCGATACGCCTCTGACAATTTTTGGATGATGGGCGATACCGGGCCTTGTGGACCCTGTACTGAAATCTTCTACGACCATGGCCCACATATTCCTGGAGGCCCCCCTGGCAGTCCTGAGGAGGATGGCGATCGTTATATCGAGATTTGGAATAACGTGTTCATGCAATTTAACCGGGATGAAGCGGGCAATATGCATCCCTTGCCTAAGCCTAGTGTTGACACAGGCATGGGCTTAGAGCGTATCGCTGCAGTCTTACAGCACGTTCACTCCAATTATGAGATTGATCTTTTTGTTAATTTACTCAAAGCCGCCAAAGCAGCAGTAGATGCCGCTGGTGGTGACAATTGTGATCTATCTAGCCCATCCTTAAAGGTGATAGCTGATCATATTCGTGCCTGTAGTTTTATTGTGGTCGATGGCGTGATCCCCGGTAATGCTGGGCGCGGTTATGTGCTGCGCCGTATTGCCCGACGTGCGATCCGTCATGGTTACAAATTGGGTGCACGTAAACCATTTTTCTATCAACTGGTTCCCGCCCTCGTTCAAGAAATGGGTGAGGCCTATCCTGAGCTTCGAGCTGCTCAAGACAAAGTCGCTGAAGTCATTAAGCAAGAAGAGGAGCGTTTCTTTCAGACTATTGCTAATGGTATGGAGATTTTGGAGGGAGCACTGGCTGGCGGGTCGAAGACTGTTGATGGTGAAACCGCTTTTCGTTTGCACGATACCTTTGGCTTCCCATTAGATCTGACTGCTGACGTTTGCCGTGAGCGCAATGTCACAGTAGATGCAGCAGGCTTTGAATTAGCAATGCAAAAGCAGCGTGATCAAGCGAGAGCTGCCGGTAAGTTTAAGGTGGCGCAAGGCCTGGAGTATTCGGGTAAGCCAACACAGTTTCATGGCTATGATGTGTTAAAGCATGAGGGCGCCAAAGTGACTGCACTGTATGTCGATGGTTCTGCAGCCCAGTCCATCAAGGCTGGGGATGCCGCAGTAATCGTGTTGGATAACACGCCTTTCTATGCTGAGTCGGGTGGCCAAGTGGGCGATCAAGGCGAGTTGCGGAATGAGTCTGTTCGTTTTGCAGTTGCAGATACCTTTAAGATCCAGGCTGATGTATTTGGTCATCAGGGTGAAGTGCTTGAGGGTGAGCTTAAAGTAGGTGATTTGCTCAATGCTTTGGTAGATGTTCAGCAACGAACAGAAACAATGCGCAACCATAGTGCAACACACATCTTGCATAAAGCATTGCGTGAAGTCCTAGGTGACCATGTGCAGCAAAAGGGTTCTTTGGTTGATGCTAGTAAAACCCGTTTTGACTTTACTCACAATGCGCCAATGACAGCAGAGCAGATTCGTCGCATTGAAGATATTGTGAATGCTGAGATATTAGCGAATACCGCTACCTCTGGGAAAGTCATGTCTCTAGACGATGCGCAAAAGACGGGCGCCATGATGCTCTTTGGTGAGAAGTATGGTGATGAAGTGCGCGTTTTAGAGATTGGGACGTCTAAGGAGTTATGCGGCGGTACGCACGTAGCGCGTACTGGCGATATCGGTAGCTTAAAGATTGTTTCTGAGGGCGGTGTTGCAGCGGGCATTCGTCGGGTGGAAGCGGTTACTGGCAAAAATGCCCTCAATTTCTTGCAAGGCTTAGAAGACAAAATCAATGAAGCTGCAGCGATTCTGAAAACCCATCCAGGTGATTTAGTGAACCGCGTGGCTCAGTTACAAGAAAGTTTGCGCCAAGCTGAGCGTGAGTTAGATAAAGTCAATTCTAAGTTGGCAGCAAGTCAAGGTGATGAGCTAGCAACCCAAGCAATTGATGTCAATGGCTTGAAAGTATTAGCTGCACGTTTAGACGGTGCTGATGCTCAGGTACTTCGTGAAACTATGGACGCGCTGAAAGCTAAGCTCAAAACTGCCGCTATTGTGTTGGCTTCAGTACAAGGCGATAAAGTCAGTTTGATTGCAGGCGTGACTGCAGACTCTATTACTAAGGTCAAGGCTGGTGATCTCGTGAACTTTGTCGCGCAACAGGTTGGTGGCAAGGGTGGCGGCAAGCCAGAGATGGCAATGGCTGGTGGCACCGACCCTAGTAAGTTGGGCGCTGCCTTAGCTGGTGTTAAAGATTGGGTGGCCTCTAAATGAGTGATGCTACCCCATTTAATCTCGAGGTCGATGCCATTGGGATGAATTGCCCCTTACCTATTTTGCGCACCAAAAAAGCATTAGCTACTATGCAATCAGGCGAAGTACTTAAGGTCAAGGCAACTGACTCTGGCGCTGCACATGATTTTCCAGTGTTTGCAAAACAGACAGGCAACGAACTTATCTCGACCGCTACCGAAGGCGATGTTTTGGTTTTCTTCTTAAAGAGACGATAAGACTTAAGTTAACGAGCGACTCTTAAGGTAAGCGGCAAATTCAGTGCCGACTTCTGGGTGACGCAAGGCAAACTCTACGGACGCTTTGAGATAGCCCAGTTTGCTACCGCAGTCATAGCGAACGCCATCATACTCATAAGCAAATACAGGCTCCTCTTTGAGCAGGGATGCGATTGCATCGGTGAGTTGAATTTCTCCGCCGGCACCAGGCTTGAGATTGCGAATATGTTTAAAGATGTCTGAAGACAGTACATAGCGGCCAACTACCGCCATATTGGATGGTGCATCTTGCGGTTGTGGTTTTTCTACGATGCCATTGAGACGATAAATGCCTTTAGCAACTTCGATGCCATCCACAATACCGTAAGAGCTACTTTTTGCAGGATCAATTTTTTCAACTGCTAGCACTGAACCATTTTGCTCATCAAATACTTTGAGCATTTGTTTTAGAACTGGGGGTTGACCGTCGAGTAAGTCATCAGCCAAGATGATGGCAAAAGGTTCATCACGAACCAATTTCTCCGCACAGAGTACGGCATGACCTAAGCCTAGGGCTTCTGGTTGACGCACATAGACGCAGTCAACATGGCTCGGTTTTACGCTACGGACAATTTCTAGTAATGCTTGCTTATTTTTTGCTTCGAGCTCAGCCTCTAACTCATAGGCTTTATCAAAGTGATCTTCAATTGCGCGCTTACTACGACCAGTAACAAAAATCATTTCAGTAATGCCGGCAGCAATCGCCTCTTCAACCGCATATTGAATGAGTGGCTTATCGACAACATTGAGCATCTCTTTGGGACTCGCCTTGGTGGCTGGCAAGAAACGGGTACCTAAGCCTGCAACGGGAAAAACCGCTTTGGTGACAGCTTTAGTGCTTAATGGCATAAAAAATTCCGATCAGTGATTTGCTGCTTTATTTCAGACGCTCTAATTGTGCAACAAGCTTCTCATGATTTTGCTCAAAACCGGCAAGACGCTGCTTTTCTTGGGCGACAACCTCTTCGGGCGCGCGAGCAACAAAGCCTTCATTGCCCAATTTGCTACGTGCTTTGCTAATTTCATTGGTAAGCCGTTCAATTTCCTTGGCTAAGCGAATTCTTTCGGCTGCAACATCTACTTCAATTTTCAGTAATAACTTCATATTACCAACGAGCGCCATAGGGGCGCCAGGAGCATCTTTTTCTAATGCAGACTCGTCATCATAGATTTTGACTTCAGACAGTTTTGCCAGGGCAGTGAGGTATGGGCTGGCTTTCTGTAAGAAATCTTGCGGCCCACTAATCCATAGAGGCACTTTGAGTGCGGGCGAGACTTGCATTTCACCACGAAGGTTACGGCAAGCATCGACAATCGCTTTGATTTGAGTAACCCAAGCTTCGCTCTTTTCATCAATCTTCTCAAGTTGAGCGATAGGATAGGGCTGTAGCGCGATTGTTTGCTTATCTTGTTTTGCTAACTCTTTACCAACCTTGGGCCCAACAGTCTGCCAAAGGGTTTCTGTAATAAATGGAATGAGTGGGTGAGCCATGCGCAAAATGGTTTCCAGAACCCGTAAGAGTGTTCTCCGAGTAGCGCGTTGCTGTGCCGGTGTGCCGGTCTGTAATTGAACCTTGGCTAACTCTAAGTACCAATCGCAATATTCATCCCATACAAACTGATAAATACTGCTAGCAATGTTGTCAAAACGATAGTTCTCAAATCCTTTGGCAACATCAGCCTCAGTTCTTTGTAGCAAAGAAACAATCCATCTATCTGCAGCAGAAAAATCGAGGTAGCCATCAGGACCACATTGCTCATTACATGGAGCAAAGCCGTTGTCCTGATCATCCCCTGGGCAATTCATCAGAACAAAGCGTGTAGCGTTCCATAGCTTGTTGCAAAAGTTGCGATAACCTTCGCAACGTTTTTGGTCAAAGTTGATATTACGGCCCAGCGATGCGAGCGAAGCAAAAGTAAAGCGCAGGGCATCCGTACCAAATGCTGGAATACCCTCAGGAAATTCTTTCTTCGTCTTCTTGGTAATGCTTTCAGCCTGTTTAGGATTCATTAACCCCGTAGTGCGCTTGCCAATCAACTCTTCAATTTGGATGCCATCAATGAGATCAATTGGATCCAAAGTATTTCCTTTGGATTTACTCATTTTCTGGCCTTCAGCATCACGCACCAGGCCATGAACATAGACGGTATTAAATGGCACCTTACCGGTGAAGTGACAAGTCATCATCACCATGCGGGCAACCCAGAAGAAAATAATGTCAAAGCCAGTAACCAAAACGGAAGATGGTAAGAAATGTTTTAGTGCAGGCGTTTCTTCTGGCCAACCCAGCGAGCTAAATGGCACCAGTGCAGAGCTAAACCAAGTATCCAGCACATCTGGATCGCGATGGAGTTTACCTATATAGCCAGCTGTTGCTGCTTTGGCACGGGCTTCCTCTTCAGAGCGCGCTACAAAGATCTGACCATCATCGCCATACCATGCAGGGATTTGGTGGCCCCACCAGAGTTGGCGAGAGATGCACCAGTCTTGAATGTTTTCTAACCACTGGGTATAGGTGTTAATCCAGTTTTCTGGAACCAGCTTAATGTCGCCTTTAGTAACCGCATCTAATGCTGCGCCAGCAATCGACGAGCCTGGCTGATATTGGTTATCTGGACTGGGTTTGGACATTGCCACAAACCACTGATCGGTAAGCATCGGCTCAATAATGGTTTGCGTACGATCGCCGCGTGGCACCATCAATTTATGGGGCTGTACTTTTTCAAGTAAGCCTGCAGCATCAAGATCTGCAACCACTTGCTTGCGCGCCGCAAAGCGCTCTAAACCTTGATATACAGCTGGTGCATTTTCATTAATCTTGGCATCAAGTGTGAGGATGTTAATGAGCGGTAGTTGATGACGTTGACCCACGGCATAGTCATTAAAGTCATGTGCCGGTGTCACTTTGACAATGCCGGTACCAAAAGCAAGATCAACATAGTCATCGGCAATAATCGGGATTTGCCGATTGCATAATGGCAAGTTCACCGTTTTACCAATCAGATGCTTGTAACGCTCATCTTCTGGATTGACCATGACGGCCACGTCACCTAATAAGGTTTCTGGACGAGTAGTGGCAACGGTCAGGCTTCCAGAGCCATCGGCTAAGGGATAGCGGATATGCCACATGGAGCCATCTTCTTCTTCGCTCACTACCTCTAAATCAGATACAGCAGTTCCTAGGACTGGGTCCCAGTTGACCAAACGTTTACCGCGATAAATGAGACCTTGCTCATGCAATCGAACAAATACTTCTACTACTGCCTTGGACATCTTGCTGTCCATGGTGAAATATTCTTTACCCCAATCGATCGAGGCGCCTAAGCGACGAATCTGCCGAGTGATGGTATTGCCAGAAGTTTCTTTCCACTCCCAGACCTTTTTAAGGAACTTCTCACGACCTAAGTCATGGCGTGACACTTTCTGCGCATCCAGTTGACGCTCAACAACGATTTGCGTAGCGATACCAGCATGATCTGTACCAGGTACCCACAGTGTGTTTTTACCCAGCATGCGCGCATGGCGTATCAAGCCATCCATGATGGTTTGATTAAAGGCATGCCCCATATGTAAGGTGCCTGTCACATTGGGAGGGGGTAGCTGGATCGAGAAATCCCCTTTGCCCTCATCTAGAGTGGCATCGGCAATTCCTCGGCGCTCCCACTCCGGCCCCCAATAGGCTTCTATCGGCGCGGGTTCATAGGATTTGGCGAGATCATCAGCTGAGCTGGCCATTGGAGGGTTTGATGAATTAGGGGTATTCGAGGCATTTGGCATAAGAGGCAAATTATAATTGGGGCGATGTACTCAGACTTGCTCGCAAACCTTAATCCAGAACAACGCGAGGCAGTGACCCTCCCGCCCGTTAATGAAAATGGCCAGGCCCAGTCAGCCCTGATCTTGGCAGGTGCTGGGAGCGGCAAGACCCGCGTCCTCACCACCCGGATCGCTTGGTTGATCCAGACGGGTCAGGTTTCTCCGATTGGCGTCTTGGCAGTCACCTTTACCAATAAAGCGGCTAAGGAGATGATGTTGCGCCTAAGCGCCATGTTGCCCATCAATACCCGGGGTATGTGGATTGGTACCTTCCATGGCCTGTGTAACCGTTTACTACGTGCGCATCACAAAGAGGCAGGCCTACCATCAACATTTCAGATTTTGGACACTCAGGATCAGTTATCGGCCATTAAACGCCTCTTAAAGGGTTTAAAGGTCGATGATGAGAAATACCCCCCTAAACAGCTGCAATACTTCATTGCCCATGCCAAAGAGCGTGGCCAAAGAGCACGCGAGCTATCGGTTGGCGATGACTTTCAGGCCAAAATGGCTCAGCTATATGAAGCTTATGACGAGCAATGCCAGCGTGAGGGCGTGGTGGATTTTGCCGAACTCTTATTGCGTAGTTATGAATTACTCAAACATAACGAAGCGATTCGGACGCACTATCAAGAGCGGTTTCGCCATATTCTGATTGATGAGTTTCAAGATACCAATGCCTTGCAATATGCCTGGCTCAAGTTACTTTCTGGCCATGATGCCAGTCGCGTCAATGTTAGTGGAATGGGTAGTAGTGCGGTATTTGCAGTGGGCGATGATGACCAAAGTATTTACGCATTCCGTGGTGCCGATGTAGAGAACATGCGTCTTTATGAAAAGCAATACCACCCGATGATGGTGAAGTTAGAGCAGAACTACCGTTCTCATGGCCATATTCTGGATACGGCCAATTTTTTAATTGCCAACAACTCAGATCGATTGGGAAAAAACCTGCGCACGGATGCCGGACATGGCGAACCAGTTCGGATTTATGATGCGCCAAGTGATCACGCCGAGGCAGCCTGGTTGGTTGATGAAATTAAAGCGCTGATTAGTAGTGGTATTAAGCGTACTGAAATTGCTTTGCTTTATCGCAGCAATGCCCAGTCTCGCATCATCGAGCATGCCTTATTTTCTGCTGGTATTCCATACCGTGTTTATGGCGGCCTACGCTTTTTCGAGCGCGCAGAGATTAAGCATGCATTGGCCTATCTGCGTTTATTGGAAAATCCCAATGATGACACTTCATTCTCAAGGGTTGTGAATTTCCCAACGCGCGGCATTGGTGCGCGCTCAATTGAAGCAGTGCAAGATGCTGCTCGGGCGCAGAACAGTTCTTTGTATCTAGCAGCATCTACGCTTGATGGAAAGGCAGGTGCTGCCTTAGGTGGTTTTGTGCGTTTAGTTGATCACATGCGTGAGGCAACACGTCATAACACCTTACCTGAAACTGTGGAGTTTGTGATTCAGCATAGCGGCTTGATTCAACACTATCTCTCAGAGCGTGAAGGCCAAGATCGTGTCGAGAACTTGCAAGAATTAATCAATGCAGCAACCGCCTTTATTGCGGAAGAGGGCTATGGTCAAGATGCTGCTGCAGCCATGTTGCCCGGGGAAAATGCTCCTGGCGTTGTCGAAGTCTCTCCTTTAGCAGCTTTCCTGTCACATGCTTCTCTAGAGGCTGGCGATAACCAAGCTCAAGCTGGTCAAGATGCTGTGCAGTTAATGACAGTGCATTCAGCGAAAGGCTTGGAATTTACTTCTGTATTTATTACGGGATTAGAAGAGGGTTTATTTCCCCACGAAAATAGTATTAATGAGCAAAATGGTTTGGAAGAAGAGCGTCGCTTGATGTATGTTGCGATCACGCGCGCAAAAGAGCGCTTATATCTTTCGCATACTCAGTCGAGAATGCTTCATGGCCAGGTACGCTACAACATGCCCTCTCGCTTCTTGGAAGAATTACCATCCGACTCCTTGAAGTGGCTCACTCCCAAGGTAAAAGATGCGCGTTGGGGAGGTACCAGTAGCTATAGCAATGCGGGCCGAACAGGGTCAACGTGGCAAGATGGTTATACCCGTCAGCGCGATTCAGAGACAAATGATTTTTTTGATTCTGCTAGCGATCATCAAAGACCTGCAAGGCAAATTGGTCGCGTTGGTTCTGCATCGACTAGTGTTACAAGAATGGCCTCACCACCAAGAGGAAATTACCCATTCAAAATTGGCCAGAATGTCTTTCATACAAAATTTGGTGAGGGACGTGTGACTGGCCTAGAAGGGCAAGATGCTGATGCCCGTGCACAGGTGAACTTCAAGCGTCATGGCGTAAAGTGGTTACAACTCAGTATTGCAAAGTTAGCTGCAATTGATTAAAGCATCAAGCGATTAGGGTCGCTGATTCCTTTTCTGCAAAGCATGCCTTCCAAGTCGCAAAGAAAGAGCAGTGCATCACAGTCAGTGCTGCTATCGATAACGGTGCGATGATAAAAGACGCTGCCTGTCCTAAACCGAGGGCATCTAAGATAGAGCCAATGCTTAATGGGATGAAGACTAAAATGCTGCCCCAAATAGCCATATAGAAGAAAAATGCTCCCTTGTTTGCCCAGCATGCAAGAGCACTCGAAAATAGCGCTTGACCAACAGACATGTTTGCCCAGGCTACTAGCACTGGTGAGAACCACATCAACATAGCTACCGGAACATAAAGTAGGCCACCAAAAAACACGGCGATATAGACCTGACGAATGACTTCCGGGGTGATGGACTTATCGCTTGTCATTAATGGGAGCAGCAATTCAAAATCTACTACCAGGCTCAAGATAAAACTCAATGACAGAATCAACGCTGCATAGACTAAGCCTAACTGCAATATACGCTTACGAATGATGGGTGTGCCTTGCAGGGCGGTCAAATACACTATCGGACGGATGCGCTCTTTCTGAATTGCTTGGCGACACGCCGTCATAAAGCCAATCGAGAGAGTGGGCGTTAGCAGCAGTACAGCAAAAACTCCAATCACCGGAATGATGACGGCCAACTGCGCTGTAAAGACGTATAAAAAAACCAACATCAAGAATCCCAAAGGATTTTGTTTGAACAGCCAGATGCCTTGGCGAATCCAGGTGTAACCCTCTTTAGGGGCAACGTTATTGAGTTTCATAGTGCCTTACGACTTAAAAGAATGTTTTCAAAATGACGGGGATCGTGCGGAGTGAGCATTTGCGCATCTCTTGGGAGGTAATAGTCCCATAAACGGGAAATCCAAAACCGTAATGCTGCTGCACGCAGCATGAATGGCCAACTTCTTTGCTCTGCCTCTGTTAGGGGGCGAACACCTTGATAGGCTTGCATTAACGCATTTAAGCGGACTGGATCGAGATCTTGTTTGTTTTCAGCAAGACACCAATCATTAGCGGTAACTGCTAAATCAAATAACCATTTATCAGTACCAGCAAAATAGAAGTCAAAGAAGCCACCCAGTTGATCTTTTGTGCTGTCACCTGCTGCTTGTGGATCAAAGAGGACGTTATCTCTAAAGAGATCACAATGACTGGCTCCTTGAGGCAAGGCTGCGTAATCAGCGGACGAAAAAAATTTTTCTTGGCTTGCAAGTTCAGTCGTCAGTAATTGCGCTTGAGTGCTATTAAGGTGTGGCAAGACTTGTGGAACCGTTTTTCGCCACCAGGGCAGACTGCGAAGATTCTCTTGGTGATGTTTGAAGTCTGAACTAGCTAGATGCATCTTGGCTAATATTTCACCGACAAGGGTGCAATGATTTGCTTGGGGTTCTAATCTAGAGAGACCTGGCAGCTTACTCACAATGGCTGCAGGTTTGCCTTTGAGTGAGAACAGAATTTCACCATCGTTATTCTCAAGAGGCTTTGGAACCGGAATGCCTTTATTGGCCAGATGGCGCATCAACTCTAAATAGAAGGGAAGTTGTTCTGCGGAGAGTCTTTCAAAAATCGTTAAAACATATTCTTGCTTTTTGCCTTCGTGCTCAGTGTCGAGAAAAAAGTTGGAGTTCTCAATGCCACCATGAATACCTTTGATCGAGCTCGCCTCACCGATCTGAAAATCTTGTGCGATCCAGTTTGCGATATCGCCCAGTTCAATCGGTGTAAAGACAGCCATGGTTACTGAAGTAAGGAAAAGTGAATCAATGACTAAAGTGTCTTAGAAAGGAATCTTAACGCTGGGAACGCTAATGAGATCAGTTTCCTTAGGAACTCCTGGCATTACAGTAGATGGTGGCGCCATCTCGTAGCTGGTATAGCGAGTTTTGACATCGACCTGCGTTGGTGAATTGGCATCTTTGTACTCAGTAATTTCAGTACCAGTTGCCTCTTTGTGCACAAAGCTGGGTTTGCGGCCTTCAGGAGCATTTGTGCTTTGAGAAGCGCTTACCGGAGGTGCAAGCGGTTGATTATTAATTTGTTGCAATTCAGAGGGGCTCAGAGCCTGGCTATTGCCTTGCGCCTTGGCAGTGCTTAGTCCAAAAGCGGTAAAGGCAAGAAAAAAGCTTGTAAGAACAAGGGTATGGCTCATAGTTGAGTGTAATAAATTAGAGAGAGCATGCATCATTTTCACCTTTTTGGGCCCATTTTCAGGGACATTTCAAACCTAATCAGTAGGTAGTAAGCAACTAGATTGTACGATTGCGGTATGACTAAACATAGACTCTTGTTGGTAGACGGCTCTAGCTACCTGTATCGCGCCTTTCATGCCATGCCTGACCTCAGAAATGGGGCTGGGGACCCAACTGGGGCCATTTATGGAATGGTCAACATGATGCGCCGAGCCAGATCTGAGATTGCAGCAGACCATATTGCCTGCATTTTTGATGCCAAAGGCAAGACCTTTCGAGATGAAATGTATCCGGAGTACAAGGCTCACCGCTCCCCAATGCCTGAGGACTTGGTAAAGCAGATCGAGCCCATTCATGCCATGGTTAAAGCGCTAGGCTGGCCAGTACTCATGGTTTCTGGGGTGGAGGCTGATGACGTCATTGGCACCTTAGCCTGTCAAGCAACGCAAGCTGGCTGGGAAACCATCATTTCCACTGGCGATAAGGATTTAGCGCAATTGGTCAATTCTTCAGTCACGCTCATCAATACGATGACCGATGAAAAGCTGGATATTCCAGGGGTGATTGCCAAGTTTGGAGTACCCCCAGAGCGTATTGTTGATTACTTATCGATTATTGGCGATGCGGTCGACAACGTTCCTGGTGTACCAAAGGCTGGTCCTAAAACCGCCAATAAATGGTTGGCTGAATTTGGTGATCTTGATAACTTGATGGCAAACGCTGATCAAGTCAAAGGTGTTGTTGGGGAAAATTTACGCAATAGTTTGCAATGGTTGCCCCAAGCTCGCCAACTGATTACCGTCAAAACAGATTGTGATTTATCACCCCATCTACCAGGTTTGGATGATTTGCATGCCAAGGCCGAAGATGCTCCGCTTTTACGAGAATTATTCGAGCGTTATGCATTTAAAACCTGGTTGCGTGATGTGGAGAAGCAGCTTGGCGGATCAAGTGCTGCACTCGCGCCCGGTAGTGTTGATTTAGCGGGAAGCCCTATTCAAAATAATGCAGATACTGTTTCGGTATTTCATGAGAAAAAGTCCTTGAGTAACTTTGGTCCAACAGCGACTTCGGCTACTACGGTCTTATCTCAAGAGACGACAGACTTACAAGCCTCTATTGCCAAGCATTATGAATGCGTTGTTGATGAGGACGCATTAGACCGTTGGATTGGGAAAATACATGCTGCTCCATTAACTGCGCTCGATACCGAAACCACCAGTCTAGATGCGCTTGCTGCGCAGCTAGTTGGTATTTCTTTGTCGGTGACGCCAGGTGAGGCTTGCTATATTCCAGTAGCGCATCGCAATGGCGAGATACAGCTTAGCCGTGAATTGGTACTCAGTAAATTAAGGCCATGGCTTGAGAGTAAGACCCATTTGAAGTTAGGCCAAAACTTGAAGTATGACCTTCATATTTTTGCAAACTACGGTATTGCCGTTCAAGGCGTGCAGTTTGATACTCTGCTTGAGTCCTACGTGCTTGAATCACATATGCCACACAATATGGATAGCTTGGCTGAGCGTCATCTCGGCATGAAGACGATTCGTTACGAAGAGGTTTGTGGCAAAGGCGTTCATCAAATTGGTTTTGATCAAGTCGATCTTCAAACCGCTACTGCTTACGCTGCAGAGGATGCGGATATTACTTTGCGTTTGCATTTGGCGCTATGGCCGCAAATCCAAGCAAGCCCAGGCTTGTTGTATGTTTACGAACAGATTGAGATGCCAGCAATGCGTGTACTAGGCATTATGGAGCGTAATGGCATTCGGATTGATTCAGGTCTGCTTTCTGTCCAAGGTCAAGAGGTCGGGAAGCGATTGCTTGCGCTAGAGGGCGAGATTCATCAACTGGCTGGACAACCATTTAATATCCAATCGCCAAAACAGATCGCAGAAATTTTGTTTGGCCAGTTAGAGCTTCCCGTAATTAAGAAGACACCATCAGGTGCACCTTCAACGGATGAGGAAGTATTGCAAAAATTGGCCGAGGACTACCCCTTGCCAGCTCGCATTTTGGATTACCGCAGCTTAGCGAAATTGATGTCAACGTATATCGAGAAGTTGCCGCGAATGGCTGATCCCAAAACTGGGCGCGTACATACCAGTTTTTCTCAGGCCACTGCCGTGACAGGACGTCTGGCATCAAGTGATCCTAATTTACAAAATATTCCTGTTCGCACTGAAGAGGGACGACGTATTCGCGAGGCATTCATTCCCGCGCAAGGATGCAAGTTACTCTCGGCTGATTATTCGCAAATCGAATTACGTATCATGGCGCATATCGCTGAAGATGAAAATCTATTAGCGGCATTTGCTGCGGGTAAGGACGTGCATCAGGCAACGGCCGCTGAGATTTTTGGGGTGCCCCTAGAGAGTGTGAATTCAGAGCAACGTCGTTATGCCAAGGTCATTAATTTTGGCTTGATCTACGGGATGAGTGCTTTTGGCTTGGCAGGCAATCTGGGTATTGAGCGCTCGGCAGCCCAAAACTATATTGCGAAATACTTTGATCGTTATCCTGGGGTTGCGCAATATATGGAGCGTACTCGTCAAGAGGCTAGAGAAAACGGCTATGTTGAGACCGTTTTTGGTAGGCGATTATGGTTGCCAGAGATTAAGGGCTCTAATGGGCCGCGTCGTCAGGGGGCTGAGCGGGCTGCAATTAACGCGCCAATGCAAGGTACGGCCGCAGATTTAATTAAGCTAGCGATGGTTGCAGTAGAAAATTGGCTTGAAAAGGAACAGCTTAAAACCCGTATGCTGCTCCAAGTACACGACGAATTGGTATTTGACGTACCCTTAGACGAATTGGGGCTTTTACAGGAAAAGTTACCTGATTTAATGTGTAAGGTGGCTGAATTAAAGGTGCCATTGGTAGTTGGCATTGGGATTGGCGATAATTGGGAAGAAGCCCACTAACGAGGAGAAGACAAAATGACAAGCAAGAAAGATCAAGATTCTAAAGTGGTAGTTGCTAATAGAAGGGGCTTTATGAAGGCTTCTGCTGTTACCGCCACTTCAATCGGCATTGGTTTTGTTGCCGCTTCAGAGCCAGTATTGGCTGCCGCAATTGAAACTGATTTCAAAGGGATTAAAGCGGGCGAACAAATGATCCCCGTTGGCACTTTCCAGATGCCTGCCTATATTTCTCGTCCAGAAAATGCCAAAGGTAAATTACCGATTGTGATTGTTGCTAGTGAAATCTTTGGTGTACATGAGTACATTGCAGATGTCACACGACGCTTTGCAAAGTTGGGCTATCTAGCAATTGCCCCAGAATTTTTTATTCGTGCAGGCGATCCTAATATTTACGGTACTACTGCTGACATCATGAGCAATATTGTTGCTAAGACACCGGATTCCCAGGTGTTAAATGATATTCAAGCTGCTTTAGTGTGGGCCGGTAAGAATGGTGGCGATCTGAAAAAAGTTGGCGTCACTGGCTTTTGTTGGGGTGGTCGTATTACATGGCTGTCTGCAACGCTTCCTCAGGTTAAGGCTGGTGTAGCTTGGTATGGTCGCCTGGTAGGTGAAAAAACCGAAGGTAATCCAAAACATCCTGTTGATATTGCTGCTGAGCTCAAAGCTCCCGTATTGGGTTTATATGGCGGTGCAGATGCCGGTATTTCATTGGAGACGGTTGAGCAGATGCGTCAAGAGCTTGCTAAAGCTGCCCCCAAAAATCCCGCTGCGAAAGCTTCTCGTTTTGAAATCTATCCTGATGCCCCCCATGGATTCCATGCGGACTATCGTGCGCTCTACCGCGAAGGCCCTGCGAAAGATGGTTGGGAAAAATGCATTGCCTGGTTTAAGCAAAACGGAGTGGCATAGCCTTAATGTCGGTATTGCAAAGCATCCTGCTGGTAACGGCGCTAGCAGGTACTGCTAGCGTCTTAGTTGCAGCCAGTTTTTCACTATCTTTTCTTTCAAAGATGGTGCACAACATGGTCAGCGTATCCGTGGGAATTTTGCTGGCAACCGCTTTATTACATTCTTTGCCAGAAGCATTCTCGATGGAGGGAGTTAACCCCCAAATTCTCTTTGCTACTTTACTGGCAGGACTACTTGGATTTTTCTTGCTTGAAAAAATTGCTTTATTAAGACATAGCCATCATCACGAAGGAGATGGGCATGGTCACCATCATGGCCATGATGCAGAGGTAGCGGGTCGAAGCGGTTGGATGATTTTGATCGGTGACGGCCTGCATAATTTTGTTGATGGGGTGTTGATTGCTGCAGCCTTTATGGCAGATTATCAAGTGGGCATCTTTACAGCGATTGCCATCATCGCCCATGAAATTCCGCAAGAGATTGGCGACTTTATCGTGCTGCTCAATGCTGGGTTTTCGCGGACCCGCGCTTTACTCTATAACTTAATTTGCGGCTTATCCGCAGTAGTTGGTGGCGTATTGGCGTATTTCTTTTTAGAGCGTGCTCATGCGGCAATGCCTTATCTCTTAGTGCTTGCTTCAAGCAGTTTCATCTATATTGCGGTAAGTGACCTGATTCCACAAATGCATCGCCGCCCCCATTGGGCAGAATCTCTGCGTCAAACGATTTTGATTGCCTGTGGTGTTGGTTTTGTAGTTTTACTATCGCTCATGCATTAACGCGCGACAGGTCTAGCGGGATCTGCGCACCATTCGCTCCAACTTCCTGCATAGAGCCTTGAGCCCTTCAGTCCAGCCAGTTCCATGGCTAATACGTTGTGGCAGGCTGTGACTCCAGAGCCGCACTGATGAATGACTTCGGATGCCTTCTTGGTGCCCAATAAATCAACAAAATCTTTATAAAGCTGTTCAGGTGATTTAAACACCTTGGATGATAGGTTGTTGCGAAAGCAGTAATTGACCGCATCAGGAATATGTCCACCTACAGGATCTAAAGTTTCGTTTTGACCTTGGAATCGATCGGCCATACGGGCATCAATCACAACACTGTTTTTGCTCTGTAGATTGCCTACCAACTCATCAACCAAGACCAGGCCAACGTAGGGCATAGCTTGAACTGGAGTTGCGCTAGGTGTTGGTGGACGGGGCACCATCCCGATTGGACCATTCCAAGCATCTAGCCCACCATCGAGAACTCTGACATTGGCATGACCAGTTGCTTTGAGCATCCACCACAAACGACTGGCATACACTGAACCATGATTGTCATATGCCACTACTAATGTTTTAGGGTCCATGCCAAGACGGGATTTGGTCTTAGCCCAAGCCTCTGGAGTGGGTAGGGGGTGCCGGCCATTCTGACCTGTTTTTTCTCCAGAGAGATCGTGATCTAGGTTGACGTAGATAGCCCCAGGAATATGACCTTCTTCATAAGCCTTTTTTCCTGCAAGAGGGTCGACTAAATCAAAACGGCAATCACAAACCAAAACATCTTCGCCGCTATTGATGATTTCTTCTAACTGATTGGCGGTAATAAGTGGGCTCATGAGCTCTTCCTATAGATGGAGGGATGAGATGAATTATGCGCCTTGATAGTTCATCGCGCGACGGTACCATTCATGAAAATGCTGCATGCCATCTTCCATGGGGCTTTGATAAGGCCCTACCTCGTTTACACCGCGCGCCAATAGTGCTGCGCGGCCTGCATCCATGCGTTCAGCAATTTCATCATCTTCAATGCAGGTTTCCATATACGCCGCACGCTCTGCCTTCACAAACTCACGCTCAAAGAGGGCGATCTCTTCTGGGTAGTAGAACTCAACCACGTTCCGAGTTTTATTCGGACCCATTGGGTGCAGGGTGGAGACGCACAGAACACCTGGATACCACTCAACCATGACATTGGGATAGTAGGTGAGCCAAATGGCGCCATGACGAGGCGGTTTGCCCCCATGGTGACCTAATACAGCCTCATGCCATTTTTGATAGACCGGTGAGCCTGGTTTCTCCAGGTTCTTATGAATACCAACGGTTTGAACGCTGTGCCAATCGCCAAATTCCCAGCGCAAATCTTCGCAGGAAACAAATTTACCTAAGCCTGGATGAAAGGGGACAACGTGATAGTCCTCAAGATAGACTTCAATGAAAGTCTTCCAGTTGTAGTTGCATTCGTGCACTTCAACATGATCAAGAATGTAGCCATCAAATTTGAGGTCTTGGGCAACGCCGAGTTTTGCTAAGTCAGTGCGAACATCACGCGGACCTTCAAATAAAAGACCTTGCCAATTTTGTAAGGGGGATTTACCAAGATTTAAACAAGGCTTATCTTCAAAATGCGGCGCACCTAAAAGATTGCCGCTTAAATCATAAGTCCAGCGATGTAGGGGGCAAACAATGTTCTCTGCTTTGCCTCGTCCATTGAGCATCAGTGCTTGACGATGGCGACAGACATTGGAAAGCAGTTCAACACCCCCATCATTGCGTACCAGAAGACGACCTTCGTTTTCAGCGCTCAGAGCTTGATAGGAGCCAATTTCTGGCACCATCAGTTCATGGCCAACATAGCCAGGCCCCTGCTTAAAAAGCAGTTCAAGTTCACGCTGATACAAATCAACGTCAAAATATGCCGAAACCGGCAGTTGTAGTTTGGACGGCGCAAGCTGCTGCGCGGTAGCCAGATTAGTCATTCTCCCCACCCCCGAAAACGTCAGCCGAAGCTAAGCGGAATAACCAATCCAACCATCGACGGATCGATATTGGAAAGGAAGGAGGGGATTATACCCATCTGACCCCCATCTCGCTTTAATATGTAGGTCTATATCAGTCAGAAATTTCAAGGAAATCAGTCAATGCCAGCAAAGAAATCTGAGGGTTCCCAGCCCGCTCTGGAGGTGCAAATTGACCCTAATTTGCGCTATGAGCAGGCAGTCAAGGAGTTGGAAAAGCTCATTTCCGATATGGAATCTGGCAAATTTTCGTTAGAAGAAACCCTTTTGGCCTATCAGCGCGGTGCCGCACTTCTCAAGCACTGCCAGGCTGTACTTGCTCAGGTCGAGCAACAAGTGCGGGTATTTGAGGCTTAAGCCTCTTCAATCTTAGGTTTTTCAGCTTACTTATGAATCAGCACTTTGTTTTCGACGACTGGATTCGCGCCCATGGGGAGCGATTCGAATTGGCATTGGATTCTTTATTGGACTCTGCCATCACCAATCCGGTGCGCCTACACGAAGCAATGCGTTATGCGGCTCAAGGTGGAGGTAAGCGTATTCGCCCATTATTGGTGTATGCCGCAGGCGAGTTAAGTGATGTCTCTAACGCAATAGCTTTAGATGCGGCCGCAGTGGCTATTGAATGTATTCATGCCTACTCATTGGTGCATGATGATTTACCTTGCATGGATGATGATGATTTACGTCGCGGCCGTCCAACAGTACATAAAGCCTTTGATGAGGCCACTGCTTTATTGGTCGGTGATGCCTTACAAACCCGCGCCTTCGAGATTTTGATAAATACACAGTGTGATGCACAGGTACGCTTAGCGATGATGAGTGTCTTAGCTGCTGCCTCAGGTTCGCGTGGTATGGCAGGAGGTCAGGCGATTGATTTGGAAAATGTTGGCAAGCGCTTAGATCTTGCGGGCCTTAAGCAAATGCATGCTATGAAAACAGGTGCTTTACTTTCTTGTTCTGTAGCGATGGGCGGCATTGCGGCACAGTTGAGCGCAGTGCAAATGCAGTGCCTTAAAGAATATTCTCAGGCCTTAGGTTTAGCTTTTCAAATCGTCGATGATATTTTGGATGTCACTGCAGATAGCCAAACCTTGGGTAAAACCGCTGGAAAGGACGCTGCGAATGATAAGCCAACCTATGTCAGCTTGATGGGTTTAGACTATGCCAAGAAGGCAGCAAAAGATTTGCAAGAAACTGCCCTTGCTAGCTTAGAGAGTTTTGGTTCTAAAGCCCAAGCTCTTCAGGATTTGGCTCTGTTGGTGGTCAATCGAGGCAAATAAGATTATTGAAGATTTAATGACTTTACATTCCATCCATTCCCCTGCTGATTTAAAGAAACTGCCTCGCGAGCAACTTCCTGCTTTGGCTGATGAGTTGCGTCAATTTGTCTTGGATTCTGTATCGCAGACAGGCGGTCATCTTTCCTCAAACTTGGGGACAGTCGAGCTATCTATCGCACTGCATTATGTTTTTGATACGCCACATGATCGTGTAGTGTGGGATGTGGGGCATCAGAGTTATCCCCATAAAATCCTCACGGGTCGTCGTGAGCGCATGAATACCTTACGTCAGTTTGACGGCTTATCTGGCTTTCCGCGGCGTTCTGAAAGTCAATATGATGCTTTTGGTACAGGGCATTCATCGACGAGTATCTCTGCAGCCATGGGAATGGCGCGCGCTTTCCAAACTAAAGGTGAGAAACAGGTTGCTGTAGCAGTCATTGGCGATAGCGCTATGACCGGTGGTATGGCCTTTGAGGCCATGAATAATGCTGGGGTGTATGACGACTTACCTTTAGTCGTCATTCTCAATGACAACGATATGTCGATTTCTCCTGCAGTAGGAGCGCTCAATCGTCATCTTGCTCGATTACTCAGTGGCAATATTTATTCTGCGACCAAGAAGGGTATTGATAGCGTTTTGTCCATTGCTCCGCCATTGCGTGAATTTGCTAAGCGCCTAGAAGATCATGCCAAGGGTATGGTCTCACCATCGACTATTTTTCAAGAGTTTGGCTTTAATTATTTTGGGCCGATTGATGGCCATGATTTAGATGCTTTGATTCCGATGCTGCAGAATGTTCGTCGCCTTGCATTAGAGGGGGGTGGCCCACAGTTCTTGCATGTGGTAACCCGTAAAGGTCAGGGTTATGAGTTGGCTGAAGCAGACCCTGTGCTCTATCACGGGCCTAGTAAATTTAACCCAGCAGAGGGTGTTAAAAAATCGAGCGCTGTGGCACCAAAAACCTTCACGCAAGTTTTTGGTGAATGGCTGTGCGATATGGCACATGCAGATCCATTACTCATTGGCATCACGCCGGCAATGCGGGAAGGCTCAGGATTAGTCGAGTTTGAGCAGAACTTCCCGAAGCGTTATTACGACGTTGGCATTGCTGAGCAACATGCGGTCACATTTGCTGCTGGTATGGCATGTGAAGGCATGAAGCCAGTAGTAGCAATCTATTCCACCTTCTTACAGCGTGCCTATGATCAATTGATTCATGATGTCGCTATTCAAGATCTACCTGTACTGTTTGCCTTAGATCGTGCTGGCTTGGTCGGTGCTGATGGCGCAACTCATGCAGGTGCCTACGACATTCCATTCTTGCGTTGCATCCCCAATATGCTGGTGATGACGCCAGCAGATGAAGCAGAGTGCCGCGATTTATTAACAACGGCATTTCATCAGCCACATCCGAGTGCTGTGCGTTATCCCCGTGGAGCTGGAGTGGGTACGATTCCCTCAAAGGAATTGCGTACCGTGCCCTTAGGTAAGGGCGAGTTGCGTCGACAATCCAATGCACCAGCAGGTCAACGTATCGCTATTTTGGCTTTTGGTACTTTGCTGTATCCAGCGCTAGCGGTAGCAGAGCAGTTAGATGCTGCTGTTGCCAATATGCGTTTTGTTAAACCATTGGATCTGGATCTCTTAAAATCGATTGCCCAAAATCATGATTACTTGGTCACGATTGAAGACGGTGTGATTCAAGGTGGCGCAGGAAGTGCTTGCTTAGAAGCGCTGTCAGCAATGGGGATTAATAAACCCTTGCTGCAATTAGGTCTACCTGATGTATTCGTTGAGCATGGCGATTACAAACTCTTAATGAGCAAGTGTGGCCTAGATCCCGAGGGGATTGTGAAAGCAATTGCAGTGCGTTTTCCTACGTCTATTCCCGCAAAATTAGTCTGACTAAGTCAGATTGTTACTAGCTAAATCCCAGCGGGGTTTGACATCAAAGGCACCAGAAGTTGTTGAACCGTTATTTTTAGCTAACAGACGAAGTGCTCCTGCAAAAGCAATCATCACACCATTATCAGTACAGAGATTGACGGGTGGATAGTGCACCTCGAATGAATTCTTTTGAGCGCTGGCATTGAGTGCTGCGCGTAATTGCAAATTTGCACCGACACCACCAGCGAGCACCAAATGTTTGCAAGCCGTTTGTTTCAGGGCCTTTTCCGATTTGCTCACCAAGACTGCCACCAAAGAATCCACAAAGCTTCTTGCTAAGTCGGCATGAAATGTTGCAATTTCTGTCGTATCTGAAATCCCAAGGGCTTCAAATTTTTTAACTTGATTGAGTACTGCCGTTTTCAGCCCAGAGAATGAAAAGTCCAAATCTCCCGAGTGGAGCATGGGCTTGGGTAGATCAAAACGTCCAGATTGACCTTTTTCAGCCAGTTTGGAAATTGCCGCACCTCCTGGGTAATCCAGACCAAGTAATTTGGCGGTTTTATCAAAGGCTTCGCCCGCAGCATCATCTAAGGTTTCGCCTAAAAGTTGGTATTTACCAACCCCGCCAACCAGCATAAGTTGGGTATGACCGCCTGAGACGAGGAGGGCAATAAAGGGAAACGCTGGGACGGAGGTTCCCAAAAGCGGGGAAAGTAGATGTCCTTCCAGGTGATGTACCCCAATCGAGGGTACTTCAAGCCCTTGGGCCAGGGATTTGGCAAATGCACTGCCTACCAGTAGTGCCCCGGCTAGACCAGGGCCTTGGGTGTAGGCAACAGCATCAATGTCCTTTAGCTGGAGCTTTGCGTCGTGCAAAGCGTCATCTAGGAGGGGCAAAACCCGTCGAACATGGTCTCTAGAGGCCAATTCTGGCACTACACCCCCATATTCTTGATGCATGGCGATTTGGGAGTGCAAAGCCTGACCCAATATGCCCTGATGGGCTGGAGCGTGGTTTTCCCAGGGAGAGGTGTCATAAAGGGCCAACCCAGTCTCATCACAAGAAGTTTCTATGCCTAAAACAATCATTTTTTTGCTTGGTCGTGCTAGAATCGCGTTTCAGTTAATTTTTCGATATTTTTCGAGCATATACGAGTTAAACAAGTATGACTACAGTCCGCCTCCGTGAGAACGAACCATTTGAAGTGGCATTACGCCGTTTTAAGCGCACCATTGAAAAGAATGGTCTTTTGACAGACTTGCGTGCCCGCGAGTTTTATGAAAAGCCAACCGCTGAACGTAAGCGTAAGAAAGCTGCTGCTGCTAAGCGCCATTACAAGCGTATTCGCAGCCAAATGTTGCCTAAGAAGCTGTACTAATCGAATTTAAAAGCTCTCCTCACCGAGAGGCTTTGAAACCCGCTGACGGTGAAACGCAGCGGGTTTTTGCTTTTTAATGTTTAGAAATACCCAACATCCAGAATGAGGAATATCGCCATGACACTCAAAGACCAAATCACTGAAGACATGAAAAACGCCATGCGCGCCAAAGAAGTGGCACGTTTGGGAACTATCCGTCTCCTGTTAGCAGCGATCAAACAACGTGAAGTCGATGAGCGCATCGTGATGGATGATGCCAGTGTGATAGCCACTATCGAGAAGATGATTAAGCAGCGTAAAGATTCCATCTCTCAGTTTGAAAAAGCGGGTCGTGATGATCTGGTGGCGGTTGAAGCTGCTGAAATGGTGATTTTGCAAGCCTATATGCCAGCTCAGATGTCAGATGCAGAAGTGGAGGCTGCGGTTCTTGCTGCAGTTTCTGCCACTAGTGCAGCGGGCCCACAAGACATGGGTAAAGTCATTGGGGTTCTGAAGGGGCAGTTGGCTGGTAAAGCAGATATGGGTAAAGTGTCTGGATTAGTTAAAGCAGCGCTTGCGAAGTAATTGAAGAACTGCGTAAACAGTTTCATACTGGTTCCATGGCGCTTATTCCCCAATCCTTCATTGCCGATCTATTAAATCGGGTCGATATCGTTGATGTCGTTGGGCAGCACGTCAAGTTAAAAAAAGCGGGCGCGAACTATCAAGGTTTGTGCCCGTTTCATTCTGAGAAGTCTCCTTCATTTTCTGTTTCACCCACCAAACAGTTTTATCACTGCTTTGGTTGTGGCGCGCATGGTTCTGCCATTAGTTTTTTAATGGAGTATTCAGGTCTAGGCTATGTCGATGCCATTGAAGAATTAGCGCGCTCTGCGGGATTAGATGTTCCCCGTGAAGAGCGTACTGCAAATGATGTAGCACGTCTGCAGCAAACCATGGCTTTAAGTGAAGTCATGAGCGGAGCAGCAGATTGGTATCGCCAACAACTGAAAGGTGCGCCTCGCGCAGTCGAATATCTCAAGGGGCGCGGCCTTACTGGTGAAATTGCTAAGCGTTATGCCTTAGGTTATGCGCCAGATGGTTGGCAAGGCCTGGAAGCAGTATTTGGTTCTTATAGCAATGATGAGGTTGCCAAGACCTTGCTCGAGGGTGGCTTACTCATTCAAAGTGAAAATAGTAGCGATAGTCCGAGTGCAAACCAGACAGCTAGGCGCTACGATCGTTTCCGTGATCGCATCATGTTTCCCATTCGTAATCCTAAAGGGCAAACCATTGGCTTTGGTGGACGCATCCTCGATCAAGGTGAGCCAAAGTATTTAAATTCACCTGAGACACCACTCTTTTCTAAAGGCAATACGCTATACGGTTTATTTGAGGCAAGACAGGCCATTCGTGCACAAGAGTATGTACTCGTTTGTGAAGGTTATATGGACGTGGTTGCACTGGCGCAATTGGGTTTCCCCAACGCTGTAGCGACATTAGGTACAGCATGTACCGCCAACCATGTGCGTATGTTATTGCGCCAAACAGATCGCATTGTGTTTTCATTTGACGGAGATTCTGCTGGGCAGCGCGCTGCACAACGTGCATTAGAAGCTTGCCTGCCCCTCATGTCAGATGATAAAGAAATTCGCTTCTTATTTTTGCCGACTGAGCATGATCCCGATAGTTATGTTCGTGCTTATGGTGCTCCAGCTTTTGAGAAAGTCATTAAAGAAGCAATGTCACTGTCGAGTTTCTTCTTTAAGATTGTGAGTCAGGAGCATGAGCTCACTACTCCAGAGGGAAGAGCGCAAACGCATCATGCTGCTAAGCCCTTATTACTTTCCATGCCACCGATTGCATTGCGCACGCAGATTTTGCGAGAGTTGGCAATTCGGACGAACTCAACTGCTGCAGACCTAGAGGCTTTCTGCGGTTTGACAGTGGCACCTGCACCAGTGCATCAGACTTCTTATACGAATAGCAATCAGCGTGCACCGAACTTTATTCAATCGAGTAGCGGTAACCGTACTCAGGGAGCACCTTGGCAAGCTTCCAAAGGTTCGCAAAAACGGGGGGCAACGCAAAATATTGCCCCACCTCAAGCGCCAACCGATTTAGCAGAGCAGATCTTGCGTGTACTGATTCAATTCCCGCACTTGGGCAAGGCACTCGATAGCAATAAACGTCAATTAGCTTTGCAAGCTTCCGAGTTGCGCTCTGTTAAGGCCTTGGAGTTGATGAAGGATTTGCTAGCGCAATGTGATTTGGTGGAATTAATTCCCGGTGAGAATGGTAAGCCACCAACAGTAGGTGCTGGTGCGTTTGCCTTATTCCAAGATCAACTCTCCCGTAGTGACTTAGCTCCCTTGTATGAGGTACTGAGAAAAAGGGTGATGGGTTCAGATTTAGAGCTGGAGGGAGCGACAGCGGATCTGGAAGGGGCCTTCAAAAAACTGGAATTAACCCACCTCAAGACAGAAATGACGGAGATAGCCCAAAAAATTGCTGGCAGCACCGCTACCGAGCAGGATCGTGCGCGTTATCGAGAATTGGGCGAGCGCCTAAAGCATTCGTAAGATTTTTCTGATTTACCCCTAGAAAATCCAGAAAATTACCCCATATTTTGAGTAATGGGAGGGGTAAAAAAGTGGCAATCGACTATAATCCTCTAATCCCAGAAAAAAACCGATTTAATTCAGCCACTTGCGCTTTATTTTGAAGAAATTTGGGGCAAGTGGAAAACGTGGCTGTGCTTCATCAGCCGAGATCAATAATCCGTCAGTGAGTCAGTGCTAATAAATGCCTAATATCAA
>JAXIUI010000019.1:0-35668 GCA_034680725.1 Polynucleobacter sp.
ATGGAGCAATTCCTTAAGAGGATATGAACGACTACGCGTCATCACCAATGCCCTTACCCGCATTCGCTTTTGTACTCCCCGTGGCACTATGGAGTTTGAGAGCAAAGAAGGTTTTGAAAACGGACCTAAAGGCTATATACCCTGGTTTAAAGCACCCAAGAGAAAAACTGTTGACACACTAATGATTTTGGACACTGGTCCACTTTAGGCTTACTGCGCAATAAAAATGTTATTGGGCTTGATACTGGATGTGTATGGGGCGGAAAACTCACCGCCATGGAAATCCCAGAATCTGGCAAGGATAGTAAAAAATTAGAACTCATTCAGGTGGCTGGCTATGACCATCCACTTCGAATGTGATCTGGTAGAGATATTTTTTGCAGAAACCAGATTGCCTACAGCTTCTTAAAAGCAGATCTTGCGGCAGTAATAATCTCATCTAGCACGGCGTTGTCATGCATGATAGAAGTAAAGCCAGCCTCATAGGCGGATGGGGCAAGATACACACCTTGATCTAGCATCAAGTGAAAAAATTTCTTGAACATCTCAATATTGGTTTTAGTCACCGCTTCATATGAGGCAGGAACTTGATCGGCAAAATAAAAGCCGAACATCCCACCAACACTATCTACTGCAAACGGAACTTTTGCCTCATCTGCAGACTGCTTTAAGCCCGCCATCAGTTTTTGCGTCTGATCTGTGAGGCACTCATAAAATCCTGCGCGAGAAACAATCTCCAGTGTTTTGAGTCCAGCCGCTACCGCAACTGGATTGCCGGATAAGGTACCAGCTTGATAGACATTTCCTAGTGGCGCCAACTTTGACATGATTTCTTTTTTGCCGCCAAAAGCGGCCATTGGCATGCCACCTCCCATGACTTTACCTAAACAAGTCAGGTCCGGAGTGATGCCCTGTAAGGATTGAGCTCCACCTAGAGCAACTCTAAATCCAGTCATCACTTCGTCGTAAATCAAAACACTGCCATATTGGGCAGTCAAAGTACGCATTGCAGACAAAAAGGCTGCAGATGGTTGAATCAAATTCATATTGCCTGCAATAGGCTCTAAGATCACCGCAGCAATTTCATCACCCTGCTGCTTAAACACCTCCTCGAGTGCAGCCACATCGTTATATGGCAACACGAGAGTGTGCTTCACCAAATCATGAGGAACACCACCAGAAGAGGGTGCATTTTGAGTAGAGTCTGCAAATGTGAGCAATCCAGAGCCTGCCTTCACTAGCAAACTATCAGCATGACCGTGGTAACAACCTTCAAATTTAATAATCAAATCTCGACCGGTATAACCCCGCGCAAGACGCAGTGCACTCATGGTGGCCTCAGTCCCACTAGAGACCATTCGCACTTGCTCAATACTAGGCATGAGCTGGCAAATTCGTTCAGCCAATTCAATTTCGCCCTCGGTAGGAGCGCCATAACTAAAACTGGTTTCTGCAGCTCTTTGAACTGCCTCAACCACTTCTGGATTTGCATGCCCAGCAATCATTGGGCCCCAAGACATGATTAAATCAATATAGCGCTTATTGTCGGCATCCCAAAAATAGGGGCCTTTTGCCCGCGTCACAAAACGCGGTGTACCGCCAACTTGACGAAAGGCCCGCACTGGGGAATTCACACCCCCAGGAATCGTTTTTTGTGCACGCTCAAATAAGATGTCGTTTTGTCCCAAGATACTTTTCCTGATTTCGCTATTGATCAAAAATATTTTTTAATAAAGTCTATTAAATTGCCATCATTTCAAAATCTTCCTTGCGGGCGCCACACTCTGGACATGTCCAATTCATCGGCACATCTTTCCACAGTGTTCCAGAAGCAATCCCCTCTTCGGGCAAACCAGCAGCTTCGTCATAGACCCACCCACAAATCAAACACATATATGTTTTAAATTCCATATCTTCCCTTTTTACCATTTATAGTAACGATACTATTTTAGATCTGGCTCACTATCCCTCTTTGGGTGTATTTCAAACTTAAAGAGTCGGCATTCTAAAGGGCCATTAAATAGTGGGGTGCGTTTCGATTCCTTGATACGTAGCTGCCCCGGTAAAGCCATATCTGCTGTAAGGACAAAGACACTCCAGCCCCCAAAAGCCTCTTTGAGATGTTGGCCAAACTGCCGTAAAAATTCTACAAACTGAGGATCTTGCTCTTCTTGGGCTTGCAGTTTTTTGAGAGACTCCCTGCTAGAGCGCTTAGCACTTTGGCGACCCGTTTCTATATTCTGTGCAAAGCGATCTTCAGAGTCTTGATCATCATCATGAAGATGATCCCCGGCCACTTTATCGCGACCACGCCCTCCTTTAATCACCAAGCGCTCACCATACGGCGGATTTAATAGCATCACACCTTCTTTTGCATTTTGAGGAGCTTTGCTAGCTAAAGCATCAATCTGGCGAGTAATGGGCATATCGGGTAATTGGGCACGCTGCCAATTGCCTTTAAACATTGCTACCAAGCGCTCGTTAATATCTCCACCACTGATACCCAAGGATTGTGCATCTGGGTACTGCTGACGTTTTTCAAGCATTTGTTCCAAAGCAGCTTCTTTTAAAGCAGTCCAACGTTTTTGCTCGGCAACTTGCTTAAATGGTTTAAGTCTCTGAAAACCAAAACCATGTGCAGAGGTCACCAAAGGACGATAAGCTAAACGAGATGGCTTTGCATCGTCTCCATACATTCCCGCACGAATCGCCCCCGGTGGAATTGCCAAAACAGTCTGCGCCGCTTCAATAAGGAAAGTGCCACTACCGCACATCGGATCAAATAAAGTCTGTGAGGGTTTCCAGCCGGTAATAGATAAGATGCCAGCTGCTAAATTTTCCTTCAGAGGTGCGTCACCCTTTTCATCCCGCCAACCCCGCTTAAAAAGCGCTTCGCCCGAGGTATCTAAATAAATAGTGACCTGGGTTGCAGTCAAATGGGCTTGCACCCTTACATCAGGAAATGCTGTATCGATACTTGGTCGATCACCAGTCACATCACGCAGACGATCGACAATGGCATCTTTGATTTTGAGGGTGGCAAAATTTAAACTCTTGAGTGGGGAACGATGAGCAGTGACATCAACCCGCAAAGTTTGCTCGGATGAAAACCACTCTTCCCAAGCAAGACCACTGGCTAATTTATACAAATCTTCTTCTTGACGATAAGGCGCTTGAGCCATCTGCAACAATACTCGGCTAGCTATACGAGAGTGCAAATTTAAAGCCATCGCCGCAGAAATAGGGGCTGCTAACCCAACACCGCCCGTAGGACTTGTAGGCGTAGGATCGATTACCCAAGCACCTAAGGCTTTTGAGTCGGGGCGCTGGGCAATTACAGCCAATTCCTGCGCTAAGGGCACCTCTAGTCCACCGGGACACACTACGAAAAATCTCATGGGACTAACAATCTAAAAAGGGAGGATTAAGGCTTGATAACAACCAAAGCAGTGACAATCAGCAGCAGCAATACCGGGGCTTCATTAAACCAACGAAACCAAACGCCTGAGCGGGTATTCACACCATTACGAAACTTCTTCAGTAAACCCCAGCAAGCATGGTGATAGCCGATGATCAACAGTACGAACAATAATTTAGCGTGCATCCAGCCCTCACCTGAGCCGATCTTAAAATGCATCCAGAGTGTTATACCCAAGAGCACCGCTGGGACTGCCAAAATTGTCATAAAACGAAAAAGCCGATTGGCCATTCCCAATAGCCGTGTATAGACCTCAGGGTTTTTCTCGTCCGCTAAATTCACAAAAATACGCGGAAGATAAAACAAGCCCGCAAACCAGGAAGCAATCAACACTATATGTAGTGTCTTCGTCCATAAATAGGCATTACCCATCATCTACCACCCTTCATTTTTAAATATTTTCTATTTACTAAGTGCGCACTTCACCATGACCCATGACGATATATTTCAGCGAAGTCAGGCCATCTAGCCCTACAGGCCCACGCGCATGCAATTTATCATTGGAAATACCAATCTCAGCACCTAAGCCATATTCAAAGCCATCAGCAAATCGAGTGCTCGCATTGACCATCACACTAGAACTATCAACTTCACGCAAGAAGCGATTCGCATTCAATGGATTAGTCGTAATAATGGCATCAGTATGTTTGCTGCCATATTGCTCAATATGATTCATCGCCTCATCAATATCTGCAACAGTCTTAATAGACAAGATTGGCGCCAAATACTCTGTTTGCCAATCTTCTTCAGTAGCATTCACCAAATCTTTGAACCCAGCAGCCTCAAGGGTCTTGCGGGTTATAGGATCAACTCGTAATTCAACACCTTTATCTTGATAGATTTTGCACAAGGCTGGCAAGACTTGAGAGGCAATCGAATGATTGACCAATAAAGTCTCCATGGCATTGCATGGCGCATAACGCTGAGTTTTAGCGTTATCACATACTTTAATTGCCATCGCAATATCAGCATCTGCATCAATATAAGTATGACAAATACCATCGAGGTGCTTAATCATCGGCACGCGCGCTTCAGCCATCAGACGCGCAATTAAGCTCTTGCCACCTCGAGGCACAATCACATCAATGTATTGCGTCATGGTGATCATTTCACCAACTGCAGAGCGGTCAGTAGTGGTAACAACCTGTACTGCATCCATTGGTAAATTAGCAGCATCCAAACCCGCTTGAATCAACTGAGCCAAAAGTGTATTGGAATCAATTGCCTCTGATCCACCACGCAAAATCACCGCATTACCTGACTTTAAGCACAATGCTGCAGCATCAATCGTAACGTTAGGACGAGACTCATAAATAATGCCGATGACACCAAGAGGCACTCGCATTTGTGCCAACTCAATGCCGGAGGCTTGCTTTTTCAATGGACCGATTTTGCCAATAGGATCATCCAAAGAAACAATCTGTTCTAAGCCTAAGGCCATGGACTCAATCGTCTTTGGTGTCATAGTAAGGCGATCAATAAATGCTGCATCTTGGCCATTAGCTTGAGCGCGCGCAACATCGAGCTGATTTACTCTTTGGATTTCATCTGCTTTTTGCCGAATCAATTGAGCAATATGATTCAAGGCCTGATTTTTTTGCTCACTCGAAGCACGTGCCATAGCTCTGGAAGCCTCCCGTGCTCGGCGCCCAATCTCTTGCATCATTTGTTTAATGCTATTTGTTGAATTACTCATATCTTCACTATATCTTTAATAAATCTAGTATTGATCAGTTACACCATCAAACTCATTAGCGCAGTAAATTACCTACCAAACGCAAACCATCCCAAGGATCTGCTGGTAAATCTACCGCATGCAAACCCTTAGCCTGTCGATCCAATCCAGCAGCAACTTGCATCGCTCTGCGCAGCTTCAGGGGCTGTACCCGCTTGAGCGCCATAGGATACAAGCGCTCTTTGTTGCCCCAAATGCGATTAGCGCGCATTAACTGTTGCACAGATTCCCCTGCATCGCTTGCTGCTTTCAATTTTGATAGTATCCGAAGCTCTTCAGTTACGCTCCATAAAATTAATACTAGAGCTTCACCCTCTCCCTTGAGACCATCGAGCATTCGATTGAGGCGGGATAAGTCCCCAGCCAACATCGCCTCGGTTAACTCAAATACGTTGTACCGCGCCACTTTCAGAATAGCCGAGCGGATTTGCTCCTCAGTCAGCACTCCAGCAGGATGGAGTAATCCAAGCTTTTGGATTTCTTGATGAGCTGCAATTAAATTGCCCTCTACTTGCTCCGCAATAAAACTCAGAGCACGTTGGCCAGCAGCGCCAGATTCAACCTCCTGCCCCTGCTTCTTGAGGCGCCCAGCAATCCATTGGGGTAATTGGCTTCGATCCAAAGAATCTAATTGAATGGCCATACCCGCCTCATCTAAAGCGGTAAACCAGGCAGAGGTTTTTGTCTTGCCATCCAATCTTGGCAAAATGATGCACACAATCGTATCTGGGCCATCAGGGCCTACTGACTGAGTCTCTATTTGAGCAGAGAACTGTTTTAATGCCTCAGCACCATCACGCCCAGGCTTACCCGTAGGGATGCGTAACTCGACCCAGCGCTTATCTCCAAACAAGGACATTGTTTGACCCGCATTTAAGAGCTGACTCCAATCAAATCCGCGCTCTTGTAAAAGAACCTCACGGTCGGTATAGCCCATTTTTTTGGCAATGGCACGCAACTGATCAATAGCCTCCATCATCAACAGCGGCTCATCTCCGCTAAAAACATACAGGGGCTTCATTGCAGTAGCAGAACTTAATCCCTTGAGATGAACTTGCAGTGCATCGCTCTTAACCATGCGCTTTGCCAATCATCACTTAAAAACTTTTTGCCTGTGGCGCTTTAGCTGAAGCGGCTACCCGACGCAGAATCTGTACTGCTAAGTCTCTGCGCATCGAAGATAAAAATTGCTGCATCTGAGCGTCAGATGCTAAGACGGTTGACACCGAGAAGTCCATATCTCGCGTCATGTACAGCTCGGCTTCAGGCACAACATCCGCACCCGCATTATCAAATGCCCTAAACCCAACCCGCATGCTCAAGCGATAAGCAGAAACTTGTCCATTAGAGTTGTAAGCCAAAATTTCACGGCCATTTAAATCGCTCGTAATATCCAATATAAGGTCAGCATCTTTTGGATTAATGGAGATTTTGGCATCAGTCCCGGTCAGAATCGCCGTTTGCAAATCTGCACGTAAGGGGGGTGAAGGACTGCCCGTAATAGCAATGACTTTAAATGGTAAATCCACCATGCCACGCATACGATAGCCGCAAGCAAGTAAACCACTAATGGGCGCTAAAGCAAATAAACCAAGGACGGCACGTCTAAGAGTATTGATGCTCATGTCTTTAGTTTCTTATCTTTAATAAATTAGGCAACGATATTAATTAAGCGACCTGGCACAACAATGACTTTCTTGGGCGCTGCACCATTAAGAGATCTCATAGCAGGCTCACTCTGCAGTGCTAAAGCTTCGATTTGCTCCTTACTCGCATCCGCAGGCACCCGAATCTCACCCCTAAGCTTGCCATTAATCTGCAACATGATGGTTAACTCGGTTTGTATTAATGCAGCCTCATCTATAGCAGGCCATGGGGCATCCAATAGAAGACCATAAGACTTCTCATAACCCATCTCTTTCCAAAGTGCATGGGTTAAGTGTGGCACTACTGGATACAAGACTCGAAGCAATATGCTCAAACACTCCCGTAATACTGCCGGACGAACTGGGCAATCAGCCCCCAACTTAATAGGTTCAACAGTATTGAGCATTTTCATGGTAGCCGACACTACGGTGTTGTACTGACGGCGCTGATAGTCAAAATTAGCCTGTTTCAGAATTGAATACACTTCTCGGCGCAATTCTTTTTCAGCATCATTCAAATCGTGAGGCAATACTTCACCAGCTGCGCGAATCGCATCTGCCTGACTACTTGAATACATCCATACTCGACGCAAGAAACGAGAGGCGCCATCAACTCCAGCACCTGACCACTCCAGCTGCTGCTCTGGTGGCGCTGCAAACATGACAAAGAGCCTAGCGGTATCAGCACCGTACTGATCGATTAGGGCCTGTGGATCCACACCATTATTTTTACTCTTCGACATCTTTTCGACACCGCCAATAATGATGGGCGTACTAGATGCATCACCTTTTAACTTAGCACCCTGAGGTCGGCCTTTATCATCAAGCTCTAACTCAACATCCAACGGATTGAGCCAGGTTTTTTTACCAGATGCCTCTTCAGAGTAATAGGTTTCATTAAGCACCATACCTTGCGTTAGCAGGTTCTGGAAAGGCTCATCGAATGTAATCAGATCAAGATCGCGCATCACCTTGGTCCAAAAGCGTGCATAGAGTAAATGCAAAATTGCATGCTCGATACCGCCAATGTACTGATCCATTGGCATCCAATAGTCATTGCGACTATCCACCATGGTTTTAGCATTTGGCCCTGTATAGCGCATGAAATACCATGATGAATCCACAAAGGTATCCATCGTGTCCGTCTCACGTCGTGCAGGTTTGCCACATTGAGGACATTTCACATTCAAGAAATCGGGGCGCTTATTGAGTGGATTACCACTGCCATCGGGCACACAATCTTCTGGCAATACCACGGGTAAGTCTGCCTCTGGGACAGGAACGGCACCACAGCCAGGATTTTGATCATCACCACAATGAATAATTGGAATGGGGGTGCCCCAATAACGCTGACGAGAGATTCCCCAATCGCGCAAACGATAAGTCGTTTTAATCTCACCAACGCCCATCTTTTCTAAATCAACAGCAACCGCATTGACTGCCTCTTCATGCGATAGACCATCGTACTTACCGCTATTGAGACAAACAACGTTTTCTTTTTGGGCATACCAATCTTGCCAATGACTGGTATTAAACATTTCAGACGGTGTGCGCAAGGCAATCACTTGCTTAATCGGTAAATCATATTTGAGCGCAAACGCAAAATCTCGCTCATCGTGGGCTGGAACGCCCATCACAGCCCCATCACCATAAGACATCAATACATAGTTACCAACCCATACTGGCACAGGCTCATTTGTAAGAGGATGTGTCACATACAAGCCAGTGAACATCCCTTCCTTTTCTTGAGTAGCCAAGTCTGCTTCGATCACACTACCCGTTTTACATTTCTCAATAAACGCTGCTAAATCCGGATTATTAGCTGCAGCTAAGGTAGCCAATGGATGTTCGGCAGCAACTGCGCAAAAGGTAACGCCCATGACGGTGTCAGCCCGAGTTGTAAATACATACAACCGACCATCATCAATGAAGTTGCCATGAGCATCAGCGATCTCATGTTTGAAGGCAAAACGAACCCCACGACTCTTACCAATCCAATTTTGCTGCATCGTTTTAACGCGCTCCGGCCAACCTAAACCATCCAAACCAGAAAGCAGTTGTTCTGCGTATGCCGTGATGTTGAAGTAGTAACCAGGAATCTCTCGCTTTTCGACCAAAGCACCTGAGCGCCAACCGCGCCCATCAATAACCTGCTCATTTGCTAAAACCGTTTGATCAATTGGGTCCCAATTGACTACTTGAGTCTTGCGATATGCAATTCCTTTTTCCAGCATCTTTAAAAAGAGCCACTGGTTCCAACGATAGTAATCTGGACTACATGTTGCCACTTCACGCGACCAATCAATGGCAAGACCCATCGCTGCCATTTGCTTTTTCATATAAGCAATGTTGTCATATGTCCACTGAGCAGGAGGCACCTTATTCTGAATCGCTGCATTCTCAGCCGGCATACCAAATGCATCCCACCCCATTGGCATCAACACGTTATAACCCTGCATTCGAAGCTGGCGGGCCATCACATCATTGATGGTGTAGTTACGCACATGACCCATATGGAGTTTCCCAGATGGATAAGGCAGCATTGAGCAGGCGTAATACTTAGGCTTTGGTTTACCAGAAGCATCTACTGCGCTCTCACTCACCTGATACGCTTTCACACTCTCCCAATCAGCTTGCGCTGCCGCCTCAATACTGCGGTGGTCGTAATCCCTAGTCATTCAGTGCAACTCTTTTCTTCTATTTTTAATTAATGATTTATTTGTTCAAGCCAAGCACATCCTGCATGTCATAGAGGCCTGAATGCTGGTTCTGTAAAAAACGTGCCGCACGTAAAGATCCTTGAGCATAAGACTGGCGACTAGAGGACTTATGGCTAATTTCAATCCGCTCGCCTTCACCAGCAAACAAGACCGTGTGATCGCCAACAATATCGCCACCACGGATAGTTGCAAAGCCAATCGAACCCGCTTTGCGCTCTCCCGTATGACCCTCTCTAGCGTAAACAGCAACATCGTCCAATTTTTCGCCTAGCGCATCAGCAATGACTTCACCCATTTTGAGTGCGGTACCAGATGGAGCATCTACTTTATGGCGATGATGGGCTTCAATGATTTCAATGTCATAACCAACATTGAGCATTTTTGCGGCAATCTCTAACAATTTGAATGTGGCATTCACACCAACACTCATATTCGGCGCAAAAACAATTGCTAAGTTTGCAGAAGCCTTTTTGAGACTATCAATCTGCTCGTTGCTCAGACCAGTAGTACCGATAATCATTTTGCTACCCGTCTTTTGCGCTACTGCAAGATGCGCCATCGTGCCTTCTGGACGAGTAAAGTCAATCAAAAATTGGGCTTCGCTTAAAGCTGTTGAGATATCCGCAGTAATCGCTACACCCGTTTTTTTACCTAAGAAGCTTCCAGCATCTTCACCCAACTGAGGGCATGAACTGTGCTCAAGTGCTCCAACTAACTGGGCATCAGCACTAGCTAATACAGTCTCAATCAACATTTTTCCCATGCGGCCGGTTGCACCAGCAATTGCGATTTTCATCATTTGTATCTTCGTTTCTTATTCAAGGTTGTCGAAAAAACATTCGACATCAACACAACTTTATTTTTATTTAACTTCACTGGCCTGCGGAACGTTGAGAGCACCAGGACCTAACTGTTGAGGCGCTGGCTGTGCTTCTGGTGATTTTTTTGAAAAACTAAAAAAATCCCAAAAAGAACTACTAGTAGGAGCGGCAGGCACAGCTTTCCCGGCTGGCAAATTATCAGTTGGGCTAGGCACCAGTAATTCAGGCTGTTGTAAGGGTGGAGTTACTGGTGGCTTATTAGAACCAGTGATCACGTCCCAAAAAGACCGCTTCGATTTGGCATAGCCGTCGATTTCAGCAACCATTTCCACTTCGGTTGGCAAAGCATCGCCCTGAAACTTCACCAGCTTATCGCCTTCAAAAAAGACGGTGACTCGGCGCTCTTTAGCAATAGGCTGCCCTGCCCGTTTAAATTCAAAAATATAGTCCCAGCGGTTCGCATGGAAATAACTTGCCAGCAACGGAGTACCCAATATTTGACGAACCTGTTCGCGACTCTGGCCTAGTTGCAACTTGGCATATTGCTCACTTGAGATAAAGTTGCCCTGAACGACATCAGGAACGTATGGTTGAAAAACTTTATTCATCCAGGCGCGTTGAGTCTCATCAACGGCACTTGTACAACCAGTGGACAAAATCAACCCGGCCAATGCAGCAATCAACAAGCCTAAACGTAAAGGATCAAAAACCCCGGAAAAGGCAGGGAAAAGGCGATTAAAAAGTTGAAGGCAATTTTGCATGGCAGGCCGTATCATTAAGACATTGATTTTAGCTCCCAAAGCCATGAATATGAACCAAAACCCCACTCCCGCAGATTTACGCGATATTGGCTTAAAAGCCACTGGTCCTCGGATGAAAATTTTGGACTTTTTTCATCAAAACGGGGGGACGCATTTCAGTGCTGAAGATGTCTTCATGGCGCTTGCTAAGGAAGATAAGGAAATTGGTTTAGCCACCGTTTATCGCGTGCTCACCCAATTTGAACAAGCCGGGCTCTTATTGCGCAGTCACTTTGAGTCGACCAAGGGCGATAGTCGAGCTATTTATGAGCTCAATGAAGGCCAGCATCATGACCACCTAGTCTGTCTCGACTGTGGTCATGTAGAGGAATTTGTCGATGAAGCCATTGAAAAAAGGCAGCGGGATATCGCTAAAAACCTCGGTTTTAAGCTCCAGGAGCACTCTTTAGCCATGTATGGGCACTGCCAAAAGAAAAATTGCCGCAACAAGAAAAAGGAATAAGTCAGCCTAATGAGATTGGATGCATCTTTGCTTAAGTACCACCTAAATATTAATCAGATAAGCGAAGTTAATGAAAAAAGACCTCAATTGAGGTCTTTTTTACGCATAAGCAAGAATTTAACGACTTTTGCCGTCTAAATCCTAAAAACTTTTATTTCACTGCCATCAATGCCTCAGCAGCGTTGAGCATTTGCACTGAATAACCCCATTCGTTGTCATACCAAGCTAAAACCTTCACTAACTTGCCATCTGCAGAAACGCGAGTCTGAGAGGCGTCATAAATACTTGGACGAGGGTCATGGTTAAAGTCGATCGAGACCAAAGGTAGGGTGTTAAAGCCCAAAATACCTTTCAACTCACATTCACTGGCTGCCTTAAGGATGGAGTTGACCTCATCTACGCTAGTCGCACGGCTAGCGGCGAATGTTAAATCCACAACAGAAACATTGATTACCGGCACTCGCATCGCAAAACCATCAAAACGCCCTGCTAAAGCCGGCAATACCAAACCAACCGCTTTTGCGGCGCCAGTCTTCGTTGGAATCATGCTGCTCACCGCAGAACGAGCACGGCGCATATCCTTGTGATACACGTCAGTTAATACCTGATCATTTGTAAAAGCATGAATGGTGGTCATCAAACCAGATTCAATACCAATCTTCTCGAGCAGCGGCTTAACTAGTGGTGCTAAACAGTTAGTTGTACAACTTGCATTAGAAACTACGATGTCGCTTGGCTTCAGTACTTGTTGGTTCACGCCAAAAACAATCGTAGCATCCACATCTTTTTCGCCAGGAGCAGAGATCAATACCTTTTTTGCCCCTTGAGAAATATGCACCATAGCTTTTTCTTTAGAGGTGAATTTACCTGAGCACTCCAATACTAAATCCACGCCTAATTCGCCCCAAGGTGTTTCCAAAGGATTGCGAGTAGAGAACATTTTGATGCGATCACCATTGACCACCATGCAATCACCGTCCACCTTTACTTCAGCAGGAAAGCGGCCGTGCGCCGAATCATACTGGGTAAGGTGTGCATTGATGTCAATATCTCCCATGGCATTAATTGCCACGATCTTGATATCACGTCTTGGCTTACCATTGACCTGATCTTCATATAGAGCGCGTAGGACCATTCGACCAATACGACCATAACCATTAATTGCGACACGAATTGTCATTTGATTCCCTTTACTAATATTGAATTTATTCCGAATTAATTATTGGAGATACATTGCTTCACAGTCTTTGCAATCTGATCGACTGTTAAGCCAAAGTACTCATATAGTTTTGGCGCTGGTGCTGACTCACCAAAAGTATCCACACCATGCACGGCTGCACAACCATATTTCCACCAGAAATCACTCACGCCTGCCTCAACAGCAATCCGTGGAATCTTAGCGGGCAATACTTTTGCTTTGTATGCAGCATCTTGCTGATCAAATACAGTGGTAGATGGCATCGATACCACGCGAATACCTAAACCTTCAGACTCCAATCGCTCAGCCGTTTGAAGTGCCAAAGCAATTTCTGAACCAGTGGCAATAATGACTGCAGCAATTTTTGCCTTCTTAGAATCACGCAACACATAAGCGCCACGAGCGATATCTTTAATCTGCTGAGCATCACGCGAAACAAATGGGCAATTCTGGCGACTAAAAATCAATGCACTTGGGCCATGCTTACGCTCAATGGCAGCACCCCAAGCGACTGCACTCTCAGTGGTATCGCAAGGGCGCCAAACCATTAAATTGGGAATTAAACGCAAGCTTGCTGCATGTTCAACAGATTGGTGTGTAGGGCCATCCTCGCCCAAACCAATCGAGTCATGTGTAAAGACAAAGATGCTGCGCAACTTCATCAATGCAGCCATCCGCAAAGCATTACGACTGTAATCAGAGAAGGTTAAGAAGGTGCCGCCGAAGGGAATATATCCACCATGCAAAGCAATGCCGTTCATGATGGCGCTCATACCAAACTCGCGAACACCGTAATTAATGTGGTTACCCCACTGATCAGCACGCACCGGTGTACATGCAGACCAGTTGGTCAAATTTGAACCCGTTAAGTCAGCCGAGCCGCCCATAAATTCCGGCAAAGCTGGAGCCAAGGCTTCGATCGCATTTTGACTTGCCTTGCGCGTTGCGATTGTCTCCGCTTTAGATTGACACACCTTGAGATAAGCGCTGAGCGTAGAGGAAAAATCTTTAGATAAATCACCCTGCATGCGACGCTGTAACTCAGAAGCTAATTCTGGATACTTATTTTTATACGCCTGAAATTGTTTGTTCCATTCATGCTCAGCAGCTTGTCCACGTTTCTTAAAATCCCAGGCCTCATAAATATCCTTTGGAATTTCAAATGGGGCATACGGCCAGTTCAAAGCAACCCGGGTGGCGGCAATTTCTGTGGCGCCTAATGGTGAACCATGCACCTTATCGCTACCCGCCATATTCGGGGAACCCTGACCAATGGCAGTCTTGCAACAAATCAATGTTGGCTTGTCACTCTTTTTGGCTTGAGCAATTGCATGAGATACCGCTTCAGCATTATGACCATCGATATCACGAATCACATTCCAGCCATAAGCCTCAAAACGCTTGGGTGTATCTTCATTAAACCAAGATACCACTTTGCCATCAATAGAGATACCGTTGTCATCCCAGAGGGCAATCAATTTATTGAGCTTGAGTGTGCCAGCGAGAGAGCACACCTCATGACTGATGCCCTCCATCAAGCAACCATCACCTAAAAATACATAGGTGTAGTGATCAACAATGTCATGACCTGGACGATTAAATTCTTGGGCTAATAATTTTTCAGCGAGTGCCATACCCACTGCATTTGAAACTCCTTGACCCAAAGGACCCGTAGTAGTTTCTACACCTGCGGTAATGCCATACTCGGGATGTCCTGGTGTTTTGCTATGAAGTTGTCGGAAGTTTTTCAACTCACCAATCGGCAAGTCATAGCCAGTCAAATGCAAAAGCGAATATAGCAACATTGAACCATGGCCGTTTGATAAAACAAAACGATCACGATTGATCCAATGGGGATCGGTAGGATTATGTTGTAAATGCTCATTCCATAAGCCAACTGCAATATCAGCCATACCCATTGGCATTCCAGGATGGCCCGAATTGGCTTGTTGAACTGCATCCATCGATAAAGCGCGAATGGCATTTGCCATACGAATTTGAAGATTTGACATCGTAATTTTGGTCTCGGAGAATAAATTCGCTATATTTCAGTAATGCCTCAATTTTATCTTCCCGGGCCATGGGAAACCCAAAAGCCAAACCCCCTTACCCCTGAACTCGTTCATCACCTCCGAGTACGCCGGATTCAGGTTGGCGAATTTTTCCCTATCTTTGATGGTAAGGGCCAGGTTGCGCAGGCAAAACTTCTTTATTTAAGCAATAAAGCTGGGGAAGCAGAGCTCAGTGAGATTCGCCTAGATACCCATCGAGAGAGCCCCTACGCCATCACCCTAGCTCAGGGGCTAGCTGGTGGTGACAAGATGGACTGGATAGTTGAAAAAGCCATTGAAACCGGCGCACAAGTCATTGTGCCCTTGCAATGTGAACGATCAGTACTGAAATTAAGTCGCCCTAGTGATGCCGAAAGAGCGCAAAAGCGTATTTCACACTGGGAAGGCATTGTTCAGGCGGCATGTGAACAATGTGACCGCACGGTACTGGCTACAGTTGAACCTGTGCAAGTTTTTGAAAGATATCTACAAAAGCCTCAAAATATCAAACTTAAACTACTTTTAAGCCCAGATGCCGATAAAAGCCTCTATTCTGTACTACTCCAAGAGGCGCCTCAGGATGTCATTTTGATGATTGGGCCTGAGGGTGGCCACTCCCCAGATGAGGAAGCTCTCGCAACGACTGCAGGCTATCAAACAGTTTCCTTGGGCGATCGGGTATTGCGCACAGAAACAGCGGGGGTTGTTGCCATTACTGCCGTACACAGTATTTGGGCTACAGAAATGCAAAATCGCCTCAAATAGAGGCGATTTAGGCTGCGTTACCGCCAAATTTACTTAGGCAAATGAGTAGAACACGCGATACGGCGTGCGACGCTCAGACCAGAAGTCCACCGCATCACGGAACACGTCTAATAAAGTTTCACGCGCTTCTTTATCGAACTTCTGAGTGCAAGGCAAACCTTCGAGGACCACAACAAATCCCGGCTGAGGACCTGATTTATCAACTGTAGTCGTTAAGGCATCCAATAGCGGGTCAAAATTTTTCGCTTGTTGCTTTGTGAAGGTATAGGCGATGGCGATGGCCTCTAAAACCTCACCCTTAGTCATCGCATTAGCGCAATTGGCGTAAATAAAGTGCTGTCCAAGCTCTGTTGCCGCCTCTTGTAGGTCTGGCGTACGGAAAGCACGGATTGACTGGACGATATTAGGGCGCACACTGCGCAACATTGCCGGCGGTCCGGCATCGCGAACGGCCAAAGCGGCACGCCAAGAAGCTGTCACTTTTTTCCCCGAAACTTGATTTGCTGCATAGGTTTGTAAACGAGATAACCCACCCTCAGCATAGATATTTGCCGCAGATGACTCTGTTTCAAGTCGATCATTACTATCCCAACTTTCAGCTCGACTGTGTTCGTCGAAGCCTACTATAGAGCCGTTTTCAGAGCGATTATTCATGATGGGTGCTAGGTTACCCTTAACACGCCATCAAATCAAGTCCAATTACAGTGCATTTTATATAAGTCTCTGATTTATATAATAATTATTTATGTTAGTTATCACCAACTAACATAAATAATAGCCTAGACTAAGGCCTCAAGCTACACCCCTGGCGTTACCAGCAGCCTCTACAACTGCCAAAGTAGTCACATTAACAATGCGGCGAACGGTTGCAGCAGGCGTCAGAATATGGATTGGCTTAGCAACGCCCAAGAGCAATGGCCCAATTGCAATACCGTTACCGGCTGCAGTTTTGAGTAAGTTGTATGAAATATTTGCTGCATCGATATTAGGTAGCACCAGCAAATTAGCATCGCCTTTCAAAGGGGAAGAAGTGACGGCGCCGGCGCGAATGGTTTCATCTAATGCGCTATCACCATGCATCTCACCATCCACCTCAAGCGTTGGATCTGCTTTTTGAATCAAAGCCAATACTTCGCGCATTTTGACTGCGGATGGAGCACTGCTTGAACCAAAGTTGGAATGTGACAGAAGTGCAACCTTAGGAATGATGCCTAATTTACGCATTTCGCTTGCAGCCATCAGCGTTAATTCAGCCAATTGCTCTGCAGTAGGATCAATATTGATGTGGGTATCCACTAAAAATACTTGGCGACCAGGCAAAATTAAACCAGACATCGCGCCATAAACATTGGCACCAGGTTCCCGACCCACAACTTCATCAATATATTTCAGGTGAGTTGCAGAATTTCCAACTGTCCCACAAATCATGCCATCAGCCATACCTTTGCTGATCATGACCGCACCAATCAAGGTATTTCGACGACGCATTTCCAACTTCGCAAAGGATTCAGTAACACCCTTGCGCTCAGTCAAAGCTAAATAGGTTTGCCAGAAATCTCTAAAGCGCGAATCCCTCTCTGGATTGACAATCTCAAAATCTTCTCCTGGCTTAATACGCAATCCAAATTTACCAATACGATGCTCAATCACCGCAGGTCGTCCAATCAAAATTGGAGTAGCTAAGCTCTCGTCAATAATAATTTGAACAGCGCGCAATACACGCTCGTCCTCACCCTCAGCAAAAACAATGCGTTTTTGATTGTCAGGCACGCGTTTTGCAATACTAAATAATGGCTTCATCAAAGTACCGGAGTGGTACACAAATTGCTGCAATTGATTACGGTAGGCATCAAAGTCTTTAATCGGACGTTGGGCTACACCATCATCCATCGCGGCCTTAGCGACTGCAGGCGCAATCACTGTAATAAGGCGTGGATCAAATGGCTTGGGAATTAAATATTCTGGGCCAAAAGAAAGGTTCTCAATGCCGTATACAGAGGTAACCACTTCGCTTTGTTCGGCCTGCGCCAACTCAGCTACAGCCTTAACAGCGGCAACTTCCATGCCACGCGTAATCGTGGTGGCACCAACATCTAATGCGCCGCGGAAAATAAAGGGGAAGCACAGTACGTTGTTAACTTGATTGGGATAATCAGTGCGGCCAGTTGCCATCACGGCATCCGGACGAACTTCTTTGACTTCTTCAGGCAGGATTTCTGGCGTCGGATTTGCCAAGGCGTAAATCAATGGCTTATCAGCCATCTTCTTCACCATCGATTGCTTGAGCACACCACCGGCTGAGAGACCTAAGAAGATATCAGCACCTTCAATGACTTGATCCAAAGTGCGTAAATCTGTCTCCTGACAGAAAGGCTCTTTCTCTGGATCCATTAACTCTTTACGGCCTTTATAGGCAACACCTGCTAAATCCGTCACCCAAATATTTTTACGGGAAATACCAAGATCAACTAAGAGATCTAAACAGGCTAATGCAGCAGCCCCAGCACCTGAAGTAACCAATTTCACATTCGCAACATCTTTGCCAACTATTTTTAAGCCATTCAAGATAGCTGCTGCAACCACAATCGCCGTTCCATGCTGATCATCATGAAAGACTGGGATTTTCATGCGTGCTTGTAATTTGCGCTCAACCACAAAACAATCTGGCGCTTTGATATCTTCTAAATTGATACCGCCAAAAGTAGGCTCGAGCGCTGCAATAATTTCAACTAATTTGTCGGGGTCGTTTTCATTGACCTCAATATCAAACACATCAATGCCAGCAAACTTCTTAAAAAGAACTGACTTACCCTCCATTACCGGCTTACTTGCCAATGGGCCAATATTTCCTAGGCCCAGTACCGCCGTACCGTTGGTAATCACGCCAACTAAATTGCCTCGAGCGGTGTAGCGAAAGGCATTTGCTGGATCTTTTGCAATCTCTTCACAAGCTGCTGCCACACCAGGGGTATAAGCTAAGGCGAGATCTCGTTGATTTGTTAACTGCTTGGTTGGAGCAATTTCAATTTTTCCAGGGACTGGAAACTCGTGATAGTGGAGTGCTGCAGCTCTTAGATCTGCTATCTGCTGTTCTTTGCTGCTATTGCTTGGTTTACTCATTAGTTCACTCATCAATATGACGTATTCAAGCTTCTTATTCTATTCCTCTCAGATGAAAGAGTCATAACCGCCATAAAATAGGGTATGCAATCTCCTTCCAACCCATTAGGTGAGTTTGACCTTATCCAGCGTTTTTTTAAAACGCAATCGGAGGCTATGCTCGCCAAGAATCCCGCATCCGTCTCATTAGGAATTGGCGACGATTGTGCATTGCTCAATCTTGAGCCCAAGCATGAAATAGCGATAACGAGCGATATGCTGGTAGAAGGCAGGCACTTCTTTCCAGATGCCAACCCTCTGTGGCTAGGCTGGAAAGCCCTAGCAGTCAACCTCTCAGACTTAGCCGCCATGGGTGCAAAACCCCTAGGCTTCACACTGGCAATCGCCTTACCAAAGGCTGATCTAGCTTGGCTAGAAGCCTTTAGTAAAGGATTATTTGCGATCGCCAATCAGTACTCCTGCCCCCTCATTGGTGGCGATACCACCGCCGGTCCACTCAATATTTGTATTACCGCTTTTGGAGCAATCCCAAAAGATGGGTCCATTTACAGGTCAGGAGCATTGGCAGGTGACGATATTTGGATATCTGGGACGGTTGGTGATGCAAGACTCACACTTGCTGCGCTGCGTCATGAAGTTGAATTATCTCAAAGTGATTTAGAGATGATTCAGGCGCGCATGCATCAACCAAACCCTAGAGTGGAGCTGGGTATCGCCTTAAGAAAAGTTGCCAACTCGACGCTAGACATATCCGATGGACTTCTCGGGGATTTAAAACATATTCTTGAGCAATCAAAAAAAGATGCTGAAGTTTGGCTCGATACCATTCCCAAATCCACCGCCCTATGCAAACAAACTGAGGATTTACAAAACCAATTTGCCGCAGCGGGTGGCGATGATTACGAACTTTGCTTTACTGCCTCGATGAGCAACAGAGAGGTGATTGCGCAGATCAGTCAAGATCTCAAGTTATCTCTGACGCGCATTGGGACTATCACCCCTATGCAAAGCTCAAGCCCTAATATCACCCTGAGAAACAAAGGTGAATTACTAAACCAAGTACAGGTCGATGCGCTACTGAAATCTTTCGATCACTTCGCTTGAATATGAAGAGCCCTATGACTAATATCGCCAAACCATCGCTGCCCTGGGTCTTGAAATCTCCCACACGTATTTTTGCCTTTGGTTTTGGCAGTGGACTCGCGCCTATTGCCCCTGGGACTGTTGGTACTTTATGGGCTTGGGCAATCTTTTTAATCGCGCAGCATTATTTAAGTAGCAAAGCAATACTTTGGGTAATTGCTTTGGGAATTTTGCTTGGCTGCTGGATTTGCGGACAAGTCAGCGAAGAATTAGGCAAAAAAGATTTTGGTGGAATTGTCTGGGATGAAATCGTTGCCTTTTGGCTAGTGCTTGCATTGGTTATGCCCACAAGTATTGCATTGCAAATTTTGGCATTCGCACTATTCCGATTTTTTGATGCCATTAAACCAGGTCCGATTGGAGTCATTGACCGACACTTTAAAAAAGTTGCGAATAGAGATATGAAGACCCCTTCTACTTTTGGACAAATCCTCTGGCGAGGATTTGGGATCATTGCAGATGATCTTGCTGCTGCAGTAATCACAATAATCATGATTGCCGTATTACAAACAACCCTCATCCACCTTTCATGAAAAACAATAATGATCCGCAGCACGAGCTAGCAAAGTCCATTGGACTTGCCCTCACCCATCGCGGTTGGAAAATGGCCTTGGCTGAATCCTGTACCGGCGGGCTCGTATGCGCCACCCTCACTGATCTGGCAGGCTCTAGCGATTGGTTTGAACGAGGCTACATTACCTATAGCAATCAAGCCAAAACGACCTGCTTAAATGTTCCATCTGAAGTCCTGCAAACCTTTGGCGCAGTGAGTGAAGAGGTTGCAAGCGCAATGGCTGCAGGCGCTCAACAGAATGCAAATGTACATGTCGCCATCTCCATTACTGGTATTGCTGGCCCCAGTGGTGGTTCACCAGAAAAACCGGTGGGTACCGTTTGCTTTGGATGGGCCATTAAAGAAAGTGCTGCAAACGAATTAGTCAACATGACGACTATGACCAAGCATTTCAAGGGAGATCGCCAAACCGTACGCGAACAAGCGCGCGACTTTGCCCTCTCAAAATTTTTAGAACTACTCAGACCAAAAAACGCATAACCCTTTATTCAGCGTTATTTCATTACCGGGAGCTGAGCCAACCTTTGTGACGGAAATATCCTAAGGGAATCATCGCGGAAATCACCATTGAAATAATGGCGACAGGATAACCCCAAGTTTCTTCTAGTTCAGGCATGTAACGGAAGTTCATACCCCAGACACTCGCTAACAAGGTTGGCGGCATTAAGGCAACTGATACCACCGAGAAGATCTTGATGATCTTACTTTGATTCAAATTAATAAAACCGACTGTTGCATCCATCAAGAAGTTAATCTTGTCGAACAAGAACGCGGTGTGGTTTTCTAATGAATCAATATCTCGCAAAATCTGACGAGCTTCTTCTTGCTGCTCATCGGACAATAATTTGCTACGCATCAGAAATGACAAAGCGCGGCGTGTATCCATCACGTTACGGCGAATGCGTCCGTTCGTATCCTCTTCCTTGGCGATCGTCTCAAGAACCTCTTCTGCATCGTTATCCGTAATGTCATCTTGCAGAACCCGTTTGCCAGCGAGCTCAAGATTTTCATAGACCTCTTCTAATGCATCTGCAGAGTACTCGGCATCTGTGGAATACAAATCGAGCAAAACATCTTTTGCATTACTGACAGAGCCTGGACGCAAACGTGCACGCAAGCGCACTAAACGGAAGACTGGCAGATCCTCATCATGGATAGAAAACAAGACTTGCTTGGTCATCACGAACGCAACTCTGACGTTACGTGAGGTTTCCTCTTCATCCAACAAAAAGTCAGTACGAATATGCAGGTGACCGTCATCGGCCTCAAAATAGCGGGCAGAAGCCTCTAAATCACCCAAATCATCTAATTCAGGTAAAAGAACGCCAAAAGCCTCTTTAATCCACAGGAGCTCTTCTTCCTCCGGATCAACCACGTCGATCCAGATAGGGTTTGAATATTGCAACAATTCATTGCGATCTTCGACTTGCTCTTGAGAGAGGCGGCCATTTTGCAGGACGAACAAGTTGATCATGGTGAACTCCTAAGGAATGTGCGCTAGTTTATCCTATAGAACATGACAGTTTCACGAAAATAAGCCTAAATCCAATGAACTCCAGCTCAAATACCTTTACCCAGCAACTCCAGTCCGCATGGGCTTCCCAAGGCAGTATGTTGTGTGTGGGCTTTGACCCAGATCCTCAGCGCTTGCCTGATCCCTTCAAAGCTAAGCCCGAGGGTATTTTTGAGTTCTGCCGAGAAATAGCGGATGCCACCGCAGACCTCGTCTGCGCATTTAAGCCACAGTTTGCTTATTTCGCATCCCAAAGGGCTGAAGCACAACTGGAAAAGCTGACCCGCTACCTTAAGGATCAATATCCCCAGATCCCAGTAATCCTGGACTCCAAACGGGGGGATATTGGCAGCACAGCGGATCACTATGCCCTAGAGGCTTTTGAGCGCTATGGCGCAGATGCGGTTACCGTCAACCCCTATATGGGCTTTGACACCATCGAGCCCTACCTCAAACATGCTGGCAAGGGCGTGATTGTTTTATGTCGCACCTCAAACCCAGGGGGCTCTGACCTACAGTTCTTAAATCTGTCACCTCAGGGCGAGCCGCTTTATCTACACGTCGCTAAGCTTGCTGCACAACAGTGGAATGCCTCTGGCCAAATCAGCCTTGTGGTTGGTGCGACCTTCCCAGATGAGATCGCTAAGGTTCGGTCGATCGTTGGCAATATGCCATTGCTGATTCCGGGCATTGGTGCCCAAGGTGGCGATGTTGATGCTACCGTGAGAGCCGGCAGTATTCCCAATCACCCGGGGACTGGCATGATGATTAACTCCTCAAGGGCAATCCTGTATGCGAGCTCAGATAGCAATTTTGCACAAGCTGCTAGAAAAACAGCTGTTGCGACTAGAGATGCATTAAGGGCTGCTGCAAAAAAATAAACAGCTAAAGACTTGCTTCAGGCTAGTTTTTAGAAGTCTTATTTTTGGGGATGGGTAGTAAGCTAACCCGATCCATATTTTCCAAGATAAATCCTTGGCGGCTAGGAAAATGAATATTTGCCCTACGACAATATTGCGACTTATCAAAACATTTTGGGGCTGGTAGAGCAGAAGCTAATGCTGCCGCCTGTTCGCGATCAAGCGATGCTGGCTTTATTCCGTAATAATGCTGGGAAGCAGCGCCGATACCAAAGATGCCTTCACCCCACTCTACGGAATTTAAATAAATCTCATACAGCCGCTGCTTAGAAAGCATGATCTCTAAAAGACCTGTAATGATGAGCTCCTGCCCTTTACGAAAATAATTCTGCTCAGAAGAGAGAAAAAGATTCTTGGCTAACTGCTGCGTAATGGTGGAGCCACCCCGTAAAGTCGTTTTGGATTTAGCACCACTTTGTTGATTCTTGGCCCAAGCCTTTTGCATATCCTCAATCCGCACCCCCATATGTTGAAAGAAGATGTCATCCTCACTGACCAAAACTGCACGCTTGAGATTGGCAGAGATTTTGTCATACGGAACCCAAGATGAGTGAATGGGGCAAGACCAATGTAAGCCACAAAGACGCCAACGCTCTGCCCGCAAGAATGCAGTGCTACTAGGATTGACTACCGCCCAGATGCCAACCTGAATGACAAAATAGAGTTGCATGGCAATAAAACCACCAAGCAAGCACTTAAAGAAGTAGTAAAGCCAGCGCATCAAGGCTCGATAGGAGCTACGATTTTCGCAGTTCTGCTAAAACTGCACGTGAATCAATTGCTTGACTCAATTCTGCGCCACGCCAAATTAAAAATGCATCTGCCGCTTGCTCTACTAGCATTCCTAGACCGTCACTAACACGAGCCCCGCGATGCAAAGCCTGCTGCATCATGGCGGTTACCTTACCGTAAACCATATCGTAAGCAAATGATTGGGGCATAAAAATATTGTCAGCAGCCAAATCTGTTAATGGTGATTCATCACTCAAACCAGCCGCAGTGGCATTAATCACAACATCAAAAGGATGCGGTGTTTTTACTGAATCATCTAAATCAGTCAGAGTACGAGCCTCGAGCGCAACATCATGGGCACTAGCAAGCCCAGCAAAGAGTTTGACTAGTTCATCGGCTTTTAAGCTTGAGCGATTAGCAATCACTAAGCTTTTAGGGGACTGTTCTAGTAACGGGCCAATAACGCCACGGGCTGCGCCACCCGCACCCAGAAGCAAAATACGTACGCCATTCAGACCAATACCCTGCGCCAGTAAATCACGGACTAGGCCCGCACCATCCGTATTGTCGCCATATATTTTTCCACCCTCAAAGTGCAGCGTATTCACTGCGCCAGCAAGCTTGGCTCGGCTTGTCAGAACATCTGCAAAAGCCTGAGCGTCTAATTTAAAGGGAACGGTCACATTCATACCCTTGCCACCAGCAGCAAAAAAGGTTTTTGCTGCTGTTTCAAACTTCCCTAATTCTGGTAGTAAACGCCCATAGTGCATTTTTTGCTGAGCTTGCGTAGCAAACTGTTGATGAATTCGCGGTGACTTGCTGTGAGCAATAGGATTGCCAGCCACAACATAGACATCCAGTCCTGGAAATTGTGTCGGGTCAGTATGCAAATCAGCAGATGAAGAGCTCATATTCAGTAAAGGATAAGCGAAATTGAAAAGTTTTTATGCAAAAAGATTAACGTACTAGTTCCAAGCGATCGGAGCTGTCTCTAGTAAATTCAAAAGTAGAGACCCAATCCAAGATATCAATTTGTTGGCGCATCTCTGCAGGAAATGGGCCAAAAGGCGCAGATGCTCTGACGATCGCTAGAGCCTGCCGATCCAATTCGGCATTACCAGAACTGCGTCCAATATTGAGTCCATCCTTACCTTGGGCGTTATTTGCTATTTGACCCTGAGCATTAACACTAACAACAATGACCAAGCTTCCGTATAAGGCTCGACCATTAGCGCGAGGGAAAAAGGCGCTGCCATAAGCTTCAATCTTTTGACGCATGGCATCGTAATATTGCGCAAAAGCTACTGCCTTAGTGCTAGCCCCCGTTAAGGTCTTACGGCGCGGTTCGCGTCCGTTGGCCTGCAAGCGCTTAGCTAACTCTGCCTCTAAAGAGTTGAATTCTTGCGTGACCCTATTCTCCTCACCACTCTTTCGACCACCAGCCTGTTTTTGCTCGCCATCTAACTTTGCCAACATTTGCTTTTGTTGTCGCTCCAAGGCCTCCACTTGGGCTTGCGCCCCCAATCTTGCGCGATGTGTTGCCGTTGCGTCCTGATTCGCAGTTGTACCGCCACCATGTAAATCCGCTTGCGCTAATTTATTGGCTTGTTTAGGGGCCAGCTGATTGCTGGAGTTCACTAAAACAACACTGAGTGGAGTATGCAGACGACGCTGCTCAATCTCACCGATTCCCCAACGAAATGATAAAAAAATCAAATGCGCCAAAATAGAAAGGCCTAATGCATAGCCAAATGGGTAACGACGCCAGCTAGTATCTAAGCGCCCCAATAACTGACTCAGCTTAGGCGGGACTTGCATCACTCTCAGGAACTTGTGGAGTTTCCACATGAAGCACCCGTACTCCGGCAGAAAGCTGCAAGAGATCAACATCGCAGATACTCACTTCTGCACGCGTCATTCGGGGGTGATTGCCTAACTCCGGTATTGGTAAGTGCAAAGGAATACATTCCACCCTGGACATGCCCTCTTTAAGGTGTCGTACAAATACCTGCTTGGGTTGCTCATCTTGCTCAATCCATCGTAAGCACCAGTATTTTTCGAGTCGATCTTGATACTCAGCATAGGCTTGATAGGAGGCCTCAAAATCTGCTGCAATACCCATCAAAGCGGCATCTCGAGGTGGAAATGGTGCAACCATCTTGGCTGTAACGCCATGCTTAGCTAATGCGAGCAGTTGCCATTGGTTAACTAAATCCGAATAGCGTCGTAGTGGTGATGTGCACCATGCGTAGTAATCTAAACCCAGACCTTCATGTGGGCCTGGGGTAGTTTGCATGCGCGTACGCAGTGGCCCCCACCCCTTTTGGGTACGAAATAATCCTGGCAAGCCATGATCAGCAAGTAAGCGCCCGGAGGCGCTATTGCAATAAATCATCCATTCCGCAACGATGGTGTCCAAAATGGATCCTCGCTGGCGAGGGGTAATCTCTACACGCTCTTGACCATCATGCTCTTGAATCTGGAAATGGAAATCTCTCGCTAGAGCATTAGGATCAATTACACCCAGTAACTCTGCACGAAGTCCATTACTCACTCTCTGCTCTTGGCGTCCTGCATGCAATAACTTAGCGGCATTCCACAATACGCCGAGCTCATGCCGATAGGGCAAATCTGCATTCTCATCAAGCAAGCTATCTTCGGTAACTTTATGCTCTAGGTTTTCGAGGCGCAGGTTTGCCCCCATGGGAACCATCTCAGCTCGGAGTTGTAGGGAATCTTTATTCAGAACACCCTCAGAATCGATATCAACATAAATGGATAAAGCGGGGCGAGGCGCACCCGCATCCAGCGAAAATTGTTCAATCACGGAATCGGGCAACATCGTAATCTTGTCACCCGGAAAATACACAGTAGACATGCGCGCACGGGCAATACGATCCAGATCATCATCTTTGGCGATAACCAAACCTGGGGCTGCAATATGAATACCGATCTGATAGCCGCCATTAGGAAGCGTTGTCACCGATAAAGCATCATCAATTTCAGTAGTGCCAGAATCATCAATTGAAAAGGCGCTCACAGCAGCGATCGGTAAATCAGCAATTGCTGCATTCAAAATACTTAAATCAATTCCCACTGACTTGGAATGTTCTGGACCGGCTGGAAAATAGTGTTTCAAAAACATGCCCTGGTGATACTGCAAAGGCGAATCAATTGCCCCACAGCGAATCATCAACTGTGCTGGAGACTCACCCGATTCTGTGCAAGCTGCCAGCAAAGCCTTATAGGCAATAGTGTTTTTATCTGGGGAGAAGAGTAACTGCTTGGCTTGTGACCTTAGTGTTTCTGGAAATACTCCAGCAACTAATTCCTGCTGCCAAATCGACTGTTGCTCTAATTCTTTTTGTTTACGCTCTAGCGCAGCTAGACCTGCTTGTAATTGCTCTAGGGGGGCCCGCTGAAAACGCCCGCGCCCCTTGCGGCGAAAAAAAACGGGGGCTCCCTGTAGCGCAATTGCTAATGCTGTCTTTTGTGGAATGCTTGCTTGTGCACCAAAGTACTCTTGGGCCACGTCAACCAAACTAAACTCTTCGTCAGGAGCGCAGTCCCAAAGAAACTGCAAATCAATTTCCTTAGAGAGGATATTGGCTTCATCCATGAGTGCTTGTGGTTCTGGTTTTTCAAAACGAAGCCAAACTTCCTTAGCCTTTAATTTAATCTTCTTGCCAGAAAGGCTTGTGGCCTGCCATGACTCAGCATCTCCAGTGCCTGAAGCAGACTGGACTGTGGCGACCTTGATATCGCCACCCTCTTCATATAAAAGATGCATGCTTAAAGTGAGATTCCGCCGCTGGCTTCAAGTGCAACGCCATTAACGTAACTAGCTTCATCGCTAGCCAAGAATAAATATACATTAGCCATTTCTTCGGGAGTGCCTAAGCGACCAAGCCAACTGCGCCTCTCAATATCTTTCAAAATATTTTCCGGCATGGCTTTGACCATCTCAGTAGCAATGAAGCCTGGGCATACTGCATTTACCCGAATACCTTTTGCACCCAATTCACGGGCCCAAGTTTTAGTGAAACCAATCACACCAAATTTCGTGGCTGAATAGTTTGTCTGACCAAAGTTTCCATAAATTCCAACCACGCTCGAAGCGTTGACAACGGCACCTTTACCTGCCTCCAACATATGCGGCACTACTAATTGCGTGCAATTAAATACCCCTTTCAAATTGACATCAATCACCGCATCAAATTGTGCTTCAGTCATTTTGACCAAGCGTGCATCTTGTGTGATGCCAGCATTGTTAATGAGGATATCAATACGTCCATGATTTTTGATGATTTGATCAACAGTAGCTTCAACACTGGCGCGATCAGTCACATTCATCACATAGCCTTCTGAGCCCGAAACAAGACTTACTGCAGCCTTAATAGCCTCGGGGCTCACATCCGCAATCATCACTTTTGCACCCTCTTGCGCAAAACGTTTTGCGGTTGCAAAGCCAATCCCTTTTGCAGCACCAGTAACGATGGCGACTTTGTCTTTTAATCTCATAGAATTACTTTGCCTTCTCTTGTATTGCAGTCAATATCTTTTGATGTACGCCACCAAAACCACCGTTACTCATCACTAAAATATGGTCTTCGGGCTTTGCCTCTTTTGCTATCGCACTGACCAAGGCACTTAAATCATCAAAGGCTAATGCGCGATCTTGTTCATTGGCATTTAATGGAGAAAGCACTTCTTTTAAATCCCAACCCAAAGACTCTTTTCCAGACTTGGCACCGTAGGCAAATACCTTATCTGCAGCTTCTAAGCTATTCGGTAATTGGGCCTTCATTACCCCCAATTTCATGGTGTTAGATCTCGGCTCAAGTACCGCTAAGATCCGTGCATTTCCAACCCGTCTGCGCAAACCATCAACCGTAGTGGTAATTGCCGTTGGATGGTGCGCAAAATCATCATATACTGTGATGCCGTTAGAGATACCTATCGTTTCTAGGCGACGCTTCACATTTCTAAATTTTGCCAATGCACTTGCTGCATCCTTGGGTGAAATGCCAATATGATTTGCGCAGGCAATTGCCGCTAATGCGTTAAGTTGATTATGTCGACCCATGACTCCAGAGTCTGCTGCCCACTCAACGATTGCTACTTCTTTACCATCCTGAAGAACAATAAAACCATCGCCTGCCTGAGAAATCAAAGACCAAGCATTTTTGGAATCTTGCCCAAACATTTCTACAGGTGCCCACGCGCCTCGGGCTATCACTCGCTCTAATGCCAGCTCTTCTCCGTTGACCACCAAGAGGCCATTGCTCGGCACGGTTCTCACAAGGTGATGAAACTGGGTCTCAATCGCCGCCAGATCGGCAAAAATATCCGCGTGATCAAATTCCAAATTATTTAATAAAGCCGTGCGGGGTCGATAGTGAACAAACTTACTGCGCTTATCAAAAAACGCAGTGTCATATTCATCGGCCTCAATGACAAAATACTGACCTTCACCCAGCTTAGCTGAAACCGTGAAATTGAGAGGTACACCACCAATCAAATAGCCCGGTTTATAACCATTAAATTCTAAAATCCAAGTGAGCATGGCTGAGGTGGTAGTTTTGCCATGCGTACCAGCTACAGCTAAAACATGCTTGCCATACAAAACTTGCTCACCTAGCCACTGTGGGCCAGAAATGTAAGGCAAGCCCTGATTCAGAATGGCTTCCATCAAGGGGTTTCCTCGGGAGACCACATTGCCGATAACAAATAAATCAGGCATCGTCTCAAACTGTAATAATTGATCCGGTGAGAATCCCTCAATTAGTTCGATGCCTTGAGCCTCAAGTTGAGTACTCATTGGTGGATACACGTTGGCATCACAGCCAGTTACACGATGTCCAGCTTGCCGAGCGATTTCGGCAATGCCGCCCATGAAAGTACCGCAAATGCCCAAGATATGTATATGCATTGGCAAATTTTAGCTAAGGAGTTGTAATGAATCGAAGACCGTGGATTTATATAGTCGGAATTAGCTTAGTAGCGCTCAGTTTGGGTATCTTTACCTCGCAATGGATTTATCGAACTAGCCTTGCAGATGATCCCGCGATCAATGCATTTTTTGCCAACCCCTGGAAAACTCCTGACGGAAAATCTGTCAATACCGATGATTGGCGCGGAAAAGTATTGGTAGTGAACTTTTGGGCATCCTGGTGCCCCCCTTGCGTAGAGGAAATGCCAACCTTAGACCAATTACAAGGGGAGTTTTTATCACAAAATGTCTTATTTGTCGGTATCGGTATTGATTCACCCTCTAATATTCGTCAATTCCTTGAAATGATGCCTGTTTCATATCCCATTGTGATTGGTGGACTAGAGGGCAGCGCACTTTCAAAGCAAATGGGGAATGCGCAGGGGGCCCTACCTTATACGATCATCATTGATGCAAAAGGGAAGGCAACAAGCAGTAAATTAGGAAAAATAAGCGAAGAAGAGCTCAGAAGAGCCATTAAATCTGCAATTTAGAGGCTTTAAAGCTAATTTAAGGATTATGACTTATCTATAAATAAGGCCTTTTTAGGCCTTATTTTGATTTATCTACCTTTAAAAGCTGCGAAATTTGCGGTTTTAATCCCGACTCACTGAGATCTTTAGGCAATTTCTGGGGGTATACTGCCCTTTTACTAAATGAAGAATGGCGCTCATCAAGTAAGTGGTTTTAGAGAAAAGCTTTATTTACTGAATTAAACCTAACTGCCTCTAAAAATAACGATCTATGTCGAAAAATACTTCAATTCTCGTAATTCAAGGTCCTAATCTCAATTTATTGGGAACCCGTGAACCAGAGGTTTATGGCAAAACTACACTGGAAGATATCCACACAAAACTAGGCGCTATTGCAAAAGCCAACGCAGTTGAACTGTCTACCTTTCAAAGCAATCATGAAGGTGAATTAATTGACCGAATTCAGAAGGCAAAGCAAGATGGGGTTCATTTTATCGTCATCAACCCAGGTGGCTTCACCCATACCAGCGTTGCACTTCGTGATGCTCTAGCTGGGGTCGCTATTCCGTTTATTGAAATTCATCTATCGAACATTCATCAGCGCGAAGAATTTCGCAAGCATTCCTATTTATCCGATATTGCTACAGGAGTGATCTGCGGATTGGGTGCTATTGGCTATGAACTAGCACTGCAGGCAGCAATTGCGCGCCTAGCCAAATAAATATTTACTCAGAATTACTAGAAAGGAAAACTTTCCATGGATCTTAGAAAACTTAAAACCCTCATCGATCTTGTTTCGGAATCTGGAATCTCTGAACTAGAGGTTAATGAAGGCGAGGATCGTGTTCGCATTGTGAATGCCGGCCCTCAAACTTCTGCCAGTCAGGTTGTCTACGCAACCCCGGCTCCGGCACAGGCTATACAAGCGGCTCCGGTAGCGAATACAGCAAGCCCTGCGACAACTCCGGCAGCCGAAGAAGCGCCAGCGGAAACTGGTTTTGTAGCCCGCTCACCCATGGTTGGCACTTTCTATCGAGCGCCAAATCCTGAATCACCTAATTTTGTTAATGTTGGCGACACCGTCAAAGTAGGTCAGACGCTTTGCATTATTGAAGCCATGAAGCTGCTCAATGAAATTGAATCTGAAAAAGCTGGTGTGATTAAGCAAATTCTGTGCGAAAACGGTCAAGGTGTCGAATTTGACCAACCACTTTTCATTATTGCCTAGTCGACTTCTTCTAGAGTCCATTCCGATCCACCGTTACTTAACTCAGAGACGACATGTTCGATAAGATTCTGATTGCCAATCGCGGAGAAATTGCCCTCCGCATCCAGCGCGCCTGTCGCGAGTTGGGAATTAAAACTGTAGTGGTGTATTCCACTGCAGATAAAGAAGCTAAGTATGTAAAGCTGGCAGATGAGGCCGTATGTATCGGCCCTGCGCCTTCTCCACTGAGCTATCTCAACATGCCTGCAATCATTTCAGCAGCAGAAGTTACTGATGCCGAAGCAATTCACCCAGGCTACGGCTTTCTCTCTGAGAATGCAGACTTTGCTGAACGAGTTGAAAAGTCAGGTTTTGCCTTTATCGGGCCCACTGCAGCATCCATTCGCCTGATGGGTGATAAGGTTTCTGCTAAACGCGCCATGATTAAAGCGGGCGTACCTTGCGTACCTGGATCTGAAGGCGCCTTGCCAGATAACCCAAAAGAAGTTATTGCCACAGCCAAGCGAGTTGGCTATCCAGTCATCATTAAGGCTGCCGGTGGTGGTGGTGGTCGGGGTATGCGCGTAGTACATACTGAAGCAGCTCTTCTGAATGCCGTCAATATGACCAAAGAAGAAGCTGGTCGCGCTTTCGGCAACCCAGAAGTCTATATGGAGAAGTTTCTTGAAAAACCTCGCCATGTTGAAATTCAAATTCTGGCTGACACCTATGGCAATGCTATTTGGCTTGGTGAACGTGACTGCTCAATGCAGCGTCGCCACCAAAAAGTAATTGAAGAAGCCCCTGCCCCCGGCATTGACCGTCGTGCAATCGCCAAGATTGGTGAGCGCTGTGCAGAAGCCTGTAGAAAAATTGGCTACCGCGGTGCCGGTACTTTTGAATTCCTCTACGAGGATGGTGAATTTTTCTTCATCGAGATGAATACACGGGTTCAAGTTGAACATCCAGTGACAGAGATGATTACTGGCGTAGACATTGTTCAAGAGCAAATTCGGATTGCTGCTGGCTTGAAATTAAGCTATCGCCAAAAAGACATCGTCTTCCGTGGTCATGCCATCGAATGTCGCCTCAATGCAGAGGACCCATTTAAATTCACACCCAGTCCGGGCAAAATTGGTTCATTCCATATGCCAGGAGGCCCTGGCATTCGGGTTGACTCACATGCATACAGTGGCTATGTAGTGCCATCTAACTACGATTCCATGATTGGTAAGCTTATTTCTTACGGCAATACTCGAGAACAAGCGATTCGACGCATGCAAATTGCGCTTTCAGAGATGATTATTGATGGCATTACGACCAATGTTCCACTTCACCGTGAGTTGATGTTAGATCCCAACTTCATTGAAGGCGGTACCAGCATCCACTATCTTGAGCATCGCCTTGAAGAGCAAGCCGCCAGTCGCGGTAAGCCGTAAGCTCTGTCTTTATTCACACTGATGCAGAGCACCCATGTCCTATCGTGAACTGGTTTTCACGGTGCCCGCAGAGATTGCAGAGCCCTTGGGTGACGCATTACTAGAAATCGGCGCGCTTTCAGTCACAGTAGAAGATGATGCTGCCGGCGGCTATGATGAAAACCCACTTTATGGGGAGCCTGGCCTCTCACCAGAAGTACAAGCTTGGGATCGCTCTGCAGTCACCGCGCTCTTTAACCCTGAGATTGATGACTCCGATACAGAAAGTTTTATTCCAGAGTTGTTATCCGCCCTCAAAGAAGCAGGATTTAATCTTCCTAACCCTCAAGAAAAGGTGGTTGAAGAACAAGATTGGGTGCGCTTAACCCAAAGTCAATTTTCCCCTATTCAGATTGGCGAGCGTATTTGGGTGGTGCCGTCATGGCATGAAGCCCCCACCGATCCAAAAGCGATTTGCTTAGCAGTAGATCCTGGTTTAGCCTTTGGCACTGGGAGCCACCCAACTACCCATCTTTGCTTGCTTTGGCTTGAGCAAAACACGCAACTTGCAAATCAAAGCTTGCTCGATTACGGGTGCGGATCGGGGATTCTGGCAATTGCAGCCGCAAAATTAGGATGCAATCCCGTAGTTGGAACGGATATTGACCCACAGGCCATGGTTGCAGCACGCAGCAATGCCGAGATTAACAACACGGTTATCCGATTCGTATTGCCGAATGAAGATGCACCAGAGCTAGCAGCGCAAACCAAATACGACATTGTGATGGCCAATATTCTGGCCAATCCGCTACAGGTACTCGCTCCTGCATTAGTCAATAAGATACGCCCTGGTGGAAAAATTGTTCTATCCGGCGTTCTCGCACGTCAAGCTGAAGAAGTGATTGCTACCTATAGTCAATGGCTCCCGCTTTCTATTTGGAAAGAGAGTGAGGGCTGGGTCTGTCTGCATGGCACACTGCCGATAAATAGTGATGAAACTATTTTGATTAGCGAAAGCACAGATACTTTAATCTCGGCTCAAAAAAAAAGTCTTAAATTAGCTCTTCTCGCTGTTTTTTTTCTTCTACTCATCGTTACTGGGCAGCACCTCTCTAGAAATTCTTTACTACCAGCACTAGCGACTCACGTAGATGGCAGCTCTCATCCGGTTGCAGTCGAAGCATTTTCTGTTTTACAAAAATTAGATGCCAAACTCTGTCATGCGCTAGGATGCGTGAATCGCTCTGTAAGCGATTTCTCAGCGTGGAAAATAACTTCGGTCACTCTCTTGCCGGAAAACGCGCGAGAGACCCTTAAAAACGTTCCAAATCAATCTCTACTGCAAGTTGAAATACAAAATCGCCTTGCACTCCCAGTTTTATTCCCATATTTAGAAATTTCCCTCACGGATGCAGAAGAATCGGAGATTAAAACAATTATTCTTAAGCCATTCGAGTGGTTACCAATGGCCTGGAAAGAAACACATCCTCATTTTTTACAACAAGGTGCTCCTTCTGGTGAAATATTCGAACTTGAAATACCAATTGAACTTCCAAATAATGCTGCAGGCTATCGAGTCAGAATTTTTTACCCACAATAAGTGACCTTAGCCATCCTCAAAACCCAAACTACCTTCATTTTGATAAGAAAGTAACTATTTATGTCTAGCTTGATCTGCGGCTCCATCGCCTATGACACCATCATGAATTTTGAAGGCAAATTTGCCGACCAGATTCTGCCTGAGCAAATTCATATTCTGAATGTAGCCTTCCTAGTTCCCACTATGCGTCGTGAATTTGGTGGTTGCGCTGGCAATATTGCATACAACTTAAATCTTCTTGGTGGTGACCCTATCATCATGGCCACAGTCGGCGGAGATGCGGCGCCTTACTTAGAACGATTAAAGCAACTGCAAATTGATGCCAGCCATATTCGCCAAATTGAGGCGGCATTCACTGCTCAAGCCATGATCACCACAGATCAAGCAAATAACCAAATTACCGCCTTTCATCCCGGAGCCATGAGTGACTCCCACCTCAACGAAGTTTCTGCCGTAGTTGCAGAGCGTAGCAAAAATGCCAAAGGAGCTGCAAAGTTCGGAATTGTTGCACCCGATGGTCGCCAAGGTATGTGGGAACACTGCCATCAGTTAGCCGATGCCAATATTCCATTCATTTTTGATCCAGGCCAAGGCTTACCAATGTTCAATGGTCCTGAATTGTTGGAATTAGTAGAAATAGCGAGTTATTTAGCCGTGAATGACTATGAAGGTGAAATGCTCTCCCAAAGAACAGGTCTTAGCCTGGCAAAAGTGGCTGAACGAGTAAAGGCAATGATCGTAACCAAGGGGGCGGAAGGTGCTGATATCTACTTTGAAGGTAAATGTATTGCCATTCCACCTGTGCCAGCAGCAAAAGTAGTTGATCCAACTGGATGTGGAGATGCATTCCGTGGTGGGCTACTCTTTGGACTAGAAAACAATATGGATTGGGAAACCACTGGACGACTAGCCAGTTTGATGGGATCAATCAAAATTATCCATCAAGGACCACAAAATCACCAAATTGCAAAAGATGAGATCGCCGCTCAGTTCAAGTCAGCCTTTGGTTTTGCCTTCTAAATAGAAAATTTAAGTGGTGACAATAAAAAAGGGATCTCAGAAGAGATCCCTTTGAACTTCACACGACTACAAGCAAAGCTTATGGACGTGTGCCAGTTGGGAAGGGCCAGGCAGCAGCAGGATTCAACGTTGTTGAAGTAGCTACTTTCTTAGCCACGGGCTTTTTTACAGCTTTGCCCGCTTTCTTCGCAGCAGGCTTACTTACTTTTTTTTTGCTACGCGCTTTTTAGCAGCTGGCTTCTTAGCAGCGGCTTTTTTAGCAGCAGGCTTCTTAGCAGC
>JAXIUI010000020.1:0-33906 GCA_034680725.1 Polynucleobacter sp.
GACGCGAAAGCCAAGTATCTCGGTAAGTCAGGTGTTCTCACTGAGCGTTTAAAAGCGCTTGGTGGAATGTCGCCTGAGGAGCGCAAGAGTGCTGGCGCCCAAATTAATCAAATCAAAACCCAAGTAGAGACTGCATTACAAGAGCGTCGCCAGGCTTTGGCTGATGCTGTATTGATGCAACGTCTTGCCGCTGAGTCGATTGATGTTTCCATGCCAGGTCGTGGACAAGCGGTAGGTAGCTTGCATCCAGTAATGCGAACCTGGGAGCGTGTTGAGGAAATCTTCCGCTCGATTGGTTTTGATGTAGCTGATGGCCCTGAAATTGAAACCGATTGGTTTAATTTCACAGCCTTAAATAGTCCCGAGAATCATCCTGCGCGTTCGATGCAGGATACCTTTTATATCGATGGCAAGGATTCCAATGGAAAGCCCTTGCTATTGCGCACGCACACTAGCCCGATTCAGGTTCGTTATGCGAGTGAGCATGTGAAGAAATATGCTCATTGTGATGCAATGCCCCCAATTAAAGTCATCGCACCAGGCAGAACTTATCGCGTAGACAGTGATGCAACCCATTCACCGATGTTTCATCAGGTCGAGGGTTTGTGGATTGCGGAGCGTGTTTCTTTTGCTGACCTCAAAGGTGTCTATACCGATTTCCTGAGAACCTTCTTTGAAACAAATGAGTTGCAGGTTCGCTTCCGCCCATCGTATTTCCCATTTACAGAGCCATCTGCTGAGATCGATATGGCCTTTGGTAGCGGCAAGTTAGCTGGCCGTTGGTTAGAGATTTCGGGAGCAGGGCAGGTGCACCCCAATGTATTACGCAATATGGGCATTGATCCTGAGCGCTATACCGGTTTTGCTTTTGGTTCTGGCTTAGAGCGCCTCACCATGTTGCGTTACGGTGTTGATGATTTACGTCTCTTCTTTGAAAACGATCTCCGTTTCTTAGCGCAGTTCCCTGCATAACAAATTCAATAAAAGAAACCGCTATGCAATTTTCTGAATCTTGGTTACGCCAGTATGTAAATCCTTCGATTGATAGCAATGCTTTGGGCCATGCTATGACCATGGCAGGTCTTGAGGTTGAAGAGCAGCATTCGGTTGCACCAGCATTTACGAAGATTGTGGTTGCTCAGATTTTGTCTGCCCAGCAGCATCCTGATGCAGATCGTTTGCGTGTCTGCACAGTAGATGCTGGCACTGGGCAAGAGTTGCAAATTGTGTGCGGCGCGCCTAATGCGCGTGCCGGTATCAAAATTCCGTGTGCCTTAGTGGGTGCCCAGCTTCCACCTGCGGAATCAGGCGGCAAACCATTCATGATTAAATTGGGCAAACTGCGTGGCGTCGAAAGTCAAGGCATGTTGTGCTCTGGTCGTGAGCTTGGCCTTGGAGATGACCATGAAGGTATTCTGGAGTTGCCAGAAGATGCACCAGTTGGTCAAGATATTCGTCAGTACCTCAATTTAGATGATCAAATTTATGTGATCAAGCTAACCCCCAATAAAGCAGACTGCTTGTCACTGATGGGGATGGCACGCGAAGTATCTGCTATTACGGGCGCTGCATTGTGTGCGCCGCAGTGGACTCCTGCAAATGTCTCCATCCAGGACAAGCTCAAAGTTACCGTTGAAAGTACTGATCTTTGCGGACGTTTTGCAGGTCGCATTATTCGCGGTGTCAATCCCAAGGCTAAAACACCGGATTGGATGATTCAAAGACTTTGTAATGCTGGTCAGAGAAGTATTTCTGCTTTGGTCGATATATCAAATTACGTCATGCTGGAGATGGGTCAGCCCACCCACGTATTTGACATTGATAAATTATCTGGCCAATTATCAGTTCGCTGGGCAAAGCCTGGAGAAACCCTGGAGTTGTTAAATGGCCAGACAGTAACATTGCAGGGCCCCGATTCTGCTGGGAAGATTCAGGATGCTGGGGTAGTGGCGGATCAAAGTGGTCCAGTGGCTCTGGCGGGAATTATGGGCGGTAATCATTGCGCCGTCAGTGATGACACCAAGAATATCTATATTGAGGCAGCTTTCTGGCAACCTGCTGCGATTCAAGGACGTGCACGTCGCTTTAATTTCAGCACAGATGCAGCCCATCGCTTTGAGCGGGGTGTTGATCCACAAAATACGGTCAATTGCCTGGAGTATTTAACCGCATTGATTGTCGAAGTTTGTGGAGGCCAAGTTGGCCCGATAGATGATCAGGTCTTGTCAGTTCCAGCACGTAAGCCAGTCAACATGCGCTTAGCCAGAGCGATGCAGGTGATTGGTATCCCGTTGACTAATGAGATCGTAGCGGATGTCTTTAAGCGACTTGGCTTTGAATTTGAGCAAGTAGCAAATGATGTTTTTGTGGTGATGCCACCGAGCTATCGTTTTGATATTGAGATTGAAGAAGACCTCATTGAAGAAGTCGCGCGCATGTACGGCTTTGAAAATATTCCGGATGTACCGCCAGTTGCCATGCTCAAGATGAGTGCTCGAGCTGAGGCAAAGCGGGGTGTGCATTTGTTACGCCAACGTTTGGCGCTTGAGGGCTACCAAGAGGCAGTTAACTTTGGTTTTACAGATTTAGAAAGCGAGCAGCGCTTAACAGGGGTCACTGAACAAGAAGTCATTGCAGTGCTCAATCCCATTGCCAGTCAGTATGGTGTGATGCGCAGCAATCTTTGGGGTGGCTTATTAGCCAATCTCAAGTCCAATTTAAATCGCGGTGCAGTACGTGTGCGTTTATTTGAAGCGGGCCGTGTATTTCAACGGGATCAAAATATTAAAGAAGAGGCTGGCAAAGTTGCTGGTTTCTATCAGCCACAACATTTAGGTGGCCTAGCGTATGGTTCGAGCCTCCCAGAGCAGTGGGCAAGCAGCACTCGTCTTGTGGACTTTTTTGATTTAAAGGGTGATCTGCAAAGAGCCTTAGATCCACTCCATTTGACGACAGAAGCAGCCGTCCATCCCGCCTTACATCCTGGTCGTAGTGCAAAAATTTGGCTCCAGACTTCCAAAGGTCAATTCGATATTGGTTGGATGGGGGAATTGCATCCTGCACTCCAGCAGACTTATGAATTGCCTCAAGCGCCAGTGCTTTTTGAATTGGATCTAGAAGCTATTCAGAATATTGGCATCCCGCAACCTGAAGAGCTGAGTAAATTTCCCGCAGTGCAACGAGACTTGGCGCTCGTGGTCAAGCAGAGCGTGCCGGCACAGTCTTTAATCGACACCATGGTTTCGTCCAAACAAGCTTTTGTAAAACAGATTGAGCTCTTTGACGAATTTAAGCCAAAATCAGGTTCAAGTAGCATGGCTGATGATGAAAAGAGTTTGGCGTTCCGTATTACGTTACTCAACCCCTTGGAAACCATGCAGGATGCACAAATTGAAGCAGTGATGAAGGCCTTATTGGCAGCTGTAGAGAAAAATTGCGCAGCTCGCTTGCGCTAGGTTTAGTATTGAACGTATAACAAAAAAGAGAGTGTCTAAATGAATGATTTAGCAAATAACGATACCGTTACTAAAAATGAATTATCAGAGGCTCTCTTTGATCAAGTTGGACTCAATAAGCGCGAAGCAAAGGATATGATTGATGCCTTCTTTGATCGTATCGGCCAATCTCTAGAGGCTGGAGTAGAGGTAAAAATTTCAGGCTTTGGCAATTTTCAACTGCGCAATAAATCAGCTCGTCCAGGACGCAACCCTAAGACAGGTCAAATGATTCCCATTGCAGCTCGTCGCGTGGTTACTTTTCACGCCAGTCAAAAACTCAAAGATGTAGTTGAGTCACATGCTCGAGAAAACAGTATTTGATTCTGGGTCGACGCTGCTAAGTTCGCAGCTTCCACCCATACCTGCTAAACGTTATTTCACTATTGGTGAAGTAGCAGACCTGTGTGGCGTGCGTTCACACGTTTTACGCTACTGGGAGCAAGAGTTTTCCCAACTGAGCCCTCAAAAGCGTCGTGGTAATCGGCGCTACTATCAACACCACGAAGTAGTGTTGATACGCAAGATTCGCTCACTGCTCTATGAGGAGGGCTTTACCATTAGCGGTGCCCGAAATCGTCTTGACGAGGCGCGTGGTGAGCTGCGCTTGCGTGATGAGTTGCAAGCAGTCCTTGAGATTCTGTCTAAATAGTTACTGATACAATTTTGTCTTTCGTCGGGGCGTAGCGCAGCCTGGTAGCGTACATGCATGGGGTGCATGTGGTCGGAGGTTCAAATCCTCTCGCCCCGACCATCAATCTCTGATAATCCTCTCAATATCCCACTAGATATGCCTGCTAATCAAAACAATACAAGCTACTTTGGCTTAACGATTCCTTTTCTGGCGCACCTTGGCGTGGTGCCTGAATTTGCCGAAGGCGGTAAATCCCGTATTTCTCTGGATATCAAGCCAGAATTTGAAAATAGCTTTCATATTGCCCATGGCGGTGTAGTGATGACGCTGCTTGATTTTGCGATGGGTGCTGCCGCTCGGAGTACAAATAATCAGCCTTTAGGTGCTATGACTATTGATATGAGCGTGAGTTTTTTACGTCCCAGCACAGGCAGAATTGTGGTTGAAGGGACTGTATTGAAGTCTGGTAAGACCATTCATTACTGCGAGGCAGTGGTATTTAATGCGGCCGGTGAAATGAATGCCAAAGCCAGTGGTACCTTTATGCTGAGAAGATAGAGTATTTTGCTTAATAATGTATATATTATTTATAATTAATACCAATTAAAATACTTAATAGAAAATATAAACCATTAATTTATAAAGGTTTATATCCTTAAGGCTAATATATATTTATTATTTAAAATAATCCGATATAATTAATTTCAGTAACCTAGATTCAATCGTTATCTCAAATAATATCTATTCGGAGAAATTAATACATGTCTTCTTATCAAGAGCTTTTAGCTCAACGTGAGCAGTTAGATAAACAAATTAAAGAAGCGATTCAGCGTGAAAAGGCTGATGGCATTGCCAAGGCAAAGTTGATCATTGAGCAATATCACTTAACGGCTTCAGACTTATTTAGCCGTAAAGCTGGCGCTAAGAGCTCTGGCGGTAAGGTTGCCCCTAAGTATAAAAATCCTGCAACTGGAGAAACGTGGACCGGTCGTGGTAAGGCGCCAAAGTGGATCGAAGGTAGAGATCGCAGTAACTTTATTATCTAAGTTATTGAATTAAATAGATTTATTTGAATACAGGCCGATGAATTTAGATTGATCGGCCTGTATATTTCTATGGTTTCCTAAGGATTTAGGCGCATTTTCGATTAAGTGCTGCTATAAAAATGGGCTCTAAGAGATGGTGCCGATTTTCTTGTCCTGGACCAGCTTCAAGCTCTGGGTTGGTGGCCGGGTAAGCAATGATCAGGGGATTTTGGTCTATCAGACCATTTTCTAACTCCTCTTTGAGTATCTGTGGCTGCTGCGACCTCACTCCAGAGGTATTTTCATCGGCAAGACCCATAACGCCAGGATGAAGACTAATAAAGCCCTCATCCACCAATATGGGAATGCCTTGAGTATCTTTATTGTTACTAAGGTAATGAATGAGATGCACTTGCTCCACTGGAGGTATTAATGCGTCTAAAAAGATTAAATCTGGAGCAATAGATACTGTTTTCATTAAACCTTCTAGGCTATCCACAGAGACTTCCATTTCCACTTTGAGCTGCCAATGCCCAATCGACTCCAGTAATTCATGGCTATTTTCTATTCTTCTAAAAATACCCATGGCGATACAGTTTTGAGTGGTTTTTTGGCGCATAGCCCTTTTTCTTCGGGCTAACTGTTGTTCAAGCGAGCTAGCCAGAATCCGCCTGTGGCCCCCACGGGTTTTCCAGGCGATTAATTCGCCTAATTCAACCATTTTTTGCACAGTTCCCAAAGAGACCTGTAAAACCTTAGCACTTTGCCTTGTACTCAAATATTCCATTTCAGGGGTAATTTCTTTCATATTTCCTTCATCTTGGCTATTCATTTAAAGATTTAGAGAATAAAAAGCATTTTTGGTGAAATCTGTCGGGCGGGGTTTAAAGGCGGGTAGGAAAATTCTTATTTGCAAGCTTTCATGTCTAAACGCACTTCGATAAAAAAACAGCGAAAGTCCTTTATCAATTAATGGGTAATCGTGTTAAATTAGAGTCGTTGTAAACGTATTTGCACAGATCAATCCGCAAACTAGTAAAGCTAGGGATCGGATGGTTTTAACCACAGTTTTTATTCGGGAAACCCGATGAAAGGTGAGCATCATGATGCAGGATCAAAGGGATAGTTCCTATCTCTTCGGCGGAAACGCACCCTATGTAGAGGAACTCTACGAATCTTATTTACATGACCCCGCATCTGTCGCGGATCATTGGCGCGACTATTTTGATAATGTAAAGCAGGTCCCTGCGGCTGATGGTTCTGCAAGAGCTGACATCGCCCATGGGCCAATTGTCGCTTCCTTTGCGGAGCGTGCCAAACAAGGCCCCATTAGAACTGTTTCTGCTGATTCAGCAGATTCTGAGATGGGTCGTAAGCGTGTTGCTGTTCAGCAATTGATTGCAGCCTATCGTAACGTCGGAAATCGCTGGGCCGATATAGATCCACTAAAGCGCAATGAGCGTCCGGATATTCCTGAATTGGATCCTGCATTCTATGGCTTTGGTGATGGCGATATGGATATCGTCTTCAATACCAGCAATACCTTCTTCGGTAAGAATCAAATGACCTTGCGAGATTTATTGCAAGCCTTGCGTCAGACCTACTGTGGCACGCTTGGTGCCGAGTACATGTTTATTGCCGACCAAAAAATTAAAAAATGGTGGCAAGAAAAGTTAGAGTCCATTCGCTCAACACCCCACTTTAATGTGGATGAGAAGCGTCATATTTTGGATCGCGTCACTGCGGCTGAAGGTTTGGAGCGCTATCTTCAAGCTAAGTATGTTGGCCAAAAACGCTTCTCCTTAGAGGGCGGTGAAAGTTTTATTGCCTGTATGGACGAGTTGATTCGTGAAGCGGGCACTAAAGGCGTACAAGAGATCGTGATTGGCATGGCTCATCGCGGTCGCTTAAATGTGCTCGTGAATACTCTTGGCAAAATGCCAACGGATTTGTTTGCTGAGTTTGAGCACAAGGGCCCAGAAACACTGCCAGCGGGTGACGTGAAGTATCACCAAGGTTTCTCTAGTGATATTTCAACACCAGCAGGCCCAGTCCATTTGTCATTAGCATTTAACCCTTCGCATCTTGAAATCGTGAATCCGGTAGTGGAAGGTTCAGCACGTGCTCGTATGGAGCGTCGTGGGGATATGCTAGGTGAACAGGTGATGCCAGTATTGGTACACGGCGATGCTGCTATTGCAGGCCAGGGTGTTATGCAAGAAACTTTGGCGATGGCTGAAGTGCGTGGCTATTCCACCGGTGGCACGATTCATATCGTGATCAATAATCAGATTGGTTTCACAACCTCTGACCCACGTGACTTGCGATCAAGTCTGTATTGCACCGATATTATGAAAGTGATCGATGCACCCGTATTGCATGTGAATGGTGATGATCCAGAAGCGGTGGTACTCGCTACCAAGTTAGCGGTTGAGTTCCGCACTCAATTCCATAAAGATGTGGCTATTGATATTGTTTGCTTTAGAAAATTAGGTCATAACGAGCAAGATACGCCAGCAATGACCCAGCCTTTGATGTACAAGATCATTTCTGCACATCCTGGCACACGCAAATTGTATGCCGATAAATTAGAGACCCAAGGCATATTACCTGCTGGAACCGGCGATTTGATGGTGAAAGAATATCGCGCCGCTATGGATTTAGGTAAGCAAACTTCCGATCCAGTATTGAGTAATTTCAAGGGTAAGTTTGCAGTTGATTGGTCTCCATTTTTAAATAAAAAGTGGACCGATGAAGCTGATACAGCCATCCCATTGACTGAGTGGAAGCGTTTAGCGGAGCGAGTAACGACAGTACGTGAAGGTTTTCAGGTTCACCCACTCGTGGAGAAGGTTCTGAAGGATCGCGCAGCGATGGGACGCGGTGAGGTGAATGTCGATTGGGGCATGGGCGAGCACATGGCTTTTGCATCTCTGGTCGCTAGCGGATATCCAGTACGCCTCTCAGGAGAGGATAGCGGACGAGGAACCTTTACCCATCGCCACGCTGTACTACACAATCAAAGCCGCGAAAAATGGGACAAGGGGGTCTATATTCCTCTGCGTCATATTGCGAAAGACCAAGCGCCATTTTTGGTAATCGACTCCATATTATCGGAGGAAGCGGTCCTAGGATTTGAGTATGGCTATGCCTCTGCCGAGCCAAATACCTTAACGATTTGGGAGGCCCAGTTTGGTGACTTTGCAAATGGCGCACAAGTGGTCATTGATCAATTTATCGCCTCTGGTGAAGTGAAGTGGGGTCGTGCAAATGGCCTAGTCATGATGTTGCCGCATGGTTACGAGGGGCAAGGTCCTGAGCATTCATCGGCACGTCTAGAGCGTTTCATGCAACTGTGCGCTGATACGAATATGCAAGTGATTCAGCCGACAACTGCCGCGCAAATTTTCCATGTATTGCGTCGCCAAATGATTCGTCAGTTCCGCAAGCCTTTGATCTTGATGACGCCAAAATCCTTACTGCGTAATAAGGAAGCTTCCTCACCGCTGACAGAATTTACGAAGGGTGGATTTCATACGATCTTGCCTGAGCGCGATGAAACGATCGATTCTAAAAAAGTCACCCGTTTAATTATCTGTTCAGGAAAAGTCTATTACGACTTAGCCAAGACTCGTACCGATAAAAAGCAAGATGAAGTTGCCATCATTCGCTTGGAACAGCTCTATCCATTCCCACACAAGGCCTTAGCTACTGAATTGAAAAAGTATCCAAGCCTAGAAGAAGTGGTGTGGTGTCAAGATGAGCCACAAAATCAAGGCGCCTGGTTCTTTGTTCAGCACAATATTTTGGAGAATATGTCCGATGGCATGAAGTTGGCTTATGCAGGTCGCCCCGCATCTGCTTCACCTGCCTGTGGATATGCTCATCTTCACCAAGAACAACAGAAATCTCTGCTGGCAGCAGCCTTCGCAAAATTAAAGGGTTATGTCATTACGAAGTAATCGTAAACATCACTCCAATACAAACACTTAATAGGATTAATCATGGCTATTTTTGAAGTTAAAGTTCCCCAGCTCTCTGAGTCAGTAGCAGAAGCTACTTTGTTGCAATGGAAAAAGAAAGTTGGCGATGCCGTTGCTCAAGATGAGATCTTGATTGAAATTGAAACCGATAAAGTCGTGCTCGAAGTGCCATCCCCATCTGCCGGTGTTTTAAGTGAAATCTTAGTTGGTGATGGCGGTACCGTTGTTGCCGAACAATTAATTGCCAAGATTGATAGCACTGCTGTTGCAACTGCAGCGCCAGCACCAGCACCAGCTCCAGCTCCCGCAAAAGCGGCGCCAGCCGCCACACCAGCTCCTTCATCTGGCGCAGCTGCTGCACCATCGGCAGCGAAGATCCTTGCTGAGAACAATATCAATGCAGCTCAAGTAGCAGGTTCTGGTCGTGATGGTCGCGTAACTAAAGGTGATGCCCTAAATGCGGTTGCAGGTGGTGCAAAATCGGCTACATTGCCCAGTGCGCCTATTCCGATGGGCGACCGTCCAGAAGAGCGGGTACCCATGAGTCGTTTACGTGCGCGTATTGCTGAGCGTTTACTTGAGTCTCAAGCAAACAATGCAATCTTGACAACCTTTAATGAAGTAAACATGGCGCCAGTGATTGCCATGCGCAATAAGTACAAAGATCAGTTTGAAAAAGTACATGGCGTGAAATTAGGCTTTATGTCTTTCTTCGTAAAAGCAGCTACACATGCTTTGAAGAAGTTCCCATTACTCAATGCTTCTGTTGATGGTAATGACATCGTTTATCACGGCTACTTTGATATTGGTATTGCAGTGAGCTCACCACGTGGTTTGGTGGTTCCTATCTTGCGCGATGTTGATCAAATGAACTTGGCAGACATTGAGAAGAAGATTGCGGAGTTTGGTGCCAAGGCACGCGATGGTAAGTTGTCTATCGAAGAGTTAACTGGCGGTACTTTCTCTATCTCTAACGGTGGTGTATTTGGCTCCATGTTGTCTACCCCAATTATTAATCCTCCACAGTCAGCAATCTTGGGTATTCATGCAACCAAAGAGCGTGCAGTGGTTGAGAATGGTCAAATTGTGATCCGTCCTATTAACTACTTAGCGCTTTCTTATGATCACCGCATCATTGATGGTCGCGAAGCAGTATTGGGCTTGGTGGCTATGAAGGATGCGCTAGAAGATCCTTCACGACTCCTCCTAGATTTATAAGAGGAAAAAATATGAGCCAATCATTTGACGTATTAGTTATTGGTGGTGGCCCAGGTGGTTACATCGCCGCAATTCGTGCTGCGCAACTGGGGTTTAAGGTTGCATGCGCAGAATCTAATGCTTATGACGATCCAAAAGGGGAAACCCGTTTAGGCGGCACCTGTCTAAACGTAGGCTGTATTCCTTCTAAAGCATTGCTTGCATCCTCAGAAGAGTTTGAGAAAATCAGTCACCATGTTGCTGATCATGGCATTACTGTAGGTTCTGTAAAGTTAGACTCTGGCAAGATGATCGCGCGCAAGGATGCCATCGTCACTAAGATGACGGCTGGTATTGCATTTTTGTTCCGCAAGAATAAGATTACTTTGCTCAAGGGCCATGCCTCATTTGAAGGCAAGGGTGCTGATGGCTATCAAGTAAAAATTGATGGCAAGGATAAGGAAACGGTTACGGCAAAGAATGTCATTATTGCAACTGGTTCTAAAGCTCGCCATTTGCCCAATATCCCTGTTGATAACGTCCTCATTAGTGATAACGAGGGTGGTCTCAAGTTTGATTCCATTCCTAAGAAGCTCGGTGTCATTGGCGCTGGTGTGATCGGCTTGGAATTAGGCTCTGTATGGCGTCGTGTTGGTTCTGATGTCACTATTCTTGAGGCGCTTCCATCATTTCTAGGCGCATGTGATCAAGGAATAGCAAAAGAAGCACAAAAGATTTTCACTAAACAGGGCCTCAAGATCAATATGGGCGTCAAGATTGGTGAAGTCAAGGCGGATAAGAAGGGTGTAGTAGTGAACTACACCGATAGCGATGGCAAAGCTCAGAAATTAGAGTGTGATCGATTAATTGTTTCTGTTGGTCGCGTGCCGAATACTGAGAACCTGGGCCTTGATAAGATCGGCTTAAAAGTCGATGAACGTGGATTTATTCCGATCGATGACCATACTTGTGCAACTGCTGCTCCTGGTGTTTATGCTGTAGGTGATGTAGTGCGCGGTCCGATGTTGGCGCATAAAGCTGAGGATGAAGGCGTATTGGTGGCTGAGGTGATTGCTGGTCAAAAGCCCCATATTGATTACAACTGCATTCCTTGGGTGATCTACACCGATCCCGAAATTGCTTGGGTTGGCAAAACAGAACAGCAGTTAAAAGAAGCTGGCATCACTTATAAAGCAGGTCAGTTCCCATTTGCTGCGAATGGCCGCGCTTTAGGAATGGCTCGCTCTGAGGGCTTTGTTAAAGTCTTAGCGGATGCAAAGACCGATGAAATTCTTGGTGTTCATATCATTGGACCAAATGCCTCAGACTTAATTGCTGAGGCGGCTGTAGCGATGGAATTTAAAGCGGCAGCTGAAGATATTGCTCGCATCTGTCATCCACATCCAAGCTTATCTGAAGTGATGCGCGAAGCTGCTTTAGCATCGGATTCACGTGCATTAAATATGTAATTGAAAGCCCTAGAGTACTACCATCAAGAGTTAAAGTCGCGCGGGTATCACAGTGATCCCGCGCAACTCGCTGCTATTGATCGCTTGCAGCATTGCGAAGATGAGTGGATTGCCTATAAAGAAATTCGCAGTAGCGGCTTAAAAAAGAAATTATTTAAACCCAAATTACCCCGCGGTGTTTATCTTTGGGGTGGGGTGGGTCGTGGTAAATCCTTCTTAATGGATTGTTTTTATGCAGCGTCACCTGTCGAGAAAAAAATCCGCATTCACTTTCATGAATTTATGCGTGAAGTCCATCGGGAGCTGCATGAGTTATCTGGCTTAGCTGATCCATTAGATGAACTCTCTAAACGGATTGCAAATCGCTACCGTTTAATCTGCTTTGACGAATTCCATATCAATGACATTGCAGATGCCATGATTTTGTATCGTTTATTAAGTGCCTTGTTCGAGGATCGCGTTCAGTTTGTGATGACCTCAAACTATCGGCCCGATCAACTGTATCCCAATGGATTGCATCGTGACCGTTTACTACCGGCAATTAAGTTGCTGGAAGATCAGCTAGATGTACTCAATGTGGATGCTGGTAATGATTACCGGCAGGTGCAAATGGCTCAAGTAGAGGCATATTTAACCCCCCTTGATGCCCAAACCCATGTCATTCTCAAGCAAATGTTCCAAGCGTTAATCGGCAATCAAAAAGAGAGTGTCCGCCCAGTGTTGCGTATTGAATCGCGTGAATTGCGTCCCCTTCATATGGCTGAAGGGGTAGTTTGGTTTGATTTTCAGACCCTATGCTGTGGACCTAGGTCCCAAAATGACTATTTGGAGATTGCCAATCAGTTTCATACCGTTATTTTGTCTGGAGTGCCTTATATGCCCCCCAGAATGACAAACGAAGCTCGTCGTTTTATCTGGCTGATTGACGTTTTATATGACCATAAGATCAAATTAATCATCTCTGCAGAGCTCCCAGCCACAGAACTCTATACCGAGGGCCAGATCACCAGCGAGTTCTCTAGAACGGTATCTAGGCTCATTGAGATGCAATCCCGTGACTACCTAGATGCGCCGCGTCGGGTAAATGACACCAGCTTGACCTAAAATAGGGTCATGAGTGCCCATTTATCCCTTAATGCTGATTTGCACTGTCATTCCGTGGTTTCGGATGGCACCCTGACGCCCGAAGAATTGGCGCAACGTGCTCATGCTAATGGGGTCCACATCTGGGCGCTGACTGACCACGATGAATTAGGTGGTCAAGAAAGAGCCCGAGTAGCTGCAGCTGCCTTAGGCATTCAGTATCTTTCCGGAGTGGAAATTTCAGTTACCTGGATGGGGCACACCATTCATATTGTTGGCCTAGGAATTGATGCTGCACATGTTGGGATTTTGGAGGGTTTGCGACGCACGCGAGATGGTCGTGGCAATCGCGCCAAACTCATGGCTGAGCAGTTACTGAAAGCCGGAATTCCTGGGGCTTACGAGGGTGCACTGCATTTTGCCGGTAATCAAGAGTTAATTTCAAGAACCCACTTTGCGCGTTTTCTAGTCGAGCAGGGCGTATGCAAAGATACCGAACAGGTATTTAAAAATTATCTAGTGGAGAATAAGCCCGGATATGTTCCCCATCTTTGGGCGACCCTAGATGATGCTGTTGCTTGGATCAGAGCTGCTGGTGGTGTTGCGGTGATTGCCCACCCAGGTCGATATAAGCTGAGCGCTCTCCAAATGGAGGAGTTGTACAAGCACTTCAAGGATATTGGCGGCATTGGCATTGAAGTCATTACCGGTAGTCACAGCCCTAATCAATATCAAACGTATGGCAAGATTGCGCAGCACTATGGTTTTTTAGCCTCAAGAGGATCAGACTTCCATGATCCAGAAGAGAGTTATATTGACCTGGGAACATTGCCGCATCTCCCCGATTATTTAACCCCTGTATGGTCGCTTTTTCACTAAGCGATCTATTGCCCATCATTCAACCTATTACTATCCTTAAAGAATAAAGATCAAGATGTTTGCAGAACGTGTTCTCTCTGGCATGCGACCAACCGGTAGCTTGCACCTTGGCCACTACCATGGCGTCCTCAAGAATTGGGTGCGCTTGCAGTCAGAGTACCCCTGTTTCTTTTTCGTTGCAGACTGGCATGCCTTAACTACGCATTATGAAACTCCAGATGTCATTGAGCAGTCAGTTTGGGATATGGTGATTGATTGGCTTGCATGTGGTGTTGACCCCAATCAAGCCACTTTATTTATTCAGAGCAAAGTGCCCGAACATGCTGAGCTCTTCTTATTGTTGTCAATGGGTACGCCATTGGGCTGGCTTGAGCGTGTACCAACCTATAAAGATCAAATTGAAAAACTCAAAGAAAAAGATTTGCAGACCTATGGTTTCTTAGGTTACCCACTGCTACAGGCTGCCGATATTTTGATTTATCGTGCCCAGTTTGTGCCAGTCGGCGAAGACCAAGTGCCCCATGTGGAAATGACGCGTGAAGTAGCGCGTCGCTTTAATTACCTCTATGGTCGTGAACCTGGCTTTGAAGAGAAGGCGCTCGAGGCTGTGAAGAAGTTGGGCAGCAAGCGTGCCAAGATGTATGCAGAATTGCGCGTCGCATTTCAGGAGCGTGGTGATGACGAAGCTTTGGAGCAAGCTAAAGCCTTGTTACAAGAGTCTCAAAGTTTATCTATGGCAGATCGAGAAAGGCTTTTTGGATTTTTGGAAGGGGCTCGCAAAATCATCTTGCCTGAGCCTCAAGCTTTGCTGACAAGCGCATCTCGCATGCCTGGTATTGATGGGCAAAAGATGTCTAAGTCTTATGGCAACACTATTAGCATTCGAGAAAAGCCGGAAGAAGTGGTTCGCTCGATTCGAACTATGCCTACAGACCCTGCACGTGTTCGCAGAACCGATGCTGGCGATCCGGCACGCTGTCCAGTCTGGCAATTACATACCGTCTACTCGGATGAAAATACCAAGGCTTGGGTGCAAAAAGAATGTCAATCCGCTGGTATCGGTTGCCTTGAATGCAAGCAACCTGTCATTGATGCGATTTTGGCTGAACAGCAACCCATGTTTGAGCGGGCACAAAAATATTTGGATGACCCTAGTTTGTTGCGTTCCATCATTGCCGATGGTTGCGATAAGGCTCGCAAGGTGGCGCAGGAGACGATGCGTGAAGTGCGGGAGTCTATGGGCTTAGATTACGATTGAGCGAGCTTGCTTTGCATAAACACGATTTGATTGCAAAGCCTTCCCCTTGGGTAGAGCGTTTTGCCCAAGCTATTCCGCAGCATGGTTTAGTGCTCGATTTGGCCTGTGGCACAGGACGCCACGCTGCTTTTTTAAGCACTTTGGGCTATTCTGTTCTGGCGGTTGATCAAGATATTAGCGCTCTTAGAGCCCTAAAAAATCCCGCTGTGAAGATGAGTCAGCTCGATTTAGAGTCGGCAGAATGGCCCTTGGATGGGCGGGTGTTTTCAGGCATTGTGGTCACTAACTACCTGTATCGACCCTATTTGGATCGACTACCCAATATGCTCAGTGATGGCGGCGTATTGATTTATGAAACTTTTGCCATCGGTAATGAGCGCTTTGGTAAGCCATCAAACCCAAATTTCCTTCTAAAAACAGGGGAATTACTTGGCTTGGCCGAGCAATCTTCCCTCAAAGTGATTGCATATGAGGATATTTACGTCGATGAGCCCAAACCAGCTATGGTTCAACGAATTTGCGCTGTAAAAGGGCATTTAAACGGGGACATTCCGTTACAATTTCATAGTTAATATAGCTAAAAATCGGTACATACTCGGTGATCAATACAGCTCATTCTGCAGGAAGTAAGAAGCCCATTGCTGGTAGCATGCCAGCCATTGTGACCCCCATGCTGGAGGATGGCAGTTTGGATTTTCCAGCATTACGTGCTTTATTGGACTGGCATGTGGCTGAGGGTTCTGATGGCATCGTCATTGTAGGCACTAGCGGTGAATCCCCAACGGTATCGGTACAAGAGCACTGCGAATTAATTAAGGTCACGGTTGATCATATCGCTGGGCGTATTCCTGTGATTGCGGGTACTGGTGGTAACTCCACGATTGAAGCCATTGAGTTAACTCAATTTGCAAAATCGGTTGGTGCTGACGCTAGCCTACAAGTGGTTCCTTATTACAACAAGCCAACCCAAGAGGGCATGTATGCTCACTTTAAGAAAATTGCGGAGTCAGTAGATCTTCCCGTCATTCTTTACAACGTTCCCGGTAGAACAGTGGCTGATTTAGCGGGGGATACTGTCGTTCGCTTGGCTGCAGTACCAGGGGTTATTGGGATTAAAGACGCTACTGGCAGTATTGAGCGTGGCACTTTATTGCTGGCTGACTTAAAGCGCGCTGGCCACCAGGATTTTTCTGTATTTTCTGGAGATGATCTGAGCGCAGCATTATTAATGTTGATGGGTGGTAAGGGCAATATTTCGGTGACGGCAAATATTGCACCACGTTTAATGCACGATCTGTGTCAGGCAGCAATGTCTGATGATGTGGTCAAGACCCGCGCTATTCAATATCAATTACTGGCTGTTCATAAGGCCATGTTTACTGAGGCAAATCCAATTCCAGTGAAATGGGCTCTCCATGAAATGGGCAAGATCACCGCTGGTATTCGTTTACCTTTAACCCCTTTGAGCGTTGCATTGCGTGAACCTTTAAAGACTGCAATGAAACAGGCTGGTTTACTATGATCAATATGATGCAACTATTGCGCTATTACAGCGCCAGCCTCGTGTTATTTTCCCTTCTCACCTTTGGTTTAGCAGGCTGCAAGACTGTTACAACAAATGACACGGTGGATTACAAAAGCGCTGGCGCTGTTCGCGGCCCAAATTTAGCTTATCCCCCAGATCTGATTACCGCCCAGGCTGATCGTCGCTACGCTGTGCAAGATGGTTCCGCAACTATGTCAGAGTACAGCGCAGCCGTTAAAAAATCCGTGCAAACACGCAAGAACGTCATGACAGGCATCCCTGGAATGCGTATTGCTCGTGATGGAGAGCGCCGTTGGTTGGTGGTAGAAAAGCCTGCTGCTGAGTTATATCCACAGATTAAAGATTTTTGGCAAGAAAATGGTTTCTTATTGGTGATTGATTCCCCATCTACCGGGATTATGGAAACCGATTGGGCCGAAAATCGCTCAAAAATACCGCAAGACTTTATTCGTTCCACATTGGGCAAGGCGATTGATTCGCTCTACGACACTGGGGAGCGGGATAGATACAAAACCCGCTTGGAGGTCAGCAAGCCTAGTGAAACAGAGATCTATATCACTCAACGTGGTGCCATAGAAAAATGCGTCACCGATAGTACTACCACTGCTTGTAATTCCACAATTTGGACTGCCCGTCCCAACGACCCTGAACTTGAGGCTATTTTCTTGGCACGTTTGATGGAGCGCTTGGGTATGACCCAGGAGCAGGCTAAAGCCCAAGTTGCCGTCCCACTGGGGCCTAAGGCACCTAAAGCAAAGTTAGTTCAAGAGGGTGTTAATACTGCCTATATTGAAATGGCAGCAGGCTTTGATCGCGCTTGGCGGGATACTGGTTTAGCACTTGATCGCTCCAACTTTACGGTTGAGGATCGTAATCGTGCTAACGGCATTTACTATGTTCGCTATGTGAATCCTAAGGATCTAGGTGATACGAAGGGATTCTTTACCAATCTCTTTAGCAGTAAAGATGACTCAAGCCTGAAAGCCAAAAAGTATTTGGTCGTCGTCAAATCGACTGGAGAGAGTGCATCTAGCGTATACGTTCAAAACGCAGAAGGTAAGCCTGAAAATACCCCTGCTGGTTTGCAGCTGTTGACTTTATTGACTGAGCAATTGTCCCGTTAACAAGATTTTGTTGAGATGATTAGGTATTAAAAAAGCCGCTCAAGAGCGGCTTTTTTTCTGCAAGAAGAAGATTACTTCTTAGCATCAGCAGGAGCGGCTGGAGCAGCAGCAGGAGCTGGAGCAGCGGCTGGCTTGGCTTCTTCTTTTTTACCGCAAGCGGCCAAAGCGATTGCCAACATGGCTAGGAGTGCGAGTGACTTCTTCATTTGTAATTTCCTCTTAAAAAATAACATTGATTACCGGTGATTGAATCTCGAAAAGAACTGGGAAACCCTTAGGTACTTTCCACTAATGATTATAGCTATCTCTGGGCAGGCTGCGCAAAAATCAACCAACCTGCTAGGTAGGCCTCAAAGAGAGTGTCTTGAAGATTTGCAAGGGCATCAGTGCGTAATTTAAGTTGTCGCTTGCTTGCAAGACTGCGCCAGGCATTTTGTGTTTTGAGCGTTTGTCCTATTGTCATATTCTCTCCATTGCAAAAAATGGTTTTGCCTAGGGCGAGGATACGAGTTTGTGGATGAGGGACTAAACTTTTCTTGGATAGCTCAGCGGTAAATTGCTTCAAATCATATGCCTTATCAGGCGGAGTAAAAATAGCTTGAGGCTTTGGCTCGCTGAGATATGCGGTAATGCCAGGTAGGAAAGTGTCGATGCGATCAAGCTTCAAACGATGTAACAGCACCTCTATTTGCTGACTAAGTTCCTCGGGCAATTGCGCTGCTTCACTAGTTGCCATTTGCTTGGGATCGGAAAAGCGATTTTCTAGTTCTGGAAAATCTTCCAAAGATTCGGCTAATCGCCAGAGTCCTTCTTGAAGTAATTCCTTATAGCTCTGAGCGCGAAATCCTACTGACCAGGTTTGACAGGCCGCATCTAAGGCAATGCCATCATGGGCAATATGCGGGGGAAGGTAAAGCATATCGCCCGGCTCCAAATCCCACTCTTGCTCTTGCTTAAATTTTTGTAATATCTTGAGTGGAAGATTGGGGTTCAGACTTAAATCGGTTTGCGAGGATATTTTCCAGCGGCGCCGACCGGACATTTGTATTAGGAAGACGTCGTAAGAGTCAAAATGTGGTCCAACACCACCCCCAAGGCCCGCAATGCTAATCATCAGGTCATCTAAACGTGCATCTGGAATAAACCGAAACCAAGACAATACGGTTGCAGCAGCAGGGTGCCATGCTTCCATGCCCTGAACGAGAAGCGTCCAATCTGCTGTCTCTAGCGAAGGTATGGTCTTTTTACCAAAAGGCCCCTCTTGAAAACTCCAAGGGCGCGCCTGAATGAGTCTAGATTCAACGACATCCTGGCTCGCAAGTTTGAACAATTCTTGCGCACTAATTGGGCTGGCTAGGGGTTCATTCATTTCTCTGGCAAGCTGAAAAGCAGGGATTGCGCCACGAACCAATAAGGGCTTTTTATGCCAATAGGTTTTCATAAACTGCTTTGGGCTAATACCTCCCAAGAGGGCCCAGGGGAGGTCTAAGGGCAGGTTTTCAGGGGCTTGTGGTGGCTCGTAGGGCTTGCTCAAGTAAAATGCAGTCATATAGTAAAAAGCTATTTAATACACCAAGTTGAATGAATTACGCATGAAGATCGAAAAAAATACCGTTGTATCCCTGCGCTATAAGTTAACCGATGCGCAAAATAATATTATCGAGGAACCCGATTCACCGATGGTATACCTGCACGGCGGATATGAGGGTACTTTTCCAAAAATTGAGACCTTACTAGATGGTCAAGATATTGGTTATGAGGCCAGTATTCAGCTTGAACCAGCTGAAGCATTTGGTGAATACGATCCTGAACTCTTAAAGATTGAGCCGCGCGCCCGTTTTCCGGAGCCCTTAGAAGTTGGTATGCAATTTGAAGGCGTGCCTGATGAAGAGGGTGAGGTAGATGCCACAGATGATGAAGATGAGCCTTTAATCTACACCGTTACCGATGTCGCCGATAGTCAAGTAGTGTTAGATGGCAATCATCCGCTGGCAGGTATGGCTTTACGTTTTTGGGTCCAGGTTGCCGATGTTCGGATTGCAAGCGATGAGGAGATTGAGAATCGTCATCCTGATGGTGCGCAGGCGTTTGCATTTGGTATGCCTGATGACAGCGCAGACGATAGTGATGATGACTATATTGGTGGTCCAGCGGGCGATAGCGGCAGTTCACCAACCTTGCATTGAGACGGTGTTTACTCTTTAAGCCATTCTTTCAGGGCGCCAAGTTCCCGTTGTGTTTCGCTTGACCCTTCAGATTTAACATCCGATGGTAAGTTACTCAATTTGGCGAGCGCTTTTTCTAAAGCAGCAATTTTTGCTTCTTGCTCTAGGGTGGCATCGATTAAGCCCTTCAGCGCCATTGACACAGGATCATCAACATTGGGGGTCACACCATAAGCGGAGAAATACTCCTTGACCTTGCTATCGGCATGGTTGGTTTTTGGTAGATCAGGATGAAGAATGCGAGCGGGAATACCAACAGCAGTTGCGCCCGGGGGAATTTCTTTGAGAACGACTGCATTAGATCCTACACGTGCACCATCACCCACGGTGAAGCCACCAAGGACTTTAGCTCCTGCGCTGATGACAACCCCTTTGCCTAGAGTAGGGTGTCGCTTAACGCCTTTGTATAAAGAGGTGCCACCCAAGGTAACTCCTTGGTAAATGGTGCAATCATCACCAATTTCTGTAGTCTCGCCAATCACAATTCCAAGACCATGATCTAAAAATACCCGTCGACCAATTTTGGCGCCCGGATGAATTTCAATGCCGGTAATCCAGCGCGATACCATCGAGAGTAAGCGTGCAATCCACTTCAAACCTATATTCCACAATCCATGAGATAGACGATGCATCCACACGGCATGTAAGCCAGGGTAGCAGGTGATCACCTCAAGGCGATTTCTGGCAGCCGGGTCACGGGCAATGATGGAGTCGACTTGGTCGAAAAGCGGATTAGACATAGGGTGATTTTAACGGGTAAAGCGCAATATTATTTTTTGAGCAGCATCTGCTTGGCTATGCCTCGCAGGAGATCAACCTCTTCTTTATGCAGACGCGCCCTGGCAAATAAAGCCTGAAGTCTAGCCATCAACTTTTTGGGGTGGGCAGGATCCAGAAATCCAATTGCCTCTAGCCCTTGGCTCAAATGCTCTAGCATGGCAGCCACTGCAGCAGGATCGGCATAGTCAACCGTGTTACTAAGGCCCTGGTGCTGATCAGCTTGAACCGACTCATGGCTTAAGGACTCCCTTAAAGTAAAGGCACAGACCATGATTGCTTGAGCTAGATTGAGCGAGGGATAGAGTGGATTGGCATCTAGCCAAACACGATGCGTGCATAAACTCAGATGCTGGTTATCGAGACCGGTCCTCTCCGGGCCAAATAGCAAGGCCACTTTTTGTTGACTGGCAACTGCCTCCCCAATAAGCTTGCGTGCCTCATGCCAAGACAGCTTGGGAGGGCCAAATTCACGATCGCGACTGGTTAAACCCAGTACTAAGCTGCAATCTTGGACCGCGTCATCTAAGGAATGGGATTCTTGGCTACTGAGGAGAATATCGCCAGCACCGCTAGCCAAGGCAACGGCTTCAAGCTCCTGAGCGATATGCTGGGTTTTGGGATTAATCAGGCGCAAATCACTAAAGCCCATGGTTTTGAGGGCGCGTGCCGCTGAGCCTACGTTTCCGGGGTGGCTGGTCTCAAGCAAAATCCAACGAAATAGCTGGGATTGGGCAGTATTCATAGGGCTTGTATTTAATTACCTTATTGAAGCTTTGGAACAATCGTTTAGAATCAGGGTATTAGCTCCTTATTGTCATGCAGTTTGCAATCTGACGAGCTCGTTCTTATTTAATTTGTCCATCAAAACTATGCATCCCATGTTAAATGTGGCCATTAAGGCTGCCCGTCGTGCTGGAACCGTGATCAATCGGGCGTCACTCAATCTTGAGCGTTTACAGGTTGACCGTAAGCAGCATAATGATTTTGTAACGGAGGTGGACAAACAGGCTGAAGCAGCCATCATTGAGACTTTGAGTGAAGCCTATCCGACCCATGGTTTTTTAGCGGAAGAGACTGGCGCTCAAAATACCGATGCAGAAAATGTGTGGATCATCGATCCCTTGGATGGCACTACCAATTTTATTCACGGCTTTCCGCAATATGCCGTATCAATCGCTCTTTCTGTAAATGGGGTTACCCAACAAGCCGTTGTTTACGATCCTACCCGTGATGAGCTCTTTACCGCAACGCGTGGTGCAGGTGCTTACCTCGATCGCCGGCGTTTACGGGTTGCAAGCCAGGACCGTTTAGCAAATTCTTTATTAGGCACTGGCTTTCCGTATCGTGAAGATCAGGATCTAGAAAAGTATCTCAAGATCTTTGCAGAGATGACGCGTCAATGTGCCGGTCTTCGTCGACCTGGTGCGGCATCTTTGGATTTGGCTTATGTGGCCGCAGGTCGTTACGATGGCTTTTTTGAGAGTGATCTCAAGCTCTGGGATATGGCGGCTGGTGCTTTATTGCTCACTGAGGCAGGCGGATTAATAGGTAATTATCGAGGCGAAGAGGGCTACTTACAAAGTGGCGAAGTCATGTGCGCTAATCCCCGTATTTTTGCGCAGATGGTGCAGTGTCTATCGAAATATTCTATTTGCTAAACATTACGCTTTGATGAGATCAAGATAGCGCACGCCATCTTGATTAATCAGTAAGGCATTGGCTCTTGGTCGAATGCCTTCAGGATGGTCTAAATCCCAATCCGATAAGACCCAACGTTGCCAAGATTGCTCCCCTAGGCTTTCCTGATGGTGGGCGGGTAGATGGGTATGACCATGGATTAAACGATTTCCTGCTTGATCTCTCACAATAGCCGCGCAAGCTAGCAAAGTGACATCTCCTTTATCAGCAAACTGAGCTGTCGCTAGAGCTTGATTACGCTGGTAGCTTGCTGAGCTGTTGCTGCGCAGCTGGTTGGCAATCGATTTTCGCCAAGACAGTGGCATTTTTAAGAAGAGCTTCTGAATCCAAGATTTGCGAACCCATCCTCTATAGGTTTGATAACCTACATCTAAAGTACACAGCGAGTCCCCATGACTGAGAACGTAGTGATGTCCGGCAATTTCTACCGTGGCAGGATCGCTTAATAAAGTCATTCCGGACTTCTTTAAATAATCAGCGCCCAATAAAAAGTCTCGGTTGCCGTGCAGGTAATAGACTTTGATTTTGGTGGAAAGGGTGGCGATAGCACGCTTCACTTCTTGATGAAAGGGTGAGTACATGACAGCATCATCACCAACCCAATACTCAAAGAGGTCTCCCAAAATAAATACCGCAGCTACTTTGGGAGCATCTTTTTCACAGAAATCGAAAAATCGTTGCGCCGTCAAAGGCATCGACGGCGTGAGATGTAAATCCGATATGAGCAGCGCGCTCTCGTACTGGGGAATCATTCCTCTAGAACAGTTGCCTTTTCAATCACCACATCTTCAGCCGGAACGTCTTGATGAAAGCCAGCGCTACCCGTTTTTACTTTGCGAATGGTATCAACGACATCTAAGCCATCGGTGACCTTACCAAATACGGCATAGCCCCAGCCTTGCGCATTGGGGGCAGTATGGTTCAGAAAATCATTGTCATTGACGTTGATAAAAAATTGGGATGTAGCAGAATGGGGATCATTGGTGCGTGCCATAGCAACGGTGCCACGCTCATTTTTGAGGCCATTATTGGCTTCATTCTCGATTTCAGCGCCAGTTGGTTTTTGTTTCATACCGGCAGTCATACCACCACCTTGAATCATGAAGTTATCAATGACGCGATGGAAAATAGTGCCATCGTAGTGGCCACTTTTGACATACTGCAAAAAGTTAGCAACGCTTTTGGGTGCCTTGACAGCATCAAGAGTGAGGGTGATATCACCTTTATTGGTTTTTAGGAGAACTCTCGCCATTTGGAGGTCTACTTTCTGATGGGTTAGGGGTTGGAGTGGTTTTGTTAGTGCTTGAATTTCCGCTGCGAATATTTTTAGCGGGTTTTAGGATCTCCAATAAAGCTTTGGCTCTATTTGAGTAAAGACGCTGATTGAGTTGCAAGTTCTTAGCTGCATTGTCATAGGCTTGAGCCCCGAGTCTCACATAGACTTCGCCCAGGTTAGCTGATGCGAGTCCATAACTTGGACGCAATTTGAGGGCAAGCTCTAAATAATCCCGGGCTTCAATCCAGTTATTTTGATTGGCTGATAATGCTGCCAAATTGTTGTAGGGCTCGGGTAATTCTGGAAATTGCTGGGTAATTTCGATGAGGGTCTTTTTAGCGGCATCCCATTGCCGCATTTCTATTTGCAGGCGCGCTTTGACATAACGTAGTTGAACATTGCGTGGTGTTTTCTTGAGAAGTTGATCAATCAACTGTATTGCTTCAGGATATTTTTTTGCTTTGACTAGGCGCTCTACATCCGCGGGGATGGCATTTTTTGTGACAGGATCAGGCTCAATAATTAAAAAAGAGAGAAATGGCACAGCTACAGAATCGGAGAGCTCTGGATTGAATTGATCGTAGCCCCCGAGATTACTGGAGAGTCTGGGAGGGTCATTTGGGCCATAAGACCCTAAATATGGAGTCTGAGCGCCGGGATTTTTTTCTGTATTAGCGGTATTTAAGGCTTTAATTTCTGCATCTGCCAATTGTTGACCTGGCGTGCTACACCCATTAAGCAGGATGGCCAGAAGTGGGCACAGCACCCAAAAAGAGGCAAAACAACGGAAAAATGGTTTAGCTGGCATAGGGGGAAGGGTGGAAAACAGACTCATTCGATATACTCAGCGCTCAGTCTAACAAATTGGCGCCGCTTGCCCCACCTTTATAGCCTTTATGCTGCAAATCTATAACACCCTCAGCCGTTCAAAACAGGTCTTTAAGCCCATCATGCCTGGCAAGGTCAAGATGTATGTATGCGGCATGACGGTTTATGATTTCTGTCATATTGGGCATGCTCGGGTCATGATCGTATTTGATATGGTTGCCCGCTGGCTCAGAGCCAGTGGATTTGAGCTCATTTATGTCCGCAATATTACTGATATTGACGACAAGATCATTGCTCGTGCCGTTGAAAATGGTGAGCCAATTGCTGCCTTAACGAAACGCTTTATTGATGCTATGCACGAGGACTCTGATGCTTTAGGTCTCATGCACCCCGATCAAGAGCCACGCGCGACGAACTATATCTCCCAAATGCAAGGAATGATTGGGCGCTTGATTGAAAAAGAATTGGCATACCAAGGCGAAGATGGTGATGTCAATTTTGCCGTACGCCTTTTCCCAGATTACGGTCGTCTTTCTGGTAAGTCACTTGATGAACTCAATGCTGGTGAGCGGGTTGCAGTCGGTGGCGGCAAACGCGATCCTTTGGACTTTGTTTTATGGAAAAGTGCAAAAGTAGAAGAGCCTGCAGATACTCGTTGGGCTTCACCTTGGGGAGAAGGTCGTCCCGGTTGGCACATTGAATGCTCTGCCATGTCATGTGATTTATTAGGTGAACATTTTGATATTCATGGTGGTGGCGCTGACCTACAGTTCCCTCATCATGAAAATGAGATCGCCCAAAGTGAGGGCGCCTTATATGGCAAGGATCGTCACGCTGATGACCAGCCCTTTGTCAATTATTGGATGCATAACGGCCATATTCGGGTCAATGAAGAAAAGATGTCAAAGTCTTTAGGTAATTTTTTCTTAATACGGGATGTGCTTAAGCGTTTTGATCCAGAAGTTCTTCGCTTTTTTATGCTGCGTGCGCATTACCGTAGCCCCATTAATTACAGCGATACGCAACTAGAAGAATCTCGCTCAGGGCTCGCCCGCCTCTACACGGCTCTAGCGTCTGTACCGGCACTTAATGCCTCTTCTGATGCTGATTCAGTCTGGGCTAAGCGCTTTAGGGATGCAATGAATGATGATTTCAATACACCCGAGGCTATTGCTACCTTATTTGATTTGGCATCCGAAGTAAATCGTACTCAGGGCGAAGAAAAAATTCGGCTGGCCAATCTTCTGAAGAGCTTAGCAGCTACATTGAATTTTTTACAGCGTGATCCAAGCAGCTTTTTACAGGCGGGATCACCAGCAGATTCAGATGATGTTCAATTATCGGCGGCAGAAATTGAAAAACAGATTGCAGCGCGCTCTACTGCTAAGCAGGCAAAAGATTTTGCTTTGTCAGATCAAATTCGTAAAAGCTTGCTAGAGCAGGGCGTAGTATTAGAAGATAAACCAGGCGGCATTACCGAGTGGCGCAGAAGTTAATCATCATCAACCCATCATGATGTACTAACCAGTGGATTTATTTTGAGTAAAGTTGTAGAGCAGGCCGTCATTGAGTCTATTGCCCCCGATTATTGGGAGCAAGCTTGCACCCAATTAATGAAGCAAGACCGCATTCTTAAAAAGATCATTCCAAAACATGGGTCTGGTTTCTTGATGACTCGCGGTGATCCTTTCACAACATTGGCAAGGGCCATCGTTGGTCAGCAAATTTCAGTCGCAGCTGCGCAGTCGGTGTGGAATAAAGTCCTGTTGACTCTCAAAAAGAAGGTCAGCCCGCAAAATATTTTGGCCTTAACTGTTGAGGAGTTACGGGCAGCTGGATTATCAGGCCGTAAAGTGGAATACATTCGTGATTTAGCGGAGCACTTTCATTCTGGACGTCTTCATGCCAATCAATGGAAGGGCATGGAAGATGAGGCGATTATTAAGGAATTGAGTGCAATTCGGGGGATTGGGCGCTGGACCGCGGAAATGTTCCTCATTTTTAATATGGTGAGACCGGATATTCTGCCCCTAGATGATGCAGGTCTAATTAAGGCAATTTCCCTCAATTACTTCAGTGGAGAGCCTGTGAGCAGGCATGAAGCCCGCGAAGTGGCGGCAAATTGGGCCCCTTGGCGCACGGTTGCCACCTGGTATATGTGGAGAAGTATCGACCCCGCGCCAGTTGAATATTAAAATCAGCCTATGAAAACGACTTTCCTGGATTTTGAGCAATCAATCGCTGAACTAGAGTCAAAGATTGAGGAATTGCAATTTGTGCAAGATGAATCATCGGTTGATATTTCCGATGAGATCAAAACGCTGACCGAAAAAAGTCAGCAGCTAACAAAAGACGTTTATGCAAACCTAAGCCCTTGGCAGGTATCGCAAGTTGCGCGTCATCCACAGCGTCCATATACCTTAGATTATGTTGGTGCACTGTTTACAGATTTTCATGAACTGCATGGGGATCGTAATTTTGCAGACGACCAATCGATCATTGGTGGCTTAGCCCGTTTTGATGGTCAACCTTGCATGGTCATCGGACATCAAAAAGGACGTGATACCAAAGAGCGTGCTTTAAGAAACTTTGGTATGAGTCGTCCCGAGGGGTATCGCAAGGCAATGCGTTTGATGCGTCTTGCTGAGAAGTTTAAATTGCCCGTCTTTACCTTTGTAGATACACCAGGAGCCTTCCCGGGTATTGATGCCGAAGAGCGCAATCAATCTGAAGCGATTGGCCGTAACTTATATGTTCAAGCGGAACTAGAAGTGCCTATCATTGCCACCATTATTGGTGAGGGCGGTTCTGGTGGCGCACTGGCTATTGCTATGGGTGATGTTGTGTTGATGTTGCAAAACTCAACCTATTCCGTGATTTCTCCAGAGGGTTGCGCTTCAATTTTGTGGAAGACTGCCGATAAGGCCCCTGAAGCTGCTGAGCAATTGGGTTTAACTGCGCAGCGTTTAAAAACGCTAGGTCTCATCGATAAAATTGTTGCTGAACCAGTAGGCGGCGCACATCGTGATTACGACACCATGATGATCAATATGCGTAAGGCCTTAGCTGAATCTCTCAAAACTTTTGATGGCATGAAAGTGGATGCGCTTCTCGAGCGTCGCCATGAGCGCTTAATGAGCTATGGCAAATTCAAGGAAATCGAAGCCAAGTCTTAAAGCAAGCAAACGTATCGGGCTTGCTATTAGTGGCGGCCTAGATTCGGTTGTATTGCTCGATACTGTTTGTAAATCAGTCAAACAAGAGTCGCCATGCACTACCGAAGTTTGGGTATTTCATATCCATCATGGTTTGCAAAAACCAGCCGATCAATGGCTTGAGTTTTGCGAGAGTTTGGCAAAAAAGTATCAAGTCCACTTTGATTTTCGCTTGCTGCACTTTCATGATCGCACAATGGGCAATATTGAAGCGAGAGCTAGAGCAGGGCGCTATGAAGCGCTGACTGAACTCTGTGCTGATCATGCAATCGATGATTTAATGCTTGCTCACCATCAAAATGATCAAGCAGAAACTGTCTTGCTTCAACTATTACGCGGATCTGGTGTAGCCGGTTTATCGGGCATGCCACAGGAGCGTATTCATACCATTGACGGTCACTCAATCACGCTCTGGCGACCGCTTTTGGGTCAAAGCAGGGCAGATCTAGAGGCTTACGCCAAGCAGCATAAGCTCAAGTGGGTTGAAGATCCCAGCAATCAAAGTATGGCCTATCGGCGTAATGCAATTCGCAAGCAGATTATTCCCAGACTGGAAAAAATTCAGCCAGAGGCAGTAGCGAACCTAGCGAGAAGTGCAGAGCTACTAGCCCAATCGCAAAAGTTACTGGATCGACTGGCAATATTAGATGGCAAAGAAATCATTCAGGCTGCGCAACTGCAAGTAGCCCCTTTGCTGAACTTAGCAAAACAGGATTTATCTGCCGCAAACAATGTCATGCGCCATTGGCTTAAAAGCCATGGTCTTGCGATGCCATCACAAGAGCGATTAGAGTCGTGGTGGCGCGATCTGCGTAAAGTCAAAGGAGATTCCAGACTCGAATGGATGCATGATCAGAAAAAGATCTACCTTTGGCGTCACAATCTCCAGGTGGTTAATGAGGGAAACGGTCGCTGGGAGCTCAGGCCCTTACCGGCGCATTCCAAGCTAAGAGGCCTGCCTGCTGCTTGGGTAAAACAAGCCCAAGACAGCAACCAACTGACTTTCAAGGTCCGTCAGGGCTCGGAAAAGATTCAGATTAGGCCCAATACTCCTCGTAAAACCCTCAAAAACCTATTCCAGGAGGCTGATGTACCGCCTTGGGAGCGTCATGCACCTTTGCTGTATATCAACGATGAGTTGGTTGCAGTGGCTGGTGTAGGGCTCAGCTATCCGCATTTGGTTGCTTCGGGCAAACGGGTCCTGCCAGAATGGGTGCAAAACCCTGTAAAATAAGCCCTTTTTAGACCCTCAAGGAATCATTTCCTTGTCACTGATAGTTAGATAGACGGTTTTTATGGCTCTGATTGTTCATAAATATGGCGGCACCTCAATGGGCTCAACTGAGCGCATTGCCAATGTAGCTAAGCGCGTTGCTAAATGGATGCGTGCTGGTCATCAGGTAGTGGTGGTTCCCTCAGCGATGTCTGGTGAAACCAATCGCTTGCTTGGCCTGGCAAAAGAGATTAATCCCGATGCCAGTCCACGCGAGCTCAATCAAATCGCCTCGACAGGCGAGCAAGTCAGTTCTGGTCTCTTGGCTCTGGCTTTAATGCGTGAAGGTATTGATGCAGTCAGTTATGCAGGTTGGCAAGTCACTGTGCATACCGACTCCTCATTTACGAAGGCGCGTATTAAGAGTATTGATGATCAAAAAATCTTAGCTGATCTCCAAGCTGGACGTGCGGTAGTGGTTACCGGATTTCAGGGGGTTGATGCTAATGGCAATATCACCACCTTAGGGCGGGGCGGATCAGATACTTCAGCAGTAGCTATGGCAGCAGCGCTCAAGGCAGATGAATGTTTAATTTATACGGACGTTGATGGTGTCTACACAACTGACCCACGCGTTTGCGAGGATGCACGTCGCTTAGACAAAATTACTTTTGAAGAAATGCTGGAGATGGCTAGCTTGGGTTCAAAAGTGTTGCAGATTCGTTCAGTGGAGTTTGCAGGGAAGTACAAAGTTAAAACCCGGGTTCTGTCTTCTTTGACAGACCCATTGATGCCTTTAGACCAAGAGATGAAGTCGGGCACCTTGATTACATTTGAAGAGGACAGCACTATGGAAGCCGCAGTTATTTCCGGCATCGCCTTTGCGCGTGATGAAGCAAAAATTACCGTTCTTGGAGTGCCTGATCGTCCAGGTATCGCTTACCAAATTTTAGGTCCGATTGCCGATGCGAATATTGATGTAGACATCATCATTCAGAATCAATCGGTTGACGGTAAGACTGACTTTACTTTCACGGTCCCGCGTGCTGATTATCAAAAAGCACTCGATATCCTCAAGAACACAGTACAAGCGCATATCGAAGCAAAAGAAATCTCTGGGGATCCCAAGGTTTCTAAGGTTTCTGTGGTTGGCGTAGGTATGCGTTCTCATGTTGGTGTTGCTAGCAAAATGTTCCGCACCTTGTCAGAAGAGGGCATCAATATCCTGATGATCTCCACTAGTGAAATCAAGATTTCAGTGGTTATTGATGAGAAATATATGGAGTTGGCTGTGCGTGCCCTACATAAGGCATTTGAGCTGGATCAGAAGTAAAAATCAGTATCAAACCGCTGTAAATCCCTGCAGCAATAGGAATCAGTTAAACTGTGGGGCGTTGTAATTGCATCAATACGGAGACGTGGCCGAGCTGGTCGAAGGCACTCCCCTGCTAAGGGAGCATCGGGGCTAAAACTCTGATCGGAGGTTCGAATCCTCTCGTCTCCGCCAATTGTCAAGGGTTTATGTGGGTTTTTTGTTAAATCCACATAATTTCCCCCAATTTTCCCCACACAATTGCTATTCCTCGAACCGCTCCCGAGTTAAGGGCAGATTCTTTAGTTTGTCCTCTGGTGCTGCTATAGCGGTCTTGCGATGGCGCTTCTCATCTTCTATGGATGCCTCGATGTCTCGACTACGCTGTAACTCTAGCTCTTTGGCTTTGGCTAACTTTGATGCAGGAATGACCGTACCGTCCTTTATAAGCTGTTCTAGCTGAAATTGCTTAAAGGTCTGGGTCTTCACCTTGCCAGCGAACTCTAAGTTACTTGGTTCGTCTTTATCCATAAACTACCAGCTCAATTCCATACTCTTCAAGAAATTGCTCAAGTACTGAATCACCCTCAGAACAGATGGCTATAGAGCGAATACTCTTGGGCTCAAACTTCTCCATTAGCTTCTTGGAGACTATTGCTTGGCCCATCAGATTCATGCCTAGGCGGTTAGCTTTAGTTTGTAAAACGATGATGTCCTTACCTTTAATGGTGACCTCTGAAGGCCTAGAAATCCTCTTAGCTTCGCCAACAATAATGACTCCATCAATCAGCCTTTGGGCATTGCCAGATCCACGCAGAACAGCAGGAAACTCTTCAACTAGCGTTCCGCCCACTTCGTTCCAGTATCTACGTGTTAGAGGGGTTTCGTGTTTGCTCATAGATCCATCTTAAACAATGGGGGTACCCCATGTCGATTTCCTAGAATCCAGACCCCACCGTACCCGTACCCCCTAAATAGGACCCTTTGTTTTGGGCTACCTATACATAGTATTTTGCTCATTAGGTTCTATCCTCAAACGTTTGGGGATAGGTGGAAACGTTTCCACTTAGTGTCAAGAATAGGACTTTTAACAGGAGCGATTGAGGTATTTCCATAATCTGGAATTTAGGCTCGACCACATCAACAATCCCTGCACTAACCCCTTATAGTGAGGGAGGCTTTAAATAGCGCTTTTAAGGATTTTAAGTGTTACATTACAAAGAATCTTATGTTTTTTATAATTTAACTTCCATTAATGCTACTGAGATTTAACGATGCCAACCGAAACAAACTACGGACTTAGTGCATACAGTGTAGACATCACATCCGATGGAAAAATTCTTGTTGCTGGCTATTCATTAAATACTTCTGTTCCAAACTTTGCCATTGCCAGGCTCAATTCCAATGGATCATTGGATACTTCTTTTGGATCAGGAGGGAAGGTTGTTACATCATTTAATGCAGGTCCTGATATAGGGCGCAGCATAATTTCTCAACCCGATGGAAAAATTATTGTAGCTGGATATAGTGACCTTGGTCGCAATAATGGCGATTCAGATTTTGCGGTTGCAAGGTATAACATTAATGGGACTTTAGACACGAGCTTTGGAATTTACGGAAAAGTAACAACAGCTATTGGTAACCCTCTTTGGGGCGGTGACTATGCGTATCGAGTTGGATTGCAAGCCGATGGATCAATTATCGTATCAGGCTCATCTGCAACATTAACTGGTAGCGTTACTAAATCTAAAGACTTTGCTGTTGTCAAATATCACCCTGACGGCATTCTAGATACTAGTTTTAGTGAGGACGGTATTACAACAGTATCAATTGGTAACTCAAGCGATCAAGGCTTATGTCAATACATATTCCCTGATGGAAAAATATTAATGGGCGGTTGGAGTGAAAGTTTTATTGATGGTAACAGCCATTACTTTTTTAGTATGGCCATGTTTAATACCGATGGTAGTTTAGATAACTCTTTTGGAAATGCTGGAACTGTTTCATTGGAACCTAGTGCAGTCGCTAATTGGTATACAAATAATGACGCTTACCATATCAGTACTAATTTAGTCGATGTGAGAGACTTAACTGTTTTGGAAGACGGGAAAATTTTTGTTGCGGGAAATTTTGCCGATGATGTTGAGGTAGTAAATGGAGTCGCTTGGATCCCCAGGCATATGGCAGTTATTGGATTTAATTCGGATGGTACATTAAATCAAAGTTTTGGAAATTTAGGAATTGTTGATATACCAAAAATTGGCTTTACAGATTCCTTGTCCAGCATAGAAATTCTTGATGATGGAAAAATCATTGTTGGAGGATATGGTTGGACTGATGCTGATTATTCTTCAACTGCAAATATTGATTTTTATCTGGTTAGATTGGACTCTAACGGCAACCTAGACACAACATTTAATAATTCTGGTTATATGTCTATTGACTTTAATAATAATAGTCGAGACTATCTTTTTGACATGAAGGTAAGAAGTGATGGAGTAATTGTTGTAGCGGGCTTTACGGAAAAAAATAATAGGGCTGATTTAGCCGTTGCATTAATTGGCACTAATGGTGATGATGCCATTTTTGGAACAATACGGATTGATAAGATTTTTGGCGATGGTGGTGATGACGTAATTTCTGGAGGCATTGGAGCAGACTTCATTGATGGTGGTGATGGGGTTGATACTGCGGACTTCTCTAATGAATCAAAATCAGTCGTAGTTACACTTGAATCATCCATCTCATCAATAGTTACCATTAATGGTATTGCTGATGACACTCTCGTGAATATAGAAAATCTAGTTGGCGGCTCTGGGGCTGATTCTTTAACCGCTTCTAGTATGGGCTCCGAGTTAATTGGCGGCTCCGGTAACGACAACCTAAATGGTGCTGGCGGTTCTGACGTCCTATATGCTGGCAATGGCAATGATTCTGTAAGTGCTGGCGGTGGGGATGATGTGATTATTGGCGGAGATGGCGCTGGAAATGACATATATAACGGTGGGGATGACATTGATACTGTTATTTACACTAGTGCATTAGCTGGAATTAAAGTTAATTTACTAACTGGTACCGCAACTTCAATTGGAAAAAACGATGCCAGTCGTATTGGCAACGATTCCTTGATAAATATTGAGAATGTTACTGCAGGTAATTTCAGTGATGTAATTATAGGAAATAACCTTTCCAATACTTTGCTTGGTATGGGTGGCAATGACACATTAATTGCAGGTGCTGGTGCTGATTACCTCGATGGTGGTGCTGGCATTGATACTGCCAACTATTCAGAAATTACTCAGAATATTTGGATGTGGCTTGGAGGCAATACGGAATCATCTGTCAGTATTGCCGCTGAAGTATTTGAATTATTAGAATTCGACACAATTGTCAACATAGAAAATTTCATTAGTGGCTCAGGCAATGATTGGTTAATTGGTGATTCCAATGCTAATCAATTAATTGGAGGTCTAGGCAACGACACCCTCGATGGTGGTACTGGTGCGGATACCCTGATTGGTGGAGTAGGGAATGATATCTACTATGTTGATAACACGGGTGATGTGGTTACCGAGCTAAGTAAAGACAATACCGTCTCCCAAGAGAAGTTCAGTATGGGTAATAACAATGACGTAGTTGTTGCCTCAATTAGCTATACGCTTGCAGC
>JAXIUI010000021.1:0-33615 GCA_034680725.1 Polynucleobacter sp.
AATTTACTGGGCTATCACTACCATGACGACGGTGGGCTTTGGTGACATTACCCCTCAAACAGACTTAGGTAAATTCATTGCTTCAGCCATGATGCTAATGGGCTGGGGAACTCTTGCAGTTCCAACGGGTATTGTTACTGCCGAGATGTCACACGCCAGAAAAGCAAATAGTATGGATGTAAATCGTATTTGTTTAGCTTGTTTGCGCGAGGGGTGTGGCGTTGAGGATCGCTACTGCTCAGCTTGTGGTGCGCAGTTACCACCCGTAAAGTAAATCCTTAAAACTCTTTTGCTAGACGCAGAATCAATAAACGCGTTTGGACAAAGCCGTTTTTGATCTCCATATCCCGACCATACTGCAGGCTCAATCTGCCAATGGGAGTATGGGCTTGCCCACTCAATAAAAATCTTTGCGTGTTAGCAACATTATTTTGGTAACTATTATTGATTGAGGTTGCCCCACCTGCTACGTAGAAATAAGAAGCCCCTACTGTAAAGATCTCATTAATACGGTAGATCGGACCTAGCTGAGTGGTGGTTAACGGTTTTTGTGTGAGGGAGGCATTAGTAGCTTGTCCACAGGTTGCGGCGCACTGGCCATTGCCGCCAAACCACATGGTGTCTACCGCAATCATGCCATCCACACTGTTAGTAATGGGCGTCTGAAAACCAATTTGCAGGTCAGTCCGAAAGCGGTTTTCGCCAAGATTAAATGCGCGCTGGCTGGAGTAGCTGCCAGTGGGACTAATTAAATAACCTGCAATTCCTAAGTAGGTTCTAGTGGCTCGGTTGGCATAGGGCCAAATTGCAGTGGCAAGACTGATATCACCAATTCCCGTGTCACTTGAATAATTTGCGAGCGAGCCCCCTGGCTTGATGGTGCCATAGGGTAGTTGCAAATAAGTTACTGCTGGCAAACTGCCAAGATTGAATGTGCGTGAGCCTCGTAAAATTGCAATCTGCGTATCAATCACTGGGCTACCCGGTCCCGCAGTACCATTTCGATAAAACGTCGAGTTTTCTGTGTTGATATAGCTTAAGGTAAGGTAGTTCTTATTGGGGGCTGGCGCAACAATATCATTAGGCTGTAAATCAATCGCCCAGGCTAAAGCTGGCCCTATCAGAGTTGCTAAAAGAAGAGGTAGGCGGCAAAGACGCATGGTGCCAGTATTTTAAGTCTATCTTCAATATTGGGGGCGGGTTAAAAAAGGTTGCTATCAGGCTTGCAGTGAAGCCTCTAAAATGGGCTCAATAAACACCCCATTTATCTGAAAGCAAATAACTTGAAGTCTATTCAATTACTCTTGTCCTCAATCGCAGTGATGAGCCTAGCCGTGCTATCAGCATGTCAATCGACTGGCGCTGATGGTAAGCCCTTAAGCGCGCAAGAGATCATGGAAAAAAGACAGGCTACCTTGAAGATGTCTAAAGTTGGATTGGCAGCCCTCATCAAGCAAAAACCAGAACTTCAGAAAGAGATTGAGGCTGCTCCAGGCTATGCGGTGTTTAGTACTACTAATGTCAATGTTGTTTTATTAGTGGTAGCAAGAGGCGATGGTGTGTTGTTTGAAAAGCGTCGCCCTGAACCGATCTTCATGCAGGCTATGAAAACTGGTGAGGGTATCGGCGCTGGATATCAAGATCAATACCAGGTGATCATCTTTAAAAATACCGATGCCATCGATCAGTTTTTGTTGACCTCAATTGATGGGCACCGCGGTGGTGTTGATGTGGATGCAAACTTTTCAGCCGGTTCTGGCGGCACCATTCGCTCATTTAATCCCAATATCACAATTTATACAGTTGGATTATCGGGCTATGACTTACAGGCGAATTATGGGGGCACCCTCTATTTAGTCGACAAGCAACTGAACGATGCCAAAACCTTAAATAGTCTGCCAGCCAAGAAAAATTAACGTAGCTTGTTTGCGAAGTGCAAGGCTATCTGAATAGTTTGAAAGTGGATTCTCACGGTGGAATCAATTTCTTTGCCGTAACCCCCAGCCATACTAAAGGCAATGGGTATCTGATGATCTTGCCCATACTGAAATACCTGTTCGTCTCTGAGGCGCATGCCAGCTTGAGTGACCTTCAGTTTCCCCAGTCGATCACCCTCATGAGGATCTGCGCCCGCCAAGTAGATGATGAAATCAGGTTTAAATTGATCATGCATAACGCTTAAAGCCTGGTCTAGTGCGTCTAAATACTGCTTATCTGAGCAACCATTTTCTAATCCAATATCTAGGTCACTCGTTTCTTTTTGAAATGGGAAATTATTTTCACCATGAATAGAGAGGGTAAAGATGGAAGAGTCATGCTGGAGAATGGCAGCGGTGCCGTTACCCTGATGAACGTCTAAATCTACGATGGCAACTTTTAGTTTGGGGTGTATTTCTTTTTGGAGTGCCCGTGCTGTAATTGCTGAATCATTGAAAACGCAAAATCCACTGCCGCGCTGGCGATAGGCATGGTGTGTTCCTCCTGCTAAATTGGCAGATACGCCTTCATCAAGTGCAATCTTTGCCGCTGCTAAAGTGGCTCCAGCAGATCTTCTGGAGCGTTCTACCATTTGTGGGCTCCAAGGAAACCCAATTTCTCGCTGTTCTTGTGGACTTAAGCTCCCTTGAATAACCTTCATTAAATAACTGGGGTCATGTGCATACAAAATCTGAGTATCGCTAATGGGGGGTGCTTCTATTAGCTCCATTCCTTCAAGCGTGTTAACCAGGTCGCGCAGTTGGCTGTACTTCTCCATCGGAAAGCGGTGTCCGGGAGGAAGTGGTAAAACATAGTGATCGGTATAAAAGGCCTTCAAGGACTATCTCTTCAGTTGAGCTATAGGTAATGGGCTTAGTCTATTCGTTTTTAATTGGGTGGGTATGGCGCTTTCTAAAAAATCAGGCTTCAAAGGAAATAAAGCATTTTTGCCTTCTAAGGTTTGCTTAGTTTGCGGCAAAGAAATGACTTGGCGTAAATCCTGGGCGAAAAATTGGGAAGATGTGAAGTACTGCTCTGATGCGTGTCGTGCCAAAAAATCTCCAATATCTTCTGCTGGAGTAAAGCTGTGAAAGTCTTAATTTATTGGTTCCGCAATGATTTGCGACTGATTGATAACCCTGCTTTCGTAAAAGCCAATTCCATAGCAGATTATGTTCTACCAGTTTTTATACATCAATCTCCTAGGGTGCAGAATAACTATGGGATTGAGAGAGTGGGCATTCAGCGGCAGGTTTTTTTACGCCAATCTTTAGAGAGCTTGCAGACTCAATTACAAGCATTTGGTTCAGATCTCTGGGAGTTTGTAGGAGAGCCAGAGGATGTGCTTTCGCAATTAATGATGGCTACTGGTGCGCAAATTGTGTTCTGCGAGCAGATAGAGGCACCCGAAGAGGTTGAGCAGTGTAGACGTGTAAGGCAGAAAAATATTTGCCTTGAGGAGTTGTGGCAATCGAGCATGTTAGCTCCTCAAGAGCTGCCATTTGATCTACAGCAAATGCCCGATGTATTTACTCAATTTCGTCAAGCAGTAGAGCGAGAAAAGTTGAAATTCGCTCAGCCAATCAGTACACCAACATCATTGGCTCCTTTGCCCTTGATTTTGCAAGATCAATATCTGCCTGAAAGGGCCCCTGCTATTAGCGTAAATGCTGCGCCATATTGCAGTGGTGGTGAGGGTGCAGCTCAGGCTCACCTGAAGCAATACTTAGAAAGGCGCTTACCAGACACTTATAAGCAAACGCGCAATCAGCTCATTGGGCGTGACTATTCCAGTAAGTTTTCTCCTTGGCTAGCTTTAGGTTGTATTTCAGCGCGTGATATTGCGGCTCGTCTGGCGGAGTATGAGCAAGAGTACGGCGCAAATGACGGAACGTATTGGCTTTGGTTTGAATTGCTATGGCGAGACTACTTTCACTTTATCCATTTTAAGTATGGTCGATCACTATATAAAGCGCGTGGCTTAAGTAAAGCTGCCGCGCCAGTCTTTAATTCTTCTCGTTTTGGGCATTGGTATCAAGGCACAACTGGCATCGATTTGGTTGATGGTGGAATGCATGAACTTACTCAGACTGGCTATTTATCTAATCGGATGCGACAGATTGTGGCAAGTTATTGGATATACGAATTAGAGGGTGATTGGCGAGCTGGGGCGGCTTGGTTTGAGTCACAGCTGATAGACTACGATGTCTATAGCAATCAAGGGAATTGGCTATACATTGCAGGTCGCGGTACAGATCCTCGTGGGGGTAGGCCATTCAATATTGCTAAGCAGGCTCGTGAATATGATCCAGCTGGCTTATATCAACAACTGTGGCTTTGAAGCCCCCTCTTTAAATCTCGGCAACTTCTGCGTATTGCTTTAACACTTCGAGCGAGACCTTCTCTAAGGCTTTGATATGGGTACTCTCTAATTTAATGAGGGGTGCGTAGTTGGCTTCGAGGGCCTCTAACCAGCGATTGAGGCACAAACACCATTGATCCCCCGCTACTAAGCCTGGAAATTGATATTGGGATCTAGGCGTAATCAAATCGTTGCCACGCTTGAGGCTAAATTGCAGAAAGTCATTGCTGACAATCGCGCAGACTAAATGACTACCAAGATCTTCTTCATTCGTTTTACAGCAGCCATCTCTAAAAAATCCTGTTAATGGATCAAAAGAGCAGGGCACTAAAGGTTGGCCCAATACGTTTAAAGAGGGTTCAAATTGCATAAAGACTTTCTAAAAATAGCTTAAGGACTCGGATAGAGTTGATGACTGAGATATTTCCCTTGAGGATCTACTTTAACCAAGATCATTTCACCGGATGCGACTGCTTGGCCGGTATACGCCCCAATATTAACTTGATGGGTAACCATGATGATGGGGCTACGCGGATTTTTTTGACGCTCTTTTGCAATCAGTTTCGTTAAATTCTGAGTCTGAATAGCAGCTTGGCTACTATTGTCAAAAAATGATCCAAGAGCTGGTTCGACGGTAACACCACCTTTATTAAGAAGACTTGCAGTATCCATGCAGCGACACCAGGGGCTGCTAAATACTTGCGCTTGGCTAATCCCCTGTTGAGATAACCAGTCGCCAGTCATCTTTGCCTGTTTTTTCCCTAAGTCACCCAGATTGCGTTGCGTTTTGCATTGATTCAGTTGGTAGTTTGGGGGATCCCCAAATCCAGGGGCGTCAGCATGTCTCATCAAGAGAATGTGTTGACCGTCTTGCAGGGCATTAGCCAAAGCAGTTTGTGCCATCACAGAGCCACCTCCGAGCAGAAGTACGGCGATGCAAAAAGACATCAGAGATCTGAGGAGCATGATGATGGTTACCAAGGAAGTTTTTCGCCAGAGTAGCTCATGAAGCTGCCAGAATCCTCTTTGCTAACCGCAAGTAATACGTCGAGCATATCTTGGGCTGCATCCAGTGGCGGTCGACCAATCTGTTCGCCCTTGAATGGTTTTGATAGATTGGAGTTGACTGTGCCAGGATGAAGGGCAATGAGTGCGCAATTGGGTTTTGTTCTGGCAAATTCGATCGCGGTAGTTTTAATCAACATATTGAGCGCTGCTTTAGAGGCGCGGTAGCTATACCAGCCTCCGAGGCGGTTATCTTCAATGCTACCTACCTTAGCGGATAGACTGGCCATCACTGATCCGGCGGGGTCTAATAACTTTGAAAAATGCTTGATAGTGAGGGCTGGCCCAACGGCATTAATTTTCATCAATTGCATGAGTTGCTCAGCATGAAGATCTTCAAGCTTTTTTTCAGGCATCCAGCGCTCTGAATGCAGCACTCCAATAGTGTTAATAATGAGCTGAAAAGGCCCTTTCTCCAGCAAGGATTTAGCACTAGAGGCAATGGAATCTTCATCATCGTAGTCAATGGGGTGCAGTGAATTTCGATGAATGCCATATACCTCAAGACATGCGGGATGATTTTCCAGTATTTCTTGAAAAGCTGAGCCTATCGTTCCAGAAGATCCGATGATCAATGCACGAAACGGGTTTGGCAACAAAGGCATATGAGGATAGCTTTAAAAGAGAAAATGAAGGTACTCAGCCAGTTTATTGAATAAGTCTTAAACTTGCAGGGTGGGTAAAGAAAAATCAATATTGCTCTGTGCAGCAGATCTTTCAAGGTTAATTGAAATGGCCTGGGAGGATCGCACCCCCTTTGATGCGATAGAGCAAAATTTTGGCGTTTCTGAGCCGCAGGTGATTGCCTTAATGCGCAAAGAGCTGAAACGGAATTCTTTTAATTTATGGCGCAAACGCGTTACTGGTAGAGCAACAAAGCATGTCGCTCTGCGGAGTAAGTTGGTGACGCGTGCTTATTGCTCGACGCAATACAAGCAAAGATGAATTCCATGAAAAAGCTGACGATGTTTTACGACGGACTATGTCCTTTATGTCAGGCTGAAATTCAGTTTCTATCTACCCGTAATCAGGCCGGCTTGTTAAGTTTTATCGATATTCACTCTGCTCAGTATTCGCCGGAGAGGATTGGTGTCTCTTGCTCACAGGCACTTGCAGCAATGTATGCCCAATATGATGATGGTGAACTGATTAATGGTGTCGATGTTTTCTCTGCTGCCTATGCCAGGGCAAATTTACCGTTTCTGGCGTGGTTATTTTCTAGGCCAGCATTACAACCTATTTTTAGATGGGGCTATCATTTTTTTGCAAAGCACCGCCATACGATCTCTGGTATTTTTGGTCCATCAGCCTTATGGCTGGTTAATGCATTCAGTAAGCGGGGGCAATAACAGTCATGCAATACCGATTTCGTATGTTGATCTTGATGATGTTGGTACTCACGAGCTCACTAAGCTTGGCGAAAGATATCTCGCATATTGAGAGCGCTTTAAGTCAAGCTCAGCCTCAGGGCGCTGGTAGGCTCAATTTTTGGGGCTTTCATGTATATGATGCAACGCTCTATCGTGGGCTTAATCAAGACTCCTCAGAGTTTGCTTTGGACATCAGATATCAAAAATCTTTTTCTGGAGCATCTATTGCTAACCGTACTGCCGATGAAATGCAAAAAATTGGCGTGCCGCAGGCCCAAGCATTGGCATGGGGAAAAGAGTTGACTGCCATGCTACCTAATGTTGAGCCAGGGCATACGCTGACCGGAGTGTATTCACCTCAACAGGGCACTACTTTGTTTTATGACGGCAAGAAGATTGGTCAAATTCCTGGCGCAGATTTTTCTAAAGCTTTTTTTGGGATCTGGCTTGATTCTAAAACTAGCGTGCCAAAGTTAAGAGCAGAATTGCTTGGTAAAGGCTGCCCACCACCACTGATTTCAGGAGCATGTTGATGCGTACGATGATTGCGATGTTGAAGTTTGGATTAGGGTGCTATCTTGCGCTGGCTTTAGTGGCTTGTTCATCACCCACTGTTTCACAATATGCTCAAGAAACTCCTAAGTTGGATTTGAGTGAGTATTTCAACGGCACGATTGATGCCTATGGAATATTTACGGATCGCAGTGGCAATGTGCAAAAGCGATTTACTGTCCTTTTGGTGGCTAAATGGTCTGTGGTTGATGGCAAAAAAACTGGAATTTTGGATGAAAGCTTTGAATACTCTGATGGCACAAAACAAAAACGTATTTGGACTTTGGTAGAAACGGCCCCTGGTAAATATATTGGAACCGCTGACGATGTGATTGGTGAGGCAATTGGTGAATCTGCCGGTAATGCCCTCAATTGGGCTTACACCTTAGCTTTACCAGTAGATAAATCCATCTATCACGTTCAATTTAATGACTGGATGTATCTTGTCACACCTAAGGTGATGATCAATAAAGCCAAAATGAGTAAGTTTGGCATTGACCTTGGGGAAGTCACTTTGAGTTTTTACAAGCGCTAAATTGCCTCATCAAGCAATTAAATCATCGTGAAAAAGCTGATTCTTGTTCTAGGCGATCAGCTGGACATTCATAGTCCATTACTCAAAAATGCCAATGTAAAGACTGATCAAGTCGTCATGATTGAGTCCGTGATTGAGGCTCAATATGTATGGTCACATAAGGCAAAAATTACGGTATTTTTATCAGCCATGCGGCACTTTGCCATGGAGATCAATGCTCTTGGTATACCGCTCAATTATGTAAAGCAGTCTCCCCAATCGATTGTTGACACTGTTCGAGACACCATTGTTCGAGAGCAATTTACTCACCTTGCCTGTTTAGAGCCTGGCGAGTGGAGGTTAAAGCAAGAGCTTGAGAAGCTAGCAACTGAACTGAAGATTATCTTAGAGATGCCTGAGGACCCGCATTTCTATTGCTCTCACCAAGAGTTCCACGCTTGGGCATCTGGAAAAAAAGAATTGCGACTCGAGTTCTTTTATCGACTGATGCGCAAAAAATATCATATTTTGGTAGATGATCAAGGCAATCCTGAGGGCGGTCAGTGGAATTTTGATCGAGACAATCGCAAGCCTTTTCCTAAGAAGGGTCCTGGCTTAATTGCGCCACCAGAATTTTTTGAGCCAGACGATATCACTCGCGAAGTCATTTCTTTTGTCGAAAATACCTACCCCGATCATCCTGGATCTTTACAGCACTTCCGCTGGCCTGTCACGCGAGAGCAGGCTTTGATTGCCCTGGAGGGATTTACTCAGCATCGTTTGCCAAGCTTTGGTGTTTATGAAGATGCCATGTGGACAGATACTCCATTTGCTTGGCACTCATTACTTTCAAGTGCGCTCAACTTAAAGTTATTAAATCCTCGCGAGGTGATTGAGGCTGTTCTGCAGGCCTGGAAGAAATCGAACTTAGAGCTAGCAACTATAGAAGGATTTATTCGACAAATTTTAGGGTGGCGAGAATTTGTGCGTGGGATGTATTACTTAGATATGCCACAAATGGCTGCAGATAATTTCTATGACCATCACAATGCTTTGCCTAAATGGTATTGGACTGGCAATACGAAGATGAATTGCATGCGTCAGGCAATTGGTCAAACGCTGGACTACGGTTACGCTCATCACATTCAACGTCTCATGGTGACAGGCAACTTTGCTTTGCTCGCAGAAATATTACCCCAAGAGGTATGTGCTTGGTATTTGGCAATTTATGTAGATGCGATTGAATGGGTAGAGCTACCGAATACCGCAGGCATGGCATTATTTGCAAGTGGGGGGCGTTTTACCAGCAAGCCCTATATTGCCAGTGGTGCCTACATTAATAGAATGAGTAACTATTGTGGTGGATGTGAATATGACCCCGCTATCCGATTTGGTGAGAATGCCTGCCCAATCACTAACTTATATTGGAATTTTTTAATCAAGCACCGCAAACAGTTCGATGCTAGTCCACGAACGCGATTGATGATCGCCAATCTGGCAAAGATTAATGCCGCTGATCAAGATTCGATTGAGCGCCATGCAAAGACCATTTTGACCAAACTAGACAGCCTGTAGCCAAGAGTGACGCATTTTTGTGTTTTGTGTCACACTTTCGGCAGTGCAAGAAAAAGGTTATGAAGAGCCATGAGAATAGAAGATACTGATCCAGCAAGGCATGCTGGTATTGAATACCCCATGGAGGTGGGCGCACCTGTTTTTGCACCAATTAAGGTGACCGAAGAAAAAGATAAGGCAGTGAATATCGCTCGCCAAAATGCCAAACTCGAATACGACCGCATCATGGAGCAAGCAGAAGTGCTCATGAAGCAAGCGCGTTCACTTCAGGCGCGGCTCGATGCTACCGAGATGGTGCATGGCGCTAAATTTAGTTTTAATCCCATTCATGGCAAGGTTTACCATCTGTATTTTGATGGCCGTAACGGTGTTAATGTGTTAATTCAAAATGGACCGCAACAGTGGAGTTGCGGAATTCCAGCCGATTGGACATACTCAATGGCAGTAAAAAAGTTGGGTGATAGCACTTGGGCTGTAATTGAGGATGAAGAGATTCCTGCCGGTTCTCTTGCAGTAAGATAATTTTTTATAAAAACAAAATATAGGTGACTTGTGACAACTGCACGAATGGTGAGTATTTCAGAGTTAGGCAATGCTGATGTTATTCAATTAATTGATAAAGAGTTGCCACCCCCTGGTAAGGGCGAGGTGCAACTTCGTCAAACTGCCATTGGTTTTAACTTTATCGACGTCTATCAGCGCTCAGGTTATTACCCTTTAGACTTGCCTACCGGTTTAGGTCATGAGGCTGTTGGTGTAGTGGAGGCGATTGGTGAGGGGGTTACTCGCTACAAGCTAGGTGATCGTGTGATGTATATGAATGCGGGTATTGGTGCCTACACTAGTGCACGTAATGTACCGGAAGATAAGCTTGTTCCCGTCCCCGATAATGTTCCAGATGACGTTGCAGCAGCGGTATTTTTTAAAGCCATGACTGCGCAATACCTCATTCAAAAAACTTATCCAGTAAAAGCAGGTGATGTCGTGTTGGTGCATGCAGCAGCTGGTGGTGTTGGCCAAATTCTGGCGGGCTGGGCAAAATCTTTGGGTGCCTTTGTAGTTGGTACCGTAGGCTCACCTGCTAAATTTACTACAGCCAAAGAAGCAGGTTGTGATGCCGTAGTGGATTATTCTCAGCCAAATTGGGTAGAAGAGGTGCTTAAGGCTACCGGTGGACGCAAGGCGAATGTTGTCTATGACTCTGTTGCAAAAACGACCTTTTTAGGATCGCTAGATTGCACTGCGCCATTTGGCACGGTTGCTTTATTTGGTGCGGCCTCTGGTCCAGCGCCCGAGATCCAGCCGGAGATTCTGAATAAGAAGGGTTGCCTTTTCTTAACCAGACCTTCAGTCTTCCCACACAATGCTACCCCTGAACTACTTCGAGAAAATGCTCGGGCAGTATTTGATGCGATTGCTCAAGGCCGTGTAAAGGTAAAAATTGGCGCCAAATTTAGCTTAGAGGAGGCAGCAAAGGCGCACAAAGCTGCAGAGGGTAGACAGGTTGCTGGGGCTATTGTCATGATTCCCTAGGCAAGCTATGCGCTATTCCAAATACTAGCCCCGCATCAGCGGGGTTTTTTATTGGTGAATGGATGTCTCATTGCGCAATTACCGCAGTAAAATTTATAACTATTACTATCGTTTCGAGGATTTTTATGAAGCCCATTTTCATTCAAAAGGCACTTGCTTTTACTTTGGCTACGTCACTCAGTATTGCCCCAATGGTCGGTAATGCATGTACTAGCTTTTTACTCAAAGGTAATGACAGTGGTTTTGTGTATGGACGCACACTGGAATTTGGCTTGCCGATTAAGTCTCAACTCACAGTCATTCCTCGGAATTTGATAATGCAGGGCGTGGGAATTGATAGCAAGCCTGGATCGGGTCTGAACTGGACCACAAAATACGCTGTTGCAGGCATGAATGCTTTGGGTATGCCAGTACTAGTAGATGGGATGAATGAAAAAGGTTTGGTGGGTGGCTTACTCAATGCTCCTAATACCGCTGTTTATCAAGTGGTGCCCCCAGCTGAATCAGCCAATAGTATTGCCTCAATTCAAATGTTGATTTATGTCTTAACTAACTATGCCACTGTCGAGGAAGTCAAGGCAGGCTTTAATAAAATTAAGGTTAATAAATCGATTATTCCTGCATACAACAATCAGTCCGCACCTGTGCGGATGACTTTGCATGATGCCAAGGGTAAAAGTATTGTGATTGAATATCTAAAAGGTGAATTAGTAGTTACAGACAACCCAACAGGCGTCATGACAAATGACCCACCTTTTAGAGATCAGTTAAATAACATTGGCAATTATGCAAATCTAACTAGCGTTGAAAAAAATGCGTTGGTCATTAATGGTGCGAGTTATGGGCCGCCAAGCTCTGGTAGTGGTCTGCATGGTTTGCCTGGAGATTATTTAAGTACTAGCCGTTTTATACGAGCAATCTTTTTGACCAAGTCCGTTCCGGGTAGTTACTCTACCGTCCAGCAAACCAATACTGCATGGCATATCTTGGGAAGTTTTGATATCCCACCTGGTGCGATTAGTTTGCCGGCAACAAATGCTTACGGTGGCGGTGCTGGTGGCATTGAAATTACAGAGTGGTCTGTTGTTGCTGATAATAAAAACATGATGTATTACCTCAAGATGTTTGAGTCCACCAATGTCCAAGCATTTGACTTAAAAAGAATGGAAGTCAATGCAAAGCAAATCAAATACTACGATGTGAATAAGCCCCAGACTTATATTTCGATTAATTAATGTAGCGCATAAAAATACAAAGCGAGATCCATGAAATATATAAGTAAGTTAGCATTCGCAGGATTTTTAACTACCTGGTTTTGCTTTGCGCAGGCGCAAATTCCAGATACGCAATACTCGCAGGGTATTTCATATGTTTCAGGAGGAGTGGGGGAGGGAGAGGCGCAAGCAATAGTTTCTGAGGTAAAACAATGGCCCTTGTTTCTCGAGCTATCCCAATTGGAAAATGGCAGGGGCGTTTGGATTTTTGGTGCCCAAATTCAGATTTTGAATTCTCAAAAGAAAATTGTTTTTGATGCTCAGGCAGATGGCCCTTACATGCTGATCAACTTACCGCAAGGTGACTATCTGATTGAGGCTAGATATCAAAATGCAATCCAAAAGAAAGCAGTCAGTATTCAATCATCACCACAAAAAGTATCTATCTTTTGGAAATGAAGATTCCCTCGCCGCAGGTCATTGGACAGCTGGCACCTCATGGTGAACTTTCTGCTGCAGTCTATTTAGGCAATGTCCTGTTAATTACGGGTCGATCTAGTGCGGGTGACCCCACGGGGATTTCACCCGATATCTGCGCCACAATTGCAGATCTACTTGGGGTAAAACTCAAGCTCATTCCATGTAAGACTCAGGGGGAGGTGATTGAATCGGTTGCTAGTGGAAGGTGCGGCATTGGCTTGGTGGGCGCCGATCCCTCTAGGGCCAAAGGGGTTACGTTTACCGCTGCTTATGTTGAGCTTGAGGCAAGTTATTTAGTGCCCAGTGACTCTCCCATTAAAACGATCGCTGAGGTTGATCAAGTAGGTATACGTCTAGCCTCTTTCTTTAATAGTGCATATGATCTTTGGCTGCAAAAAAATCTTCAAAGCGCCACTTTGGTTCATGCAAATGATTTTGCTTCTAGCTGTGCCTTATTTAAAGAAGAGCGTTTAGATGCTTTAGCGGGTCTGAGAACTAGTCTAGCCAAAATTGCTGTGGAGATGCCTGGAGCACGAGTATTAGATGGCCAATTTACCGGAATACAACAGGCAATTGCCGCTAAAAACACGCACATAGCCGCACTTACTTTTTTAAATGAATGTGTTTTGCAATGGATTCGAAGTGGTCTAGTTGCCGACCTCATTAGGCGATATCAGGTGCAAGGCTTGGCTGCCCCGGTCTTGAAAGATGTGGCTGGGTCTTAGTCAGCATATAATGTGGCTAAGCACTTGAATTAAAAGAAATTTATTTTTTTAAAACTGTTTTAGGTCGTTTGACAGTCCCTAGGGGCTCTTGGACAATGCTTGGAGTGGTTTGTTTAAGCCATTTCTGCCAATGACAATCAGCACACCCTCTACCCCTAAACCGCCTATTTCCCAGCTAGAAGCTCGGCAAATTACCTGCTTAAGGGGTGAGCGTGAGCTTTTTTCACATCTTTCGCTTGAAGTCCTGGGGGGTCAATGTCTTCATATTCGCGGACAGAACGGGGTGGGGAAAACTAGTCTATTGCGTATATTGACTGGCCTATCTGCGCCAGAATTCGGCCAGATACTCTGGAATGGCCAAGATATTCAAGGTCAAACTGAGGAGTTTCACCGTCAACTCCTATTTGCAGGCCATCGCGATGCCTTAAAAGAAGATCTCACGGCGCTTGAAAATATCCAAATGTATGCTGCCATTGATGGAGTTGCGCTACCTTATGAGGAGTCGCTTGCTACCTTGTGGCGCGTTGGTCTTCAGGGCCGCGAAGACTTGCCGGTCAATTGCTTATCTGCAGGTCAAAAAAAACGTGTTTTGATGGCGCGGATGCTCACTAGACGTGCGCAGCTGTGGATTTTAGATGAGCCATTTAATGCCTTAGATACCCATGCGGTGGGTGAGTTGCAAGACTTGATTCAAGAGCATCTTGCCAATCAAGGGCTGGTCATTATGACTAGCCATCAAGCCCTCTCCATGCCAAATGTGAAGGTTTTGGACTTATGAACCCCTTCATTGCTATTGTCAAACGGGATCTCTTGCTAGTAATGCGTCGCAAAAGCGAAGTATTAACAGCCTTGTTTTTCTTTGTGATTGTGACCAGCTTATTTCCCTTAAGTCTTGGCGCAGATGCTGCTTTGTTACGCAAAATAGCTCCTGGGGTAATTTGGGTAGCAGCACTACTTTCAACCTTGCTGGGTTTACAGCGGATATTTGCCAATGACTATGCCGACGGCACTTTGGAGCAGTTGGTTTTATCCCCCAACTCCTTTACGGTCCTCGTTTTTGGCAAGATTGTTGCCCATTGGCTAGTTTCTGGCCTTCCCTTGGTACTTTTAGCCCCTGTTATTGGCCTGCAATTCGATTTAGATGCCCAGTCTCTTTGGGTTTTAATGGCAGCCCTTTTGATTGGGACACCTGTTCTATCATTGCTGGGTTCCGTGGGGGCTGCTTTGACCTTAGGGGTTAGGGGTGAGAGTGTGTTGATGAGTCTCTTGATTTTGCCGCTTTATATCCCCGTATTAATTTTTGGTGCTGGAGCCGTTTATTCCAGTGGAAATGGCCTTGATGTGACGGGGCATTTCTCCCTGCTGGGCGCTTTATTTGTTTTGGCGTTAGCATTTGTACCATGGGTCAGTGCTAGTGCCGTAAAGATTGCAATTGAATGAGTCAAATAAATAACGTATCTACAAACCGTGTAGTGAATTGGTTCAAGTTCTCGAGCCCAAGTACTTTTTATCCGCTTGCTGGAAAGCTCATTCCATGGTTTTGGGCGCTTACCGCTATTTTTGGCATTGCAGGTTTATGGGTGAGTTTTTTTGTAGCACCAGTTGACGCAGTTCAAGGCCAGGGCTACCGGATCATTTTTGTCCATGTGCCTGCCTCCTGGATGTCTATGTTCATCTATTTAGTCATGGCTACTTGGGCGGGCTTGGGGCTGGTTTTTAATACCCGTTTATCAGCGATGATGGCGCAAGCCCTTGCACCAATCGGTGCATGGATGGCTTTTCTATCTTTGTGGACTGGTGCTTTTTGGGGTAAGCCCATGTGGGGTACTTGGTGGGTTTGGGATGCGCGATTAACTTCCGAGTTGATTTTGCTATTTCTCTATCTTGGATTTATTGCTTTGCATGCCTCAATCGATAATCTGCGCCGAGCGGATAAAGCTAGCGCCATTTTGGCATTGGTCGGGGTTGTGAATATTCCCATTATTTATTTTTCAGTGAAATGGTGGAACACCTTACACCAAGGTGCTTCCGTATCCTTGACGAAGGCACCGGCCATGGCGCAAACCATGCTGTGGGGAATGTTGTTAATGGCCTTGTGTTTCTGGATGTACTCAATCGCAGTAGGGTTAATGCGTGTTCGCGCCATCATTTTGGAGCGTGAGGCCCATACTGACTGGGTTAAGCAATTAAAAGAGGTGAAGCGGTGATGTGGAATAGCCCGTCTGAATTCTTCGCAATGGGTGGATATGCCCTGTATGTTTGGTGGAGTTTTGGAATCTGCGCATTGGTTCTTGTGATTGAGCCTTTAGCAGTTCGTGCGCGCCATAAAGCAATCGTGAGTAGGCTTCGTAAAGAAGTCTTAGCAACAGAATTTGATCAAAAGGCTGGTAAGTGAAACCAAGACATAAAAGAGCGGCCATTATTGTTGGCGCGCTAATTGCTATAGGCTTAGCTGCGGTGCTCATTTTGAATGCGCTCAATAGCAATATTGCTTTGTTCGTTACTCCTAGTGAAGTGGCTGCAGGTAAGGCACCCAAGGATCAAGCTTTTCGTATTGGTGGAATGGTAAAAGACGGATCAGTTAAGCGTGATGGTTTAACCGTGCATTTTGTTATTACCGATATGGCTAAGGATATTCCGGTATCGTACACCGGTATCCTGCCGGATTTATTTAAAGAAGGTAAGGGTGCCGTGATTCAAGGACGCTTAGAATCGAATGGGCAATTTGTGGCCAGTGAAGTATTGGCCAAGCATGATGAAAACTACATGCCCCCCGAAGCTAAGCATGCTTTGGATGAGGCTCAAAAAAATGGAAATAAACAATGATTCCTGAGTTTGGGCATTACGCGTTAATTCTGGCTCTATGTATTGCTATCCTGCAAGGTATCTTGCCTTTGGTTGGGGCACATCAAGGCAAGCGTGAGTGGCTGATGTTGGCTAGACCAGCAGCGCAAACTGTATTTGTATTGCTCGCCATTGCATTCGTGACTTTGACTTGGAGTTTTTATGTAAATGATTTTTCTGTCCTGTATGTGGCAGAACATTCAAACTCACAGCTCCCTTTAATGTATCGCATAGGAGCGGTTTGGGGTGGCCATGAAGGATCGCTATTGCTGTGGGTCTTTTTGTTGGCCACTTGGACTTTTTTAGTCGCCCAACTCTCCAAAGCGCTTGATGAGTTTATGGTCGCAAGGGTCATTGGTGTATTGGGTTTAGTGATTACTGGTTTATTGCTATTTGTACTAACTACTTCTAGTCCATTTGAACGACTCATTCCTGCGGCACAAGATGGCCGGTCTTTGAATCCTTTATTGCAAGATCCTGGTCTCGTGTTTCATCCGCCAATGCTGTATATGGGATATGTTGGCTTCTCCGTTGCATTTGCATTTGCGATTGCCTCACTTCTGTCTGGTCGTTTAGATGCCGCTTGGGCGCGCTGGTCTCGCCCCTGGACGACAGCTGCGTGGATCTTTCTGACGCTTGGTATTGCTTTGGGTTCGTGGTGGGCCTATTACGAATTGGGTTGGGGTGGTTGGTGGTTCTGGGACCCCGTTGAGAATGCGTCATTTATTCCTTGGTTAGTTGGCACTGCTTTGCTGCACTCCTTGGCTGTCACTGAGAAGCGTGGTGTTTTTAAAAGCTGGACTGTTCTACTGGCCATTAGTGCATTTTCACTTTCTCTCTTGGGAACATTTTTAGTGCGCTCTGGCGTTCTCACTTCTGTACATGCTTTTGCTACAGATCCGAAGCGCGGCGTCTTTATTTTGATATTCCTGGTTTTGGTTGTTGGTTCTTCTCTTGTGCTGTACGCATGGCGTGCTCCAAAAAGTACTCTTGGTGGAAAGTTCAGCTTTACTTCGCGAGAAACATTCATCTTGCTTGGGAATGTCTTTTTAGTAGCCTCGGCTGCATCTATATTATTGGGTACCCTCTATCCCTTGCTGATTGATGCATTGCATTTGGGAAAAATTTCAGTCGGCCCTCCCTATTTCAATAGCGTCTTTGTACCAATCATGGTTCCCTTGTTAGTGCTGATGGGTATTGGCCCTTGGACCCATTGGAAAAATACGGATTTGATCACTGTGATCAAGCGTTTATGGATTGCTGCTTTAGTGGCAGTTGTGGCTGCGATCGCGATTCCAGCAGTGATGGGTGAATTTACTTGGCTCAGTAGCTTAGGTTTCTTGCTAGCATTTTGGGTAATTGCCTCAGGTGTGATGCAGATTATTCGTCAGGCCAAAGCTGGCAAGCCAACGCGTTCTTTTATGGGTATGCAAGTTGCCCATTTGGGAATTGCAGTATTTGTCATTGGCGTCACGATGGTGGGTACTTACCAAGAAGAAAAAGATGTTCGGATGCTAGCAGGCGATACCGTGAGTGTGGGCGGATACCAGATTCAGTTAAAGAGTGTTGATGCTGTTCCAGGTCCCAACTACAAGGCTATGCAAGGCACTTTTTTGCTGATGCACAACGGCAAGCTTGAGACAACCATGTATCCAGAAAAGCGGAGCTATTTTTCTTCAACCATGCCCATGACTGAGGCAGCTATTGATGCCAGTTTGACGCGGGATATCTATGTCTCACTAGGCGAAGAGCTAGAGGATAAGGCTTGGGCTGTACGGGTTTATTACAAGCCCTTTGTTGACTGGATTTGGGGTGGTTGTTTATTGATGGCAATGGGTGGCATCTTGGCGATATCTGATAAACGTTATCGCATGAAGTTGCGGAAAGTGGCGGCATGAAGGCCAAGTTTTTAATTCCTCTGCTGCTGTTTATTGTCTTGGTGGTATTTTTAGCTGTGGGTCTGAATCGTGATCCGCAAGAAGTGCCGTCACCTTTGATTGGTAAGCCCGCACCCAATTTTGAGTTGCCGCAATTGGCAGATCCATCTAAAAACTTTTCCCCAGAGAGCATGAAGGGTCAGGCATGGGTTCTCAATGTTTGGGCATCATGGTGTGTCGCTTGTAGAGATGAGCATCCCGTATTGGTTGAATTGGGTAAGTTAAATGTGGCCCCAATTATTGGATTTGATTACAAGGATAAGCGTGACGATGCCCTGGCAATGCTGGCACGGCAAGGTAATCCCTATGTTCTATCAGTATCTGATGCAAATGGTCGTGTGGGTATTGACTATGGTGTGTATGGCGTCCCGGAAACCTATGTGATTGATAAGGCTGGCATCATACGGTTCAAGCATATCGGCCCAATCACTATGGATTTATTGAATCAGAAAATGATTCCACTCTTGGGTCAGCTGAAATGACTTTTCAGCGACTCTGCATTGCACTGGTTTTGGCTTACTCAAGCCTCATGGTAAATCTTGTCTGGGCTAAAGATGCAGTGCCGCTGGCGGATGACCCAGTGACAGAGCAACGCTTGATTGTGATATCCGAAGAAATGCGCTGCCTAGTTTGTCAGAATGAATCTCTTGCGGGATCGCGTTCCGATCTGGCAAATGATTTGCGAAGAGAAATTCGAAATTTGATTCGAGAGGGTAAAACCGATGAGCAAATTCGTACTTTTATGGTTGAGCGTTACGGCGACTTTGTCTTATATCGCCCGCCTGTAAAGCCAATCACATGGCTTTTGTGGATTGGGCCTTTTGTCATTCTAGTAGCAGGCATTGCCGGTTTACTGATCTATCTTCGACGTCGCAATCAAATCGTTCCAAGCACGACTTTGTCAGCAGAAGATAATCGTCGAGTAGATGCCTTATTAAAAGATGCCCCCTTAAGCGCTTCTGAAAGTAAACATGACTAGTTTTTTAATCTCTGCTCTACTCTTATTGATTGCAGCCCTCTTTTGGTTTTTGCGTCCTTTATTTTTTAAACCAAAACAGCTTGCAACTTCACGTCGTCAAATGAATGCTGCTATTTATCGTGAAGAGTTAGAGAAGCTGGAAGCAGAGCGTTCATCTGGAGCAATTGATAGTGAGGCTTATGAGCAGGCGCATGCCGAAATGCGCCAGCGCTTATTTCAGGATACGGATGAGCCTGATGACTTATCGGTGATGGGTTCTCCTAAGAAAACGATTATTGGTATTTGTATTTTCGTTGTACTGCTTTCGATTGGTTTTTATTCTTTCCTGGGTGAGGCGCCCGGTATTGCTCAGCAAAATGCAGAAAAACCAATGAGTAAAGAGTCGATTGACCAGATGGTTACCCAGTTTGCTCAAAAACTTGAGAAGGAACCGGACAATCTCCAGGGCTGGGCTATGTTAGCGCGCTCATATCGAGTGTTGGGCCGTAATGTTGAGGCTCAAAATGCGTATGCCCGTGCTGGGTCTTATGTTGACTCAGATCCACAGTTATTAGCAGACTATGCTGATGTGATTGCCGCAAATAACAATGGTAATTTTGCTGGTAAGCCAATGCAACTTCTGAATAAGGCCTTAGCCCTTGACCCTGATAATTTATTGGCTTTATGGCTAACTGGTACGGCAGCTTTTAATGCGGAGAACTATAAAGGAGCTGTCAAAGCTTGGGAGCGCTTAGCGAAGCAATTACCAGCCAATTCAGACGAGGCACGCTCAATTGCTTTATCAATTGACGAGGCGCGTTCTAAAGGGGGTCTTGCGCCAGCTAGCAAACCGGCAATCAGCACTAAAGGTGTTAGTGGTCAGGTGGATCTGGCGCCTAATCTGAAATCGAAACTCAAGCCTGGAGATGTCTTGATGGTTATTGCCCGTCAGCCAGGAGAGCGTATGCCAGTAGCGGTCTTTAAAACTGCAGCAACTTCATTTCCAATGGCTTTTACATTGAATGACGCCTTAGCGATGAGCCCCACTGCCTTGATTTCTCAGTTGCCAGAAGTTTCGATTGAGGTGCGTATTTCTAAAACAGGCATGGCGATGCCCGAGTCTGGCGATCTTATTTCTGCGATTAAAACAATACCCGTAGGCACAAGTAATGTGCAGTTGCTAGTAGATGCTGTACGACCTTAGTTAGTAGACTATCCGCGACCTACAAATGGCATCTTGCTTGCCATGATTGTCATTGAAAGAATGTTACTTTCTAAAGGGAGTTGCGCCATATGAAGGACCGCTTGGCCAACATGGTCAACATCCATTAATGGCTCCACTTTTTTAGATCCATCTGCTTGCATAATGCCGGCTGCCATCGGGATAGTCATTTCAGTACCGGCATTACCAATATCAATCTGACCACAGGTGATATTGAATGGTCGTCCATCTAAAGCAATGACTTTGGTTAAGCCTGTAATAGCATGCTTAGTAGCAGTGTAAGGTGCGGACATTGGGCGTGGTGCATGGGCAGAGATGGAGCCATTATTGATAATTCTGCCGCCTTGTGGGGACTGAGCCTTCATCATACGGATTGCTTCTTGAGAGCAGAGAAACGCTCCACAAAGATTGGCATTGACTACATTCATCCATTGTTCGTAACTCAAGTCCTCCATTGGAATCGCGGGAGCACCCATGCCAGCGTTATTAAAGAGCACATCAATACGCCCAAAGTGATTTTTGATGGCGCCAAAGAGGTCTTTCACTTGAGTTGGAACACCAACATCGCAAGTGATGGCTAAGCAGTTGTCATTGCTGCCACCAATTTCTTGCATCGCTCGATCTAGTTTGTCTTGATTTCTACCGGTAAGGACGACCTGAAAGCCTCCTTGAAGTAAGGCTTTGGCGGCAGCTTTACCAATTCCAGTACCAGCTCCAGTAACGAGGGCCACTTTTTTAGTTGTTGAGCTCATGGTCAGACGTATCCCGTAGAAAGTTGTTGTGAAATGATGCTTTGGATTCTACTACCCATCCAAAGCCTCGGGGCATAATGATGGCTACAGTACATTGCATTCAATTTTCATGCGTAAACTCCTCTATAACCCCATTGCTCTTGCCATTGCCTTTTTGGTTTTAGTGGCCGTTTTGTTCGCCACGCTTTGGATCTTGGTACCTCCGCCACCAAGGTCGATTGAGTTGGCAACAGGGTTTCCAGCAGGTCTTTATCAAAAGTTTGGTGAAAAGCTACAAAGTGAGTTGGCAGAAGAGGGAATCTCTTTGCGGCTCAAGACTACGGGTGGTTCTGCGGAAAACTTAGCCCTGCTGAGTGACCCGCATTCAGGCGTCGACTTTGCCATAGTGCAGGGTGGCGTTGCGGATATTGCCAAATATCCCCATCTTGTTTCATTGGCAGGACTCTTTTATGAGCCTCTATGGGTTTGGTACCGAGAGTCTGCATTTAAAAATGATGGCGGCAAGTTGAATTTATTAACTCAACTCAAAGGTAAGCGCGTCTCTATTGGTAATGAAGGTAGCGGCACATTTATCCTTGGCTCTGAATTGCTAAAGGCGACTGGTTTTAAAGGCGGTGACCTCATTACTGAGACGCTCAAGCCAATAGAGGCCTTAGAGAAATTTAGAAAAGGGGAGTTAGATGCAGTCTTTTTAGTCAGCGCCCCAGAGGCACCTATTTTGAAAAACTTTTATGAAACCCCAGGCATTCGTTTAATGAGTTTTGAGCAGGCAGATGCTTATACCAATGTATTTCCTTATCTTTCGAAAGTAACTGTACCCCGCGGTATAGTGAGTATTGAGCATGATGTACCCAGACAGAATATCCAAGTGCTTGCAGCGACTGCTACTTTAGTTGGTAAAACACATATTAGTCCCGCTTTGGTAACCCTGCTGCTAGGGGATACCTACGATGTTTTGAAGTCATACACCCACCTACAAAAGCCAGGAGAATTTCCATCAGGAGTGGGGCTGGATTTTCCCTTGCATGTCGACGCCGAAATCTATTTAAAAGATGGCCCATCTTTATTGCATCGCCACCTGCCGTTTTGGACTGCAGTATGGATCGGTCGATTTGCCAAGATTGTGATTCCTTTATTGGTAATCTTGATCCCCTTATTAACGTATATTCCAGCAGCAAAAAATTTGTTACTGCGCTTAAAGTTCTCTCAGATATATGAAGAGCTCAAGGTGATTGAGAAAAATGCAATGAATCCAGAGCTTAAGGAAAAAAACTACAAGGACTTGGGTGAGATTGAGCAAAGAGTCAATAAAATCAAAGTTTCACTGCTAGATACAAAAGACCTTTATGACTTAAAGGGTCATGTGGGTGAGGTGCGTGGACGCTTAAATTCAGTTGATCGCTCCGCCCACTCTTAGCCTAAAATCATTGAATGACGCTTCCAGGCCTAACTCCATCCCTTACTCCCGCTAGTGAGTTGACGCAATCCTTAAAGGAAAAAGGTTTTGCCATTATTTCGGCGCAAGATGTTGCGCAAATTGCTGGAGTGCCACTAGGGCAATTATTAAATCTCACGCCGTTTTGGGATGACTTACCCAGGGACCCCTATTTAAAAGATGGTGGGAGGTACCGGTTTAGAAGGCATTCTAGTTATGCGATTGAACATGAAAATTTAAGCATGGTTCCTCACCGAGCACATTGGCAATCCGTTGATTACAACGCCCTGCATGGCGGTATTGAGCGGTGGTTTGAGCCTTCCCAAGATGCCTTGGCCAGTAGTCCAGCTTGGCAATCTCTGTTTTTGGGTCTTGCTCGACTTTTGAGTGGGCTCAAGCCAGTGAAAACATGGTTTGTAGAGGCGCATCAGTTTCGAATTGATACGACTGATGGTATTGGGAGGCCCACTCCTGAAGGCGCACACCGTGATGGCGTCGACTTTGTAGCGGTTTTTTTATTGAACCGCGTTGGCATCAAGGGTGGTGAGACTCGTATTTTTGAGGCGAATGGATCTGCAGGTTTGCGATTTACCTTATCTGAACCTTGGTCATTGTTGCTCATGAATGATGAAAGCATGATTCATGAATCTACTCCAATACAGCCAATTGGATCTTATGGGTATCGAGATACCTTGGTTCTGACCTACAGGTCTAGTGGATTTCAGGATTCACCCACGCGTAGTCAACAGTAAGTCTTCTGAGCGGTCATAGGCGAGTAGAATGGCTTATCGAATTGGCTAAGCTCCTATGCGTTTTAAACCTACTAGCTATACACCGCTCATGCTCATGGCGCAAACCTGCGCACTGCTGGGGTTTGCCTGCTATGCCGTGGTATTAACTACCTTACAGGATGAGTGGCTCCTAAGTAATTTGCAATCCGGCTTAATTGCCAGTGCTTTTTTCTTTGGTTACATGTTGACTGTACCTCTGGCAACTGCACTGACTGATCGCGTAGATGCTAAGAAGGTCTATATTGCTGGCGGTCTATCAGCTAGTTTTGGACTTTTAGGTATGGGTCTTTTTGCCTATAACTTCTGGACGGCTTTGATCTTTATGGCTTTAAATGGTGCCGGCTTAGCGGGAACCTATATGCCAGGATTAAAAATCTTATCTGATCGGATTAAGACTGGTGAGCTCACTAGGCACATTGCTTTTTACACCGCCTTTTTTGGGATTGGTACTGGCTTTTCCTATTTATGCTCTGGCTGGATTTTAAGTGCCTTAGGTTGGCGTTATGTTTTTGCGTTCATTGCCTTGGGACCGTTTACAGCGCTGATGATTGTGTTGATATTTATTCCTGCTTTAGCGCATGAGAAATGGCATGGACCTATGCGTATTCGCTTGCGGGATATTTTTCCAGTCGATAAGTGGCGCCTAGTCTTGCAAGATAAAACAGCCTCTGGATTTATTTTTGGCTATACCGCGCACTCGATCGAATTATTTGCATCGCGCAGCTGGATCGTGGCATTTTTTGGATTTTGTGCTGTAGTTTCGGGAGAGCCTTTTTGGTTAATGGCAACAACATTGGCTGGTTTAATTAACTTCTTTGGAGTGCCTGCTTCTATTTTGGGTAATGAAGTTGCGCTAAAGGTTGGCCGTCAAAACTGGATATTTTTTGTGATGATTACGAGCGCTCTTTTTGGGCTTGCTTTGGCTCTATCAACAGGACAGTCTTGGTGGCTGATCATTGTTTTGGCAATTGGCCATACGATCTTTATTATGGCTGATTCAGCCACTTTGACCGCGGGCTTAGTGATCAGTGCGCAAGAAAATATCAAGGGAGCGGCAATGGGCTTGCACTCCTTAATGGGTTTTGGCGGAGGTCTATTGGGCCCAGCAATCTTCGGTTATGTCTTGGACCTGACGGGCTCGCGTGAGATGCAAGTTTCTTGGGTATGGGCTTATGCTGCAATAGTGATTTGGGGCATCCTCTTTGTTATCTATGAGCGTCGCCGAGGCTGGGCGTATAAATCATCACGGTAGTGGCCATAGATGAGTTCAAGCTCAAATAGCCATCTCAAAACGAATAGCTGCTATCACTGTGGCAGTTTCATATTGCCAAGTGATTCTCATGAACTTGTTCTGAGTGGTGAGACCCGTCAATTTTGTTGTGCTGGTTGCATGGCAATTGCGCAAACTATTCATGGAGAAGGTCTAGAGGTTTTCTATGCGCGCCGAGCACAATCAAGTGATAAGCCTGCTGCTTATTTAACATCAAATGACATTCCTGAAAGTCTTGCTCCTTATGATGATCCCTCTTTACTAGGGCGTTATACCCGCCCTAGTGGTGAAGAAGGTCATTTAGAAACCACCTTACGTCTGGAAAAGATTCGCTGTGCCGCTTGTGTTTGGTTATGCGAGCAACACTTACGCCGGATACCTGGCGTTAAAGATGTGCAAATTAATTATGTTAGTCAAAAAGTCAAAGCTGAATTTGCTCCAGAGCAAACCAGCTTAGCCCGTTTACTCTTTGAGGTTGAAAGAATTGGTTATGAGGCTTGGCCTTTTGAACCATCTTTGTCAATTGAGAAATCAAAAAAAGAGCGTCGTCAATTGCTGACGAGATTAGGTGTGGCGATGCTTGGCATGATGCAAGTCATGATGTATGCATGGCCAAGTTATGTGGGTAATAGCGATATCACTGTTGAGTATGACTTGCTATTGGGCTGGACTAGTTGGGTCTTGACAGTGCCAGTCATGGTGTACTCTGCAGGGCCGATTTTTCAGGCTGCATGGCGCAGCATAGTGTCCTTTCGTCAAACCCGGATGTTGGGAATGGATGTTCCCATTGCCCTCGCTTTAGCGCTGGCATTTTCAGCTGGCACCATTAATTTAGTCATGGGATCTGGTGAAGGCTATTTTGATTCTATTACGATGTTCGTTGCCTTTATTTTGGCTGCTCGCTATGTGGAGCTATTGGCGAGGCAAGATGCCCAAGGTGGTGCCGAGGCTTTGGCAAAACAATTACCAGCAACGTGTGAACGTGTGCTTGATTACCCATCTTCAGAGCGAGTTGAGATCGTGCCAGTAGTGAACTGCAATCCTGGCGAGATATTACGGGTTCCTCCAGGGGATGTTGTACCAGCCGATGGCGTCTTGATTGAATATGGCAGCGCATTAGATGAGTCTCTTTTGACTGGTGAGTCTAAGCCGGTAGATAAAAAAGTAGGCGATCGACTTTATGCGGGGACGCATAATATTCTCAATCCATTTCTGATGAGAATAGAAGCGGTTGGTCAATCGACGCGAATTGCCGGTATCGCCTCTTTATTAGACCAAGCATTACAAGCCAAGCCTTTAATGGTTAGTCTTGCTGAGAAGTGGGCGGGCTACTTTGTAGGTTTCTTGTTAGTTGTAGCCTTTCTATCTTCTGCTATTTGGTGGTATGTAGATCCCGCCAGAGCTTGGACGGTATTGGTTTCGGTATTGGTTGCGAGTTGCCCATGTGCTTTATCTTTAGCCGTGCCGACAGCGATGGCAGCCGCTCAAGGCGCGGTAACCAAGTTAGGTTTATTGATTGTGCGCGGCCATGTCTTAGAGGGTCTAGTAAAAGCAACTGATTTGGTCTTAGATAAAACAGGCACTCTGACAATTGGTCAGCCCGAGCTGACAGAAATTCGCATTACTCGATCAGGATTTTCTCGAGAAAAGGTGCTGGGTTTAGCGGCAGCAATGGAGGCAGGGCAAAAGCATCCTTTAGCATTATCTTTGCTGCGTGCGGCCGAATGTGAAAATATTGCCGCCCACGAACTCGTGGAGCCTATTTCAAATCAATTAGGCAAGGGCTTAAGTTCAGGCGCCTATCGCTTGGGAAGCGCTAACTGGCTTGGGGTTTCACAAAGCATTCAAGATGCAAATGCTGGACAGTATGGCCAAGTGCACTTGGCCGATAACCAAGGTTTAATAGCAAGCTTTATTTTCTTAGATACTCCCAGAAATGGTTTGGAGAGCTTATTGTCTGCTGCCAAAACCAGGAAAATCACTGTGCATCTCGTTTCTGGTGATGATCCAGCGACAGTTGCCTGGTGGGCTCAGACAATGGGTATTGCAGTTTTTCGAGGTGGATGCTCCCCAGAGGATAAATATCATTACATCGAAGACTTGCAACAAAAAGGTCGTTTTGTCTGGGCGATTGGGGATGGCATTAACGATGCTCCTTTATTGGCGCGAGCAGACGTTTCGGTGGCTGTAGGGGCGGGCGCCCCCTTGGCTAGTGCGGGAGCAGATGCCATTTTGACCTCGAGCTCTCTCAATCCTTTGGCAAAAGCCTTGTTATTGGCCGATAAGACCCAGTTGATTATTAAGGAAAATATGATTTGGGCGCTTATTTACAACTTATTAGCCATTCCAGTAGCAATGATGGGTTGGGTAAATCCCTGGGTTGCTGGAATTGGCATGTCTTTATCTTCCTTGGCAGTTACATTAAATGCCTGGCGTCTCAGAAAGGCCTAGACTAGAAAGATGGAGACCTTATATCTTTTAATACCGATATCGCTCATTTTGGTTGGTCTATTGGCCTGGATTTTGTATTGGTCAGTCAAAGCAGGTCAATTTGATGACTTGGAGGGTCCTGGAGAGGCAATCTTGATGGATGATGACACCCCAAAGTCTGAAAATGTTAGTAAACACTCTCAATAAAAATAATATATTTCAATAACTTATGAAAAGCTCAACTTTCTAAAGTGGAGATCGGTGGGGCAATTGCACCCATCCTTTTTGATGTAGATCAAAACACCCCTTTGACCTTACTTCGATAATTAACCGAGTTAATTTGAATTCTGTCGCTGTTTGGTTATCAAAAAGGAGAGACCATGGGACTTACCGTGGGGAACAATCAAGATACCTTTAATTACAAGGTGGTCAGTCAGTTTGCCATTGTCACTGTACTTTGGGGAATTGTAGGTATGTTAGTTGGGGTAGTCCTTGCTGCTCAGCTGATCTGGCCAGATATCACTTTAAATATCCCTTGGTTAAGTTACGGTCGCCTGCGTCCACTGCATACCAATGCCGTGATTTTTGCTTTCGGTGGTTCAGCCTTATTCGCAACCTCCTATTACATTGTGCAGCGCACTAGTCAAGCTCGTCTGTTTTGTGACAAATTGGCGGCATTTACGTTTTGGGGTTGGCAGCTTGTGATTGTTTTAGCTGCAATTACTTTACCCTTGGGATATTCCACTTCTAAAGAGTACGCCGAATTAGAGTGGCCCATTGACGTCCTGATTACTGTGGTTTGGGTTGCTTATGCAGTGGTGTTCTTTGGCACCATCATGAAGCGTAAGACAAAACATATTTATGTATCAAACTGGTTCTTCGGCGCATACATCTTGACGATTGCTATTTTGCATATTTTCAATAACCTTGAAATGCCAGCAACGTTTTGGAAATCCTATTCTGCTTATGCAGGTGTACAAGATGCGATGGTGCAGTGGTGGTATGGCCATAATGCAGTTGGCTTTTTCTTGACTACAAGCTTCTTGGGAATGATGTATTACTTCATCCCAAAGCAAGCGGATCGCCCAATTTATTCCTATCGTTTGTCGATCGTCCACTTTTGGGCTTTGAACTTTACTTATATGTGGGCAGGTCCGCACCACTTGCAACATACTTCATTGCCTGATTGGACCCAATCGTTAGGCACTGTGTTCTCTTTGATTTTGTTGGCGCCATCTTGGGGCGGCATGATTAACGGAATTATGACTTTGTCAGGCGCTTGGTACAAATTACGACAAGATCCAATTCTGAAATTCTTAGTCGTAGCACTTTCTTTCTACGGGATGTCTACCTTTGAAGGTTCCATGATGTCCATTAAGACTGTGAATAGCTTGTCACATTACACCGACTGGACTATTGGCCATGTACACTCTGGCGCCTTAGGTTGGGTTGCGATGATTACGATCGGCTCACTGTACTATCTCATTCCACGTTTAGTAGGTCAAAAAGAAATGTACAACGTGCGTTGGATTGAATTGCATTTCTGGATCGCCACGATTGGTGTTGTTCTCTATATCGCTGCAATGTGGATTGCTGGGGTAATGCAAGGTTTAATGTGGAGAGCGTTCGAGGCCGACGGCACCTTAACCTATAGCTTCGTTGAGTCAGTGAAAGCGACATATCCTTTCTATGTGATTCGTTTGTTAGGCGGTATTTGCTACTTAAGCGGAATGTTCTTGATGGCTTATAACGTCTTCAAAACAGTTCAGGGTAAAACTTTTGTCAATGCGCCAATTCCAATGGCCGTGGCTGAGCATTAAAAGGAGAAGAAAATGTCTAGTGAAAATAAATTCTTTTCCCATGGAACGCTTGAGAAGAATGTTGGCTGGTTAATTATTGCTACGATCTTGGTGGTATCTATTGCTGGTTTGGTGCAAATCGTACCTTTATTCTTTCAGCACACCACTACTGAGCCTAGTCCTGGTATTGAGCCATACACTGCCTTGCGTTTAGCAGGCAGGGATGTATATCAGCGCGAGGGTTGTGTTGGTTGCCATTCTCAGCAGATTCGCACTCTTCGCTCGGAAGTGGAGCGCTATGGTCCCTACTCTTTGGCTGGTGAGTCTGTATATGATCGTCCATTCTTATGGGGTAGCAAGCGTACTGGTCCGGATTTGGCTCGAGTAGGAGCACGTTACTCTGATGATTGGCATCGCATTCATTTGCGCAACCCACGTGACGTAGTTCCTGAGTCCAATATGCCTGGCTACCCATGGTTGGCAAAAAATGCTGCTGAGACCTCATCTATTCAGTCTCATATGCTTGCAATGCGTCGTTTAGGTATTCCATACACCGATGAAATGATTGCTAATGCACCCAAGGAGTTAGAAGGTAAAACTGAAGAGGATGCTTTGATTGCCTACCTTCAGGGATTGGGCATCTCACGTCGTTACATCACCGTAGATGAAGTAGTGGCAAAGTAAGCGCAAATATTAATTAAGACTATATAAATCAAATGGAACAGATTGCCCCTTATCTCTCCGCATTTTCAACAGTCATTGGACTTGTTGTTTTTATTGGAATTGTTTGGTGGGCTTGGTCTCCTGGTAGAAAGAAGGCTAATGAAGAATCTGCCGAACTTCCATTTGATCTTCCAGATGAATTTAGCAAGGATAAATCATGAGTGATTTTTTTAGTGGTGCTTGGAGTGATTACATTGCACTCGTTTCATTGGTAGGTATTGTTTGGTGTATTTGGTTACTAGCCTCACAGCGCAAGGCTAAAGTGATTCATACACCAGATGGTGCAGTAGCTGACACTGGCCACGTTTGGGATGAGAATTTACGTGAGCTGAATAATCCTTTGCCACGTTGGTGGGCTTGGATGTATTTAATATTCTGCATCTTTGCTTTAGCGTATTTGGTCTTATTTCCTGGCTTAGGATCTTTTCCTGGTGTACTCGGCTATACCACTGATGGCGCTCTCATGAGTTCAATGACAGATGCCAATGAAGAGCTAAAGCCGGTCTATGCTAAGTATGTGAAGATGGATGTTGAGCAAGTTGCTGCAGATCCAAAGGCTCTCGAAATGGGCCAGCGTTTATTTTTAAATTCTTGCGCGCAGTGCCATGGTTCTGATGCGGGTGGTGCAAAAGGTTTCCCGAATTTGACGGATGGCGACTGGTTATACGGCGGCTCTCCTGAAAATATCAAAACTACTTTAATCAATGGACGTGCTGGTGTAATGCCTCCATTTCCACAGTTAGATAGCAAGCAAATTGTTGATGTCGCTAACTATGTTAGAAGTTTGTCGGGCCTACCGTCTGATGATCTAAAGGCAGCTCGCGGCGCTGATGTATACAAGACTAATTGTGCTGCATGTCATGGCGCAGATGGCAAAGGTAATATTGTCTTGGGCGCACCTAACTTAACGGATAAGACGTGGCTCTATGGGGCTTCTGAGGCGGCGATTGTGGAGACGGTAACAAAAGGCCGTATGGGAATGATGCCTGCACAAGATAAAGTCTTAAGCCCAGAGAAAATCCATCTCTTGACAGCCTACGTTTGGGGTTTGTCCAACAATAAATCTAATGGGGCCAAGCAGCAGTGATCGATCATTCGCCGATTGGGAAGCCAATTCCCATTGATGTCATTGAGGAATCTCTTTATGAGGTCCGGCGAAAAATTTATCCACGATCTGTAAGCGGACTTTTTGCCCGCTGGCGTTTCATACTCGTATTCGCTACTCAGTTACTCTTTTATGGTCTTCCTTGGATAAATTGGAATGACCGACAAGCGGTCCTGTTTGATTTGGTTGCGCGCAAGTTTTATATCTTTGGCATTGTTTTATGGCCACAAGATGTGATCTACCTCACATTGCTGTTGATCCTCTCTGCGCTAGCCCTTTTTCTATTTACAGCAATTGCGGGGCGCTTATTTTGTGGTTACGCCTGCCCACAAACGGTCTATACCGAAATTTTTATGTGGATCGAACGCAAGGTTGAGGGTGACCGATTCGCGCGCATTCGCTTAGATGGGGAAGAGTGGCCTTGGAGTTTCCGCAAATGGCGCCTCAAAATCACGAAGCATTTTCTGTGGCTGCTCATTGCATTTTGGACCGGCTTTACCTTCATTGGGTATTTCACTCCGATTACCACTTTGGGTTCGGCCTTGATTCACCTATCATTAGGGCCTTGGCAGACATTCTGGCTATGCTTTTATAGCTTTGCAACTTGGGGTAATGCTGGCTTTATGCGTGAGCAAGTCTGCAAATACATGTGCCCTTATGCCCGCTTCCAAAGCGTGATGGTGGATAAAGATACCTTCCTCGTCACTTACGATAAGGTTCGTGGTGAGCCAAGGGGTAGTCGTAATAAAGCGGCTGATCAAGCTTCCTTAGGTCTTGGTGACTGTGTTGATTGCAGTATTTGTGTTCAGGTTTGCCCAACCGGAATTGATATTCGGGATGGCTTGCAATATATGTGTATTGGTTGTGGTGCCTGTATTGATGCTTGCGACCAAGTGATGGAGAAAGTGGACTATCCAAAGGGATTGATTCGCTACACCACGGAACGTGCCATCGAGGATAGAGAATCGAATCAAAGTGCAATCAAGCATATTTTGCGTCCCCGTGTATTGATTTACGCGGCATTACTTATAGTTTTAACGAGCGTATTCTTGATTTCTCTTGTAACCAGAAATCCATTGCGTGTTGATGTGATGAGAGATCGCGGCGCTCTTGCCCGTGAAGTTGACGGAGTTCGCATCGAAAATATTTATCGCATTCAGATCATGAATGCCTCTGAAAATAATATGAATGTACAAGTGAAGGCTACAGGCTTGGAAGACTTGCGGATCTTAGATTCTCGTGGCCAGCTGATTACTGAAATTGAAGTAGGTCCAGCCAGTAATTTACTGATGCCAATTAAAGTTAGTACAAGCACTGGAGTCAATGATCCTGGAAATTATCCAATTCACTTTGATGTGGTGGCACAAGAGTTATCTGGCAATGAATTGATTACTAGAAAACGTGATGAAAAATCGAGCTTTATTATTCCCCGCTAAGATATACAGTAGAGTAAAGAGGATATGAATATGTCTGACCAGCACACTAGCAAACCTTGGTTCAAGCAATTATGGCCCTGGCTCTTAATTAGCGGGCCTGCAGTCGCAGCCGTTGGCTGCATCATTACCATTTATCTAGCTGTCACTTTATATGTCGATAAACCGGTGCGCGATGGCGTGGTCAAGCGTGGTTTAAAGGTTGAGCAGATCAGAGTAGAGCAGGCTACGAAATGAAATACCGCCTCTTTATCTGGATTATGTGGCCTTCTTTTTTGGTCTCTATTCTGGCCGAGGGTCTATTTTTTAGCATCATACATCCCTCCGAGTTGCTCTTCTTCGGTCATCACCCGAATATTTCCGATGAGGGAATTTACACTATTGGATTTTTCATCATCTGGATCTTCTGCTCAATTTCAAGCGCTTTAACGGCTTATATTCTTCCTGGTATTAGTGCCGATACATCCAAGGACCCCGATCAGGGCTTGCTTTAGATTGCTTAAGCAGTGACTTGCCCAATGGCTATGCTGCGATCTGGGTTTGGCATGCCAGCCAATTCATAAAGACCATTGACATCAATTAGCTTGATATGCCTTTGTTTAATTTGAATCAAGCCTGATTCAGAAAAACGTGACAGCATGCGACTCACAGTCTCGATTTGAATGCCAAGATAGCTACCAATTTCTTCGCGGCTCATCCTTAAATCAAATTCATTATCTTGATATCCTCGTGCCGCAAGTCGTCGCGAGAGGTTGAGTAGGAAAGTGGCTAGGCGCTCTTCGGCACGTAAACTACCTAAGGAGAGTAAATGGCGCTGATCTTGTGTTAACTCTCTACTCAGAATGCGATGAAACTGTTGTTGTAGCACTGGAATCTGGCGCGCTAAATCTTCAAAAGCACTGTAGCGAATAATGCACACTTCACTCTCTTCAAGTGCAATCGCTGCAGATTGGTAATGGCCATCCCCAATGCCATCAAGACCTAAAATCTCTCCAGGCAAGTGAAAGCCAATGACTTGTTGCCGACCATCTTCTAGGCCGTATTCCGTCTTGAGGGTACCAAAACGTACACTGTAGACGGCACTTAAGGGATCACCATGGCGATAGAGAGTCTCTCCCTTATGAAGGCGGACTCGATCTTTGACCAGAGTATCAATCTTTGCAATATCACTTGAGCTGATCCCTACTGGTAGGCAAAACTGACCCACTACACAGACTGAGCATTTGCTACTAGGGGCATCCGAGCTGGTGTAATTCATATTGGATCAAGTTATCAGACCAGTTTATTCTACTAGGATATGAGCGATATTTGCATACCTTTACCCTTATTGGCTAGAAATGTTAACCACTAGTCTGTTGCTAGCCGTTTTCTTGGGCGCCTTAGTCAGTGGCTGGCACTGCGCACTGATGTGTGGGGGTATTGCGGCGGCTATTGAGCGGCAATCAGATCGTCAGACGCCAGTGATTATTCCTTTGCAAAGCAAGACCCAACTCTTTTATTTGCAACTCATCATGCACTTAGGGCGCATCGCTACCTATGTATTACTGGG